>CAVRBZ010000013.1:0-301997 GCA_963719355.1 uncultured Solirubrobacterales bacterium | reverse complement strand
TGATGGTGTGGCTGCATGGCGGGGGCTTTGCCGTCGGTCACTCCGGGGCTAGCGTCTACCACGGGGGACGGCTGGCCGCCGCGGGCGACGTCGTCGTGGTCACGGTGAACTACCGGCTGGGCAGTCTCGGCTGGCTGTGTCATCCGGCGCTCGCGCGCGCCGAGGGCGAGCCGGCCGGGAACTGGGGGCTACTCGATCAGATTGCGGCGCTCGCGTGGGTGCGCGACAACATCGCGGCGTTTGGAGGCGACCCGGACCGGGTCACGCTCGCCGGCCAGTCGGCCGGCGCGCTGTGCGCGGCCGACCTGCTCGCGGCGCCCGCCGCGCAAGGGCTGTTCCGCCGCGCGATCCTCCAGTCCCCCCCGTTCGGAGATGTGATCCAGGCTCCGGAGGCGGCGGAGCGCTGGGCGGAGGCGCTCGCGGGTGGGGATCCCACGCAAGTGCGCTTGGTCGAGCCCGAACGGGTCGTGGCGCTGCACGAGGAGCTGCTCGAGCTCCCGGAATGGCGCGGCACGCGCGGGGGCGCGTTACCGACGCTGGATCCGGGTAGCCTGCCCAGCTCGGCGCTGGAGGACCCTGGCCTCGCCGGCGAGATCGACGTGTTGATCGGCCATACCGCCGCCGAGGGCACGTTCTTCTTCGACGCCCCCTGGCGACCGGCGCCGCCGGTCGAGCGCGTGCCCGAGATCGTCGCCCACCTATGCCCGGGCGAGGACCCCCACGACGTGCTCGATCGCTATTACGAGCCCGGCGAGCGGACCGACGACATCGCGCTGCTCGTGGCGATCGCGACCGACGCGATCGTCGCCGCGCCGATGGCGCGCTGGGCGAACGCCCGCGCGGCGACCGGGGCACGCGTATACCGCTACCGGGTCGACCATCCGGGCGCCGGCCCGCAGCTCCGCGCGACACATACCACCGAGGTGCCGCTGTTGTTCGGGACGTGGACCGACGGCGGCCCGGGCGAGCGGCTCGGCGGTCAAGCGCCCGGGGCGGAACCCGTGGGCGAGGCGCTCGCGCGCGCCTGGGCGGCATTCGTGCACTCTGGCTCGCCCGGTTGGGAGGGCGGTGTCGAGGTCTTCGGGGGCACGCTAACAAACGCATAACTTGTACTCGTGACTGGCTCTGGACGCAGACACTAAATCTGTGTACAGTTTCCGCCACGGAGCGGGCTTCCCGCTGAGTGAGGAGAGATGACTGAAACCGGACAAGCAGGTCAACCGCTGCTCGACGTGAGCGGCCTTCGCGTCACCTACGGCGGCGTGATCGCGGTATCCGACGTCGACCTGCGGATCAGCGAAGGACAGGTGTACGGCCTGATCGGTCCGAACGGCGCCGGCAAGACGTCGATGGTCGACGCCCTGACCGGGTACACGCGCCCGGCGGCCGGGCGGATCGTGTTCGGCGGGCGCGACATCAGCCGGCTGCGCCCGTATCGGAGAGCGCGTCTCGGATTGGCGCGCACGTTCCAGTCGGTCGAGCTGTTCGACGACCTGACCGTCGACGAGAACCTGCTCGTCGCCAGCGAACACGTGACCGTCCCGTCGGCACTCCGGGACCTGTTTCTCCCGCACCGGCCCCCGGATCGCACCGGCGTCGACTGGGCCATCTCGGTCTGCGGACTGGAGGACGTGGTCGACCGCTACCCGTCGGAGATCTCCCTCGGCCGGCGCAAGCTGGTCGGCGTCGGCCGGGCGCTGTCCAGGCAGCCGCGCCTGGTGCTGCTCGACGAGCCGGCCGCCGGGCTGGACAGCGACGAGAGTCTCGAGCTGGGACGCCGCCTGCGCTCGCTTCCCGAGGAGCACGGCGTGACCGTGTTCCTCATCGACCACGACATGGGACTGGTCCTCAGCGTCTGCGACCACCTCATGGTTCTCGACTTCGGACGACAGATCGCGACCGGGAGCCCCGCAGAGATTCGTGAGGACCCGAAGGTGATCGAGGCCTACCTAGGAGCGCATCATGCCGCAGCCACTCACTAGCTCTCCGGCCTCGGGCCACGCCCTGGTGCTCAGGGACCTGTTCGCGGGCTACCAGCGCATCGCGGTCGTGCGAGAGCTCAACCTCGAGGTCAGACCGGGTGAGGTGGTGGCTCTGCTCGGGCCGAACGGCGCCGGCAAGACGACGACGCTCGAGACGATCGCCGGACTGAACCGGCCGATCTCCGGCGCCATTGAGCTGTTGGGAGAGGACGTGGGGGGCACCCCGGCGCATGTCCTGGCCCGACGGGGCCTTGCCCTGGTGCCGGAAGGCCGCGCTCTGTTCCCCGGCCTCACCGTCCGTGAGCATCTGCGCCTGGCCGGGGGTCGGGGTGGTGCGCGCGAGGAGGAGCTGCTCGAGATGCTCCCCGAGCTGGAGAAGACGCTCCAGCGCAAGGCGGGCCTGCTGTCTGGCGGCGAGCAGCAGATGCTGGCCATCGGGCGCGCGCTGGTCACCCGGCCGAAGCTCCTGCTCGTCGACGAGATGAGCCTCGGCCTGGCTCCCGTGATCGTCGAGCGCCTGCTCCCGATCCTGCGCCGGGTGGCGGACGAGCTGGGGGCGAGCGTGCTGTTCGTCGAGCAGCACGTTGCCCTTGCGCTCGAGATCTCCGACCGGGCCTACGTCCTGACCCATGGCCGCATCGCGCTCGAGGGGGCGGCGTCGGAGCTCCGCGGGCGGCGGGAGCTGCTCGCGGCGAGTTACCTGGGCGAAGCGGCCGCCGCCTGAGAAACGGCACACCAGCACGTGACCGACAGACACAACCAAGGAGAACACAGCAACAGATGAGATCTTCCAGATGGCTCAGCCTGGCGGCCGCGGTGGCCGTCACCGGGCTTTTGGCCGCGGGATGCGGATCGAGTAGCTCGAGCAGCAGCAGCGCCGGCAAAACCAGCGGGTCGTCTGGCGGCAGCGCGGGCACCACGACGGCGTCCTCGAGCTCGTTCTCGTTCGGCACGCCGAAGAAGGCGACCGGCAGCCCGTACGTGTTCGGCATGATCAACGACGAGACGGGCGCCGTGACGTTTCCCGAGGCGCGCCAGGGCGCGCTCGCCGCGGCCCAGTACGTGAACAACTACCTGGGCGGCATCAACGGCCACCCGGTCGAGATCGACAACTGCGTCGGCGACGGCACGCCGGCCACCGCCGGGCGGTGCGCCAACGAGCTCGTGGCCAAGCACCCCGTGGCGATCCTCGGCGCCGCCGATGTGGGCGCGCCCGCCTCGATTCCGATCTACGCGCACGCCAATCTCGCCTACATCGGCGGAATCCCGTTCACGCCGGTGCCGTTCAAGGCGCCCAACTCGATCCAGTTCTGGTCGGTCAGCGTCGGTGACAACGCGGCCGCCTCGGTCTACGCGGCCAAGCAGCTCGGAGTGAAGAAGGTCGCGCTCATGTACTTCTCGAACCCGCAGGGCGAGTCGATCCTGGGGCAGATCCCGCCGGTGATGAAGGCCGCCGGCGTGACCGAGGTCAAGGAGATCCCACTGTCGCCGACCTCTCCGGACCCGAGCCCGCAGGCGGCGCTGATCGAGTCGAGTGGCGCTGATCTCGCCTACATCGACGTTCCCAACGGCTGCGGCAACGTCTTGAAGTCACTCAAGAGCGTCGGCTACACCGGCAAGCTCATGGGGATCGACCCGTGCGGCGCCCCGCCGGTGATTGCGGCATCGTCGGGAGGGGCGCAGGGGATGTACATCGCCTCGCCGTTCCTGCTCCAGAGCGGAAACAGCCAGCAGGCGCAGCTGTTCCAGGCCGCGCTGAAGAAGTGGGCGGCTCCCGGCACCCTGATCGACTCGATCTCCACGGCGGGCTTCGCCACCGTCATGAACGTCCAGGCCGCCCTGAGCAAGATCTCGGGAACGCCGAACACCAAGGCGATCCTGGCCGCGTTCAAGACCGGGGGCAACCATCCGAACTTCCTGTCGCACCCGTACACGTGCGACGGGAAGCAGATGACCGGCGCGCCGGCCATCTGCAACGACTACTACCTCATGAATCAGATCCAGAACGGGCAGATCACGCAGCCCAACCCGAACAACTGGGTCACCTCGAAGGGCTACTACCAGGGCCAGGGACTCTGAGCAACGCAGTCGGGTCCGCCTGCCGCTGAGCAGGCGGGTGGGCGGGCCCGGCCTCGAACGCACCTAACACCACCTCAAGATCATGTCCAGCTACATCCTCTTTCTGATCCTCGGGCTCGGCGCCGGCGCCACCTACGCGATCCTCGGCCAGGGCCTCGTGCTCAAGTACCGCAGCGCTGGCGTGGTCGACTTCGCCCATGGCGCCGTGGCGATGTTCATCGCCTACGTGTTCGTCAACCTCCGCTCGTTCGGGCAGCTCGAGCTGCCCGTGGTGGTCATCCCCCACCAGATCTCGCTGACCGGCGGGGCGGGGCTCGACACCACGCTGGCGATCTTCATCTCGCTCGTGTACGCGGCGATCCTCGGACTTGTCCTGCACTGGCTCGTCTACCGGCCGCTGCGGGGCGCGACGCAGCTAACCCGCGTGTGCGCATCGGTCGGTGTCATGCTGGCCTTTCAGGCGATCGCCGTGCTCAACTACAGCACCCAGCCGGTCGCCACCAACCCGATCTTCCCCAGCGCCCCGCTGTCGATCTCGGGCGTGACGTTCCCTGAGGACCGGTTGTATTTCACCGGCGTGGTGGTGGTCATCTCGATCGCGCTGGCGCTCATCTACCGCTATACGCGTTTCGGGCTGGCCACCCGGGCCGGCGCCGAGAATGACCGAGGCGCCGCGCTCACCGGGATCTCGGCCAACCGTGTCGCCGCGCAGAACTGGGTGATCGCCACCGTCCTCGCCGGCGCCGCGGGCATCCTCATCGCCCCGGTGGCCAGCCTCGACCCGACCTCCTACACGCTGTTCATCGTGCCCGCGCTCGCCGCGGCGCTGCTGGGGCGGTTCGAGTCGTTCTGGATCACCGCCGTGGCCGGCCTGCTGATCGGCTGCGCGCAGTCCCTGATCAACAAGCTGATCACGGTCTGGACCTGGCTCCCGCAGAAGGGATTGTCGGACGCCGTGCCGTTCATCGTGATCATCGTCGTGATGGCGCTGCGGTCTCGCTCGGTGCTGGCGCGCGGTGGCGAGGCGGCCCAGAACAACCCCTCGGTGGGGCGCCCGCACTCGACCCTGTGGACGGCCGGGGGCTGCTTCGTGGCCGGCTTGTTGCTTCTGCTAGTGCTCAACAACGTCCTGCGCTTCGCCTTCATCTCCTCGCTCACCGTGACGTGTGTGGCGTTGTCTGTCGTGGTCCTCACCGGCTACGTCGGGCAGGTGTCACTGGCGCAGATGTCGCTGGCCGGTATCGGCGGGTTCATGCTCGGGCACATCTCGCACGGCTGGGGTCTCGGCTTCCCGTTTTCGCTGATCCTCGCGGGGTTGTGCGCGGTGCCGGTGGGGCTGGTCATCGGGCTCCCCGCGCTGCGCCTGCGCGGCGTCAACCTGGCCGTGGTGACGCTCGGCTTCGCCGCGGCCATGGATGCGCTCATCTTTTCGAGTACGGGGTTCGCCGGCAGCACCGCCGGACTGCCGATCAAACAGCCACATCTACTCGGCCTGAACCTGGCCATCAGCCACGGTAAGGCCTACCCGCGGGTGATCTTTGGCGTGATGGTGCTCGTCGTGGTGATCCTGCTCGGTCTCCTGGTGGCCCGGCTTCGGCGCGGTCCTGCCGGGCGGATGCTGCTCGCGATCCGATCCAACGAGCGTGCCGCCGGATCGGTCGGGATCAACGTGGCGCAGGGCAAGCTGATGGCATTCGCGCTCGCGGCCTTCATCGCCGGCATCGGGGGCGCCCTGACCGGCTATTCCCAGGGCGAGCTGACCGCCGACAGCTTCGCGGCGTTCACGTCGATCAGTCTGCTTGCGATCGTGTTCGTGGCCGGCGTCGGTCGGATCGCCGGCGCCGTCGTGGCCGGGATCATGTTCTCGGCTGCGGGGCTGTTCGTGACCTTCCTCGATATCCACCTCAGTGTCGGTAAGTATCAGGCGATCGTCGCCGGCCTGGCACTGGTGCTGACCGCGGTGCAGAACCCCGACGGCTTGACCAGCACCTCGACCGGCAAAGGCCCGGCGGTGGCGCTGATGAAACTCCGCGATCGGGTCCTTGGCGTGCGCAGCCCGCAAGGCGCCGGCCCGACTCCGGCGGCGGTCGAGAATGCCGCCGCGGCACAGGGAAGGGACCCGGCCTCAGAGAAGCTCGACGTCCACGACCCGGTTGCCTGACCGGGACCCGGGGCACCCGACCCGGCTGCGGGTCGAGCACCTCGTCGGCGCGCTGGGCATCGACACGACGCGACCGCGTTTTTCGTGGTGGCTGCCGGACGGCGCCCGCCGGCAGCTCGCGTATCGCACGCGGATGGGCAACGGGTGGGATACCGGCCGCGTGGAGAGCCCGGACAGCCTGCTCGTCGAGTACACGGGGCCGCGGCTGCGGTCGGGCGACCGCGTGGCGTGGGTGGTGAAGGTGTGGACCGACCTGGGGGAGAGCGGGTGGTCCGAGCCGCACGTCTTCGAGCTCGGGCTGCTCGGGACCGCGGACTGGTCCGCCCGCTGGATCGCCCCGGTGGAGGGCGAGCCGGCGCCGCCCGGTATGCGCCCGGCCATGCTCATGCGTGGCGAGTTCGAGCTGGTCGGCCAGTCGGTCCTCGCGGCGCGGCTCTACGCCACGGCACACGGGATCTACGAGGCGTTCATCAACGGCCGGCGCGTCGGCGACGCCGAGCTGACACCCGGCTTCACTGAGTACCGGGATCGTCTCCAGGTTCAGACATACGACGTCACCGATTTGCTGCGAACTGGCCGCAACGCGATCGGCGCGATCACTTCGGACGGCTGGTACCGGGGTCAGGTCGGACTGCCGCGCGCGCACGATCAGTGGGGATCCGAGCTCGCCTTTCTCGCCCAGTTGCGCGTCGAGCTGGCGGACGGCTCAGTCGTGGTCGTCGGAACGCGAGAAGGCTGGCGCAGCGCGCGGTCGCACATCGAGGCGGCCGATCTGATCGCAGGTCAGTCGGTCGACCTTCGGCGCCATCCCGATGGATGGAGCTCGCCAGGCTTCGACGACGCCGGGTGGGATTCGGTGCTGGTCGCCGACCACGGCTACGGGAACCTCGTGGCCTCGCCGGCGCCGCCGGTGCGCGCCGTGGAAGAGCTGACGCCGCTGTCGGTGCGCCGGGTGGCGCGCGGGCAGGTGTTCGATCTTGGTCAGAACATCAACGGCTGGGTGCGGCTGCGCGATCTCGGACCGGTCGGAACCGAGATCACGTTGATCCACGGCGAGGCGATCGCGGCCGACGGCGACGTCACCACCAAGCACCTCGAGGTCGACCTCCCGTTCCTCCCCGAGCCGCTCCCCGCGGGGCAAGTGGACCGGGTCATTTCCGCGGGACGGCCGGGGGAGGTATTCGAGCCGCGTCACACCACGCACGGCTTCCGTTACGTGCGCGTCGAAGGCCATCCGGGGGCGCTCGCCGGCGACGACCTGACCGGGGTCGTCGCCCACACCGACCTGACCCGCACGGGCTGGTTTCGCTGCAGCGACGAGCGGATCAACCGGCTGCACGAGGCGTGCGTCTGGAGCCTGCGCGGCAACGCCTGCGACATTCCCACCGACTGTCCGACGCGGGAGCGCGCGGGCTGGACCGGCGACTGGCAGATCTTCGTCCCGAGTGCGGCCTTCCTGTTCGGCGTCGCCGGGTTCTCGACCAAGTGGCTGCGCGACCTGGCTGCCGAGCAGTGGTCGAGCGGCGTTGTGGCCAACCTCGCGCCCAGCCCGCCGTCCGAGTCCGAAGGTGGATTCCTCGCCGAGCTGAATGGCTCGGCGGGCTGGGGGGATGCCGCGGTGATCGTGCCCTGGGAGATCTACCGCGCCTACGGCGACCGGCGGCTGCTCGAGGAGCAGTGGCCGTCGATGGTTGCTTGGCTTACCTACGTCGAGCGCGCCGCATCGGGCGCACGGCACCCGGCGCGCGCGGCTCGCCGCCCCGAGCCGCTGCCGCACGAGCGCTACTTGTGGGACTCAGGCTTTCACTGGGGCGAGTGGCTCGTGCCGGGGGAGGACCTGAAGGGTCCGGAGGAGTTCGAGGTGTTTCGGCAGGCCGACAAGGCCGACGTGGCGACCGCGTACTTTGTCCACTCGGCCCGGTTGATGAGCGCGATCGCGCGCGTGATCGGACGCGAGGCGGACGCGCGGCGATACGGATCCTTGGCGGAGCGCGTTCGGGCCGCCTGGCAGGCGGAGTTCATCGATCGTTCCGGACGCGTGCGTCCCGAAACGCAGGCCAACCACGTCCGGGCGCTCGCCTTCGACCTGGTTCCCGGCAAGTTACGTGCTGAGGTTGCGGCGCGCCTCGTCGAACTGATCCGGGCGGCGGGCATGCATCTCGGCACGGGGTTTCTCGCCACGCCCTGGCTGTTGCCCGTGCTCGCCGATACCGGCCACCTCGACGTGGCGTACGAGCTGTTGTTCACCGACACGATGCCGTCGTGGCTGTACATGATCGATCGGGGAGCCACCACGATGTGGGAGCGCTGGGACGGGATTCGCGAGGATGGCACGCCGTTCGAATCGCTCAACCACTATTCGAAGGGTGCCGTGGTCTCGTTCCTGCACCGCTACGTGGCCGGGATCCGGCTGCTCGATTCCGGCCCCGGGTACCGGCACTTCCGGATCGAGCCGCAGCCGGGCGGTGGGCTCACCTGGGTGCGGGCTGAGCATGACAGCCCGTATGGGCGCATCGAGTCCTCCTGGCGCCTGACCGAAGATGCGCTCGAGTTGACTGTGACCGTGCCGCCGGGCACCACGGCCGAGGTCGTGCTCCCGGACGGCACCGTGGAGAATCTGTCAGTGGGTCGGCATGCCATCCACGGCCGTCTACTCCTGCCCGGCGCGGTCTCGCCGCCATGAGCACCGCAAGCGAGCTGTGCGCGGGTCCGGAGGGCCTCCACACCGGTCACGGCCCGCGCGCGAATATCGACCTTAGAGCAGGCGCTCTCGCAGCAGCGAGAGTGTGCCCGCCCAGGCCCGCTCCGCGGCCTCGCGGTGGTAGGCGGGCACCCCTGGCATCGTGAAGCCGTGCTCCGCGCCGGGCAGGACGTCGATGCGGTGTTCGACGCCGTGCTGCTCGAGGCGGTCGCGCAGCGGCGGGATGGTGGACGGCGGCGTGACGTGGTCGTTCCCGCCGTAGCCGAGATAGAGCGCGCCCTGGATCCGGTCCACGCTGAGGTGTGGAGAATCGGGCTCGTCGGTGACCAACCGCGCGGGATGCAGCAGCGAAGTGGCGGCCACTTCGCCACCGAACGCCTCGGCCGCGCGCAGGCCGAAGCGGCCGCCCATGCAGAAGCCGACGCAACCCCACGGACCGGTAGGCCGGTCGGGCAGCATCGCGAGCAGGAGCCGGGTGTCCTCAATCACATCGTCGTCCTTGATGCGCGCCACCACGCCGGCCATCCGCTTGAACTCCTCCGGGTCGCGGGCCCTCAGTCGCTCGACGTCGGGCCGGTCGGCCGGATCGATGGTGTAGTAGAGGTCCGGCAGGACCGCGGTGTACCCGGTGCGAGCCAGTCGCTCGGCGTGCTCGTGCAGCGCGGGGCGGATCCCGGGCGCGTCCATGTAGAGAAGGACGAGCGGAGCGGACTTGTTGGCGTCGGCAACGTGGACGTAGACAGGCATCGTGCCGCGCGGGGTATTCACCTCGATCGTGGTCTGGGTCATCTCAGCTCCTCATGGCTTGAACTGGTTTGGCTACTCGGTCGGCCGCGGCGACCGCGCCGGCGGTGCGCCCGAAGACAATCGCATCGGTCAAGCCGCCGCCGGCCGCGGTCTTCTCGACCACCGCCACCGACGCGCTGGCGTCATGCGCAGCGATTGCAGCGCTGGCGCCGGGGGCGCCGAACCCCACGACCAGGACGTCGACCTCTCCGGGGAGCTTCATGCCGGGGGTCCGCTCATCGGACGGTAAAGATCAGAACCGGCCCAGCCTTCCGCGGCTCGTCTGACTGTCGCGTAAAACCCAAGCAGCTCATCGCGCCGCTGGAGCACCTCGATGGGGTGGCCGAAGAGCGGTCCGCCGTCGAACCACACGGCCGAAGCTGGACCGGTGCGCCCGGTGTGGAAGGGCTCCTGGCCCGCCGCCCGCAGTCGCGCGGTCTCCTCTTCAAGTAACTCCGCCAGCCATGCCGCGTGACCGACGCCCTGGCCGGCTCCAACCAGGGCGTCGGCCAGACCGGCCGGCCTGGCTTCGTGGACCTGGGTGAGCTCGACGATGATCGGTCCCCAGGAGCCGAAGGCGGAGGAATGGTCGTAGACGGCGTCACCGCCGCGATACGTCACTTCGTCGAACTCGATGTGCTCCATCGCGTAGAACGGACCAGCCCCAGTCGTGGCCGCGAATCGCTTCACGCCGGCGCGCAGATCCTCGACCACGTAGCCAATGTGGTGGAGCGCAGAAGTCACTGCAGCAACTGTAGACGAAACGTCAATCTGTATGCAATCATGGGGTCCGTATGCGCATTTCATTCGATCACGTTGGTCTCTCGGTCCGTGACCTGGGCGCGGCGGTGGAGTTCTACACGCGCGCGTTTGGCTTCAGCCGGCAGCTCGAGTTCGACCTAGCGCCGCACCCGATTCGGGGGGTGATGCTCGTCCACCCTGGCGGGTTCCGACTCGAGTTGTTCGAGCACGCGGCGTCCGCGCCCGGGTTGCAGGGCCTCGGGCCGATCGAATCGCACGCCACCCGCGGCTACAACCACTTCGCGCTGGGTGCGCCGGACATCGGCGCCGTGTTCGCCGCCGCGCTCGCCGCGGGCGCTAGCCCGGTCGTCGAGCCTTCGCCGTCGCCCGAGCCTGGCGTGCGCTTCGCGTTCCTCGCCGACCCCGAGGGCAACCTGGTCGAGTTGGTGGAGAAGAGCTGATGGGGCGCCTCGACGGCAAGGTGGCGCTGATCACCGGAACGGCGGGGGGCCAGGGCGCGGCAGCGGCTCACCTGTTCGCGGCCGAAGGTGCGAAGGTCGTGGGCTGCGACCTCGATGAGGAGCGGGCGCGCACGGTCGCCGAGAAGGTGAGCACGTCGGGCGGCTGGATGCGGGCGCGCGCACCGGTCGACCTCGGCGATCCCGCGGCAGCCGCCGCCTGGGTGCGGGAGGCGGTGTCCAGCGCCGGCGGCCTCGACATCCTCTACAACAACGCATCGGCGCCGTGGGTCGGACCTTTTGCCGAGATGACCTGGGACGACTGGCGCTTCACCCAGCGCAACGAACTCGACCTGATCTTCACCGTGACCAGCGCGGCCTGGCCGCACATGGTCGCGGGCGGGGGCGGGGTGATCATCAATACTGCTTCGGTCTCGGCTCACCGCGGCGCGACGTTCATCGAGCAGGCCGCTCACGGGGCGGCCAAGGGCGGGGTGCTGGCGATCACGCGCCACCTTGCGGCTTCGGGCGCGCGGCACAACATCAGGGCCAACTCGATCAGCCCGGGGCTGATCGTCACGCCGCAAATCGAGCCTTTCCTGGACGAGCCAGGGCACCCCGTGCACGAGATGCTGCACAGCCATCCGCTCGCCCGCCTCGGCCAGCCGGAGGACGTCGCCCGCGTTGCGCTGTTCCTGGCCTCGGACGATGCGGCCTACCTGAACGCCGTCGATGTCATCGTCGACGGCGGCCAATCGTTGATCTCGTGAGCGTCGAGGCGAATATCGTCTGGCGCGGCGATGCCGGCTACGAGGAGGCGCGAGTGGCGCGGTTCTTCAATGCCCGGCGGCCCGATCGCTTCCCCGCCGGCGTGCTGTCGGCGCAGTCCGAAGACGATGTGGTCGCGGGTGTGCGCCTGGCGCGCGAGCGCGGGCTGAAGGTGTCGGTGCGGGCGGGCGGGCACAGCTGGGCGGCGTGGAGCCTGCGCGACGATGCGCTCCTGATCGACCTCGGCGCGATGCGCGAGATGACCTTCGATCCGGTCACGGGGATCGCCACCGCGCGTCCGGCCGTCAAGGGCGGCGCCGAACTGACGCCGTTCCTGTCCCGGTATGGGCGCGTGTTCACCGGCGGTCACTGTCCGGGCGTCGGCCTCGGCGGTTTCCTGCTTCAGGGCGGGCAGGGGTGGAACTCCCGCCGCCATGGCTGGGCGTGCGAGAACATGGTGGGGATCGACGTCGTCACCGCCGACGGGAAGCTCGTGCGCGCCGACGAATCGGAGAACGCAGACCTGCTGTGGGCTGCCCGCGGTGCCGGCCCCGGGTTCTTCGGAGTCGTCACCCGCTTTCGCCTGCGCACGTTCCCGCGGCCGGCGGCGATGACCCACGACACGTGGATGTTCGAGCTGGACGAGCTCGAGCCGCTGCTCGAATGGATCGACCGGCTCATGCCCGAGCTCGACCGGAGGGTCGAGCCGGTGATCGCCGCGACGCGCCTGCCCCGGCCCGGGGGGCCGCCGGTGCTGCTGCTGCACACGACCGCGATGTGCGAGAGCGAGGCCGAGGCCGATCGCGTGCTTGCGCCGCTAGCCGCCTGCCCGATCGCTGAGCGGGCGATCTCGCACGAGCGCGGCCCGACCACGATCGAGCAGGAGAACGAGGCGCAGGCGTTGCAGAATCCCGAATATCACCGCTACGGCGTCGACTGTACGTGGACCGACGCGTGCGCCCGTGAGCTGGTGCCGCTGTTGCGAGATCTGTGGAGTGAGTTGCCCACCGAGCACTCGTTCTCGATCTGGTACGGCTGGGCGCCGACGCGACCGCTGCCGGACATGGCCTTCTCGATCGAAGGCCGCGCGTACATCGCCATTTACGCAATCTGGGCAGACCCGGCCGAAGACGAGCTCCATCGCGACTGGGTCGTGCGTCACAGCGAGCGGCTGGCCGTGCTGGGGAAGGGCGTCTATTTGGGCGACACCGACTTCAGCCGTCGCCCCGATCGCTTCCTGAGCGAGGCGAACTTCCGCAGGCTGGAGGAGATCCGCCGCCGGCGCGATCCCGACCGGCTGTTCTGCTCCTATCTGATCCGCGAGGGAGCCGAGCTCAACGCAGAACCAGCCCGCCGTGCGCGCACAGCGTCCGGCCGGTGATCGCGCCGGCGCCACCAGTATCCGCCGGGACCGCCTCCCGACTCAAAATCATGGCGCGTTCTGCACTCGTCACGACTCAAATCATGGCGCGTTCTGCACTCAGTTTCTGGTACTGTATACACGTTGTCCCGGAAACGAGGCTGAGGAGATCCCATGTCTTACCAAGTCGATTCGCCAATCCCCGTGCGCGAGCTACCGGGTGAGGCTGTCACCTACTGCCTCGCCGACGGCGACGGACGCGCGCACCTGCTCCTCGGCCAGGTTGGCCGTGCGCTGGCCGGCACGGAGGAGACCGGCGGCGCGATGTCGGTCATGACCGCCGTCGGCCCCGCGGGCGGCCCGATCCCGATGCACCGCCACGAAAAGGAGCACGACTACTTCTTCTGCGTGCGCGGCGCGATCCAGGTGTGGGTCGATGGCGAGAGCCGGATCTTGTATCCGGGCGATGTGGCCAGCGTCCCCGCCGGTGTCCTGCACGCCTACCAGTTCCACGGGCACTACAGCCAGTTCATGGGGCCGATCGCGCCCGCGGGCTGGGACCGGTTCTTCGATTTCACGGGCACGCCGTACGACGGAGCGGCCTACCCCGCGGTCGATCCCAGCCCCCCGCCGTTCGAGAAGTTCGGCGCCGCCGAGGCGAAGTTCGCCATGAAGTACTTCCCGGAAGAGCCCTACACCGAGGCGACCACCGGACCCGATGACACGCTGCCGGGGGCGATGAAGCGATACTTCCTGCGGGCCGGGGAGGGTCCGCGGCATCGGCTGTTCGGCCAGGTCGCCTTCCAACTCATGACCGGGGCAGAGTCGGACGGCCGGCTTGGGATGACGGTGACCGAGGGGCCAAAGAGGCCGGCCATGCCCGCCCACGTGCACGCGCGCACCCATGAGGCGATCTACTGCCTGGATGGGCGGCTGCGGGTGACCGCCGACGGCGAGGATTGCCTCCTGACCCGAGGCGATTTCGTGAGCATCCCGGCCGGAATCGAGCACACCTACTCGATGGACGCGCACCTGACCCGTTTCGCGACCATGTACGGGCCGGCCGGGCTCGAGCGCCTGCACGAGGTCGCGGGGCAGGTGGCCGAGCAGCGCATCTTTCCCGAGCAGGCCGAGCCGGTCGACCGCGATCGCCTCGCCGCCGCGGCCGACGAGCTCGACGTCACGTTCGTGGGGTAGGGCGATGAGGGTGCTTGGTCTGAGCGCCGGCAATCCCGGCGGCAGCGCCGAACTCGTGCTCAAGATCGCGCTGCAGGCCGCGGAGGCCAAGGACGCGGAGGTGGCGCTGGTGCGGCTGCAGGATCTCGAGCTGCCCACGGCGCCGGTTGGACCAGGACAGCCCGCTGGCGGCGACGACGGCCCCTGGCTCTGGGATCAGCTCATGGAGAGCGACGGCCTGATCGTGTCCACGCCGATCTATTCGCGAACGATCGCCGGCACGCTGAAGTTGGTCGCCGACCGGCTGGCCGGACCTGCGGCCGACATCGCGTTCGCGGAGAATTACCGTCGCATGCTGGAGGCGGGGGAGACGCCACCCGTGGCCTTCGCCTACGACGAGCGCGTGTTCCGTCCGCGGGTGGCTGGATTCATCGCGGTCGGCGGCGCGCTGACCAGCCAGTGGAAATCGCTGACGCTGCCGCTGATGCACCAGATGACGTTCTCGGCCCACATCGCGGTGGCCGACCAGCTGCTGGTCGGCGGGGCGGGGATGCCGCGCTCGGTCGTTCTCGATGCGCGCGCCCTGGTGGCCGCGGCGCGAGTGGGGCGGAGCGTCGCCGACCAGCTCGGCCGTGCGTTCGAGGATGTCGAGTACCGCGGCGAGCCGGGGTTGTGCCCACTCTGTCACCTGTCGGTCGTGACCGTGAGCGGCGACGAGGTGGAGTGCGCCACGTGCGGCGCGGGCGGCCGGCTGGTCGTCGAGGACGGCGCGGCGTGCGTGCGCTTTGACGACCCCGACGCCTTGAAGCGCTCGGTCGCGACGCTCGACGAGAAGCGCGCTCATTTTGCCGAGGTACAGGAGACCGCGGCAATCCAAGGCCCGTTGGCGGAGGAGATCGAGCGGCGGGCGGCGGCCTATGCCGCGTTCGATCGGCGCATCGCGCCTCAGCCCGGACGTCGGGCGATCGCGTAGCGGAACAGATTGTTCATCCGCACCGACCCATCGGGCCGGGTAAACGGCGCGACCGCCTGCTCGAGGGCGGCGCGCGCGCTCGGCTCGCCGGCCGCTTCGATGGCCATCGCGCCGCCGGCGGAGGCCAGCACGGCGCGGACCGCGTCATCGACGTTGTCATGCGCCCAGGCAACCGGGAGCTCGCCACTGTCGACCGGCTCGAGCGACGCCGATTCGAGCAGCCGCTCGAGACCGCCCGCTGCCGACAGCTCATAGGGGAGATGGCGGCCCGTGGCGGGCGCGGCGTCGCGCAGCGGTTCGAGCGCGAGATGAAGCGCGGTCGACTCGTTGCGCTCGGGCTCGGCAAACGTCGTTGCCGCGACGAAGCCGCCGGGTTTGACGACCCGCGCAGCCTCGCCGATCGCTCGCGTCGGCCCGTCGGCGAACTGGAATGCGTTGAAGCCGACGGCGGCGTCGAAGCTGGTGGCTTCGAACGGGAGGTCGTCCATCCCGCCGATGACGAAGTCGCCGTCCGGGACGCGCCGGCGCGCGATCTCGATGAGCTCGGGGGTCATGTCGATCCCGGTGACCCTCGCGCCGCGCGCCGCGGCCATCGCCGCTGCGTAGCCGGAGCCGCAAGCGATGTCGAGCAAGCGCGTTCCCGGGCCGACGCCGAGCCGGGTCAGGACCTCGGCGAACAGCGGCTCGTTGGACGGCTCGGCCAGGGTCGCCCAGTCGCGCGGACGTCGGCCCCAGTGTTCAGCGGTCAAATCGCCGTCTCCCACTTGTCACGGCGCCGGACGCAAGTATACAGTTTGTTACTCTGTATACTGTACCTGGTTCCACCGTGCTCCACCCGGTTGACATCTCGCTCGAGCAGGCGCGGGTGCTCATCGCCCGCGGGATCGACAAGGCTGCGCAGGTCGGCGTGCGCGGCGCGTTCGCGGTGGTTGGAGGCAGCGGAGTGTTGGTGTCTGCCTCGCGCATGGATCGCGGCGGCGCCGGCGGGATGGAGCGCGCGCGATCAAAGGCGTGGATCTCGGCGACGCAGCAGATCCCGAGCACCGAACATCACCGCCGGATGGCGACGCTGCCGCCGCCAATCGCCGCCGGCTTCGTCGCCTGCTCGCCCGAGGCCTTGTTTCCCGGCGCGGGCGGGATGCCGGTGTATGACGGCGCCGGCGTGGTGATCGGCGCCTTCAGCGCCTCAGGGGCGACCATCGGCCCCTTTGTCGACATCCCGGGGATCGACCGGCGCATGTTGATCGCCGAAGGCAAGCCGGCCAACGCCGAGGACCTGGTGGTGCTGTGGACGCTCGGTCTTCCATATCAGGGACAGCACGGCGATGACGAGAAGCGATGGCTCGACGCGTTCTTGGCGCTGCCCGACGGGCCGGGCCTCGGCTACACCGATCCCCCCCGGGCGAGCCAGCCGGAGCACGAATGGGCGCTCGGGGTCGCCGACCGCGCGATCGCGGACGCGACCGCGCGCGGTGCGCGGATCGCGGTGGCCGTGGTCGACGCCCGCGGCGAACCGATCCAGCAGGACACGATGGATGGGGCGCCCACCGCGGCCCCGTTCGTGGCCGAGGCGGTGGCCGCCGGCGCCGCCACCTTCCAGCGCCCGAGCGCGGAGATCGACCAGGGCCTGACCGCGGTGCTCCCGTACCGAGTGCTGACGGTACCCGGCGGCCTGCCCCTCCGCGAGAGCGACCGGGTCGTGGGCGGGCTCGGGATCGCCGGGCCCGATGTCGGCGTCTGTGAGCAGATCGCCGAGGTGGTCCTGAGGTGAGGATCTGCGTCGTCGGCTGCGGCGCGATCGGCGGGCTGTACGCGGCTCACCTGGCGCAACTGCCGGACTCGAGGTGTGGGCGCGCCGGCGGAACATCGATCCGCAACTGTAGACGAGTATCAAAAGTGTATGCAATAATCTAATGTGGACATGAGCGACGCGCAGAAGATCGACTGGTCTGAGCAGGAGTTCAGTGAGGTGCGGCCCGACATCTTCGGAGCAACCGTGCATACGCCGCAGCTCACGGCCACGCTGTATCGCTACGGCGGCGGCTCGAGCTGGGAGGAGCACCAGCACACGCAGGATCAGATCACCACCGTGTTGGAGGGCGTGATCGATTTCGTCGTCGACGGCCGGGCCGTCCGGCTGGAGGCCGGCCAGCTCGCGACGCTGCCGGGAGGCACGCCGCATTCGGCCACCGTGCCGGACGGCGGCGCGGTCACGCTCAACGTGTTCACCCGCCGCGACAGGCCCCCGGATGTCTGACTGGCTTGGGCTCGAAGGACAGCGGGTCGTGGTGGCGGGTGGAGCCGGAACGATCGGGCGCGCGCTCGTTTCGGCATTCGTGGGCTCCGGCGCGAGCGTCGGCGTGATTGATCTCGAAACCGCTGGGGTCGATGCCCGCGTCAGCGCGAAGGCGCAGGCCGACCTGAGTGATCCGGACGCGGCGCGCGAGTCGCTGGATGCCGTCCGCCAGCGGCTGGACGGACTCGACGTGCTCGTCCACTGCGTCGGGATCAACGACCGCAAGCCGATCGAGAGCTACACCGCGCGCGACTGGGACCGGATCGTCGCGGTGAACCTCACCAGTGCCTTTCACCTCGGCGCGGAGGCCGCGGTGGCCATGCGCGAACAGGGCCGCGGGCGCATCGTGTTCTTCTCATCGGTGGCAGGTCGCAGCGGGCACAAGCTGCACGGTCCTTACGCCGCCACCAAGGGCGCCATCAACCAACTGATGCGGGTCATCGCGCACGAGTACGCGGCTCATGGTGTGACCGCGAACGCTGTGGCCCCGGGTTACATGGACACAGAGCTGACCCGCCGGTACCTGACCGACAATCCCGACAAGCGCCAGGGCCTGATCGAGCTGATCCCGGCCGGACGCTTCGGGACGCTCGCCGAGGTGGTCGATCCGGTGCTGTTCCTGTGCTCGCCCCGGGCGAGCTTCATCACCGGACAGGTCCTGTACATCGACGGCGGGCGAACGATCGTCTGATCGCCCGGGAGGCAGCCAATGGAGCGGAGATTCGAGGGCAAGACGTTCATGGTCACCGGCGCCGGCACCGGCTTCGGCGCGGCGCTGTCGCTGCGGGCCGCCCGGGAAGGGGCCGACAAGGTGCTCGTGCACTACCGCAGTTCCGCCGGCGGGGCCGAGCGCACCGGTGAGCGGGTCCGCGAGGCAGGCGCCGAGGCGCTGCTCGTGCAGGGCGACATCACCTCGTGGGCGGACATCCAGCGGATGGCGGCGTGGGCCTTCGAAGACGGCGGCGGCGTCGACGTGCTGATCAACAACGTCGGCGAGATGGCATCGGGCCAGGCATCCTGGACCGAGGTGACCGAGGAGGCGATCGACCACGTGCTCGCGGTTGACATCAAGGGGACGATGTTGATGGTGCACGAGTTCGGACAGCGGATGGTGCAAGGCGGAGGCGGCGCGATCGTCAACGTCGGCTCAACGGTGATCGTGCGCGGGAGCCCGCGCGCGCCCCAGTACGCCGCCGGCAAGTACGGGCTGCTCGGCATCACGAAGTCCTACGCCAAGGCGCTCGCCCCGACCGTCCGGGTCAACACGTTCGCCCCGGGCTTCATGGAGACCGAAGCCCTGCTGGCCCGTCCCGAGTGGCAGGCGGGCCGGCGCGAAGCCGTGCTTTCCGCCACCCCGGCTGGCAAAATCCCCAAGCCGGAGGACATGACCGGAGCTGCGCTCTTCCTGGCCAGCGAGGACGCTCATCACATCACCGGCTCGTACATGATTGCCGACGGCGGCTACAGCATGCTGGGCGCGTAGCGCGATGAGCCTGGGCGAGAACGGCCAGAACGGCGACGACGTGTACGCGCGTGTGCGCGAGGCGATCCTCGACGGCGAGCTCGCGCCCGGGGCCGTGATGTCGCAGGTGGCGCTGGCCGAGGAACTCGGGATCAGCCGCACGCCGTTGCGCGAGGCGTTGCGGATGCTCCAGTCAGAGCGCCTGGTCGAGGCCGAGCCGAACCGCCGGGTGCGGGTCGCCCCGATGTCCGCGGCCGACCTCGAGGAGCTGTGCATAGCCCGGGTCACGCTCGAGGCCGAGGCGATGCGACTCTCGGTGGCGCGGTTGACGCCGGAGAACCTGGCCCGCCTGGAGGGCTACATGGCCGAGATGGCACACTACGCCGCGGCCAAGGACTACCGCCGCTGGACGATCCCGCACCGCAACTTCCATCGCGCGCTTACCGCGCCGGCCGGCGAGCGGATCAACGACCTGCTCGGGCAGCTGTTCGACCACGCCGAGCGCTACCGCAGGCTGCACATCGGCCACGGCCCTACGCCGTGGGCGACCGCCGGCCATCGCGAGATCCTCGACGCCTGCGAGGCGGGCGATCGGGACCGCAGTGCGAGCCTGCTGGCCAGCCATCTGGCCCGGACCGCGTTCGAGGTGGCCGAGCTGCTCGAGCCGGGTTACGACCCGCAAGCGCTCCGCACCGCGCTGATCGACGTGGGCGGCGAGCTCCCGACACGGCAATCCGGTCGTCGCCGAGCGAAGAGCTGAGGCTTCTCGCGCCGCCGGTCCGTTCGGGACTCCGGCCGCGCTCAGATTCGGCCGCCGGCCGTCGCCCCGATGGCGGCGGCCGGCGGCGTGCCCCTGGTTAAGCCCCTCGACCGTGAACGGGCGAGATCACCACGAGCTCGACGCTCGGCGCCGGCAACGCCGCCGCCACGTGCACGGCGTCGCCGCGCTGGAAGGTGCGGTCGACCAGGGTGAGGTCATGGCTCGCGTCCACGCGGTAGCGGCTGACCACCACACCACGCTCCCCGCCGCGGACGCGGTTCACCGTCAGGTTGTAACCCGCGTTGTCGGCGTAGGTGACCGAGCGGCGTGGCAGGAGCGTGAACGTGCCAACGCCGGGAATCGCGAAATCGTCGTTGGCGTCGACCGGGGGGTTCGGGAATGGACCCTGGTCCGCGGGCGGAATCTCGTAGTTCGAGATGAGCACGCGAATCTCGCCGTGCGTTGACCACGACCGGCCCGCTTCGACGGCCAGACCGCTTGTGTCGCCGCCGGCGGTGGCCAGGCGCAGCGGCGTGCGGTTCAGGCTCCCGACCGCGGCGTACGCGTCCCCCGGCTTGGTGAACGTGCCGTCATCGTTGATCAGCGCGAAGCCGTTCCCGCCGTTGGCCCGATAATAAAAGGCGCGCTGGAGCGCCGAGTCCTGCATATAGATCAGGGAGTCCGCGACGAAGGCCGCGCGCTGCGCGTCGCTCGGGCTGTCGATGAGGCCGTAGTTCCACTCGGTGAGCTGGATCGCCGTGCGGGTGAAGCCGTAGCTGTCGAGCAGCTGCCGGTATTGATCGCCCAGTCGCACGAAGTCGATCGGGTCCTCGGTGAAATCGGTGTAGTGATGGATCGAGTAGAAGTCGAGGGGGAGGTGGTTGGCGCGGATATACGCGAGCAGCGACTCGCGGTATCCGGTCAGGTCGTTGTTGGTGGTCAGCGCCGGGCCGCCGATCTGCATCCACGGATGCAGTGACTTCAGCGCGCGTGAGGTGGCCGCGTAGAGCGCGTAGAACTCAGCGGCGTTTCCCGACCAGAACGGCGTCAGATCGGGCTCGTTCCAGATCTCCCAGTAGCGGATGTGCAGGTGGTAGCCGCCTGCCCATCCGTCGTTGTAGTGCTGCGCGACGTGGCGCGCGACGGCCGCGTAGAGGTCCGGGTCGAGCGCCGGCGCGTTGTTCGCGTCGATGCCGGCGCACCGCAGGTCACTGCGCCCGAGGCTGTACTCGACCTGCGCGCCGCTGCGGACGATGCTGAGAACCGCCTTGTCGGTTGGGCCAAAGTTGTAGCTCCGGGGATCGTTGGGATCCGCGCTGGGATCGGGGAAGATCCTGTTGACCCCGGCGCCATCGATATCGCTGGTGCCGGCGCAGTCGACGTCGTGCGTGCGCACGATGTTCACGCCTAGCTGCTGGAACTGCGAAGTGAAGTCCGGATGGGACGCGTCACCGGGGAGCGGCGTGCCCGAGACGCCCTGCAGCGACCGGATGATCCCGACCGGCTGCGACGCGTCGACGGTGATCTGGCGAAGCCCGCCGGCGGCCGCCGCCGAGGACGCCCCCACCGCGCCCACCACTAGGCAGGCGAGCGTCCATCGGATTTGGCGTCTCAACTTGATCATGCGCTCCTCCTCGTTCGTGAAGGGCCGCAGTATACACAGATGCTAATTATGTATGCAGATCTATTGCGTGCATACGTCAGCCCCGGGCGAGGTTCGTGGCTATGAAGGAACGGCGCGGGCCGGGAGCCCCTGGACCACCGGCCTCGATCGCTCCCTCTCTGTCAGGATCCGCGGTGACACCCGATCGTCGGCGGAGCGCGAGACCGCCGCATCGACTCCCGGAGGCCCGATGAGCACGCGAGTAATGCCGAGCGTTCGCCCGTTACGAGACCGGCCGGCGTGGAAGGCGCTCGAGAAGCACTACGGCGACCTGCGCGCGACGCACCTGCGCGAACTCTTCGCCACCGACGAGACACGCGGCGAGCGGCTCATCGCCGAGGGCGCCGGGCTCTGCCTGGATTACTCCAAGAACCGAATCACCGACGAGACGCTCGGGCTGCTGGAGGCCCTGGCCGATCAGTCGGGCCTGGCGGATCGGATCGAGGCGATGTTCACCGGCGAGCGGATCAACGTCTCGGAGAACCGCTCGGTCCTGCACGTTGCCCTCCGGATGCCTCGGAGCGCCTCGCTGATCCTCGACGGGGTCGACGTGGTCAAGCAGGTGCACGAGGTTCTCGATCGGATGGCGGCATTCTCCGAGCGGGTTCGGTCGGGGGAGTGGCGGGGTCATACCGGCAAGGCGATCCGCAACGTCGTCAACATCGGCATCGGCGGTTCGGATCTCGGCCCGGTGATGGCCTACGAGGCGCTGCGCCACTACTCAAACCGCCAGATGACCTTCCGGTTCGTCTCGAACGTCGACTCCACCGACCTGGTGGAGGCGACCCGCGATCTGGAGGCGGAGGACACGCTGTTCATCGTCTCCTCGAAGACCTTCACCACGCTTGAGACCATGACCAACGCCCACTCGGCGCGCGAGTGGGCACTCGCCGGCCTCGGCGGCGACGAATCGGCGATCGCCAAGCACTTCGTCGCGGTCTCGACGAACGCCGAGAAGGTGACCGAGTTCGGGATCGACACGGACAACATGTTCGGGTTCTGGGAATGGGTGGGTGGCCGCTACTCGATGGACTCGGCCATCGGGCTCTCGACGATGCTGGCCATTGGCCCGGAGCGCTTCCACGAGATGCTGGCCGGTTTCCATGACGTCGACGAGCACTTCCGCGGCACACCTTTCGCGCAGAACCTGCCGATGCTGATGGGGCTGCTCGGTGTGTGGTACGGCGACTTCTTCGGCGCGCAGACCGTCGGGGTCATGCCCTATGAGCAGTACCTCAAGCGCTTCCCGGCCTATCTACAGCAGCTCACGATGGAGTCCAACGGCAAGCACGTCACGATTGCCGGTCGGCCGGTCGATTACGAGACCGGCGCCATCTACTGGGGTGAGCCCGGGACCAACGGCCAGCACAGCTTCTACCAGCTGATCCACCAGGGCACCAAGCTGATCCCAGTCGACCTGATCGCGTTCGCCAAGCCGCTCAACCCGCTGGGCGACCACCACGACCTGCTGATGTCCAACGTTTTCGCTCAGGCCGAGGCGCTGGCTTTCGGGCGCACCGAGCAGGAGGTCCGGGCCGAGGGGGGACCGGAGCAGGTCGTCCCTCACCGGGTGATGGAGGGCAACCGCCCGACCAACGTGATCCTGGCCGAGGAACTGACGCCACGGACGCTCGGGAGCCTCGTGGCTCTCTACGAGCACATGGTGTTCACCCAGGGCGTGGTGTGGGAGATCGACTCCTTCGACCAGTGGGGAGTCGAGCTGGGCAAGGCCCTCGCGGTGCGGATCATCCCCGAGCTGAAGAGCGAGGATGATCCCGAGCTCCACCATGACAGCTCCACCAACGCCCTGATCCGCCGCTACCGCGCGATGCGCTGAGCGACAAGACAAGACCGAGACTCCAGGAGACGAGACATGCCAACTGACACCCCGATGCAGCTGGGAATGGTCGGACTCGGACGGATGGGGGCGGGCCTGGTGCGCCGCCTGACGCACGACGGGCATCACTGCGTCGGCTACGACGTCAACCCGGACACGGTTCGCGCCCTCGAAGGAGAGGGCATCGGGGGCGCGACCTCGCTGGAGGAGTTCGCGGCCAAGCTAGAGAAGCCGCGCACCGCGTGGGTGATGGTGCCGGCCGGCGAGATCACCTCGCGCACCATCAAAGCCGTGGCTGAGGTGTTCGAGGCGGGCGACGTGATCATCGACGGCGGCAACACCCACTACCACGACGACATCCGACACGCGGCGGAACTGGCGGAAAAAGGCATCCACCACGTCGACGTGGGGACGAGCGGCGGGGTCTACGGGCTCGAGCGCGGCTTCTGCCTGATGATCGGCGGTGAGCCGGACGTCGTCGAGCGGCTCTATCCGCTGTTCGGCTCGATCTCGCCGGGCCTGGAAGCGGCCGCGCGCACGCCGGGACGCTCCGGCACGCCGAGTCCATCGGAATCCGGCTTCCTGCACTGCGGAGCAAACGGCGCCGGCCACTTCGTGAAGATGGTCCACAACGGGATCGAGTACGGGATCATGGCCGCCTACGCGGAGGGGCTGAACATCCTGCACAGCGCCGGGATCGGCAAAGACGTTCTGGAGTCCGACGCGGAGACCGCGCCGATGGAGCATCCCGAGTACTACCGGTACGACATCGACAGCGCCGAGGTGACCGAGGTCTGGCGGCGGGGCAGCGTGATCAGCTCATGGCTGCTCGACCTGACAGCCCAGGCGCTGTTCGAGTCGCCGTCGCTGGACGACTTCTCGGGGCGGGTCTCGGATTCGGGTGAGGGGCGCTGGACGTCGATCGCCGCCATCGATGAGGGCGTGCCCGCGCCGGTGCTGACGACCGCGCTCTACTCGCGATTTGCCTCGCGCGGGCTGGACAACTACGCCAACCGAGTCCTGTCGGCCATGCGCTACGGGTTCGGCGGGCACCGGGAGAAGCCGACAAGCTGACCGTGACCGAGGAGACCGAGCGCGAGAAGCAGCGCGCGGCCGAGGTGGCCGCCGAGTTCGTCGAGCACGGCATGACGGTGGGGCTGGGGACCGGCTCCACAGCGGCGTACCTGCTGCCGCCGCTCGCCGCGCGCAAGCTCGACATTCGCTGCGTGGCAACCTCGCCCGCCACCTCCCAGGCGGCTCAGGCGCTCGGGATTAAGGTGGTCTCGTTCGCGGGACTGGAGGCGCCGGCGCGCCTCGACATGACGATCGACGGCGCGGACGAGGTCGATCCGTCCGGGTGGCTCGTGAAAGGCGGGGGCGGCGCGCACACCCGGGAGAAAGCGGTGGCCGCGGCAAGCGACCGCTTCATCGTGATCGTCTCCGCCAACAAGCTCGTCGACAAGCTCACCCCGCCCA
The DNA here is from genome assembly GCA_963719355.1 of uncultured Solirubrobacterales bacterium. Lineage (GTDB taxonomy): Bacteria > Actinomycetota > Thermoleophilia > Solirubrobacterales > Solirubrobacteraceae > Palsa-465. The sequence goes on along the minus strand of CAVRBZ010000013.1, from coordinate 277,318 downwards.
TTCCGCTCGAGCTGGCCGAGTTCGGACTGGCGGGCACGCTGGCGCGCCTGGGGTCCGTCCGGCTTCGAGGCGTCACCCATAGCCCGGACGGTGGCGTGATCGCCGATTACACCAGGTCGTTCGAGGACGCGAAGGCGCTGGCGGAGTGGCTTTCGCAGATGCCGGGGGTGGTCGAGCACGGGCTGTTCCCGGCGTCCATGGTCTCCGACGTGCTGGTCGGGCGAGGCGACGACGTGGAGCGAATCACGATATCGGGCTGAGTCGCCGGCGCCGGCCGCCCGTGCAAAACGTCCGAAAGCTCTCCGGCCGCCGCGTACTGCGTGCGCATAAGCATCGGTGGGATGCTTATGTGCGGAAAGTCGGTCGTGCCGGGGCAGTGTTGGGGGTTTTACACGCCGGGGGCGGCGCGGGGTCGGTGGCGCGGCGGCGCGGGGTGGGTGGCGCGGCGGCGCGGGGTGGGTGGCGCGGCGGCGCGGGGTGGGTGGCGCGGCGGCGCGGGGTGGGTGGCGCGGCGGCGCGGGGTGGGTGGCGCGGCGGCGCGGGGTGCGGTGGCGCGGCGGCGCGGGGTCGGTGGCGCGGCGGCGCGGGGTCGGTGGCGCGGCGGCGCGGGGTGAGTGGCGCGGCGGCGCGGGGTGAGTGGCGCGGCGGCGCGGGGTGAGTGGCGCGGTCGCGCGGTGGCCCCGGGGGGCGTGGCGCGGGACCGCGGCCGCGTCAGGGGGGGCTAATCCTCGTCGTCGTCGTCGTCGCCGTCGCCGCCACCGCCGCTGCGCAGCAGCTTGTACGTAGCTGCCGCCGCGCCCGCGCCGGCGAACACAGCGGCGGCCATGGCGCGGGCGCGGCCCGGCTGACCGCCGGTGACACGTTCCACCACCGTTGTGCCGATGGTGCGGAGTGCGAGGCCCTTCATCGGCCCCGTGCCGTCCGTTCCATCATGCGCTGAATCCGGTCGAGCATCTGCCCGCTCGGATACCAGGTCTCGTCGACCTTGTCGATCAGCATGTCCGTGTACGCGGCCACCTGCTGCGGCGTGGCGAGCGCGACCTCGATCCGGTCCATCAGCTGGTGGCTCGGGTACTTGTCGTTGCGCACGCGATGCATCAGGACATCGAAGTAGTGCTCTTGAATCGTTGCCATCTTTGCCTCCTTCCTCGTCGGCTACATCAGGTTCCCCAGGGGACCCAGGTTCAGGTTCAGATCCTCGTCCTCGAGCCCGAAGGCGCGTTTGAGCTCCTCCATGCGCTCGGACAGGGCCATGAAGGTGCGCCCCAAGCGCTCGGTCTCCTCGTCGTTCAGAGTTCCGCTCTCGATCCGACGCAGCGCCTGGCGCTCCATCAGCTGGCGCAGCAGCTCGACCAGAGTGAGGACGAGCTGGGCAAGACCCCGCTCGAGGTCCTCGGGATCGGCGTTCAGGCGGCGTGGCAGGGCCGCCTCGAGCCGCTCGAGCGCGCCCTCGGTCTCGCCGAACAGATCGAGCTCCCGGCCGGGGCGATCGCTCATTTCGGCGTTCCCTCGGCGAAGCTGTAGGGCGGCCACGGGCCGGTGCACACGAGCTCCACGTCATCCAGGCGATGATCGAGCTGCGCGACCAGCGCCACGAACTCGCTCACGCGGCTGCGATCAACCAGGTAGGAGTCGAGCACGGGAAGATCGGGTCGGGGCGCGAGCGCGCGGCGGCTCGACCGGGCGACCGCAGTAAGCGGGTCGAGCTCGCTCGCCACGCGGCGCGCGTTCTGTCGCAGCTCGAGGCGATCGCGCAGGTACGACGTACCCGACTGCGGCCCGACATCCGCCACCCGCGCGCGATCACGCCAGCTCGCGCGCAGGCCAATCTCGACCGCGCCGCGAACCCGATCGAGCCGGGCCAGCAGATCCTTGCGCCGCCGGAGCAGCAGCTCCCGCACCGCCGCCTCGTCGTCCAGGACGCTGCCGAACTGCACGGGCAGGACGGCGCCGCCCTCCATCAGCCGGCGTACTGCTCGCTCGTACGCGAGCAGGGCGTTCGTGGTCGGGTCAGGAGAGTGGGCGTGGTGATCGCTGACGATGGCCCGAAGCGGACCCTCGGCGACACCGCGCAGCGGCTGGTCGTCCACGCCCGTCCCCGGGACGGCTGCGCCGTCGCCTGCTTCGACGATGCCGTAGAGGAGCAGGCTCATTTCTCAGCCAGCTTGACCGTAGCCGCCACGAGCAGGGCGATGTCGACGTCGATCAGGTCGATGTCAGCTACGGCGAGGGTGACGTGGCCGGCCACCACGACGCCGCCGCTCAACACACGGTCGATCAGGTCCACCAGCGTGGTGGGTTGCGACTGCGTCGGGCGTGCAGATGTCGAGGCGTACAGGGTTTGAGGCGGGTTCACCATGCCGCGCCGATCGTGCCGGGGACGAAGTTGTACGCCGGCCAGGGGCCAGTCGGCACGATCTCGATGCCCTCCGGCCCGAAATCGGATTGGAGCGCTCGCACCTCATCGTGGAACGCCGCAGCCTCCGCGTCGGCCACGAGATAGACGCCGTTGAGGATCATGTCGGCGTGGCGGCCGCTGGCCTCGCGGCGCTGAAGCGGAATCACCTGCGCGTCGCTCACCACCGCGCTCAGCCGCTCGTGCACGAGTGCCGCCGCCTCCTCGGCCAGCTCCATCGCTCGCTGGCGACGCTCCTGCTCGGTTCGCTTGCGCTCCATGTACGCCGTGCCGGGTGCATCGCCCGCGCCGGTATCTACATCGTGGATCCCTCCGCCGGCGCGAGCGATATCTGTGAACACTTTCACGCCCCATTCGGCCTTGCCGGCGAGTCGATCGAGGGCCTCCTGCAGCGGGGCGGCTTCGCGGCTGAGCATCTCGCGGATGCCGCCCTCGGTGCGGTACACCGTGCACATCCGCATGGGGATCACGGTTGCCTGCTCGCGTATTTGCTCGAGCACGCCTTCGTGCGCGCGGGCGGTCGCCTCTACCCAGGCCATGTCCGCGAGGTGCTCGCGCAGCTGCGCCTCGTCGAACTCCTCGAGCGGGACCTGGCTCGAGACGGCCGCCAGCGCGTCCTCCCTCAAGGTCGTGACGTTCCAGGCCGGGTCGACCCCGTGCCGCGATCCGCTGAGCACGGTGTCGCCGCGAACGACGCCGTAGATGTACCAAGCTGTTTCTCCGGAGCGCTCGGCGGGCGGGGAGGCTGGGGCGGACGGGGCGGACGGGCGGTGGCGGAGCGCGGGGCTGCCGGTGCGGACCGCGCCGGGGCGGACCGCGCCGGGGCTGCCGGGGCGGCCGGGGCGGACCGTGCCGGAGCAGACTGCTCCTCGCGCGGAGGAACGGTGGCCTGGCCGCGCCGGCGGACGGATCGCTTCTCGCGACCGCGTGCAGGGGCCGGCGGCTCCCGCTGGGTCGCCGGCAGCTGCTCGTGCAGCCGCTCGAGCATCGAATGGGCCAGCGCGTCGGTCAGCGTAGCCCGGACGCGCGCGCGGGCCTCGATGCGCGCCTCGGCCAGGAGGTCCGCGGCATCGGCGGCGGCGAGCTCGTCGATCGCCGCCCGCAGCCGCTCGAGCGAGTCATCGCTTCTGGGCATCCCCGCCTCGCGAGCCCGTCGCGCGCCTCGCGCTGGCCGGCCTGCTCGCGCGCGTGGTCTGACGCTTCCCCGTCTCGCGGTCGCCGCTTTCCCGGTCGCCGCTCTCCCGGTCCCCGCTCTCCCGGTCCCCGCTCTCGAGCAGCCGCTCTAGCCGCTCGACTCGGGCGGCGAGCTCATCGTCCTCAGGCTCGCGCTCGATCTCGGCGCGAAACTCGACCTTCTCCTCCCGCGGCGTGGTCAGCTTCGGGTCGGACTCCCACCAGTTGATCCCCATCTCCTTCGCCCGGTCGACCGACGCGATCAGGAGCCGGATCTTGATCGTGATCAGCTCGATATCGAGCAGGTTGATCTGGATGTCGCCGGCGATGACGATGCCCTTGTCGAGCACGCGCTCGAGGATGTCGGCCAGGTTCGCGGGCACCTCCCGCGGGTGCAGCTCGCCAGGTCCATACGGCTCGGGGCCGCGTCTGGTGGTGCCGGCCAGGGGGTCTCGTCCGGCAGTACCGGCGAGGCGTCCAGTGTTTGGGTCGAGCGCCATGGTTAATCCTCGTCGGCCTGGTTTCGGTAGTAGCGGCGCCGGCGCTTGTACGCCTGCAGCTCGCCGCGACCGTCGAGGGTCACCTCGTAGGTGCCGAGCACATCGGTCGACTGGGGGATGCGGGAAAGCTCAACGACCTGCACGGTGACCTTCCAGTCTTCGCCGTCGCCGGGCTCGACGCCGAGCACCGCATCGACCGGATGGCCGAGCAGCCCGGGCAGCTCGCGGCGAACGTGCTCGATCGCCTCCCGCCCCGATAGCCGGCCACGGGAGTTCCGCCCTGAGCTGCTCTCACTGCGCTTGGAACGCTGCTCAGCCATCGTCCATCTCCTCATCCGCGAGGGGCGCATCGCTGGCCTGGCTTATGGCCAGCCTCTCGAGCAATGCGTCCTCCCTTGCCTGGCGCTCGTCGTCATCGATCAGTCCGTCCTCGAAGTCGAGCTCGAGTTGGAACATCTCGCGGCGAATGTTGTCCTCGTCGTAGAGCTCACGGTCCATCTCCTCCATCACCTGTTCGGCAATCCACACGACTCCGCGAACGGGCGCAAGTGGCAGCGTGACCAACCCGGTGAACAGTCCCATCTAAGCCCTCTGCGCCAGCTCGACGAACGAATGGGGCGGGAGCGGCCCGACGTACTTGAAGCGGATCCGTCCGCCGTACTGGCCGGCGACTTCGTCGAGGATAGCGTCGAACTCCGCCGAGCGCGCGCCGTCGACCAGGAACGAGGCCTGAACGACTACGCGCTCGTGGACCGGTTGGCCCACCTCGACGGCGAGCGCGGCGGCGGCGAGCGCGTCGACGATCGCCTGCGCGTCGTGCTCGCGCCGGCGCTGGATGGCCGCGGCCACCAGCTCACCCAGCCGGATGCGGTCGTAGTAGGTCGCATCCTCCGGCCTGCCCCGGACCGCCTCCCGCAGCGAGGCGATCTGCGGGTGCTCGCGCAGCACCTCGCGTAGGAGCGACTCCTCCTCGTACGTGGCGCGGATCCTGATCTCCACCTTGCCGGTGAACTCGGCCAGCTGGACGCGGAGCTCGGGTCCGTGCTCCTCGAGGAGGCGGCTGCGCACCTCCTCGTCGTCCGACATCACCACGCCGAAGCGCATCGGCAGGACCGGTCCGCGTGCGTGCACGCGTTCGAGAACCTTGGAATGGAGGAGCAGCTCGTCGCGGCCGAGGCGGACGTCGCGCGAGGCGATCTCGCTCACCAGCGCGGCGGCGTCCTCGCTGGCCACAAGGCGGAGCGGAGCACCGCCAATCCCGCGCCCTCGCGGTTTCGTGGTGCCGGCTTCGACGATCCCGTAGACGTATTGCGCCACGCGGATCAGGTTAGCTGCGGCCGCGACTCGAGCTGCGCGAGCGGGAGCGCGAGCCGGAGCTGGAGCCGGAGCTCGAGCGCGAGCGGCGCGATGAGCCGCTCTGTTCGCTCTCCTCCCCCTCGCCCTCGCTCTCCTCGCCCTCCTCACCGGAGGAGCCGAACAGCGATTCCTTGGCGCCCTCGAGCACCCCCTTGGTCTTGCTCGAGGCTCCGCCCTGGGTCATGTCCTCGATCAGCTGAGGAAGACCCTCGCCTTCTGAGGAGCCGATGTCGAGGCGGTTCACTGCCTCGGCGAAGCGCAGGTAGGTGTCAACGCTGGCGATCACGATGCGCGCGTCGACCGTGAGCAACTCGATGCCGACCAGCGACACCCGCAGGAAGATGTCGATGACCAGGCCCTTGTCGAGCAAGACATCAAGCACGTCCGCGAGCCCGCTCGAGCTCGAGCGCGCGACGTAACCAGAACCTCGAGACCTACCTGAAGTAATTGACATGGTGCTCCTCCCTTATCACTTGCTTGCTGATCGTTTTCCTTGCGTGCGCGCGGATGGTTTTTCCTGACGGCCGTTGGAACGGCCGTCGGCGTTCGTGTCGCTGTTGGCGTTCCGGTCGCTCTGTTCCTCGTAGTCATCCGGGCTGATGAACTCGACGTGGGCCTTGAACCGGCGCAGATCGGCCTCGGCGTGGCGGTGGGCAACGTGCAGCGCCATGGTCAGCGCCTGAGACGGGTTAGTCGGAACCACGTCGAGGCCGAGCTCGATCCGGGTGAGCCGGTCGCCCAGCCGGTGAAATGTAGCCAGGCCGGCGACGTCAGTTCCCGCCACCGAACGCCAGGCGAAGCTCTCGTCCTCGCGCTCGTCTTGGATCTCGGCCTCCCAATCGACGCCACGCGGACCGGCCGTGTGCCCGACGAGCACGTCGCCATCGCGCTCCACGTCCTCGATCCGGTGCACGCCCTCGGGCAGCGATCCCCATGAGCCCCACTCCTCCCACGCGACGTGGATGGGCACCGCGATGTCGATCGACAGCTGAATCGGCACAAGCTTGCTCGTTCCGGCCTCGTATGCGTTGCGGCTGGCCACCGCGGCGCGGTCGGCGGCATGCCGCATCATTGCGGCACCCGCCTGGGCGGACTTACGGGCGGCCGTCTTGGCCGCCTTCTTGGCCAGGACCCGAACCAGCCGGTTCGGCTTAGGCAAGTGCGGACCGGAGTTGGCGCCTACCGACTTCTTCGCGGTGCGGGCAACCTTCTTGGCGCCCGTCTTGGCGCCGGGGGTTGACGTGGGCTTCGCCGCGCGCGCGACGGTCTTGGCGGCGCTGTTTGCGCCGTGCTCGGGCGTCGGCGGCTTGGCACGCCGTGCCGCACTGCTGCGGGGCGGGGTTGCGGATCGGGCCATCGTGACGAATACGTCAGCCGAGTACGCGGCCGATCTGCTCTGCCTTCTCCCGGACGCTGCGCACCTCGCCCGACGCCTTGCGCACCTCGTCGGCGAGCTTCCCGAACTGCTTTCCGGCCTCGCCGATGCGCTGGGTGACGTCGCCGAGGTCGATCTTGGACGGCACCGGGATGCCCAACACCTTGCGGTTGCGTTGGAGCTTGGTGCGTCCGAGCAGAATGCCGCCGGCGATTCCGACAGCACCGGTTACGGCCGGGACGCCGATCCGCGCCACCGCCTTGCGGGCGCCGTTATCCGCGCCGGCCGCGCTGTTACGGGACGCGCTCGAAGCCTTTGTGGTGCTGCTGCCGCCGCCTTCACTCTGGTTTGCGCCGCTCGCGCGCTGGCGCGCGTTCGTCTGCCGGCCGGAGCCTGTCTGCCGGCTCGAGCTCTTCTTAGCAGCGCTGCGCCCGCTTGATCCGCTGCGCCCGCTTGATCCGCTGCGCTCGCTTGATCCGCTGCGCCCGCTCGATCCGCTGCGCCGGCTCGATCCGCCGCTCTGGCTGCTCTGTGAGCCCGATCCGCTGCTCCGGCTCTGCGAGCTCGATCCGCTGCTCTCGCTCTGCGCACGCGTGCCGCTGCTATCGGATCCGCTTGCGTCTTGGTTACGGGTTCGGCCGCGTGTTGGGCGACTGCTGCTGCTCGCCGACTTGCTCGACGCGCCGCCCTTATTGGAACGGCCCGATGAGCCTCGTCCACTGGACATATCTACCTCCTGCTGTTCGTATCCCCCAGCTCGGAGCGTCCGGGAGCAGGTATTTCTATCCTGGCGCTACCCGAAGCTGCGCACAATGCGAACCTGTCTGGACGAATGTTCTACCCTGAAACAGCGGTCTTAGTCAACGAATGGTCGACCGCGTGCAGGACGGGTACGGGTATCCATCAAGGCAAGGAATGGCTAGCCAAGGAGGACGTGAAGTGGCGCGCGATGAGACCGAGCGCTATCGCCAGGCGGCGCAGGACGCGCTCGAACAGCTCGACTGGTGCATCGGTTACCTGCACGGGATCCGCAAGACGAAGATTTCCTCGCAACTCGCGAAGAATCGGACGCACATAAAGCGCAGCCTGATGCGCGACGCAGCATCGCCGGTGCCGTCGGAGGTCACGGCGGAAACCTGAACGTTTCCAGGCAGCGCACGTGGTCGTCGGTGAGCGCGACCGCGGCCACATAGACGGCGTGGCTGGCCAGGCAGGTGGCCGTAACATCGGCAGGCCAGCGCCACGGCGGCGGCGTGCGCCCGAGCAGCGGGAATAGAGAGAACGTGGCGCTCATCAGCGTGCCGGCGAAGATCGCGCTCGCCCACGGCTCGCCGAAGCGACGGCGCAAAAACCCGTGCCACAGGCCGAAGGCGGAGCCGTAGCTCCAGCGCAGGGCCATCCCGAGATCCCAGTCCTCGCGAGCGGTCACGGCCGGCAAGTGCATGATCGAGGCGACGATCCGGCCCGGCACGAGTGAGTCGTCGTAGTCGAGCGCACCGCGGTGGCGCCGGCGCAGCCGCCGCTCGGTGTCATAGAACAGCGTCATCGCGGCCGTGGCGGCGGTGCCGGCGACGACGCTCCGGATCGGCCAGGGCAGGGGCCCATGGTTCATGCTCATCCGGTGAGTTCGGCAACCCGCTCGGCGAGGATGATTCGGCCCGCGGCCTCGACGAGCGCGAGGTGCGAGAAGGCCTGCGGGAAGTTGCCGAGGTGCCGCCCGGTCTCGACGTCGAACTCCTCGGCGTACAGCTCGAGCGGCGAGGCGACCCGCGCGAGGCGCTCCATCAAATCGCGCGCTCGCTGCATCTCGCCGATGATGGCCAGACCCGAGACCAGCCAGAACGAGCAGATCAGGAACGTGCCTTCCTTGCCCGACAGTCCATCGTCTGTCTCGTCGGTGCGGTAGCGAAGCACGAAGCCGTTCTCGGTCAGCTCGTCGGCGATGGCGAGCACGCTCGCGCGCAGGCGCTCGTCGTCGCCCGGGAGGAAGCCGAAGATCGCCGCGAGCAGCGTCGAGGCATCGAGCGAGGCGGTGGCGTAGTGCTGGCGCAGCACGCCGCGCTGGTCGACGCCGTGCTCGAGGATGTCGGCCTTGATCTCGCCGGCGGTCTCGTTCCACTCGGCCGCGAGAGCCGTGTCGCCGCGGATCTCGGCCAGCTTCGCGGCGCGGTCGAGAGCGACCCAGCACATCAGCTTCGAAGAGACGTAGTGCTGCGGCTTCCCGCGGGCCTCCCAGATGCCCTGATCGGGGTTCCGCCAGACCGCCTCCGCGCAGCGCGCCTGCGACTCGACCAGCGGCCACAGCCGCCGCGGAAGGCGCTTGCTCCGACGCGTGCGCAGCAGGACCGAATCGAGCGCGGCGCCGAACACGTCGTTCTGGCGCTGATCGAACGCGCCGTTGCCGAGCCGGACGGGCCTCGCGCCGCCGTAGCCGGTCAGCTCCTCGCGCAGGCTCTCCGTGAGGTCGCGGCGACCGTCGATTCCGTACATGATCTGGAGCGACCCGTCCTCATTAGGTTCGAGGTCGGCGATGAACTGCATGTACTCGTCGGCCTCCCAGTCCAGGTTCAGGTAGTGCAGCGCCTGGAGCGTGAAGGTCGAGTCGCGCACCCACGTGTAGCGGTAGTCCCAGTTGCGCTCGCCGCCCGGCGTCTCGGGAAGCGACGTGGTCAGCGCCGCGACGGTGGCGCCGGTCGGCATATAGGTGAGCCCCTTGATGGCGAGCGCGGACCGCTGGAGCAGTGGTCTGAACTCGTGGTCGGGAATGCGGGCCTGGGCCAGCCAGCGACGCCAGAAGCGGGTCGTGGCCATGAGTTGGGCATTGGCCTCGTCCACGTTCGCGGGCGCGTGAAGATGCTCGTCCCAGGACAGCGCGCAGTAGAGCTGCTCGCCCTCCTTCAGGACGTGCCGCGCTCGGGCGCGACCCGCCTCGATCCCCAGCAGCATGTCGGTGGTCAGCCGGATGGTCTGGCCCGCGCCGGTGGCGTCGGCACTGTGGCGGTCGTCGGCCAGCGACCAGTCGGCCGGAGCCCGGCCGTAATCAAATGCCGGCTCGCAGACCAACTCGATCTCGACGCTTCCGTCGAGGCATTGCACGGTTCGCACCAGCACATGCTCGGCGTCATCGTCGGCCGGCGGGCGCGTGTGCGGCGTGACCAAGTCCTCGCCGCGCCGAGGCCCCATGGTCAGCGCGTCGCGGACGACCGCCCACCCGGACTGCGTCTTCCAGGCCGTGACCAGAGTATTGGTGCCGGGCTCGTAGGTCCGGCCGCTCGGGACGTTGATGCCGAACGGTCCGAGCCGGAATGCTCCGGCACCTCGGTCGAGCAGCGATCCGAACACGCTCGGCGCGTCGAAGCGCGGCACGCACAGCCAGTCGATCGCTCCGTCGGGAGCGACCAGCGCGCCGGTGTGGCAGTTGGAGAGGAACCCGTAGTCGGCGATCGGAGTGAACGGCGACGGCGCCGCGGCACTTGTTGGCGCCGTGGCGGCGGCCGGCGCGCTCGCCTTTGTGGGGTCGCCATCGGCTTCCGCGCCGATGTCGGCGGCTGGCGCCGCAGATGCCGTCGAGGCTCCGCCTTCGCTTGCAGTGGTCATCGCGTTTCTCCTAGGTCGTGGTCCGCTCGATGGCGACGCTAAGCGAGCCGCGCGCGAGCGGCATCACCCGAAGCGGGCGATCCGCCACCTACTCCACGCCAGCAACCGCACGCCCGTCCTCGAGGTAAACGAAGGCGTCACGGCCGGCGCACTGGGAGATGCGCCGACGCAGCGGACCGCTCAGCAACTCGAACGCCTCCTCGAGTGCGGCGAGCCGGTAGTCGGCGATCTCGGCTTCCTGCAGGACGACGCCGTCGAAGACCGGCTCCGGGAACGTGCCGCAGTCGAACAGGAAGCGCACGCCGCCCGGACGGCTCGGCTTGGGCGGGAGATAGTCGACGCAGGCCAGCCGGCCGCGCTCGACGACCAGGCCGCATTCCTCGCAGGTCTCGCGCCGGCACGCGTCCCAGGGCGACTCTCCGCCGGCGTCCACCTGCCCGCCGGGGATCGTCCACCCCTTCTTATAGGTCGGCTTGAGGATCAGCAGCCGCCCCGCCGGGTCGAAGATCATGGCTCCCGCCGAGGCGGGGATCCTCGGCGGCTCGGGCGCCGTGGTCACACCGGAGTCGAGCGCCAGCTGTCCGGGGCATACGCCTTGCGCACAACCTCCGCGTACGGGACAGGGCTGACCACGCCCCGGATCTCGCGCTGGGCGTGCGGCTCAACCGTCGGCTTGGCCGTGCCGCCGCCCTCCTCGCCCCAGACGAGCGTCACGTCGGTTCCCGGCTTGGCATAGGCCGCGTCCACGACGGCCAGGGTCAGCATCTTGGCCTCGTTCGAGCTGTACCCGAACCAGGTCGAGACGCCTACTGTGTCTCCGTTAGCAGTGACCCGGTCGAACGGATGCATCGAATACACGGCGGAGGGCCAGTCGATGAACTTCGCGCGGTCGGTCTTGTGGAACATGCTGGCGATCGTCTCGGCCACGTCCTCGTCGACCAGCGCGAGCGTGACCTTGTGGCGATGGTCGTCATCGGCCATCCGTTCGAGTGCCTCGCGCCCGATGAAGTCGTGGTCGAACTTGATCAGGTGACCATAACCCAGGTCCCACGGGGTGAAGTAGTAGTCCTCGACGTTGTCGGACACGAAGCTGCCGCCGACCGAAGCGGAGCCTTCGTAGCCGTTTGCCGGCAGCCACTCCCGGTACGCGCGCAACGACTCGCCGGTGTAGACCGCCGGCAGCGGCGAGGGGATCCAGCCCGATTCGAGCGCGTTGGACGAGTACGCCCGGCCACCGACCAACCGCAGGCCGAACTCGTGGCCGGCCGCGACGAGCGCGGAGTGCACCGGCTCGTAGTCCTCCCAAGGGCCGAACAGCTCCCAGCCGGGCTGGCCCGCCATGCCGTGACGAAGCGCGCGCACGTTCACGCCCCCGATCTGCGCGCTCGCCACATTGAAGAACTTGACGTCCGGCGGCTGGGTGCCCAGCGCCCGCGCGATCACGTCCATCGCGTTCGGGCCCTGCACCTGGAAGCGGTAGTGCCGGCGCCGGCCGTCGCTACGGAGCGCGGTGCGCTGGTCCAGCGCCACCCGCACGTCGTAGCCCCCGGTCTGCGCGTGGTAGGTGACCCAGTTCAGGACCGGCGCGCGGCCGACAAGGTTGAACTCTTGCTCGGCCAGGTGAAACAGGATCACGTCGCCGATCACGTAGCCCTCGGGGGTGCACGGCACGAACTGCTTGGCTTTGTCGACCGCGAAGTTGTTGAACGTGTTCACGCCGAGCCGCGACAGAAGCGTCATCGCGTCGGGCCCTTCCACCGCCAGCTCGGCCATGTGGTAGGACTGGTTGAACAGAACGCAGCTTTCCTGCCAGCCGCGCTGTTCGTCGCGCCAATTGGTGTACTCGGCGGGAACGCCCGGATAGACGTTCGGACCGACCTGCGCATTGCGCAGCATCTCGACCGGCGACGCGACGCTCCGGAGCAGTTCTTCGAGACTACGATGACTCATGGTTACCTCCTGTGGACGACTCAGCTTCGCTCGCGACCAGCTCGGCGCCGCCGCCGAGGTAAGCCGCGATTACCCGCTCGTCTTGGCGCACAACGTCCGGCGGTCCGTCGGCGATCACACGGCCAAACTCGAGCACCACGACGCGGTCGCAGATGCTGAGCACGAGACCCATGTCGTGGTCGATGAGCAGCGTCGACTGGCCGCGGTCGGCCAGCTGGCGTAGGACGCGGCCGAGCTCCTCGCTCTCACGCCCGTCGAGTCCGGCGGCGGGCTCGTCAAGGCAGAGCAGGCGGGGATGGCCGCCCAGCGCCCGCGCGACCCCGACGAGCTTGCGCGCGCCCTCGGAGAGCTGATCGGGCATGGCACCGGCCGCCCAGTCGAGGTTGACGAGATCGAGAACCTGGGGCGCGCCGCCGGCCACGGCTACGTTCTCCCCAACTTCGAGATCGTCGAACAAATCGGTGTTCTGCCAGGTTCGCGCCAGGCCGCGGCGCGCTCGCTGGTGGGGCGACAGCGAGCCGATCTCCTGTCCGTCCAGCTCGACGCGCCCGGTGGACGGCACAAAGCCGGTGACGGCGTCGATCAGCGTCGTCTTGCCGGCGCCGTTGGGGCCGATCAGGCCGACCAGCTCGCCCTCGCGCACCTCGAGCCCGACCTGCTCGAGCGCGTGCACGCCGCCGAAGGCGACCGACAGGCCATGCACGGACAGCACGCGAGTGCCGGCCCGCCCGGCATCGACTCCCGGCGGCACGGCGCCCGCGGCTGCCGCGCGCTCGGAATCCATGCCTCGCTTAACTGGGCCGGCCGCGATGTCATCCGGCCGGACCTCGAGCGCAGCGAGCCCCCGTTCAGTCGAATCCGGCGCACGGACCGGCTCGCGTTTGTGCGTGCGCTTGTAGAACGCGCCGGCAACTCCTTCCGGGTTCTGGATCAGCGTGATGATCAGGATCGCGCCGCCGAACAGCAAAAACCAGTTGCCGTTGATCCCAAACCACTTGTCGAGCGCGTAGGGGAACAGCGCCTGCGTGGAGATCAGGCCGGCGAACACGGCGCCCGAGATCAGCGTGATCCCGCCGGCGTAGGCGAAGGCGATCAGGCTGAGCGCGGTGAACGGGTCGAACCGATCGGCGCTGACCGAGCCGAAGTTGTACGCGTACAGCGCGCCGGCCAGACCGGCGATCAACGAGCTGATCCCGAAGGCGATCAGCTTGACCGCGCGCGGGTCGATCGCCGCCGCCGAGGCGGCGCGCTCGTTGGAGCGCACGGCGAGCATGCGCTGGCCGAGCGTGCCGCGGCGCAGGACCCCGACCAGCACGCACAGCGCCACTGCCACCGCCAAAACCAGCCATCCGAAGATCGGGCTGGGGAGGTTCCCGTCCAGCCCGCGGAACGCGGCGCGGGGGCCGAGATCGAGGCCCAGCAGCCGTGGCTCGGGCACCGGCGAGCCCGTCTGCCCGCCGCCCCAGGTCGTGTTGGTGAAGCCGAAGTTGGTGATCGCCACCACCGCGGCGAGCGTCACCACGGCCAGGCTCACTCCGCGCACCCGCAGCGCCGAGGCGGCGGTGATCAGGCCGAGCACGAGCGCTGCCCCGGCGCCCAGCAACGGCGCGATGGGAAACCCGATGCCGGCGTTCACCGCGAGATGGGAGATCGTGAATCCCGACACGCCGGCCAGCGTGAGCTGCAGGACCGAGATCTGACCCACGAAGCCCGTGATCACGACCAGCGAGAGGGCGATCATTGCGCCGATCATCGAGTTGACCAGCGCCTCGCGGAAGTCGAACGGGAGCACGACCAGCGCGATCGCGAGCACCACGGCCAGCGCCGGCGCGGTGACCGCGAGATGCCGGGGGCGCGGCGCGTCGGGCAGGCGCCGTTCGACCAGCTCGCCACGGGTGGGCAGGCGCGATCCCCGCAGGTACATGAACAGCACGATCAGCACGAACACGACCAGCTCTTGCACGCCCGGCAGGGCCACCCCGCCGGACTGGGGAAACCACGACTGGCTCGATACGTACTGGATCAGGGACTCCATGATCCCGAGGCCGATGCCCGCCGCGCAGGCGATGCCGAACGATGTGAAGCGCGCCAGCAGGGCTGCCGCCAAGGCCGGAACGATCTGGAGCGGGAGGGTGCTCGAGTCCAGCTGAGTGATCGACGCCGCGAGGATCCCCACCCCGCCGGCGATCAGCGACGCCAGCAGCGTGTTCACGATCGACAGCCGGTTCGGGGAGAGGCCGCCCAGCATCGCCACCACCTCGTTCTCGGATGCCGCGCGAGTGGCCAAGCCGAACCGGGTGAACCGGTAGAGCGCGCCCAGCGCGGCGGCCAGGACGATCACGACGCCGGTGAGGATGAAGCGGTCGACCGGGATCACCGCGCCCAGCAGCTTGACCGTGTTCTGGGGCAGCACGGTGGGCTCCGGTTGCGGCGTAGTGCCGAAGGCCAGCAGCATCGAGGCCTGCAGGACGAGCAGCACGCCCAGCGAGGACACGAGCTTGGCCAGCGGCGCCGCCGTGCGCAGCGGACGGAAGGCCACCAGCTCGGTCAGCGCGCCGACCGCGAGCACGATCAGCAGGCTCACCACCAGCGCCGGCGCCGTCGACCAGTGCAGCAGATTGACCCGGAGCGCCCAGAACGAGTAACCGGCCAGCATGGCCATCCCGCCCGTGGCCAGGTTGATGATCCCGGAGCCGCGGTAGGTCAAAACCACGCCGAGCGCGATGCCGGCGATCAGGGCGCCCGAGCCGAGCCCGAGGAGGCTGAACAGCAGGATCTGCTGCACTGGTGCGCCAGCCTCCTCAGACCCCGGGAACGCTCATGACGGAGGCTGCAGCCAGCTCGCCGCCTTCATGAACACGTGCTTTCCCTTGTACTCGAAGAATTGGGCGCGATCGTTGCACACCGCCGGCGCAGTGGGGTACTTGCCGCACTGCAGCGCGGGCGCCCCGAGCGCCACCGGACCGGTGAACGCCTTGGCCTTGGACAGCACGGCCGATGGGGTGATGTGGCTGTAACCCAGCTCGTTGAGGAACTTCACCGTGGTCAACACCTGGCCGAACGACACGATGTTCCACGGATCCGGCGCCGCCGCCGGCGTTCCGTAGGTTTTCATCACCTTCATGTACGGCGGCATGCCGGGGTCGGTTGGATCGCCGAACAGCGAGCTGGCGATCGCGTAAGTCCAGATCGGCCAGTCGCCGCCCAATCCCGCGAGTACCTGACCGTTCAGGCACAGCGGCGCCGAGACGATCTTCTTGGCGTCGGTGATCCCGAGCTGCTTGAGGCCCTTGGCCAGGTTCACGCAACCGGAGGAGTCGCTGTACGGGATGACCATGTCGGCGCTCGACGCGCCGGCGCTGGTCAGCGGCCCGATCAGGTCGGTCTGGCTCTCGCTGTAGCCGACCTTCTTGACCGTGACCCCGGCCTTCTGCAGTGCCTGGGCGATGGCCGTCGCCCCCTCGGTGATGCCGGCGATGTTCGGGTAGACGAGCGCCGCGGTCTTGGCGTGCAGGATCTGCGTGGCGTACGTGCCGAACGGGCCGAGCACGTGGGTGACGTCGCCGAACAGGATCGCGGCGTTCTTCTGGACCGCGTCGATCGGGGTGGTCGCGACACCGACGATCACTGGCTTCGCGCCGCCGATCGTCGAGTACAGCGACTGAACGCCGATCGCGACCGCCCCCGCGTCGACCACCGAGATCGACTTGTCGGCCAGGAACTTCTGGCCGCAGGTGGTGCCCTCCTCCTCGGCCGAAGTAATGAAGCACGTCTTGAGCGCGACCGGGTGGCCGCCCACGCCGCCGAGCTCGGCGTTGATGTACTTGACCGCCGACTGCGCGCCGGCGGTGGCCAGCGGGCCGATCTGCTGCTGGCCGCCCTGCTGGTTGACCCATCCGATGTACACGGGCGGTAGCGAGGGATTGGCCTTGCCCGCCTTGCCGCCGACATAGCTCAGGTAGTTGGTCACGGCGGCCGTTCCGGCTCCGCCACTGCCGGCGCTGCCCGACGGCGCCGTGCTGCTCTGCGTGGTCGAGCTCGAGGTCGGGCTCGCCGCCGCGCTCGTCGGGCTGGAGCTGGTGCTACTGCTGCTGCCGCAGCCGGTCGCGACGATAAGCGTCGCGATCAGCGCTGCCGCTCCGAGCCAGCCTCTGGGGGGGTGCGTGGTCACTTCTTCCTCCTCTGTGAATGTCATGACTCGGGCCGCGTGTGATGCTCACGCGGCGGCTTTGGCACCCCACAGTTCGCGCGAGGCCAGCCGCGCGCCCTCGCCCAGGACCTCCAGTTTGGCCCATTGGATCTCGGGGTGCACGCGCCGGATGAATGCGCCCTGGGCGAAGCCGCAGTCGGTTCCGGCCAGCACGTTCTCGCGCCCGACCACCCGCGCCAGGCGGATGAGCCGCTGGGCCACCAGCTCGGGGTGCTCGACCACGTTGGTGTGGTGGGTGACGACGCCGGGGATCAACTTCTTGCCCTCGGGAAGGGGCACCTCCTCCCATACCCGCCACTCGTGCTCGTGGCGGGGGTTGGCCTGTTCGATCACGTAGGTGCCGGCGTTCACGGCCAGGATCAGGTCGACCACGTCCTCGAGGGAGGGATCGAACGCGTGCGGGCCATGCCAGCTGCCCCAGCAGACGTGGTAGCGCAGGCGCTCCTCGGGCAGGCCCTCGAGGGCGTGGTTGAGCGCACGGACGCGCAGGTCGGCCCAGCTTCGGTAGTCGTCCCAGGACTCACCGCGCGACATCATCGTGTCGGCCTCGTGCATCATCACCGCGTCGTCGACCTGGACGAGCAGCCCGGCGTCCACAATGGCACGGTACTCCTCGCGCAGGGCGTCGGCGAGCGCGAAGACGAAGTCTTCTTCGCTCGAGTAGTACTCGTTCTGCAGCCAATAGGCGCTGGCCGGCGCCACAACGGGGAGGAACGCATCCACGACATCATGCTCGTGCTCGGCGAGAGCCGCTTTGAAGTTCGCGATGTCGCGGTCAAGCGCGGTGCGGTCGTAGGCGAGCGGACCCGTGCATACCCAGGCGACCCCTCGGTTGGCGCCTTCGGCGTCCTCCTCGGGCAGGAAGTTCGAGGAGGCGGCGCTGCTCTCCCGGACGGCCGCCTCATCTAGGGCGTCGAGCGCCGCGTAGGCACCGGGGAAGGCCTGGCGATCGCGACTGGGCGGGAGCATGCTGGCGCCCTCCAGCTGTACGGGCCGCACCTCCAGCCCGCTCACGCGCTCGTACAGGTAGGTGATCCAGCTGGCCTTGCCCATCTCGCCGTCGTCCGGGACGTCGATCCCGGCCTGGACCTGGCGGCGCACGACGTCGGCGACCGAGTCGCGCAGGCAGCGCTGGTAGGCATCCTCGTCGATTTCCTGGCCCCGCTCCTTGTCGGACAGGAAGGCCAGCAGTTCCGGCGGCCGGATCAGGCTCCCGGTGTGCGTCGCAAGGATTCGGTCCATGTCCACTCCTCCCCGGCATGGCCAGTGGTCGCCACGGTGTTTGCCGTGGCGGCCACGGGTACAAAGACGAGGCGATGCTAGGACCGAGCGGACGTCACCGCGCGCGGAGCCTTTCCATCAGTGCGCGGATGGGCAAAGGGCAAGGCGCGGGTGTGCGCTGAGCGGCAAGTGGCGCATTGGGCGGCGGCCAGGGGGTTTTCTCGACACCATCCCGGGCCGTCGATAGAGTCCCGCTCGGCGGTGAAATACCGGCCAGGGAGAGACGGATTGCTGCCCTTGTTGACGGAGAGGTCTGATCTGGCGCGATGACGTTGCTGATCGACACCAACGCGGTACCCGCGCCGCACCGAGCGGAGTTCTGGGCCAAGTCCTCGTGCGACGTCTACCACCCGTTGCAGATCGGCACGGACGGAACCGACCGGTTCTGGGCCCGGATGTGGGGCGATCGCCTTGGCTCGATCGGGGTGACCCGAATCGCGGCCGGGCCGAACACGATGCGTCGGACCAATAAAGACATCGCCTTCGGGGATCCGGAATGCCTGCACGTGCAGATCCTCCTTCGCGGCCGGCTGCACGGCGCCCAGCACCACCGGGCAACGGCGATCGGGCCGGGCGACATCACGAGCTATGACACCTCGTACCCGGCCATCTTCCGCGCCGATGCAGCCTTCGACCTGCTGGTCATGCGCGTGCCCAAGGCCGCCCTGGGCAAGCACGCCGGCAAGGTCTCGCGCCTGAGCGCGGTCCGCATCCCGGGAGACTCGGGGCTGCCCCGGCTGGCCGGCCGGTTCTGCTGCGAGGCCGCCACCGGCCTGGCCGACGGCAGTATCGCGCGCGAGGACACCGGCCTGGCCGAGCACATCATCGACCTGGTCCGCCGGCTGTACGTCGACCTCGACGCGTCCCGCCCGCCGCGCCCGCGCTCCACCGCCGAGCTCTTGATCCACGCCCAGGCGTATGTAGATGCCCGGCTGGGCGACTCCGGGTTGACCCCGGACGAACTCGCCCGCGCCTGCTTCATCTCGACCCGTTACCTGCACCGGGTGTTCGAGACCGCCGGGCTCAGCGTGTGCGACTTCATCCGCTCGGCGCGGCTGGACCGCTGCCGCCGTGACCTGATCGACCCCGCCTTTGCCGAGGAATCGATCTCGTCCATCGCCAGCCGCTGGGGGCTGGCCAGCGCTCCGCACTTCAGCCGGCTGTTCCGCAAGGCCTACGGCTGCTCGCCGCGCGAGTTCCGGCGCATGGCGGCGACCGCGTCGGGGGATGCCGATGTCGCGCTTGATGCGGCGCCGGCGTGCCCGCCGGCGTCGTGGCCGCTTGATCGGGGCGAGCCGTGGACGGCGGCCGGGTGGATGACTCATATGGCCAGGTACGGCACGTGAGCGGCGCCGCGCTTTTGCTCGAGACGCTCAGCGCGGGCTATGACCGCGCACCGGTTGTGCGTGGGCTGACGCTGTCGGTCGACGCGGGCGAGGTGGTGGCGCTGATCGGAGCGAACGGCGCCGGGAAGACCACGACGCTGCGAACGATCTCGGGGCTGGTGAAGCCGATGGGCGGCGTCGTTCGCCTTGACGGCGCCGATCTGGCTGGGGTCTCGCCGGTGGCGCGCGTGCATCGGGGCATCGTGCACGTGCCGCAGGGCCGCGGGATCTTCTTCGGGCTGACCGTAGCCGAGCACCTGCGCCTGGACGGATTACGTGACAGCGCCGCGCAGGAGGCGGCGTTCGGGCACTTCCCGGCATTGCGGGACCTGGCCGGGCGGCGAGCCGGGTTGCTGTCGGGAGGCGAGCAACAGATGCTGGCGATCGCCCGGGCACTAGTTCGCCAGCCGCGGGTGCTGCTGCTCGACGAGCTCAGCCTCGGGCTGGCCCCGGTCATCGTCGAGCGCCTGCTGCCTGTCGTGCGGGAGTTCGCCTCGAGCCATGGGACGGCGGTCCTGCTCGTCGAGCAGCATGTCCATCTGGCGCTCGAGATCGCCGACCGCGGCTACGTGCTCTCGCACGGGGAGCTCGTGGCCTCGGACAGCGCCGAGCGCCTTCGCGCCGACAGCGCGCTGCTCACGGCCAGCTACCTCGGCGAGCGCCGGACTTAGGCCGCCGGCTGCTCGCGAGACGCCGGTCGTCCCACGAGCGGGTGGGTTGAACGCACCCCCGACCCAACCGACCGCCGCGCCGTGCTGGTCAGCCTCACGCCCGCCGGCGACGAGGCGTTCGAGCGGCTGCGCGCGGAGTACCGCGCCCTCCTGCACGAGAAGATGGCGTCCCTGGACGATGCCGAGGTCGAGGCACTGGCCAGCGCGGTCGAGATCCTCGACAAGCTGATCGCCCGTTTGACCGAGCGCGAGGCATGAAGCACGACAACTACAAATGGATTGCGCTGTCGAACACCACGCTCGGCATCTTGATGGCGGTGATCAATCAGTCGATCGCGATCATCGCCCTGCCCGCCATCTTCCGGGGGATCCATCTCGATCCGCTGGTTCCGTCCAACACGAGCTACCTGCTCTGGATGCTGCTCGGCTTCATGGTGGTGATGGCGGTGCTCGTGGTCAGCCTGGGACGGGTGGGGGACATGTTCGGGAGCGTGCGCATGTACAACCTGGGCTTCGCGATCTTCACGGCCGGGTCGATCCTGCTGTCCGTCACCTGGATGCAGGGCAGCGCCGGCGCCCTGTGGATGATCGTGATGCGCGTCGTCCAAGGGATCGGCGCCGCATTCCTGATGGCCAACTCGTCGGCCATCCTCACCGACGCGTTCCCGCCCGACCAGCGCGCGGCGGCCACACGATGGGCTGGACGAGCCCCGGCGTGCTCAGCGCGCTGGTGGCCGGGGTGGCGCTGCTGGCGTTCTTCGTGTGGATCGAGCGCCGGGTGGAGGCACCGATGTTCCGGCTCGAGCTGTTCCGGATCCGGGCGTTCAGCGGCGGCAGCGTGGCCGCCTTCCTGGCCGCGCTGTCGCGCGGCGGCCTGATGTTCATGCTGATCCTGTGGCTGCAGGGCATCTGGCTCCCCGAGCACGGCT
Source organism: uncultured Solirubrobacterales bacterium (assembly GCA_963719355.1). GTDB lineage: Bacteria > Actinomycetota > Thermoleophilia > Solirubrobacterales > Solirubrobacteraceae > Palsa-465. The sequence goes on along the minus strand of CAVRBZ010000013.1, from coordinate 256,475 downwards.
ACAGCTTCGCCGACACCCCGCTGTGGGCCGGCATCTACATGCTGCCGCTGTCGGTCGGCTTCCTGGTCGTCGGGCCGGTCGCCGGCCGCCTGGCCGACCACTTCGGCGCCCGGCCATTTGCCACCGGCGGCATGATCCTCTCGGCGATCGGCTTGGCTCGCCACACACGGCGTGCCAACGGCGGCCGCGACGCAGGTCTCGCACCTGCCTCCGGTCGGGAGCCTGTTCGCCTCGTTCCTCGGCTATAACCCGATGGGCACGCTGCTCGCGCCCGTGCTCCCGCACCTGCCGCACGCCACCGCGGCTTACCTGACCGGCCACCGCTTTTTCCCCTCGCTCGTCTCACACCCGTTCGCGAGCGGGATCCACACCGTGTTCTACTTCGCGGCCGGCTGCTGCCTGGTCGCGGCGGTCGCCTCCTGGCTGCGGGGCGGCAAGTACTACCACGTGGAAGCGGCCGAGCCGGTCGAGGCCAACGAGCTCGCCGAGGTGGCCTGAACGCGCCGGCGCTCGCTCGGGCTCATCGCCGCTGCACGAAGCGCCCGACGTCGAAGCCGGCAGCATGATCGAGCTGGGTCGATGAGGTGCCGACCAGGACCGTGTAGTGGCCGGGCGCGACCCTCCACTGGCCTGTTCTCGCGTCGTAGTAGGCGAGGTCCCTGGGGTTCAGGCGGAGCAGGACGGACGCGGTCTGCCCGGCACCGAGGGTCACGTTCGCGTAGGCCTTGAGCTGCTTGGGCGGCTCCTGGGCCGCCGGCGGCGAGTGCAGGAACACCTCGACCGTGGCCCGGCCCGAGCGCCGGCTGGCGTTGGTTACCCGGGCGAGCACGAACGCGGCGCCCTGGAACGGGTTGTAGAGAGCGCGTACGCCCGAGACGGCGAACCGCTCGTAGGACAGCCCGTAACCGAACGGGAACAGGGGGCGCTGCCCGGTCGCGTCGTACCAGCGATAGCCGACGTCCAGGCCCTCGTCGTAACTCACCGTGCCGTTCACGCCCGGATAATGGTTGGGCTGGGAGCGGGGCGCGGGTCCCTGGTTCTCGCTCGCCGGGAACGTGACCGGCAGCCGTCCGCCGGGACTTGCGTCGCCGAACAGCACGGCCGCAATCGCGGTGCCGAACTGCTGACCCGGATACCAGGCCTCGAGAACACCCGAGGCCTGGTTCAGCCAGGGCATGAGCACCGGGCCGCCCGTGTTCAGCACCACGACCGTGCGGCGGTTGGCCCGGGCGACCTGGTCGATCAACTGGTTCTGATCGCCGGGCAGCGACAGCGAGTAGCGGTCCATGCCCTCGCCCTGGGCGTCGTTGGCGAACACCACCGCGACGTCGGCGTTCCGGGCTGCCGCCACGGCGGCCGGGATCCCCGACTGAGACGGGGTCTGCCAGCCGAAGTGGATCTCCTTGCTGAACAGTCCGCTGCGGCTCGAGTAGTCGATCTCCACCGCAACGGATTGGCCGGCGATCAGCTGTACCGTGCCCTGGACCACGTAGTGCGGGCCGACGACGAACTGCGTCGCCTCGCGGTAGGCCGGACCGAACGTCTGCCCGGCGATCTTGAGGGTGGCCACGCCGGCCTCCGACAGCGTGAACCGGTAGAGCCCAGACTCAGTCGGGGCCAGCGTCCCGGTCCAGCGCGCCGACCAGTTAGGCCCGATTCCGGTCGGCGGGTTCGTGACGTCGACGGTCGGATCAACCTGAGTGAGCGCTGGAGCGCCGCTCGAGTCGATGTTGTTCCAGTACTGCCCGAGGAGCCCGTGACCGGTTGCACCGCTCGGGGTGAGCACCGAGGAGGGCACCAGCGTGGGCGAGGCCACGTCGCCGGCCGACCCCTGGACCGTGGTGACGTTGATGCCGGCCTGGGCCGCGCGCGCGGTGATCCCCTGCGCCGGTGTGATCGCCTGGCCGGGGGCGAGCGGGACGCCCGCCGAGCCGCCGGTCACGAACATCGCGTCGTTGCCGGTCGGTCCGATCAGGGCGATCGAGTGGATGTGCCGTGACAGCGGGAGCGCGCGGTGCGCGTTCTTGAGCAGCACGGTGCCAGCCTCGGCCACCTGTGTGGCCACCTGCTGGTGCTGCGGCGTCGACACCTGAGTGGCGGGCGTCGCCGGGAGCGGGTTGTCGAACACCCCCGAGTCGAACATCGCGAACAGGATCCGTCGGGTCATGTCGTCCAGGCGTGAGGCCGGGACCTGGCTGAAGTCCGGGATCTGGGTGGGCCCGCCCGGGAGCTGGGTGAGATCGACGCCGGCCAGCGCGGCGGCGGTCGGGTTGCGCACAGCGAACCCGTAGTCCGGCGCGATGAATCCCTGGAATCCGTCGCGCTGCTTGAGGTCGCCGAGCGTGGTCGGGTTCTCGCAGCTCGGGGCGCCGTTGATCTGGTTGTAAGAGCACATCACCGAATCGACGCCGCCCTGCTGGGCGGCGATCCGGAACGGGGTTTCATAGATCTCCTGCAGCGCGCGCTCGGAGACGGCGACGTTCACCGCGGGGGCCCCGACGGCGTCGAAGCCGATTCGCCCCCAATCCTGGTTGTAGGCGGTGTAGTGCTTGAGCGTCGCGATGACATGCTGGCTCTGGGCGCCGAGGATCACCTGGGCAGAGGTGTTGCCGGCCAGGAACGGGTCCTCGCCCTCGGCCTCGGGCTGGCGGCCGGCCAGCGGCGTCCGGGCGATGTCCACCGCCGGGCCCCACCAATTGTTAAAGCCCTCGCCGCGCGCCTCGGAGCCGACCACCTCGCCGTAGTCGCGCGCGAGCGTCCGATCGAACGTCGCCGCCAGCGCCTGTTCTGATGGCATCGCCGTTGTGCCCGGATTGCGCAACCCATCGGGACCGTCGTCGCCGTTCAGCGCCGGGATTCCCAAGCTTTCGAGATCAGGGCTGGTGAACTTGCCGGTCACGAGCTCGATCTTCTGCGCGGTGCTCATCGCCGCCAGCAGCTCGTTGGCCCGGGTCAGCGGCGGCTGGTTTGGATTGGTCCACGGCTGTCCCGGGTCCGCCGACGAGGAGCCGGAGGTTGCGAGCAGCGACAGCAGCGTGACGGTCAGCACCGCCGCGGCGGCGCGGTGGCGTCGGAGCGCGAACATCCTTCTCCTCCTGTTGGTGGACGGCCGCCCGGAGTCCTACCACCCCTGCTGACTCGTGTCAATCAGCCCGCGCGGCTCTGTGACGGTCTAGCTGGCAGGCATGTGCATGGGTGTGATCAGGTCGTCTGGCCGGGGACCACGGCCGGCTCTGACGCGATCACGGCCGGGTGCGGATCGGCTCCCAGGATGATGTTGTGCAGGTGGCGCGCTATCTCCCGCCAGCGCCCGTGGTGGTCGAAGCGTACGGTGCTCAGCCGGGGTCGGGCGCGCTCCGCCGCCGGGCTGTCGTCGCAGCCGATCACCGCCATGTCGCCGGGAACGGCCAAGCCGCGGTCGCGCAGCACGTCGAGCGCCACCAGCGCCAGTTCGTCGTTGAACGCGTAGATGGCGGTGGCGCGCTTGCGCCGCTTGAGCTCGGCGGCGATCACCTCGTGGATCGGGTCCCGCTGCACCGGGACGGTCACGGAGCGCAACGCGATCTTGCCCGCGCGGGCCACCGTCTCGGCGCCGGACAGCCGTTCCTTGACCAGGCCCCGCAGCACGTCGTCCTCGGGCATGAGCGCGAGGACCCGGCGGTGTCCGCGGGTCGCCAGGTGGTCGAGCGCGAGCCAGCCCATCCGCGTCTGGTCGATCACATACGTATAGACGTGCGGGAGCGGCCGCTCGGCGAATGCGATCAACCCGCGCGCGCCGAGCGCGCGCAGGCGATTCGCCACCTCCGGCGAGAGCTCAGATCCCGGAGCGATCACGCCGATCGGGTGGACCCGCAGGCCGGCGCGTGCCAGGCTCTGCGGATCGGCCCGCTGGAAGTGCACCAGCGGCGTGTAGCCGAGCTGCTCGAGCGACTCCACCATCGTGTCGATCGCCTCGGCAACCGGCGGCCCCAGCGGCCAGTTGGGGAACTCGACCAGCACGATCTCGGTGCGGCCCGCCCGCAGCGCGAGCGCCACCGCGTTCGGTTCGTACCCGAGGCGCTCGGCCACGGCGAGCACCCGGTCGCGCGTGGCGGCCGTGATCCGGTGCTCACGGTCGGTCCCGTTGAGGACGTAGCTGACCGTGGCGCGCGAGACGCCCGCCGCCGCGGCCACATCGCGCGAGGTCGGACGACGGTCGGCGCTCGGCCTGTCCGGGTCGGAGGCGGCCCGCGGGCTCACCCACTCAGGGTGAACGGCTTCGAAGTCCCGATCACTCGGCCATGGACGTCGAGCGCCTGGACCTGAAACGTCGTGTGGCCGTGCTGGGTCAGCGGGATCGCGGTCTCGAAGCCGGACTTCTGGGCGGCGGCGATCTGCGTGGGGGGGGCGCCGCTGCCGGTGCCGAGCACTCGCCACGTCCTTACCTCGGTAGCGCCGTTCCAGCTGGCGTACACCACCGTCCGGCCGTCGGCTCGGCGCGCCGCCCCGGCCGGCGTCCCGGGCGGCTTGCCCACCCACGGCTCGACGCTCGCGCGATAGGTGATGTCGGAGCCCGGCAGCCGCGCGTCGAGGAGCATGTTGCCGGAGGCGTCGTACTCGGAGAAGAACGGTGCCGATCCCCACCCCACGAACTCATTGCCGTTGGGGAGCGGCTCGATGCTGCCCATGTACTCCGAGTCGAGGCTCGCGCCGTGGCTGTACTGACCGGCCAACGTGGCCGTGTGGGCCCGCTGGTCGAGTTTCAGGACGAGTCCGCGGGATGGGGCCGTGGGGGAGACGTACGTGCCGCCGCCCGTGATCTGGCAGCAGTGGTCGTCGAACAGCGTGACCAGCGGCGAGCCGGGATACACCACCACGTGGTGCTGCCACTGGAACTCCGCGTCTTTGCCCAGTTTGAAGCTCGAGTGCCGGCCGCCGAGCGCCCACTCGATCGCGCCGTTCGCCGTGTTCACCTTGTAGGCCGCCCACGTGTTGCGCATCGAGACCACGAATGTCCCGTCGCCGGGGAGGGAGATCGAGTTGACGTGGTAGGCGTCCCACGGGAACCCGTTGGTGGGTAGCGAGGCGCGCGAGTCGCTCAGCGGGATGTGGCCGAGGGCGTCCCAGCTGCGGATCAGCTTACCTGTCCGCAGGTCGTATTCCTGCACCGCCGAGTCGATCAGGGCCCCGTTGTAGGCGCCGCCGTACTTGGACAGATTCACCGGGATGTTCTTGTTCGCCGTGACCCAGGCGGTGTGACCGCGGATCAGGATTTCGTGAAGGGTTACCACCCAGCCATTGGTGGCGTGGAGGGTGGCGACCGGGCGATAGCTCTGGTCGACGATCACGTCCTCGCCGCTCACGGTGGCGCCGGTGTTGGTGATCACCCCCTGCCACCAGGTGAGGACGGGCTTGCCCTCGTAGACCTGCAGGCTGAGGTTGCCGGCCACGTCTGCCTTCGGGACGGGTTTGAACCAGACCGGTTGGAGGTGCTTGTCGAGGATCAGCGGCCCGCTCTGGCCGACCATCGGCGGGTGGTTCAGGTCGTAGAAGTTCGCGGTGAAGATGTAGCCCGGGGACAGCCTGCTGGTGGCGGTCGGCATGGTCGCGCGGATGACCGGCGGGTGGAGGTCCGGGGCCGAGGCGTAGCTGTAGGCGCCGCTCGTCGTGTAGGAGCCAAGCGGCGCGCCATGGGAGCCGCCGACCGCGAAGGCAAGCACCACGAAGACGGCGATCACGCCTGTCACGGCAAGCAGGATGGGGGCGCGGCGTGTGCGCGCGGACGCGTCGGCGGTCGGGGCCGGCCTGGGGACGAGCGTGAAGGTGAGGAGCGCCGCAGCGGCGCAAAGTCCGGCGGCGATGAAGTAGCCGAGCCGGAACCCGTCCGTGAGCGCCTGCGGGACGCCGTGGCCCTTGCCGATCAGGTGGCTTGAGAGCGACGTGGCGAGCGTGATCAGGACGGCGATGCCGAGGCCCCCGCCAACCTGGCGCGAGGTGTTGACCAGCCCCGAGGCGAGGCCCTGCTGCCCCTGCTTGGCTCCCTGCGTGGCGGCGATCGTGGAGGGAACGATCGACATGCCGATTCCTGCGGCGGTCAGCACGCCCGGAACGATCACGTACACGACTGAGCTCCCGCTCGCGGCGATCTTGGTGAACAGCAGCATCCCCGCGGTCATCATCAGCAGCCCGCCGCCGAGCACCGCGCGAACTCCGAAGCGGCTCACCAGCTTGCCGGCACTGCGCGCCACGAACATGATCGTCAAGGCCATGGGTAGGAAGGTCAGGCCGGCGTGCAGCGGCGAGAGGCCGAGGACCTGCTGCAGATAGAGCGAGCTCAAGTACCACATCGGGAACAGCGCGGCGCTGAACAGCAGGACGACCCCGTTGGCGACCTGGAGCGGCTTGGTCAGGTCCTTGAATGGGACGAGGGGCTCTTTGGCCACCCGGGTCTCGATCACGCAGAAAACCGCGAGGAGGGCAAGGCCAGCGAGGATCGGCCCGATCGCCAGGCCGGCATGCCAGCCGCGCAGGCCGGCCTGCACCACCCCGTAGACCAGCACCATCTGGCCCACGGTGAGGGTGAGGGCCCCGGCGATGTCGAAGCTGCGCCCCGCTTTCGCCCGACGGCGGTCGGCCACCACCGCGTAGGCGACCACCGCGGTGGCGATGCCGATCGGGGGGTTGATCAGCAGTACCCAGCGCCAGCTCAGCGCCTCGGTGATGACCCCGCCGAACAGCGTTCCGGCAGCCCCGCCGAGCCCATTCATCGCCGCCCACAGGCCGATGGCGCGATGCAGCTGCGGGCCGGGCGGGAACGACGAGGTGATGATGGCCAGCGAGGAGGCGGCCATGAACGCACAGCTGAAGCCCTGCACGCCTCGCGCCACGATCAGCATCTGGCGGTTGAGCGCCGCACCGCCGACGAGTGAGGTGACCGAGAACAGGATGAGCGCGGCCACGAACACGCGGCGCTGCCCGAGCTGGTCCGCCGCCCGGCCGCCCAGCATCAGGAACCCGGCGAAAGTGATCGCGTACGCGTCGACCACCCACTGAAGGTCGGCCGAGGTGAAGTTGAGGCTCGACTGGATGGACGGCAGCGCCACGTTGACGATGCTCAGGTCGAGGATCACCATGAACTGGGCCACGCAGCACACGGTGAGGATCAGCGCCTCGCGCGAGGCGAAGGCTCGCCGCCGGCGGCGCACCTCGGGGCCGCTCTCGGTCGGCGGTGGCGCAGGGATCACGGCGGCGGGCGCCGCGGTTCCGGCGGCACCGGCGACGGCGTCCCCGCTTGCAGCGACGCCCTCCGTGTCCTGGGGGGCCGACGAGGTGCCCGATGCCTCCATCCGCGGCGATACCTTAGCGGGGAGGGGCGTCGGCGCCCGGCCGCGGCGACGGACGGACCGCGTGACTGTCCGCTGCCGTGTCCCGCCGCCGAGCGCTCGGTCACTCGGCCGATGCCGCCGCCCGCAACGTTGCGGCATCCCGCGTGTCTTGTACCCTGGGGCCGAAGTTGTCGAGCGAGCCTGGAAGCGGGGTCCATGAAACGAGCGCTGCTGAGCACAATCGCCGTTGCCCTGGCGGTGGCCGGCTGCGGCGGGACGTCCGCCTCGAAGACCAGTTCCACCCCGGCCGCGTCGACGCCGCCGCAGACGCAGATCCAGATCACCTCCCAGACGACCACGAAGACGACGCACCGGCCCGTCACTCATCACCGCAAGGCGCCGGCCCATAAGGCCAAGCCCGTCGCCACGCAACCGGCGCCGGCGACGACTACCTCGGCGCCCGTGACCACCACCTCGCCACCGGCCACGACACACTCGGCACCCGCACCGGTCACCACGGCAAGGGCGCCCGCGCCGGTTACCACGACAAGCGCTCCCGCGCCCGTCGTCGCCGCGCCCAAGACGACGAGCTCGAGCACGAAGCCGAAGTCCTCCAACAACAACAACAACGGCTACACCGTCACCAACCAGGGCTACTGAGCGGCGGTTGCCGGTGGGAGGCCGGGGGCGTCGACCCCCGTCACACCCTTGTTCAGAGCGCGAACCAGGCGGCCGTGTCAGCGGGCGATGATCGGAGCGCTCCCAGCGCGGATCCTGGAGGACGTCGTCGGGTAGGTCCTCGACCTCGGCGAGCCCGAGTTCACTCGGGCGAGCCCGGCGCTGCCACGAGAGCGTTCTGAAACCACGAGTGCTGGTCGGACAGGTGGTTGGGGACGAGGTCGAGCAGCACCCGCAGGCCGAGCTCGTGCGCCTCGCCGATCATCTGCCGGGCTTCGGTGAGGGTGCCGAAGAGCGGTGCGATGCCGCGTGGATCGGACACGTCGTAGCCTCCTTCAGCGGCGAGGGGTACCAGGGCGTGATCCACACTGCATCGATGCGGAGACGGCGTGGCGCCCGTCGCAACCTGCGGGCTCAAGCGATCAGTACTTGTGTTCGCGCAGGCCGGACCAGTACTGGCGCGCACAGACGCGCTCCAGCCGCCAACACCCGAGCCCGAGCGCCAGCATCAGCACCCCGAACCCGGCTAGACCGCCGAACGCTCTGCTCACCACGGGAACGAGCGCCATCAGCCAGCACCAGGCAGCGAACCAGGCACACGGTCGCCACGGCAGGCGCCACGTCCACGGCCGTCGCTCCGGCAGGTCGTCCTCGTGCGGCTCACGCCCACCGTCGGGTGGCTCCGATCTGTCGCCTTGCACCAAGCCGAAGACGAGCATGTCAGCCGAGTATAAGCCCGTCCGAAGGCCCGGTTGCTGCGCTCCGCGACCACATCGTTCCGCCGTCCGCCGCAGTTTGGCTCTCGATCGCCCCGGCGGCCGCCAGCCGCGCGAGCGCGTCCCGGAAATCGGCGTACGGGATCAACCCCAGGCGGGCGAGCGCGGGGTAGCCGACGCGGTCGTACAACTCCGACGTGCTGGCCGGCTCGGCCGTGATGACGGCCAGAAGCGCCGACGTGTGCGACATCGAGTTCACGGTAGCTCAGCGGCGCCGAAGCCACTCAGCCAGCAGCGGATCGAGCAGGTACGGGCGGCCTCGCGTGTCGCGGGAGACGTTGCGCTCGTCGGCGAGGAGGCGGTTGAGGACGTCCTGCAGCGTCGAGCGCGCGATCCGATGTTCGCCTGCCACCCGGCTGCCGGTCGGCGCTTGGCCGTCGGCCAGCGCTAACATCACGATCCGTTCGACGCGGCTTAGGCTGTCCCACACCGCCTGGTGGGCATCCCGTGTCTCGTCCAGGGCAAGGTCGGTGGCGGCGGCCGCTGGGTCCTCGGGCCGATCGGGCGCGTCGAGCACGTTGTAGAGCTGGTGGGCGAGAAGGACCGTGCGCTGCGGGTGACCGCCCGAGAACGCGAGCAGTTCGTCGACGGCTCCGTCGGCCTGGAGGCCATCGGCGGCGAGCAGCGCGTCGACGTCGTGGGCCGCCTCGTCGGCGGGCAGGACCGGGAGCTCGAGCGGCCGCGCCTGGCCGTAGAAGGGACGTTCTCGGTCCGCGAACAGCGCCCGCATCAATGACGGCTGACTCCCGGCAAACACATAGGCCGCCGCGCCGCGGTGATGCTGGATGACCGAGCGAAACAGTCCGTCCAGTGAGTTGTCGGCGACAAGCAGGTCCTGGAACTCGTCCAGGCATACTACGGTCAGCCCGCCGTCCTGCTCGTACAGCCCGAACGGGACGTCGAGCAACTCGAGGAGCGCCGCGCGCGCCTCGTCCGCGCGTGGACGTGCCGCGCTCGGCGCGAGCGAGAGCCTGACGCCGGCGAGCTTGGCGCTCACCCCAAGCCGGGCCGCCCACCGCCGGACGCTCCGGCGGGGATCGTTGGGGAGCACGCTGAATCCCTCGGCCACCCGGGACGCCACGTCCCCGACGGTCGAGACCTTGGACAGATCGACCCGCAGGGCGCGATGTCCCACGTCCCTCATCGAGGCCACGTGGGCGTCGAGCAGGCTGGTCTTGCCAAAGCGCCGCGGCGCGGCAAGCCGGATGGCCACGCCGTCGGCGGCGGCGCGCTGCAGGACATCCAGCTCCCCGCGGCGGTCGATCAGCCGCGGCGGCGCAACCGGTCCCTGGTAGTTGAACGGGTTCATCGTACATCACTGTACGGTATGTCCGGACGACTGCTGTGTGCCAATTGGCGGAGGACAGGTCTTGGGGACGGGTCCGCTAACCATGTTCGAGGGGCAGCGGTGAGGCAGGCTTTAGCTCCTCCAGCCGCAGGAGCGTCATGACTCGCGCCGCACCACCGCGCGTCGAGAGCCGCACGAGGACGCGCTGTAGTTGCGCGACCTCCTGCGCCACGACCATCAGCATCGCGTCCGTCTCGCCGGTCACCCAATCGGCGGAGATCACCTCGGGCATGGACCGCACGGCTTCGGCGAAACGCCGGTGCGCGGCGTCGTCGTGGCGCTGCAGGGTGACCGCGACGTAGACCTGCAGCGGGAAGCCGGCGCTGGCCGCATCGAGCCGGGCCGAGATGCTGCGGACGATCCCGGACTCCTTCAGGCGGCGAACGCGGTGAAGCGTCGCGGCGGGTGAGAGGCCGACCAGGCGCGCGAACTCGATGTTCGGGCGATCGGCGTCCGTCTGGAGTTCCTCAAGCAGCTTCATGTCAATTAAATCAAGCGAATCGGTCACTTCACGAAATATTCCATCGTCTAGGGCGCGAGATGTCAAATCTAGCTGTACTTCGTCGCGGATCCGGCGATCCTCAGTGAGGTGAAGACTCAGACGAACAGATCGGCGATCCTCGCGCTTGCCGCGGCGGGCGCCCTGTGGGGCCTGAACGTCCCGCTGACGAAGCTCGCACTCACATGGCTCGAGCCCGGCTGGCTGACCGTGGTCCGCTTCGCCGTGGCCGCGCCGGTGCTGGGTTTCGTCGGCCGGCGTGGCCTGCGCGACACGCTGAGCATTCGCATGCTCGCCTCGGGCGCGATCGGGTTCGGCGCGGTCATCGTCCTCCAGAACGCCGGCATCGAGCGCACCAGCGTGAGTCACGCCGCGATGGTCGTGGGCGCGGTGCCGGTGCTGGTCGCGTTGATCGCGGCCGGGCTCGGCGAGATCGTCACCCGTCCGCTGACCTGGGGCGGGTACGCCGTAGCACTGGTCGGGATCGCCCTGGTCGCGGGCGCCGCGGGAGGTGGCGCCACAGCGCCGGGCGATCTGCTTGTGCTGGGCTCCGTGCTCCTGTCAGCGGCATTCATCGCGCTCCAGCCGCGGCTGCTGGCCGGCCGCGACGCGGCGGCGGTCACCGCGGTCCAGTTCGCCGGCGGCGCGCTCCTCGCGCTTCCCGTAGCCCTCCTGAGCGAGGGAATCCCCCACGGGCCGGGCGCGCTGTTGCCCGCGCTCGCGCTCGCCGCACTGGCGCTGGCGGGGACGCCGCTGCCGTTCTGGCTGTTCGCGTTCGGCCAGGCGCGCGTGCCCGCCGAGCTCGCCGGCGCGTTCGTGAACCTCGAGCCGGTGGTCGGCGCCGCGGCCGGTTGGCTCGCCCTCGGCGAGCCGGCCGCGTTCGGCCAGATCGTGGGCGTTATCGCCGTGCTGGCTGGGATCGCGATGAGCACGCTGCCGCCCGGCGCCGCGCGCGCGAGTGTGCCGGTCGTGATGCGACTCCGGCGTCTCGCCTACGAGGTTCTCAGCTTCCGAGCGTGAGGACCGGCCCTGCGGCCCGGTCTAGAGCGCCGCGACCGTGCATACCGCGGTGCGCGGGGCCACCGCGGTCAGCGCCACCACGGCCGGCGCCTCAGCTCGGCAACGCGGACGGCCGGGACCACGAGCTCGCCGAGGTGCTCGGCGAGATGATTCAGGTGCTCGCACAGCCAGATTCCGTAGTAGGCGCCCGAGCCGGTCCGGACAGCGTCGGGAGCAGCGAAGCGCGGCGTCTGGAGCGGCTCGACCGGCCGGTGGTCCGGTCGGCCGACCTGCCCGGCCAGTTGCTCATACCAGGTGGCGAGCTTGAGCGCGCGATCCTCGAGGGGCTTGCCCGCGTCCTCGACGGCGTCGGCATCACCCGGCAACTCCGCCACCGCGCGCGCGGTCAGCCGTAGCCGCAGCGAGCCCCCGACCAGCCGCCATAGATCCTGCTTGGCGAGCTTCTTGCTGCCCTGGTCGGCCAGGAAGCCGCGAAGGGCCTCGTCGAGCCGCTGTCCCGCCACCGCCGCGGCCATCGCGCCGTCCGGCTCGGCGCCTCGCGGGCCGGCCGCCCACTCGACCGCCTGTCTCAGATACGCCGCGCCGGAGCGGAAGGCGTCGGCCAGATCGTCGCCGACAACGGCCGCCACGCCCCGGGGCCAGAACAGGAGGCCGACCAGCGCGCTGACCGCGCAGCCAAGCGCGACGTCCTCGATCCGCACCACACCGACTTTCCACCCGACCGGAGCGAGCAGGTTGAAGAGGACGGCGACCATGACCGTGAAGGCCGCCTGGCCGACGGCGAACGGGGCGGTCCCGGGCGCGTAGGCGGCCACGAACACGGCAACCGGCAACACCGCCCAAAGCGCACTCGAGCCGCCGCCGATGACCAGCAAGACTACGCCGCCGACGACGAAGCCGATCGCTGTGCCGGCGAGTGCTCGCAGCGCGGTGGCGCCCGTCGAGGCGGCGTTGGTGCGCAGCACGGAAAGCGTGCCCAGCACGACCCAGAACCCGTGCTGCACGCTCCCCACGTCGGCTACCGCCACGGCCACGGCGAGGGCGATCGCGCCCCGCAGGCTGTTGACGAACCACACCGAGCGGACGCTGGCGTGGATGTGGGCGGCGGTCGCCACGCTGGACACGCGGCGCACGGTGCGAGCGGCGGGAGTCGACCCGGCGTACCAGCGCCGGCGGCGGGTTTCGACCCACTCGGGATCGACGAGCCGCGAGGCGACCAGCGTCTCCGCGGCGACAGCGAGCACGGCTATGGCGATCGCGTGCGCATGGAAGGAGGCCTGCGCAGCCCCTTGGAAGCTGCCGTTTGGCTCCGGTTGAAGGTGGTCGAGGCCGGCGACGGCCTCGGCGCGGCATCGGTCAAGCCGATCGACGTCGGGCCGGACATCGGCCCCGACGAGCAGCGACGAAACGTCGGCCAAGACCGAACTGGCGACCGAGAGGAGCCGGCGGGCGCTGGGCGAGGCGTCGCGGAGATCGGCCCGCTCACGAATCGCGTCGGCGGTGAGGGCGGTGCACCACTCGAGCAGCTCCACCGCGTTGGCCATGGCCTGATCGGCGGCGGCCAGGCCGGTCGGCCGGTAGGGCGTCGCGGTAAAGCTCGCCAGGAGCTCCTGCTTGGCGGCGATGACACCGGTCAGCCGATCGTCGCTGGCGCTTCCCTCGAGCGCCGCCTCGAGCTCGCCAGCCAGCTCGCCGGCGAGCTTGGAGGCGGCCGCGCGCAGCGCGTCGTCGCCCGGGCGAGGCGACAGGGCGAGAACCGCCGCGGTGCCTAAAACCGAAGCCAGCCACCAGCCGGCCAGGCGATCGGGGATCATCGAGACCGTCCCGAGCGAGGCCGCTGGCAGGACATAGGCGAGCAGCGCCGCGCTGGCGCCCGCGGCGGCGTTCGGGCCAGCCACGCCGGCGAAGAACACCGCGAAGGCGACCGGCACGGTGACCAGCGCGGCGAGGACGCTCGAGGAGCTCACCATGGTGCCGATCGTCAGCAGCACGCTGCCGACTGACGCGAGGCCCAGGTGGGCGAGGAGCTTGTCGCGGCGGGTCCCACCGAACGACGCCAGGACGAGCGTGGCAAAGCCGCCGAACGCCGCGAAGGTCGCCATCTGCAGGTTGCCGATGACCTGGTCGGTGAAGGCGAACAAGCCGCAGACGACCACCACGGCCCGGATCGCGCGCAAGGCCGCGGGAGGGGACCCAACCGGCACCCAGCCTCGCATCAAGCCGGAATCGCCTCGGCCCGCGCCGCGTCGTCGACTCCTTCGAGTAGGCGCTCGAGCTCGCGGTACACCCCCGCATTGACGGCCATGCCGCAGTGGCTGCCGTCGATCTCGACCCATTCGGCGTCCGGATCAAGGCAGGCGCGCCAGTCGACGATCGCGTCGCTGCGCGAGTACACGGCGAGCGCTCGCGCGCCGGGCGGCAGCGGCCGGCGCAGCAGCGCCCGGAACTCCGAGCAACACTCGCCGTCCCGGCATTCGGTCGAGAACAGCCACCGCACCCCGAGGTCCCCGAGGAAGGCCACCGAGCGCACGGTGCGAAGCACGTACGGCGAGACGGCGAGCGGGTCCAGCACCGGTGAGCCGAGCGTCACCAGCGCCGCCACCGCGTCGGGCCGGCGCGCGGCCAGGGCGCGGGCGAGCGTCCCGCCGCGACTCTGGCCGATGAGCACCGCGGGCTCACCGAAGGCCTCGAGCACCGCATCGAGCCGCTCGAGGCCGCGCCCCGAACAGCCCACGTTGAGCCGTATCCCGCTCGTGCGCACCGGGTGGCCGCGCCGGCGCAGCCAGCCGGCGAGCACGGTGAGCGACGCGTCGCCGGCCAGGAAGCCGGGGATCAGGAGGACGGGGCGGCGCGCGCGCCCGTGGCTGGACGCCCGGGTGGGGGCCCGAAACAGAGGATCGGTGAGCAACCCGGCGAGCTCCGGCCAGAACCGCAGCTCGTTCTGGAGCGGCGTCCTGTTCACGAGGTCTGCTCGAGCTGGAGGATCAGCTTTCCGGTGTTCTCGCCGCGGAACAACCTGAGGAACACCTCGGGGAAATCCTCGAGACGGCCGCGGACGATGTCCTCGCGCGAGCGCAACTCGCCGGCGCGCAACCACCCGGCAAGCGCCGTGATCGCCTCGGGATACCGGTCCGCGTAATCGAACACGAGGAAGCCCGTCATGGACGCCCGCTCCACCAGGAGCTGCATGTAGTTGGCCGGTCCCCGCGGCGCCTCGCGAGCGTTGTATTGGGAGATCGCGCCGCAGATGACCACCCGGGCGCCTCGCGCCAGGCGGCGCAGCACCTCGTCAAGCGTCTCGCCTCCGACGTTGTCGAAGTACACGTCGACCCCATCGGGCGCGTGTCGGCGCAGGTCGGCGCGCAGATCGCCGCGCTTGTAATCGATCGCGGCCGCGAAACCGAGCTCCTCGACCAGCCAGGCGCACTTCTCCGGGCCACCGGCGATCCCGACCGCGCGACAGCCTCTGATCCGCGCGATCTGCCCGGCCACGCTGCCCACCGCGCCGGCCGCCCCCGACACAACCACCGTCTCACCCGGTTGCGGCCGGCCGACGTCGAGCAGCCCGAAGTAGGCCGTCAACCCCGTCATCCCCAGCACGCCAAGATGGACCGGGGCCGGCGCCAGCGACGTATCGATGCGCCTCACGCCCCGGCCGTCGGAGACAGCACAGCGCTGCACGCCGAACTGCCCGAGCACCTGCTCGCCGACCGCGAAACCAGGATGCCGGGACTCGACCACCCGCCCGATCCCGCCCGCGCGCATCACTTCGCCGATTCCCACGGGCGGCACGTAGGAACGCCCCTCGTTCATCCATCCGCGCATGGCGGGATCGAGCGACAGGTACTCGAGCCCGATCCGGAATTGCCCCTCGCCGGGCTCGGGCGCCGGCTCCTCGACGTACTCCCAGTCCGAAGGCTTGGGCAGGCCAACCGGTCGGGCGGCCAGCCGCCACTGCGCGTTCACGGCGTTCACGGGTTGAGCCTACTGGACGGACTCGGACGGCTGACGCGCCCGAAGTGAGCCCGCGTGGGCGCGGCGACGCGGGTCGCGGTGGACCTCGATCAGGCTGGCCACCGTCGTGGAGGCGAGCACCAACCGCGGTCTGCGGCATCGGGCCCCCGGCTGCTTGCGGCTAGTAGCCCCAGCCGCCGCCCTAGTACGAGCTCGAGCTCGACGAGCCGCTCGAACCGCCGGCGGACGACCCGCCGCTGGTGATCGCGTTGCCCGAGGGTGCGACCAGCCACCACAAGGCGCCGAATCCGTTGTTGCCCTGGCCCTTGGTCTCGCCCTTCGACTTGTCGGCGATGAAGTAGTACAGCGGGTGTCCCTTGTAGGTCACCTGCTGGCTGCCGTCCGAGCGCGTGATCGTGCCGAGGTCGGCCGCGTCGGCGCCGTCTTCGGCCTTGGGATGGCCCTTGGTTTCCACCGGCGGCCACACCTTGGCGCAGGCGCCGGAGCAGGCGGACTTGCCGCCGCTGTCGGCCACCCACAGGTAAACCGCACGGCCCTCGTCGGCCGTCAGGTAGGTGCCCATCGAGCCTTTGGCGGTGCCGATCGACTCGGGGCTGGACTCGTTCGAGCTGGTCGAGGTGGTCGAAGACGGTGACGATGACGATGACGAGGCGGCTGCCGGTGCGGCGGCGGCGGTGCTCGTGCTCGAGCTGCTGGAACTCCCGCAGCCTGCCACGGCCGTGGTCGAGACAGCCAGCATCGCGAGCGCCGCTGCGCGCAAGTTCGCAGTGGTCCAAATGGCCATGATGTTGCTCCCAGAACGAGGTTTGACTGGACCCGTGAATCGAGTGGGTCACCCATGAAGACCCCGGCTGGACGCGGATCCTTCCTGTCCGGCGTTCGGCTTCACATAACCGCGGCGCACGCCCGCGAGCGCAGGTTGTCGCGATCAGCAGCTTCTGGTGGCCCTAGGTGCTCGCGAGCGCCTGGTGCAGGTCGGCCACCAGATCGGCCGGATCCTCGACGCCGCAGCTCAGGCGGACCAGGTCGGGCGGCACGGCGGCCGCCGAGCCCTCGACCGACTGGTGGGTCATGGCCTGGGGCACCTCGATCAACGACTCCACGCCGCCCAGGGATTCCGCCAGCGTGAACAGCCGGGTCTTCGCGGCTAGCTCGCCGGCGCGAGGATGGCGGAAGCTGACCATCCCGCTGAACCCCGGCCATTTCACGTCACTTACCTCCGCCGTGGCCAGGAGCAACTCCACCACCGCGGCGGCGCTGCGGGAGTGGGCCTCCATCCGCAGGTGCAGAGTGCGCAGCCCGCGGTGTACGAGGAAGCAGTCGAGCGGTCCGGGCACCGCGCCGACCGCGTTCTGGATGAAGCGCAAGCGTTCGTGCCACTCGGGGTCGCGCGTGATCACCGCGCCGCCCACCACGTCGGAGTGGCCGCCCAGGTACTTGGTCGTGGAGTGCACGACGAAGTCGGCGCCAAGCTCGAGCGGACGCTGGTTGGCCGGCGTGGCGAACGTGTTGTCGACGGCGACGAGGGCTCGTCGGCGACGCGCGATCATCCCGGGGATGTCGATCACGTCGAGCTTGGGGTTTGTCGGACTCTCGACCCAGATCAGGCGGGTGTCGTCGCGCACGGCGCGTTCGAGCGCGGCCAGATCCGTCTGGTCGACCAGGTCGTACGCGAGGCCCCAGCGGCTCATCACCTTCCCGATGAGGCGGTAGGTGCCGCCATACAAGTCGGCCGGGAGCACCACGTGCGAGCCGGCCGCGCACACCATCGTGATCAAGGCGTGCTCGGCGGCCAGGCCGGAGGCAAAGGCCACCGCCGACCCGCCCTCCAGCTCGCCCAGCGCAGTCTCGAGCGCCGCCCGAGTCGGGTTGGCCGTCCGCGCATAGTCGTAATCGCCGACGAACTCGCCGGGCCGGCGCTGCGCATAGGTCGACGTCTGGTGGATCGCGGGGATGACCGAGCCGAAGCTCGGGTCGGGCGTCAGGCCGGCGTGGACCGCGCGGGTCGCGAACGCGTCGCGCCGCGCGTCCGGGTCGCGCTCACTCACGAAGCCAATGCTTCCAGCAAATCGGTGCGAGTGACGATTCCCTCGGCCCGGCCGTCGCGCGTGACCAGCAGGGCCTGCTGATCGCCGACCAGCAGCTCGACCGCCTCGCGCACCGGATCGTCAACCGATACGGCCGGGAAGGGCGGCTCCATCACCTCGACGATCTCGGCCTCGAGCACGCGGGGATCCTCTGCCGCGCGTCCCAGCAGCCCCCGCTCGCCGATTGCGCCGACCACGGTGGCGGGATCGTGGGCGCTCACCACCGGCAGCTGAGAGACGCGGTGCTCGTGCAGGAGCGCGACCGCGTCGCGAACCCGGTAATGCGTCTGCACGGTGACCAAGAGCGGGATCTCGCCCGCCTCGCGCTTGCGCGCCAGCACGTCGCCGACGCGGAGCTTGGAGTCGCGGTCGAGGAAGCCGTACTGGCGCATCCAGGCGTCGGAGTAGATCTTCGACAGATACGAGCGGCCGCCGTCGGGGAGGATCACGACGACCATCGCGTCGGGGTCATCGATCTCGGCGCCGACCGTGAGCGCGGCGTGCAGCGCGAGACCGCCGGACCCGCCGGCCAGGATTCCCTCGAGCTGCGCCAGCCGGCGCGTGGTCAGGAAGGCGTCCTTGTCAGTCACCGTGACCCAGCGGTCGATCACAGTGCGGTCGAAAGTCGCGGGCCAGAAGTCCTCGCCCACGCCCTCGACCAGATAGGGGCGGACGCTCGCGGGGCCGCCAGAGTAGATCGAGCCCTCCGGATCGGCCCCGATCACGACCAGGTCGGGCTTGCGCTCGCGCAGGTAGCGAGCGGTGCCCGTGACCGTGCCGCCGGTGCCGACGCCGGCGACCAGGTGCGTGATGCGGCCCGCGGTCTGCGTCCAGATCTCGGGGCCCGTCGATTCGTAATGGGCCTGCGGATTGGCCTGGTTGAAGTACTGGTTGGGCTGGAACGCGTCTGGGATCTCGTCGGTCAGCCGGTCGGCCACGCGGTAATAGGACTGAGGCGATTCAGGGGGGACATCGGTGGGCGCGAGCACGACGTCCGCCCCGTAGGCGCGTAGGAGGTCGATCTTCTCCCGCGACATCTTGTCGGGCATGACCGCGATGACCCGGTAGCCCTTGAGGCGAGCCGCGATCGCCAGGCCGGTGCCGGTGTTGCCCGAGGTCGGCTCGACGATCGTTCCGCCCGGTCGGAGACGGCCGTCGCGCTCGGCCGCCTCGATCAGGGCGATGGCCACCCGGTCCTTGATCGAGCCGCCCGGGTTGAACGCCTCGAGCTTGGCGACCAGCTCCGGGCGCAGGCCGGCGCCGATTCGCGACAGGCGCACGAGCGGCGTGTCGCCGACCGTGTCGAGAATAGAGTCGTGGAGAATCGGTTCGATCGCGATTGAGGACATGCCCTCAGTCTGATCATTCTGCGGCGAATTGACAAGTGGCCGAAGATTCTGCGGGCCTCGACGCATCAGTCGGATATTGTTCGCCCAGTCACCTCATGCCTGGCATGCCGTCGAATCATCGACAGACCGCGGTCGACGCCGTCGATCGGGCGATCCTGGAACTGGTCGCCCAGGACGCCCGGATCACCAACCAGCGGCTGGCCGAGCGGGTCGGGGTTGCGCCTTCCACGGCGCTGGCGCGGCTGCGGTCGCTGCGCGAGCGCGGGGTGATCCGCGGTTTCCACGCCGAGGTGGACCTGGCCGCGCTCGGGCGGCCCTTGCAGGCGCTGATCGCCGTCCGGCTGGCCGTTCATGCCCGCGATCAGATCGACGACTTCACGAATGCGGTTCGCCGGCTTCCGCGCGTGCTGATGGTGTTCCACCTGACCGGTGTAACCGACTATCTGGTCTGGGTGGCCGCGGCCGACGCGCAGGACCTGCGGGAGTTCGTGGTCGATCACCTGGCCACCCATCCCTCGGTCGCCCACGCCGAGACCTCGCTGATCTACGAGCATCGCCGCGGACCGGGCATCTGGGGCGCGGCCGACCCGGCATGAGCCGCGCCGCACGCGTGGTCGGGCTCGGGACGACGATCTTCACGGAGATCACCGCGCTGGCCGTACGGACGGGGGCGATCAACCTGGGTCAGGGGTTCCCGGACACGGATGGGCCGGCGTCCGTGATCGAGGCGGCGGTCGCCGCGCTGCGTGGCGGACACAACCAGTACGCGCCCCTGCCGGGCGTGCCGGTGCTGCGCGAGGCGGTGCTGGGTCACCAGCGCAGCTGGTACGGCCTCGAGCCCGAGGACGTCCTGGTCACGTTCGGCGCCACCGAGGCGATCGCCGCCGCGCTGCTCGGGCTGTGCGATCCCGGCGACGAGGTCGTCGTGCTCGAGCCCTACTACGACTCCTACGCGGCCTGCATCGCGTTCGCCGGCGCGGCACGGCGGCCCGTGACGCTGTGGCCGCCAGCCTTTGAGGTGACCGCGGGGGCCTTGGGAGCCGCGATCGGGACGAGGGCGCGCGTGCTCCTCCTCAACTCGCCTCACAACCCGACGGGGCGGGTTCTCAGCCGCGCCGAGCTCGAGCTGATCGCCGCCGCGTGCCTCGAGCACGATCTGATCTGCGTCACCGACGAGGTCTACGAGCACCTGGTCTACGACGGCGAGCACATCCCGATCGCCACACTGCCCGGAATGGCGGAACGCACGCTCACGATCTCGAGCGTGGGCAAGTCGTTCTCGTTCACCGGCTGGAAGATCGGCTGGTGCTCGGGCCCGGCCGAATTGGTCGCCGCCGCGCGGATCGTCAAGCAGTACCTGACCTTCGCCGGCGGCACCCCACTGCAGCACGCCGCAGCGGCGGCGCTCCGCCTCCCGCGCGAGGAGATCGAGGCGCTCGGGGACGATCTCGGCGACAAGCGCGACCAGCTATGCGCCGGGTTGGAGGCGGCGGGGCTACGCCCGCTCGTGCCGGACGGGACGTACTTCGTCAACGCCGACGTCGGGACCGACGCGGTCGAGTTCTGCGCGCGCCTTCCCGAGCGCTGCGGCGTCGCGGCGATCCCCACCAGTGTGTTCTACGACGACCAGGAGGCTGCGCGGACGCTGGTGCGCTTCGCCTTCTGTAAGCGCCGTGAGGTGATCGCCGAGGCGGCGGCGCGCCTCGCGGCGCTACGCGGCTGAGAGAAGTTCCTCCAGATCCGCGACCGTGATCACGTCGGCCTGGCGCGGAAAGATCCGCTCGATCAGGAACTCATGCACCTCAGCGTCGCGATCGGCGGTTGCGTCGGCGAGCACGAGCACGCGGTAGTCGCGGTCGCTGGCGTCACGAACCGTGGACAGCACCACGCCGCTCGTGCTGATGCCAGCCAGGATCAGGGTGTCGACGCCGTGCTCGCACAGTTGCTCCTCGAGGTCGATGGTCGAGAACGCCCCGACGCGCGTCTTGCGCACCACGATGTCGCCGTTCTGCGGCGCCACCCGCTCGTGAACGGCGGTGGTGGGGGAGTCGCTGTGGAACGCCTGGGCGGACGCGCCCACGCGCTCGCCCATCTTGCTGGTCGGCGGGATCGCCTCGAAGTCGGCGTCTTCGAAGGCGACCCGGACGTAGCCGACGTGTCCGCCCTGCCGGCGGACGACCGCGATCGCCTCGGCTGCGCGGGAGAGGAGATCGTCAGGTTCGCCGAGCATGCCGACAATCGCGTTCTGGTAGTCCATCACGAGCAGGGCCGCGCGTCGCGGGTCGATCGGGGGGAGTGCGTGCGCCATCTGGCGCTCCTTTCGGTTGCGTGATCAGGGGCAGTTGGCCGGCGGTCTCGTCGTGCACGTAGCGACCGCCGCGCAGCAGGGACGCGAGCGCGGCTAGTACCGACAGGCCGGTCGCGACGCTGAACACGACGACCAGGCCGTGATGGAAGGCCGACGCGATGAGCCGCGGGAAGAACTGAGTCCCGGTCAGGACTTGCTGGTGCGCGGGGGAGAGCGACGAGAGCGCGCCGGTTGGTCCCAGCAGGTGGGCCACCGGGTTCTCCCCAGCACCGCCGCGAACATCGATGACACCGGTGGGAGGCTCGCCACGTGCTGGGCGACGGCGTGCGAGACGCCCTGCTGGTGCAGGCCGCTCAGCAGCTGCCCGGGGAGGCTCGTTGCCAGGCCGGCGATCATCAGCGAGAAGAACACCCCGATCGAGAGCGCCGTGCCGGTGTTCTGGAACGTCGAGCGCATACCGGACGCGGCGCCGCGCTGGCGGGCGGGCGGGGACGCTGCTCATGATCGAGGCCGAGTTGGGCGCGCTGAACATCCCCACGCCGATCCCGTTGAGCGTGATCAGCCCGGCAAAGGCCCAGTAGGGAAAGTCGACCGGGAGAAGCATCAGACCGATGAAGCTCGCGGCGAACACGAGCATTCCGGCGGTGGCGAATCCCCGTGCGCCGAACCGGTCGGACAGAGATCCGCACACCGGTCCTGAGATCAGGAAGGCCGTGGTCAGCGGGAGCAGGTAGATGCCGGCCCACAACGGTGTCTCGGAGTAGCTGTAGCCGTGCAGCGGCAGCCAAATCCCCTGCAGCCAGATGATCAGCATGAACTGCAGACCGCCGCGCGCCACGGCCGCGATCAGGCCGGCGGCACTGCCGGCGGCGAAGGCTCGGATCCGGAACAGGGCGAGCTGGAACATCGGCTCAGCCACGCGGCTTTCGATCAGAATGAACGCGGCGAGCATCGCCGCGCCGCCGACGATCGAGCCAATCACGGTTGGGTTGGTCCAGCCCATGGCGTGCCCGCCGTAGGGCTTGA
Organism: uncultured Solirubrobacterales bacterium; assembly: GCA_963719355.1. Taxonomy (GTDB): domain Bacteria; phylum Actinomycetota; class Thermoleophilia; order Solirubrobacterales; family Solirubrobacteraceae; genus Palsa-465. The sequence goes on along the minus strand of CAVRBZ010000013.1, from coordinate 234,105 downwards.
CGGCGTTGGTGACGCCGATCAGGATCGCGCTGAGGCCGACCGCGAAGGTGATGTTGCCCCACCAGTCGATCCGGCCGGGGTGGCGCTCGCCGGTCTCACGCAGCATCAAGTAGGCCCATACTGTCCCGAACACCCCGACCGGGACGTTGACCCAGAACACCGCGCGCCAATCGATCGCGGCAAGCACGCCGCCCGCGACCAGCCCGATGAACTGGCCGGCGATCGCCGGTTCCCGGCGCCGCCCGCCGGCTCGACCGCACCGTCGGTGCCGGCGCAAACCCGTCAGCAGCCTCTCCGAGATCCGCGCGCGGCTGCTCGCAATGGGAGCCCTGACGTACGACGGCCGACAATTAGCGTTTGCCACCCCGGGCATGGCCGAATACGTAATCCGGGAAGCGGCCCGCGCTGCGGAGTCGCCCCTTCGACACGATCGATCCCGTGGCGGCGAGCAGCCGGTCGCGAAGCCGGAGTCCGCGAGGTACGTCGGTTCCTCGCGATCGCCCGCGGACGCGGGCGACGCCGCCCGCCTCAGCAGAATCGCGCATTCAAAGCCGCCGGGGTCGACGCGCGACACGTCGCCAGAGGCGGGCGACCGGGGTCAGAGCATCAAGGACCGGCGATCGGCACAGCGCCGCCCCAGCCGCGGACGCTAGCCCTCTACTCCGCCGGCGGCAGGTCAGCGCTCGCGACGTAGCTCGAGCGCGGAGCGATCATTGATCGCCGGCCTCGTCGACCCGCGGATGCGCGTCGAGATCGAAGTCACCGCCGGCGAGGTACTTAACTCAGGGCTTCGGGTTGACGTGCCCGAACCCGAATCGGCCCTTGATGCACAGATTGCCGCGCGTGATGTCGTGGTCGGCCGGCGAGGTGACCTTGACGATCTGGTTGTCCTGCACGTGCAGGGTGAGGTTGCAGCCCACGCCGCAGTAGGGGCAGATCGTCTCGGTGTGCGTCTGGCGCGACTCATCCCAGGCGGCGGTGTCGCGCAGGTCGTGCTCGGATTTGAACATGAGCGCGCCGGTCGGGCAGACAGCGATGCAGTTGCCGCAATAGACACAGGCCGAGTCGGGCAGCGGATTGGCGTACTCCGTGGAGATACGGGCGTCGAACCCACGTCCGGCCACCGTGATGGCGAACGTGTTCTGCCACTCTTCGCCGCAGGCGTCGACGCACTTGTAACAGAGAATGCACTTGGAGTAGTCGCGCACGTACAGGTCGTTGTCGATCTTGGTCGGCTGGTGCACGGTGGCGGCGGTCTGGCCGTCCGGCCGTTCGTGGTGGCCGGCGCGGCGCTTGTCGCGATCGGGATCCGGCGGCGCGGGCGGCCCGTAGCGCTCGGGCTGTCCGTCGTAGCGCGCGAGGTAATCCTGGGCGGGCGGCGTGATCGACAGGTCGACGGAGGAGGCCAGGAACTCGATCACCATCTTGCGGCTGAGGCGCACCCTCTCGGAGTCGGTGCGGATGACCATGTCGGGCTCGACCTTGCGCGAACAGGCGGGAACCAGGGTCCGCGCGCCTTCCAGCTCGACCACGCAGATCCGGCACGCGTTGGCCGGCGCGAGGGTCTCGCCGTAGCACAAGGTCGGGGTGTCGATCCCGAGCTTGCGGCAGGCGTCGAGGATGGTCGAGCCCTCGGGGACCTCGACCGCCTGGTCGTCGATGGTCAGCGTGATCATGCGGCTGGCCGGCTGGGGCGGCGCCATGGGCAGCTCGATCGGGTTCACGCGGTCGCTCCTTCGTTGCCGTTGGTGGAAAACACCTCGAGGCGCGCGATCGCTGACTCGACCGCCGAGGAGGCGGTCTGGCCAAGACCGCAGATCGAGGCGTCGCGCATCGCCTGGCCGATCTCGCCGATCAGATTCAGCTCGTCCTGCACGGTGCCGCGGGTCCTCCCGGAGGCGAGGCGGGCCAGGGCCTCCTCCTGGCGCACGGTGCCCACCCGGCATGGGACGCACTGGCCGCAGCTCTCGTCGCGCATGAACGCGGCGATGGTCATCAGCAGCTCGGGCAGGTCCATGGCGTCGTCGATGGCCAGCGCCACACCCGAGCCGAGCGTGGTACCGACCTCGCGGGCGTCCTCGAAGGTGAGCCTCAGATCCAGATCGTCGGGGGTAACGAAGCTGCCGGCCGCGCCGCCGAGAAGGACAGCCCGGAGGCTGCGCCCGGTGCTGACCCCGCCGGCCAGGTCGAGCAGTTCGCGGAGGGTCGTCCCGAACGGCACCTCGTAGAGACCGGGCTGGACGATCGCGCCGGAGACGCAGAACAGCTTCGGACCGGTGGAGCGCTCGGTGCCGATCTGCGCGAACGCCGGACCTCCCTCGAGCACGATCGGCAGCACGTTGACCAGCGTCTCGACGTTGTTGACTACCGTGGGCTGGCCGAACAGCCCGCGTTCCACCGGGAACGGCGGCTTGTTGCGCGGTTCGCCGCGGTAGCCCTCGATCGAGGAGAAGATCGCGGTCTCCTCGCCGCAGATGTAGGCGCCGGCGCCCTTGCGCAGCTCGACGTCGAAGCGGAAGCCGTGGCCGAGGATGTCATCGCCGAGGAGGCCGTGGTGGCGCGCCTGCTCGAACGCGTTTTCCAGCCGGCGTTGGGCGAGCGGATATTCACCGCGCAGGTAGATGTACCCGTGCTCGCAGCCGGTGGCGTAGGCCGCGACGGTCATCGACTCGATCAGCGAGAACGGGTCGCCCTCCATGATCACGCGGTCCTTGAAAGTCCCCGGCTCGGACTCGTCGGCGTTGCAGATCAGGTAATGCGGGCGGCGCGGCTGGCGCGCCACGGCATCCCATTTGCGCCCGGTCGGAAATGCAGCCCCGCCGCGCCCCATCAGTTTCGAGTCGAGGACGTCGCGAAGGACGCCCTCGGGACCGATGTCGAAAGCGCGGCGGAGCGCGGCGTACCCGCCGTGGGCGCGGTACTCGTCGAGACTCTCCGGATCGACCAGGCCGATCCGGTGCAGCAGGCGGAGGTTTGGTTGGCCGGCCTGGGGAGGCCTTGCCGATTTCGGGGATGCCGGCGTCGCGCCGCGCAGGATTTCGATCAGCGCCTCGGCGTCGACGTTCGTCAGCTCGCGCTCGGTCGAGTTCTCTCCGGATTGGACAAGGAAGGCCGCGGGCGCGCGATCGCACTGACCCAGGCACGGGCTCGGCTCCCACGTGGCGCCGTCTGCGTCGATGCCATGGGGGCCGACGCGCTCAGTGAGCGCTTCGATCAGCTTGTCCGAACCCGCGCACCGACAGGCCAGGTCATTGCACACGTGCAGCACGCGCGGGGCACGCGGATGCACCGAGAACAGCGCGTAGAAGGTGGCCACGCCGTACACATCGGCAGGCGGGATGGTCAGCCGGCGCGCCACGTAGTTGAGCGCCCCGGGGCTGATCCACCCGGATTTCTCGTGCAGCGCGTGGAGAGTGGGAAGGAGCTGGTGGCGCTGCGCCCGCGCCGCGTGCCCGCCGTGCGCCGAATGCCCGTCCTCGACCGCGTCGGCACCGGCCCAGGTGGACACAGGCGGACCGAGGAACGCGTCGATTGCCGCGCGCTCGTCGGTCGTCGGTTCGGCGTCGAGGAGTCTGAGATCCACGATGCTTAGTTCACGGCCTGCCGGCCGACTACTCCCGCCGCCTCCTTGGCGGCGCCGTCCAGCTTCTCCACACGAACGGCCGTGGCCTTGAATTCCGCGGTGCCCGACTTCGGGTCGGTCGCGTCGATCGTGAGCAGGTTGACGTCGACCTGGTCCGGGAAATGGAAGGTCATGAAGGCCAAGCCCGGGCGCAGGCCGGTGTCCAAGCGCACCGGCGCGTCGACGGAGCCCCGACGGGAGCTGATCCGCACGACTTCGCCGGGCTCGACGTCCAGCGTGGAGGCGTCCTCGGGATGTAGGTCGAGCGTCTCCCCGCGGCGCATCGGCGAGCTGTAGAGATTCGACTGCACGCCGGTGTTGTAGGAGTCGAGGCGCCGGCCGGTGGTCAACCGGATTGGGAACTCATCGGTCAGCTCGTCGACCGGCGGCGCCCATATGGTGATCGAGAACGGCGCCTTAGGTCCTTGCGCGGGGGGTTCCTCCCACAGGCGACCGTGCAGGAACAGCGATCCGGGATGGTCCTCGCTCGGGCAGGGCCACTGGATCCCGCCCAGCTCCTCGAGGCGTTGGTAGCTCATGCCCGTGTGCATCGGGCTGAGCGAGCGCAGCTCGTCCCAGGCCTGCTCGAGCGTGGGTCCTCCCCAGTCGTGCCCGAGCCGCCGGGCGAGCTCGGCGATGATCCAGTGGTCGTCACGGGCCTGGCCGGGCGGATCGAGGGCCTTGCGCATCCGCTGGACGCGCCGCTCCGAATTGGTGACGGTACCGCCGTCGACCTCGCACCAGGAGGCGGTGGCCGGGAGCACGACATCGGCCATCTCGGCGGTCTTGGTCATGAGGATGTCCTGGACGATCATGAAGTCGAGGCCCTCGAGCAGCTCGAGCGCGCGCTTGGAGTCGGCCTCGGACTGGGCCGGGTTCTCGCCGAACACGTACAGCGTCCGGAGCTCGCCGCGCTCCATCCCGTCGAACATCTGCGAAAGGTGCCAGCCGTAGTTCGGGACGATCGGGGTGCCCCCCCAAGCATGTTCGAAGCGCGCCCGGGCCTCGTGGTCGTCCTCGACGTCCTGGAAGCCGGGGAGCTTGTTCGGGATCGCGCCCATGTCGCCGCCGCCCTGCACGTTGTTCTGGCCCCGCAACGGGTTGAGGCCCGAGCCGTAGCGCCCAACGTGCCCGGTCAGCAGGGCGAGGTTGATCAGGGAGAGCACGTTGTCCACCGCGGTGACGTGCTCGGTGATCCCGAGCGTCCAGCACAGGATCGCCCGATCCGCGCGCGCGTAGGCGTGGGCCAGCTCACGGATCGTCTCGGCCGGCACGCCAGTCACGCGCTCGCCCTCCTCGAGCGTCCAGGACTCGACCGCGGCCTTGAATTCGGCGTAGCCGGTGGTGGCGCGCTCGATGAAAGTCTCGTTGGTGAGGCCCGCGTGGATGATCTCGCGGGCGATCGTGTTGGCCAGGGCGATATCGGTGCCGACGTCGAGCCCGAGCCAGCCATCAGCCCACTGGGCGCTGCTCGAGCGCCGCGGGTCGACGCCGTACAGCCTCGCGCCGCGGTGTATTGCCTTGAGGACGTGGTGGAAGAAGATCGGATGCGTTTCGCGCGCGTTCGATCCCCACAGGATCAGCAGATCCGTCTCCTCGACCTCTCTATAGGACGACGTTCCGCCGCCCGCACCGAACACCGTCGCCAGACCGACGACGCTGGGAGCGTGTCAAGTGCGGTTGCACGAGTCGATGTTGTTCGACCCCATCACGGACCGCACGAACTTCTGGGCCAGGAAGTTCACCTCGTTCGAGGCCTTTGAGCAGCTGAACATCCCGAAGGAGCGCGTGGCATCCGCCTGGCGGGCCCGGTCGAGCCCGGCCGCCGCGAAGTCGAGCGCCTCGTCCCAGCCGGCGGGCCGAAGCCTCCCGTTCTCGCGCACCAGCGGCTCGGTTAGCCGGGCGCGTTGCTTTGGCATCCAATCACCTCCCTTCATCAGTCCGGGCCCGTTTCGGGGCGGTTGGACGAATACGCCCAAGAGTAGACAAAAGGCTCGGCGGGCTCAATCACGCCGCCTCGCGCGGTGGTCAGCGCGCGGACCGCGGGCGACGCCCGGAGGGGGTCAGCGCGCGGACCGCCGGCACGACCCCCCTTAGCTCCCCATGCTGGGAGACAATGGATCGCCCGCCACCGCCACAGGAGGAGAAAGAATGTCGAGCACCGCCACCCGCACCCCTGTCGGGGCCGAGATCGACCAGTGGCTGTCGCGCTTCGATGAGGCGCTGGGACGCAATGATGCCGCCGCCGCCAGCGAGATGTTCGCGCCGGAGAGCTTTTGGCGGGACCTTGTCGCGTTCACGTGGAACATCAAGACGGTGGAGGGGCCGGCAGGTGTCCGGGACATGCTCGAGCACTCCCTCGCGCGCACGAAGCCGCGCGGCTGGCGCGTCACCGAAGAGCCGTCGAGCGCGGACGGCGCGGCAGAGGCGTGGCTGGAGTTCGAGACCGAGGTGGGGCGCGGCAGCGGCCACCTGCGGCTGGTCGACGGGAAGGCCTGGACGCTCTTGACCGCCCTGGACGAACTCAAGGGCTACGAGCAGAGTCTGGGCTCGCACCGCCCGAAGGGCGTCGAGCACGGGGCGAGCCCCGATCGCCGCACCTGGCTCGAGCACCGCCGCCGCGAGGCGGAGGAGCTGGGGTTCACGACCCAGCCGTACGTCGTGATCGTGGGGGGCGGCCAGGGCGGGATCGCGCTCGGCGCCCGGCTGCGGCAGCTCGAGGTGCCGACGATCATCGCCGAGCGAAACGCGCGTCCAGGCGATTCGTGGCGCAAGCGGTACAAGTCGCTGTGTCTGCACGACCCGGTCTGGTACGACCACCTGCCCTACGTGAAGTTTCCGCCGAACTGGCCGGTGTTCTCGCCCAAGGACAAGATCGCCGACTGGCTCGAGATGTACACGCGGGTCATGGAGCTGAACTATTGGGGGTCGACCACCGCCAAGCGTGCGCGCTACCACGAGGAGGCCGGCGAGTGGACGCTGCTCGTCGCGCGTGATGGCGAGGAGATCACCCTGCGGCCGAAGCAGCTGGTCATGGCCACGGGCATGTCGGGCAGGCCGTACACGCCACAGTTCCCGGGCGCCGAGCGCTTCAAGGGCGATCAGCATCACTCCTCGGCGCACCCCGGACCGGACGCTTACCGGGGAAAGCGGGCCGTCGTGATCGGCTCCAACAACTCGGCCCACGACATCTGCGCGGCGCTGTGGGAGCAGGGGGCGGGCGTGACAATGGTTCAGCGCTCCTCCACGCACGTGGTCCGATCCGACACCCTGATGGAGATCGCGCTCGGCGCCCTGTACTCCGAGGAGGCGGCGGCCGGCGGGATGACGACCGAGAGGGCCGACATGACGTTTGCCTCGATCCCGTACCGGATCATGGCCGACCTCCAGATCCCGGTCTACGAGCAGATCCGCGAGCGGGACGCCGACTTCTACCGGCGACTCGAGGCAGCCGGGTTCCAGCACGACTGGGGCGAGGACGGTTCCGGGCTGTTCATGAAGTACCTGCGCCGCGCGTCGGGCTACTACATCGACGTGGGTGCCTCGGAGCTGGTGGCGAGCGGCGAGATCAAGCTGCAGCCGGGCCAGGTTGACCACCTGACCGAGGACGCGGTGGTAATGGCCGACGGCACGGTGCTGCCGGCCGACCTCGTGGTCTACGCGACCGGGTACGAGTCGATGAACGGCTTCGTCGCGGACCTGATCGCGCCGGAGGTGGCCGACAAGGTAGGCAAGGTGTGGGGCCTCGGGTCGGGCACGGCCAAGGACCCGGAGCCGTGGGAGGGGGAGCAGCGCAACATGTGGAAGCCGACCCAACAGCAGGGCCTCTGGTTTCACGGCGGGAACCTCCACCAATCACGGCACTACTCGCTGTATCTCGCGCTTCAGCTCAAGGCACGGGCGGAGGGCATCGACACGCCGGTCTACGGGCTCCAGGAGGTCCATCACACGCGCTGACGCCGGTCACGGCTCCACGCGGTGGCGCTCGAGCAGCTCGCCGGCGTGGCTCAGCGCGTCCGCGTCGATCGCCGTCGGCACCAACGGGTAGCGCCGGCCGTATTCCGACAGCAGCGCACCGCGGACATCCTCGACATTCACGCCGGGCGCTTCCTCGGCGACGGCACCGGCCGTCTCCGGGATCCAGTCGAGCTCGAGCGCGCCGTAGACGTCCTCGAGCACCCCGCGCAGCGTGGCGGCACCCTCCACGACGACCACGCTGGAGAGCAGCCAGGCGCCGCGGATGATGCGCTGAGCGGCGCCGATCAGCTTCACGCGCCCGCCGGCGTTGACCGAGAACTCCCCCGGGCAGTACTCGCCAGGGACCTCGCCGACCCGGGCGTCGATGCCGAGGGCGCGGAGCGCGGCGGCCTGCCGGCGCGCCTCGGCGGAGAAGCGCTCGTGAATGCCCCCCATCGAATCGCCGCAGGGCATGATCTCGTCGAGCACCAGGCAGCCTTCGTCGTACGCCGCGGCCCGGCCGCCCGCGCTCCGGATGACCGGCGTGAAGCCACGCCGGCGGGCGGCCGCGGCAGCGGCCGGGAAGCCAGGCAGGAACACGTCGCGGCGTCCGAAGGCGACCGTCGGCGCTGGGCGATATGACCGCACCACTGGACGGTGCCGGCCGTTCGCCACGAGCCCGATCAGGGCGTGGGGCAGAGCCACGTCGAGCGCGGGATCGGCGCCGGCGGAACCTCGAACGAGGTCGACCTCAGGTGGTGATCCGCTGGACGGTTGCGCCATCGACCTCGAGCGCGGTGACGTTCTCGGCGATCTGCGCCGGCGAGGTCGCGCCGAACAGCACGCTGACCACGACCGGGTTGGCGAGCGCGAACGAAATTGCCAGCGCCGCCGGGCTGATCCGTAGCTCCTGGGCGACCGTGCGCAGCCGCCTGCCCTGCTCCCGGGCGGCCGCGTAGCGGGGATCGTCGAGCTGGCCGGCGGCGCGGCCCGTGGTGGCGGCGGCGTCGTACTTGCCGAGCTGGCCGGCGGCGCAGCCCGTGGTCGCGCTGGCGTCGTACTTGCCGGTGAGGACGCCGCCCGCCATCACGAACGACGCGACGACGCCTGCGCCGGATGCCTCGAGCGCCGCGGTCATCCCGGCGCTCTCCACCCAGTCGCGCTGGGCCAGGCTATAGGGAAGCTGGGCGGCGCACGGCGGCGGGACTCCCTGCTCCTCGGCCGCGCGAGACGCCTCGAGGAACGCGCCCGCATGCCAGTTGACGATGCCCCATGCTCGCGCCTTGCCCGAGCTGACGAGCTCGCCCACGGAGCGGACCATGTCGGGAATCCCCAGCCCCTCGGGCGGCGGGTTGGCGTAGATCAGGTCGATGTAGTCGAAGCCCATCCGAGCCAGCGATGCTCCGAGCTCGGCCGCCGCGCTCTGCTCGGGCCAAAACTCCCACCACAGCTTGTTGGACACCACGGTGGCCCCGCGGTCCCAGCCCGCGGCACGGAACAATTCCCCGAACAGGACCTCCGAGTAGCCGGTGGGGATCGGCGCGGTCCCGGTCTCGTCGTCGTAGCGAGCGTCGTCCAGGAAGTTGAGCTGGTGCTCGCGCGCGGCGCGCATCACCGCAAGGCCGTCCTCGCGGGAGATCCGCTCGAACGTCCGCCACGAGCCCAGGGCCAGCCGTGAGACCTCAAGCTCCGACCGGCCGAGCGTTTGCCGGGTCATCGCCGGTTCAAGGGGCAAGCCGCTCCAGCTTCCATCCGGTGCCACGGTCCGGGGTGTAGACCAGCCGGTCGTGCATGCGGCTTGCGCGGTGCTGCCAGAACTCGAAGCGTTTCGGCGTCAACCGGTAGCCACCCCAGTGGTCACCCACCGGGACCCCCACGCTCGCGGAATAGCGACCGGCAAGCGCACCGGCCCGCTCTTCGAGCCACTCCCGGCTCGGGATGGGACGGCTCTGGGGCGAGGCAAGCGCGCTCAACTGGCTGCCACGGGCGCGGCTGCGTGCGTACGCCGCCGACTCCTCCGGGGAGACCCGCCCAACGGGTCCCTCGACCCTTACCACCCGGCCCAGCAGCTCCCAATGGAACATCAGCGCGGCACGAGGGTTCGCGGCCAGTTCGCCGCCCTTGCGGCTCTCGTAGTTCGAGTAGAACACGAATCCCTCCGGACCGCTCTGCTTTACCAGCACCATCCGCACCGACGGAGCTCCGTCGAGGGTGGCGGTGGCGAGCGCCGCGGCTTCGGGCTGAAAGGCGCCGGCGTTGCGGGCTTCGTCGAACCAGCGCTCGAATTGATGCACCGGATCGGGATCGAGGTCCTCCTCGCGGAGAGGGGTGTCGACCTCGCTCACCGCACCCAGGCGTCCGCCGCCGGACCGATCGTGTGAGCCCGGTCGAGCCAAACGATCTCCCGCCCCAGCGGCGGCAGCGATATCGGGATCAGCTTGAAGTTGGCCAATTGCTCAGCACCAGTCGCATGGCGAGCCCAGCCTAGCGCTCGGCTCCTCCCGGGCCTCAGAGCCATCGCCCCGCCGGCGGCTAGGCTTGGCCGGGCCATGGCGCGCGAGCAGCCCAAGGTCGTCCACCTCGACGAGCTGGAAGCGATTCCAGGACCCGGGAGCCTCACCTGGCATCCGGTCCGGCTCACGCTCGGGATCCGGGCCTTCGGCTGTAACGCCTACACGGCCGCCGACCCGGGCCAGGACGTGGTCGAGCCGCATACCGAAGACCCCAAGCTCGCCCACCAGGAGTTGTACTTCGTCGCCGCGGGACGGGCACGGTTCACGATCGACGGCGAGTCCTACGACGCGCCTGCGGGGACGTACGTGTTCGTGCCCGATCCCGCCTCGCGCCGCCACGCCGTGGCCGCCGAGCCAGGCACCACCGTGCTCAGCTTCGGCGGTCCGCCAACCTTCCAGCCCTCGGCCTGGGAGTGGGCCTTCCAGGCCGGGCCGCTGGTCCGCAGCGATCCGGCGCGGGCGCGACAGATCCTCGCCGATGGCCTCGAGGTCCACCCGGAATCGGCGTCGCTGTACTACAACCTGGCTTGCCTGGAGGCGGCGCAGGGAAAGCGCGAGGCGGCGCTGACGGCGCTCCGCCGGGCGCTCGACCTGAGGCCCGAGCTCGCTGGATGGGCGCGTGATGACGAGGACCTCGAGACCCTGCGGGACGATCCCGAGTTCCGCTCGCTCGCGGCGCTACCTTAGCGTCGACGATGCGAATCGCCACCTGGAACGTCAACTCGCTCAAGCAGCGTCTGCCGCGGCTGCTTCCCTGGCTGGATCAGCGCCGGCCGGACGTCGTCTGCCTGCAGGAGACCAAGCTGGCCGACGACGCGTTTGCCGAGTTGCTCGGGGACGCGCTGTCCCAGCGCGGATACGCGGCCGCCGCGCACGGCGAAGCGACGTGGAACGGCGTGGCGATCCTCTCGCGAGTGGGTCTTGACGACGTGGTCCGCGGGCTCGACGGCGCCCCGGGATTCCCGAACCCGGAGGCCCGCGTGGTGGCGGCGACGTGCGCTGGAGTCCGCGTGGTGTCGGTGTACGTGCCGAACGGCCGCATGCCCGGTTCCGAGCACTACCGCTACAAGCTGGCCTGGCTCGCGTCGCTGCGGGACGCGCTCGCCGCCGGCCCGAAGGCCACCGTGGTGTGCGGCGATATGAACATCGCGCCGACCGACGAGGACGTGTTCGATCCCGAGGCCTACATCGGCCAGACGCACGTCACGGTTCCGGAGCGGGCCGCGCTGGCCGAGCTCCAGGCGCTCGGTCTGCACGACGTGGTGCGGGACCGGTGGCCGAACCAGCGTGTGTTCACCTATTGGGACTATCGCGCCGGGATGTTCCACCAGGACCTTGGCATGCGGATCGACCTGGTGCTGGCCAGCGCTCCCGTGGCCGAGCGGGTACGTGCGGCCTGGGTCGACCGGCACGCCCGGAAGGGAACCGGGCCGAGCGATCACGCGCCCGTGATCGTCGACCTCGACGAGGCGCCCGACGGCGACATCGGCCCGGTGGTGCCCCCGCCATCCGCGCCGGCGCGCCGCCGCGCCGGCAAGAAGGTCAAGCTTCCGCAGGCGCCCTGAGCGATCCCTCGCCTCGGGTAGAACGCGGCCGGGTTGACCTAACGAGGACGGTCGCGATCCCGTGAAGGCTGGACCCGCTTGGGCTCGCCGGGCATCTTTGGATAATCGGGCGGGTAGGGCATATCCCCCTGCCCGCGCGCCAGGTCACGCTCGTGTAGGTCGAGCAGCGGCTGCAGGGTGTGGGCCCGGTCGTCGATTTTGGCGTGGCGGTCGCCGACCTGGGCAAAGCGCGTGGGCATCGTGGCCACCGTGAAATCCTCGGGCGCGACCTCGGCGAGCTCCTCCCAGGCCAACGGGGCGGACACGGACGCGCCGGGCTTGGGCCGGATGCTGTAGGCGGAGGCAATCGTGCGGTCGCGGGCGTTCTGGTTGTAATCGATAAAGATCCGCTGCCCGCGCTCCTCCTTCCACCAGCTCGTGGTCACATCCTCCGGACGGCGCCGCTCGAGCTCGCGGGCGAAGGCGATCGCCGCGTGCCGCACGTCGGTGAACGTCCACCGCGGCTCGATGCGCACGTAGATGTGGATTCCGCGCCCGCCGGAGGTCTTGGGGAACCCCCGGTAGCCGAGGTCGGTGAGGAGCGCGCGAGCCTCGCCGGCGACGCGCACCGCATCTGCGTAATCGGTCCCGGGCTGGGGGTCGAGGTCGAGGCGCAGCTCGTCCGGATGATCGACATCCTGGAGCCTGACCGGCCAGGGGTGGAACGTGATCGTGCCCATCTGGGCCGCCCAGCCCACGACCGCCACCTCGGTGGGACAGACTTCGTCGGCGCGGCGGCCGGACGGGAACTCGATCTGCGCGGTCTGCACGTAATCGGGAGCTCCCTTGGGGATGCGCTTCTGGTAGAAGGCGTCGCCGACGCGGCCCTCACGGGTGGAGAGGACCATGCCCGGGTACACGCCCTTGGGCCAACGCTCGAGCGTGGTGGGGCGGCGATCGAGCGCGCGCATGATGCCCTCGTCGACCGCCAGGTAGTAGTTGACGATGTCGAGCTTGGTGACCGGCGCGGTGCGGTCGGTGGCGGGAAAGATCACGCGCTCCGGGTTGGACACGCGCAGCTCGCGCCCGCCGGCGTCGACGATCGTTTCTGGCACCCGAGCCATGGAGAGAGTTCTACCGAGCGCGCCTCATGGCTGACCGCGATCGTGTCCTCGCCCGGCGCGACATCGGTTCTGGCGGGAGCCGGCGTGGGTAAATACTGCCAGGCGAGCAATGAGAGGAGGGTCGGTATGCCACCGCGCGGAGTCAAGATGGGAACCAAGCGAGCCCGTCAGTACGAGCACATCAAGGACAGCGAGCGCGAGCAGGGCGCCAGCGAGAGCCGCGCCGAGGAGATCGCGGCGCGGACCGTCAACAAGGAACGGGCTCGTTCGGGCGAGTCGCGTACGCGCTCGCGCACTTCAACCGACGACATGTCGTCGTCCCGGCGCGGCGGTCAGCGCTCGGGCACGAACCGGGCCAAGGGACGCACGCGCGATCAGCTGTACAACGAGGCCAAGAAGCTCGGAATCGAGGGGCGTTCGAAGATGAACAAGGCCGACCTGGAGCGGGCGGTCGATCGGCGCAAGTGATCGTGTGGGATGAAGGTCGTAACTTATTCCGACCTTCATCCCAACTGGCGATGACGCTCGGCGCCTGGCCGGCGTTCGCGTGGGGAGCGGCGACGTCGGCTCACCAGGTCGAAGGTGGCAACGACGCCAACGACTGGCACGACTGGGAACTATCGGATGATTCCGGGGTGGTGGAGCCATCCGGCCTCGCGTCCGACCACCTGCACCGCTATCCCGAGGACATCGCGCTGCTGGCCGACGCCGGGCTCGGCTGCTATCGGTTCTCCGTCGAGTGGTCGCGCATCGAGCCCGAGGAGGGGCGTTTCTCGGCCCGGTGGCTCGATCACTACCGCTCGATGGCCGCCTGCTGCGCCTCGCACGGAATGCTCGCCGTCCTCACCCTGCATCACTTCACCAACCCGCGCTGGATCGCCCGTGCCGGCGGATGGGAAGAGCCCCGCACCGCGCACCGCTTCGCTCGGTTCTGCACGACGGTGGCCGAGGCGCTCGGGGATCTCGCGGCGCTGATCATCACCGTCAACGAGCCGAACATCGTGGCCCTGCTGGGCTATGAGAACGGGGTGTTTCCGCCTGGCAAACGCGACCGGACGGCGCGCCTGCGCGTCACCGACACGTTCATCGACGCGCACCGGCGCGCGGTCGGCGCGATCCGCGCGGCGCGGCCGGAGGTGCCGGTCGGGATGGCGCTGGCCATGGCGGACTGGCAGGCGCTGCCCGGCGGCGAGCGGGAGCTCGAGCAGACACGACGGCTGCGAGAGGACGTCTTCCTGGAGGCCACGGGAGGCGACGACTTCGTCGGCGTCAACACCTACACCCGCCACCGGATGGGGCCTTCCGGATGGGCGGGCAACGAGCCGGGGGTAGAGCTCACCGCGGCCGGCTACGAATACTGGCCACAGGCGCTCGAGGCCACTCTGCGGCACGCGTGGCGGGTCACGGGCGGCCGCAGGCCTCTGATCGTGACCGAGTCAGGGATGGCCAGCGACGAGGACGCCCGCCGGATCGAGTACATCGACCGCGCGGTGACGTCGATGCGCCGGGCGATGGCCGACGGCATCGAGGTGCGCGGTTACCTGTACTGGTCCGCGCTCGACAACTTCGAATGGAACCACGGCTACGGACAGCGGTTCGGGCTGATCGCGGTCGACCGGGAGACGCAGGCGAGGACGCTCAAGCCGAGCTGCGCTCACCTGGGGAAGATCGCGCGGAGCTCCGCGCGTGCGTCCGGCTGAGCGCGCGATCGTCGCGCCACGACGATCTCGTGACCGGGCGAGGCGATCGGCTCGAGCCCCGCCGAGCGCAGCATCGCCTCCACGCACGCGCGGTTCGGCGCCCACCAGTTGGTCGGGTCGTCCTCTAGCCGGCGCTCGATGAACGCCATCTTCGGCCACCCCGGCTCGAGCATGCGATGTCTCTCATCGAGCCGGAGATCCTCTGGGGCGGCGGCGATCTCCTCGCCGGGCATCGTGAGCGTCTGGAGGATGAGCAAGCCATCGACCTTCTCGGCCACCACGTCGAGCGCCAGCAGCGGGTAGCGCAGGTGGTAGAGGACACCTAGGAACAGCACCACGTCGAACGTGCCGGGCAGCCGGGCGACGTCGTAGACCTGCATCGCGACCAGCGCGATTTGACCCGGATCGATGCCGAACTGACCGCGCGCCCATTCAGCCTGTCGTAGGTAGTGCGGATCGACGTCGATGCCCAGCACTTCGGCTCCCCGGCGGGCGAGCGCAAGCGAGTAGAAGCCGGCGTTGCAGCCGATGTCGAGCACTCGCATGCCGCGCATATCCTCGGGCAGGTTTGGCGCGATCTGCTCCCACTTGAAAGCGGGAAAATCGCCGAGAGGATGGTCGGGCGCGGTCTGGCGCCCGTCCGGCAGATGGAGGTTGTGGAACCACGGGGCGAGCGCGCGAAGCTCGTCGTCGCCCGCGAGAGCCGCGCCGGTCGACTGGAGCGTCATCGCGCCACCGCGCCGCTCACCAGTTCGTGAAGCCGATCGACGCGGCGATCCGCGGTGTGGTCGGCCAGGACCCGACGGCGCGCGGCGGCCCGGATCGCGTCTCGCTGCGCCTCGGAAGTCTCATCCAGGATTCGGAGCACGTCGGCACACCGGTCGGCCAGCAGGATCTCCTCGCCGGGTGCGAACACCGTGTCCAGGCCGGGCCACGTGTCCGACACGATCGCGGCGCCGCATGCGCCGGCTTCGAACAGCCGCACCGACGGTGAGTAGCCGAGCGCGCGCATCTCGGGCCTGGTCACGTTCAGCGTGAACCGCGTGGCCGAGTAGAAGCGGCGGTGTTCGCCCGGCGCCAGGTGCTCGATCCGCTCGACGTTCGCCGGCCAGTCCAGCTCCGGCGGATACATCGGACCGGCCACGGCAAAGCGCTCCCTGCGCCGCGCCCGCGCGGGCTGCACGAGCAGCGCGTCGAGCCCCGGCTGTCGCCCGGCGCTGTAGGTTCCGAGGTAGTTGAGCGTCCACTCGGCGCCGACGTCGGCCGGCGCGTACGCGTCCGGATCGACGAAGCAGTAGAAGGCCTCGGCCCGACGCGCCCCGAACTCCTCGCCCAGGATCTCCAGCGCGGGACCGGCGGTGAACGACAGGTACAGATCGAAGCGCTCGACGAGCCCTGGGCTCAGGTACTCGGAGTCGCCGGCGCGCAGCTTTTCGATCGTCACCGGGGTGTCGATGTCGTAGAACGCCACCGCGCCGCGCGCCGTCTCGATCGCCCAGCCTGCGACCTCCACCCCCTGCGGGACGAACGAGCCGACGATTACCAGATCGGCCTCGCGCACCGCGCCCGCGAATGACCGGCGCAGCTCACCGACCGACCCGTACAGATGCGTCGCGCACCAGGCCGGCGCCGGGAGGTCGCGATGCTGTGCGTACCACGGCATGTCGCGCTCGAGGAAGGTGACCTGGTCACCGCGGCGGTCCAGGGCGCGAGCGAGTGCCCGGTAATTGGTGGCGTGACCGTTGCCCCAGGCCGAGGTGACGGACAGGCCGAGGATCGCGACCTTCATCGCGTCACCCCCGCGCCGAGCACTTCCTCGACCTCCCGCGCCCGGTGAGCATAGGTGTGCTCGGCCAGGATCCGCTCGCGAGCCCGGATGCCGATCTCGGCGGCCGTCCCCGCATCCAGTTCGCGCAACGCCTCGATTACATCGGGCCCGGTCGCGCAGACGATGAGCTCCGAACCCGGCTCCAGAAACTGCTCGATCCCGTCCCACTCGTCGCTGATCAGACACGCGCCGGCGCCGGCCGCCTCGAACACCCGGGTCGCGGGGGAGAAGCCGTTCTGGACCATCGAGTCGCGCGTGACGTTGAGGACGGCCAACGGTGAGCAGTTGAACGCGTTATGCGCGCCGGGTGGCACGTGCCCCAAGTAGCGGAGGTTGGGCGCTCCGACGCGGTCATCCCACCCGGCGCCCCCGAGCACGAAGGTTCGCTCGGGCAGCGCCTCGACGACCGAGAAGAAGAACTCGTCGACCCGAGCTTCGCGGTCGGGCAGTCGGTTGACGAGCGCCGCCAGGTCGCCGCCGAAGCGATCTTCGCCCGGCACCGGATGGTGCGTGACCGGATCGAGGGCGTTGTAGATCGGCACGCAGCGGCGCGCGCCGAGCGCTGCGTACCGGGCAATCACCCGCTCGCCGCCTCCGTAGGTCAGGATCAGGTCGTACTGGGGAACCAGCGCACGAAGGTGATCGGAGGGGTCCGTCTCGAGTCGGGTGAGGGTGGCGGGCGCATCGACGTCCCAGAAGATGGCCAGCGCGTCCGCGCGGCGCGCTTCGAGCACGGCCGGCTCGAGCACGTCGTCATACACGCCGACCCCGCTGGCCTTGACGATCACGTCGGCGTCGCCGGCGGCGTCTAGGACCACGCGGCGGACCGCCTGCGCGTCCGGCACGGCGTAGACGACGACGCGGGCCCAATCCGGGTCGGGGATGTCACGGTGGCGCTGGCGCTCGAGCGCGTCCGGCTCATAGAAGGTCACCTCGTGCCCAAGGCCGTGGAGCGCGCGGACGATCCCGCGGTAGTAGGTGCAGGCGCCGTTCCAGTACGCGGACACGAGGCTCGAGCCGAAGAAGGCGATCCGCATCACACGAGCTCCTCCGCGATGGCCAGCAATTCGTCTACCCGATGCGCGCACGTGTGACAAGTTTGAATTCGCTCGAGCCCGTTCGCGGCCAGCCGCGCAGCGGCCTCGTCGTCCTCGACGAGCAGCCTCAGGTGCGCGGTCATCTCATCGCCGTCGCGCGCCATCAGGTAGTCCTCGCCGGTGCGGAACAGGCCGTCGGTGTCGTGCCAGGGTGCGCAGATGAGCGGGATCCCGCACGCCAGAGCCTCGAAGACGCGGATCGTCGGCACCCCCGGAATCCGCCTCACGTAAGCCCGGCGCGGGACGTGAACCGTCACGCGGTGCTTGGCGAACACGCGCGGCACGGCGTAGTTAGGAAGCCACCCGTCATACGCGAGCCCCGCCGACTGCACCGCCTTCTTCGCAGCCTCGGGATACCGGACCCCGTACACGTGGCCGCTCAGGCCAAGTTCGCGCGCCGGCTCGAGCAGGAACTCGTGCAGCTCCGCGCCGCGCTCGCCGTCGCCCCAGTTCCCCACCCAGACGAGGTCGTTGGCCCTGGCGACGTCGGGACGGGGCTGGAACAGCTGCGTATCGGCCGCCTCATGCCACACGTAGACACGCCGCGCCCAACCGCGCTCGAGGTACAAGTCACGGATCACCGCGCCGAACACCAGCGCGGCGTCGTACCCCGAGAGGTCGAACGTGTCGATCTGCGTGGGCGCGGATGCGGCACGATGGTGAGCGTCGTAGAACAGCAACACATAGCCGCCGTGCCGGCGCCGGTGCGCGCCGATGGCGGCGACCAGCCACGGCTCGTTCCAATCGTGCACGAGCACCAGGTCGGCGTCGGCGAGCTCGCGACCGAGGTCGAGAGTCTGCCGGTCGTAGGTGCGGCTGCTCAGCTCGGGGAAGGCGGCGTGGAAGCCGTCCACCGCCTCCTGACCGACCTCGGCGAGCAGGTTGCTCCGGCTCCAGCTGTCGGCGGGCTCGAGCACCTCGATGCCGTGTTCCCGGCGATGCAGCTCGCGCATCACGCCACGCAGGAAGTGCGCGTTGCCGTGGTTCCAGTCGGACACCAGTGAATGGCAGAAGAGCTTCACGTTCATGCCGGGATCGCGGGACGCGCCACTTCCCGGTAGGCGTCCAGATATGCGTCGGACATCGCACTCTGGCCGTAGCGCGCGGCGCGTGCCCGGGCGGCGTTGGCCGCCCGCCGCCGCTGCGCGGAGTCCTCGAGCAGCGCGTTGAGGGCGTGTACGAGCCCGTCGCGATCGTCAGGCCCCACATACGACGCACCGTCGTGCCAGACCTCACGCAGGCTGGGGATGTCACCCAGTACAAGGGCGCAGCCACACAGCGCCGCCTCGAGCGCGGCCAGCCCGAACGGCTCATAGCGCGCGGGCTCGGCGAACACGGCGGCGCGCCCGAGCCAGCGCAGCACCTCGGCCGGCGCCAGCCGACCGACGCTCTCGATGCCGGGGAGGCGTCCGGGCCCGATCAACACCACGCGCCCGTCGATGGCCGGCGCGGCGCTGGCGAGGAGCGCGGCGTTCTTGGCCTCGTCCCACAGACGCCCGACCGACACGACCAGGCGCTCGCGACGGGGTGCCTCGGCGGGCGGCGGCGCGATGGTCCTCCCGTTGGGAGGCGCGATGGTCCTCCTATTGGGACGCGCGATGGTCCTCCCGTTGGGAATCACCCGGGCGCACGGCAGCTTGCCGTACGCCGCGATGAGGTCCTCCTGCAGGGCACGGGTGGGGACGCAGACGATGTCAGCCCGGTCCAGCGCGCGCCGTGCGACCGTTCGGTACCGCGTCCAGCCGGCCGGCGCCTCGCAGTCGCGCACTGCCCGCCACCAGGTCACCACGCACGAGTGCACGGTGAGCAGGACCGGAATGCTCGTATCGGGCACGGGCGCGAACGTGTTCATGTGCACGACGCCGGGGCGGTGGCGAGCGATCAACTCACCCACCCACTCGCTGGTGGCCTCAACGTCCCGCCAGGGATCCGGCATCCATTCGAGCTTGAGGTCGCGGAGCTCGCAGGAGGCGGCGGCGGGTGCGACCGCGGACGCGTCCCGGCCGATAAGTGCCAGGTGCACCTCGGCCCCGAGCCGGGTGAGGCCTTGGGTCAGCTCGTGCACGAACGTCCCGACCCCGCCCACCACGTCGGCGACGATCAGCACCCTCATGCCGAGCGCCCGTAGATCTGGTCGATCAGCTCCGCCACCTGCACCAGCTGCTCCACGTTGTCGTCGAACGAGGGATCGCGCCGAACTTGCTGCGCCCAGGCGATCAGGGCCCGGCCGCCCCAGTCATCCGGAGGCTGCGCGATTCGCTCGCCGCCGCGTCCCTCGACCAGGAGCGCTTCGAAGTCGTAGAACGAGCCGTCGACGTTGCGGATCGTGAGTGCTCGGCCCTCGCCGAAGAACGATGCCTCGAGCACGGCGTCGGTCCCCGCCGGCAGCCACCACGAGCACGCGATTCGGATCACGCGCCCGTCTTCCAGCGTGACTTGGGCCAGCGCCAGGTCCTCGACCCGCTGGGGGTCGGCGCCGAGGCGCTCCCCGCCGGCGAACAGATCGGCGTGCACCGCGACGGGCACCAGGTCGCCGAGGAACAGGCGGGCCAGGTCGAGGAGATGGCAGCCCAGGTCGATCAGCGCGCCACCGCCCGCCAGCTCGGCGTCGCGGACCCACGCCTTGTCGGGACCATAGGCGTTGTGGAATACCAGCTCGGCGGCGTGCGGCCGGCCGATCGCGCCGGTGTGGAGCGCATCGAGCGCGGCGGTGACCGCCGCGGCGTACCGGTAGGACATGTCGACGCCGAGCAGGGCGTCCGCCTCCCGCGCGAGCGCGATCAGCTCGCGACACTCGCCGGCGGTTCGCCCGAGCGGCTTCTGGCAGAACACGGGAATCCCCTGCTCGAGCGCCTGGCGCGCCTGTGCCGCGTGCAGCGCGGTCGGCGTGGCGATGACGACTCCGTCGAGATCGAGCCCGTCCGAGATGAGGGCATCGAGTTCTGTGTGCACCTGGTCGCAGCCGACGGCGGCCGCGGAGGTCCGCGCAGCTCGTGCGTCGGGATCGGCGATGGCGGCGACCCGGGCCGCCCCGGCGCGGTGCACGGCCTCCATGCGGTGGCGCCCGATCCATCCGACGCCGACGAACCCGAGGCGCGGACGGTTCTCATCCATCGCACCACACCGCCTTGATGAATCCCTCGGGCCGCTCGAGCGAGATCCGGTACGCCTCGCCCAGCTGCTCGAGGCTAAAGCGGTGGGTGATCAGCGGGCGCACGTCGAGCTGTCGTTTGCGTACCGCCTCGACTGCTTCGCGCAACCCTTGGACGTATGCGGCGGGGTCGCGCTCGTGCGCGTTGACCACGTCCAGGCCGCGCCAGTTCCAGAGCTGCATGTCGACGCTCCGGCGCCCGTCCTGGTGATAGCCCGCGATGACCAGTCGTCCGCGCACGCGGGTCAGGCGGGAGGCCAGATCGAGCGGCTCCTGATAGCCGGTGGCCTCGAACACCACGTCGAACGTGTCGCTCCCGACCGCGTCGTCGTCGGGCGCCAGAGCGCGGTCTGCCCCCAGACTCAGGGCCAGCACGCGGGCCAAGCGCCGGCGCGAGATCGCCCGAACCTCGTTCGCCTTGCCCGCGCACAGCTCGACGAGAAGGAGCCCGAGGAACCCGCAGCCGACGACCGCGACCCGGCTGTCCGGCTGGACCTGGGCACGGCCGAAGGCGTTGACCGCGCAGGCGAGCGGTTCACCGGGAAACGGCGCCCCCTCGTCGATCGCCGCGGGCAGCGCCACGACGGCCGAGGCGTTGGCCACGTCGAACTCGGCATGCGCCCGGTAGGAGATGAGCGCGACACGCTGGCCCACGCCGAGGTCGCTCACCTCCGGGCCGACCGCGTCGACCTCGCCCCACCCCTCGTGCCCCGGCTCGCCCGGATCACGGGGATAGCGGAACCAGTCCCGGCCCTCGTACAACGGGAGCTCCGAGGCGCAGATCCCGGCGCCGGCGAGGCGAACGCGCACCTGACCCGGTCCCGGCTCGGGGGCCCGGATCTCAGCCATCGACACCTCTCGGGGCGACTGGACGACCGCGGCTCGCACGGTCGGCTATGAACTGCCGGCAGCGGCCAGCGCGGCCGGGCGTGGGGCGGCGGCGTCGGCGAGCCATTCGTACAGGCTCGCCATGCCGATCCGCACCGGCACCCGCGGCTTCCAGCCGGTGAGCTGCGAGAACGCCGAGATGTCGGACACGTAATAGCGCTGGTCGGCCACGCGCCAGGCATCCCACAGGACCTTGGGCCGCCGGCCGATCAGTTCGCTGATCTGCTCGACAACGTCGATGACGCTGATCGCGTTGCCCGGGCCGCCGCCGATGTTGAACGCCCGGCCCTCGAGCGTCCGGGGGTCGGTGGACGCCGTGAGCAGGGCGTCCACCAGGTCCTCGACGTAGAGCAGATCCCGCGTCTGGCGGCCGTCGCCGAAGATCGTGATCGGCTCGCCCCGCAGGGCGCCCAGCAAGAAGTGCGCGACCCATCCCTGATCCTCGGTGCCGTGCTGATGGGGCCCGTAGATGCAGCTCATGCGAAGCACGCACGTCCGCATGCCGTAGCTGTGCGCGTAGTCGAGCACGTATTGATCGGCGGCCCCTTTGGAGCAGCCATACGGGCTGCAGAACTCGAGCGGCCAGTGTTCGGCGATGCCGACTCGGGCGACCAGCTCGTCCTCGGGCTCATATCCGCTTTCGCCTCGCCGCAAGCGCAGCTCAGACAGTCGACCGTAGACCTTGTTCGTCGACGTGAACACCACAGCCGGGGGCGCGGCGAGCCGTCGTGCCTCCTCGAGCACGTTGATGGTGCCCTGGACATTGACGTCGAGGTCGTCGCGCGGCTGCTCGAGGCTCGTCGTCACGGCGACCTGGGCCGCGAAGTGAAAGACCCGCTCGGCACCGGCCATGGCCCGCCTGACCGTGAATCCGTCGCGGACGTCTCCGATCTCCACCCGCACGAGATCGCGGTGCTTGCGCGTCAGCCAGCGGAGGTTGTCCTCGACGCCCGGCCGCACGAGGCTGTCGAGCACCGTCACGGGGGTGCCGGTCGACGCCAGCCGGTCGGCCAGGTTCGTGCCGATGAACCCCGCGCCCCCGGTGATCAGCACGCTCCCGTCGGGCGCCGAGCCCCGGGGCGTGGCGAATTCGACGAGCTCGCTCACTCCGCTGAGGCCGCGGTCGCGCATCACCCGGTGGAGCAGCTTCGCTTCTGCATCGCGGCGCGTCACGCCGAAGTGATAGGCCCGCTCGTCGCAGTGGAAGCCGTCGAGCGTCTCGTGCTCAGGGGCGAGGTCCTGGAGCGAATACCAGTACACCCGGTCAGCGGGCGCCTGGACCAGGTCGGACATCGTCTGAAGCTGGCCGAACTCGTTGTGGGCCCACGTCGAGTAGCCCGCCTCGGTCACCCAGACCCGTTGAGCGGCGCCGTGGCGGGCGATGACCTCTCGCACTCTCTCGACGTGCACGTCCCAGCCCTCCCACACCGCCTCCCAGGTGCCAGGGAAGCCGTGCACGCCGATCACGTCGACGTGTACGAGCGCGCGGCGCTTGAACATCAGGTCGAGCCAGTTGGGGTCGAACGGGCTCATCCCGCCGAGCACGCTCTGTACGCCGAGACCGCTCGCGCGCCGCGCCGCGCCGGCGATCATCTCGGCGAAGATGACCCACTCCGGGTCGATCGTCCAGTCCCACTCGATGTAGTTGTTGGGCTCGTTCCAGAGCTCGACGTACGGGAATCGGTCGGGGTACATCCGCAGCACCCTCTCGACGAACTCCCCGTACGCCTGCGGATCACGCGGGGGAGAGGAGGACTTCGGCAGCAGGCCGAGGTGGGGCGGGGTGTACAGGAAACACGGGAGCACATCGGCGCGCTCGGTCAGCTTGGGCAGAAGCCACGCGTACCACTCCTCCCCGCCCTCTCGCACCCAGTCGCACCAGGAGATCGCCGTGCGCAGGTACTTGATCGGGAGCTCGGCCAGCGCTTCGAGTGCCCGCTCGACCGCTTCATGGTCGCCCATGTGGAAGTACTGGACGATGCCCAGCTCGGGGTTTCCGCGTGCCGGTCGGCCGCGCCGGCGCCGGGAGGCGCGCGGCTGGGCCGGGGCCTCGTGCCGGATCGTGTCGACGATGCGGCTCATACCGTCAGTCCTCGCTGGCGCAGCTCGGCCCGGGCCCGGTCGACGAGATCGTCGGCTACCTGCCCCTCGAGCCATTGGGCGAGCTCGCGCATTCCGTCCTCGAGGCAAACCGCCGGCTCGAACCCGAGGAGGGTTAGCGCTTTGCCGATGTCGGCGAAGCAGTGGCGGATGTCGCCCAGGCGGCATTCGCCTGTCACCTCGGGCTCGATGTGCTCCATTCCGAGGATCCGCGCCAGGCGACGTGCGATCTCGTACACGGTGACGCTCGTGCCGCTGCCGATGTTGATCACCTCGCTGGCGATCTCGGTGTGCTCGAGGACTAGCGCGCAGGCCGTGGCGACGTCGCGGACCGAGACGAAGTCGCGCCGCTGCCGGCCGTCTTCGAAGATCATCGGCGGCTTGTCGTTGAGCAGACGCGAGGCAAAGATCGCGAGCACGCCGGTGTACGGATTCGACAGCGCCTGGTTGGGGCCGTATACGTTGAAGAAGCGGAGCGCGACGGTCGGGATCTCGTAGGCTCGCCCGAACAGCATCGTGCTCCGCTCCTGCTCGAACTTGTTCAGCGCGTAGATCGACGCGAGCGACGGCGGCTTGGTCTCCGGCGTGGGAACCGGCGTCAGCGCTTCTCCCTGCGCGCCGCGAGGCTCCCATTGATGGGCGGTGAGCTGCTCGCGGGCGCGCTCGGGTGCGACGACCGGACGCCCGTCTGAGTCCGTGTACATCCCCTCGCCGTAGACGCTCATGCTCGAGGCCACCACGATCTGCTCCACCGGGCGGTCGAGCAGTGCCTGGAGCAGAGTCGCGGTGCCGAGCGAGTTGACCGACACGTACTCGCCGATCTCGTACATGCTCTGCCCGACGCCGACCCGCGCCGCGAGGTGAATTACGCGGTCGACGTCGATCAGCGCGCGTCTCACCGCGTGGGGGTCGCGCACATCGCCGACCGACAACTCGACATCCGGAGCGAGGTACGCCGGCCTGGCCGAGCCCGGATGGACCTGGGGGGTGAGGGTGTCGAGCGCACGGACCCGGTAGCCGCGCTCGAGCAGCGCGTGGGCGACATGGGAGCCGATGAATCCCGCGCCGCCGGTGATGAGAACCCGTCCCTTGCTCATGCAGACCTCCCAGCCAGATGACTCCCTGCCAGCTTCCGCTCGCCCGCGCCCCGATCGAGAAGTTCGTCATAGACGTTGGTGAGCACGGCGCCGGACTCATCCCAGGTGGGCAGCTTCATCGCCGCGGCGGCGGCGCGGCGCTCGAGGAGCCTCCGGCGTGGCTCGTCGCGTAACAGCGTCGCGACGCTGTGCGCGAAGTCCAGCGGATCCTCCGTCACGAGCAGGGCCCGGCGGGCCTGGACCGGCAGTCCCTGGGCGCCGATCCCGGTCGAGACGATGGCCTTTCCGCGGCGGAGAGCCTCGATCATCTTCACCTTGATGCCGCCCCCGATCCGGAGCGGGCACACGATCACGTCCGCAGCATCGAGGTAGGGGCGCACGTCCGGGACGTAGCCGGTCACGGTGACCCGTTCACCGGCCAGCGCCCGGACCTCGGGCGGTGGCGCGTTGCCGACCAGCCACACGTGGATGTCGTCCATCTCGGCCCGGATCGCGGGGAGGATCTCGTGGCAGAAGTGCAGCGCAGCGTCGACGTTGGGGGCATATCCGAAGTTCGCCAGTAGCGTCACGAGGGGCGTCGGCGGGTGCTCGATCGCCTCGAGCTCGCGGTCGATCGGCTCGAGCTGGCGGTCGATCGGTCCGAGCGATCGCTGCTCATGGCGTGGCGGCAGGTGGTCGACTCCGTCCGGAACGACTGCCACGTCGGCGTCGGGAATCTGCTCGCGGATCAGTTCGCGGTCCTCCCAGGTGACCGTGGCGAGCCGGTCGGCGCGTTGCCAGCACTCGAGCTCGGCGGCGTGGGTGCGGACGCATTCGGAGAAGGAGTCCAGGCGCGTGATGCCCTTGCCCCGGGAATGCGCGCGTTGGCGGTCAAGCTCGTACTCGATGTTCTGCTCGACCAGCAGCACCGGCGCCTCGACCCACTCGGGCACGTGCTGCATCAGATAGAAGCCCTCCACGTGGACGAGATCGACCCCCTCGTCGGCGATGATCTGCCTGATCCGCATGCTTCCAGCGGGAGACCGATGTCGCAGCACCTGGTGCGCGGCCCGGCTGGTCGGCGCTTGGGCACGGCGGGCGACCGCCGGGAAGACCTCGATCCGGCAGTGAGACGACGCGAGCAACTCCGCGTTGGCCTGATCCTGCTCCGCAGTCTTCGAGATGACGAGAAGCCGGACGGCGAACCGCTCGCAGATGCGGCTGATCAGCTCAAGCTCGCGCCGCCGGCCGCCGCTCACCGGCGGCCAGGGAAGATGGCACGAGACGAACAGGACTCGCGGGCGATCACCCGTGGCGTTGCGCCGCCGCAGGGGTGCTCGAGTTCGTTCTCGATCGGTTTCAGGCATGTCTCGTTAGCCGGTCACGCACTGTGTCGCCGGTACCGCGCGCCAGCTACCCGCGCCAGCAGCATCTAAATGTCGCCGCCCGGCTACCTCCGGGTGAGGTTAAAAACCAACACAGTCGCGACGAGGCCGACGCGTCCCGGCCGGCGGCCGAGGGTAGGAGGACCGGCTGTGCCGCGCGGCCCAATCGTGGTGATGTTCCTCAGCACCGGCCGCTGCGGCACGCAGTGGTTGGCGGCCGGGCTGCGCGAGCTGCATCCCGAGGTGGAGGCTGAGCACGAGCCGATTGGCCCGTGGTACAAGCCACGCCGCTACTTCCGCCGGTACATGGATCCCGAGGCGCTGCTCGAGGTTCCCGAGGTCGCGCGCCACGTGGAGCGGATCGCCGGCGCGCGGCGGCCCTACGTGGAGACGGGGTGGCCGCTGTTCGCTGCGCTGCCGCTGCTCGCCCGGCGCTTCGCGGAGCGCCTGCGGATCGTGCACCTCACGCGCCACCCCGTTCCCAGCGCGCTGTCGCATCTGGCCCACAACTCGTTTGCGGGTAGCGCGCGCGATGACGCCTACACGCGGTGGGCGACGCTCGGTCCGTCCGATCCGGGTGTCTTCCAGCCGGGCTACGCGGCATCGTGGCCGCGGCTGTCGCCGTACGAGAAGTGCCTGTTCTGGTGGACAGAGGTTCACATGTACGCGCTCGAGCTGGCTGACCGGCTTCGTCCGATCCCGCTGATCAAGGTGCCGTCCGAGGCGCTGCTCGGCGGCGACCGGGGGGAGATGGAGCGGCTGCTCGACTTCATGGGACTTCCCTGGCGCGCTGGATGGACGGCGCATGCCGAGCACGTCGTGGATCGCTGGCATCACCACACCGAAGCGCACGTTGATCCACTCCGGGTGTTGAAGCATCCGGCGACCGTCCAGACGGCGACGGAGCTTGGGTACGACGTGGTGCCGCTCGACGTCGCCGCGCTCGAAGCGCGCTACCGAGGCGCGCCCGATCCGGGACTTGACCGGATTGGACGACGCTAAGCCGTTAAACCCGGTCGGCGTCGTTGACGAGCAGCGCGATCTGGACCCGGTTCTGCACGTCGAGCTTCGACAGCAGACGCGTCACGTGCGCCTTCACCGTGGCCACGCTCATGTAGAGCTCGCCGGCGATCTGGGCGTTCGTCTTGCCCTGCGCAATGGCGCGCGCGACCTCGAGCTCGCGGTCGGTCAGTGGTTGGAGACGACGCTGAGCGTCGATCCGTCGTTCCTCGGCGCCGCTCCTCTCGCCCGCGACGTGAGCGATGAGCTGTCGGGCGACTGTCGGCGACAGGATCCCATCGCCGGCCGCCACCAGCTCGATGGCGCGGAGGATGTCCGGCGGTGGCGTGTCCTTGAGCACGAACCCGTCCGCGCCCGCGCGCAAGGCGCGGAGCACCAGCTCGTCGGCGTCGAATGTGGTGAGGACGAGGACGTGGGGTGCGCGCGGCTGCCCGCGCAGTAATCCGGTGGCGGCCAAGCCGTCCACGTTCGGCATGCGCAGGTCCATGAGTACGACGTCTGGTCGGTGCGCATCCACGGCGGCGAGCACCTCGCTGCCGTCCTGCGCCTCGCCGACGACCTCGACCCGCTCGCTGCCGGAGAGCATCATCCGCAGGCCCGAGCGGACCAACGCGTCGTCGTCGACGATCAGCACCCGGATGCGTTCCTTCACGTGGGCAGCGTCGCGATCAGGGCATATCCGCCGTCGGAGGTCGGTCCGAGGTCTAGCCGGCCTCCGGCGAGCGCCACCCGTTCGGCCAGACCGACGAGGCCGGTGCCGGAGCCCGGCGTCGATCCAGGGATGGATCGGGCGGATCGAGGTGTCGAGCCGGGCCTGGATCCCGAGCCCGTGGGGTCGCGCGCAGCGATCTCTTCTGCCGCTGGACGCGTCAGCACCGAAACGGTGAGCGTCCCTGCGCCGTCGTCGTCGATCTCGACGTCGACCTCGCTCGCCGGGGCATTGCTTGCGCGCATTCGTCAGGCCCTCCTGGACGATCCGGTACACCGTACGGCCGGTGGCGGCCGGAATCGTGGCGAGCTGGCTGACGCGGAGGTCCAGGCGGATGGCTGCCCCGGCCCGCCGGCCTTCCTCTATTAGGTGGCGCAGGTCTTCTAGCGTGGGCTGGGGCGGTTGCGGATCGTCATCGTCGCGCCGGGCGCAGGCCGCGCGTTCAGCTGGTTCATCGCTGCTGAGGTTACGTCCGGGGCGGGCCCACCGCCTCCGACCCAAGGCCCTTCCGAGGCATACCAAAGTCGGTCCTTTGCGCGTCGTCCGGTGGCGCCCGGGTCGTTGCTACAGCTATGGAAGGTGTCGCATCAACCGGTGGGGGTGGTGATGTCCCCACAGCTGGTCGGCGTGATCGACTTCGGCGTGCGGCGGGGATGGCCCATGGGACCAGCGGAGGCTGTGCCGGGCGATCGCGGTCGCGACTGAACCGGCGCCGGCGACACCAAGGGCGGTGGCGGGCCGGCGGTGGTGCGCACCGGCCGACCTCGCCACCAGCCCGGTCAGCACCTCCGCGCTTGGTGCCGGCCGGCCGAGACGGCGAAAACCCGCCGCAGCTCTTGGCCTTCGTCGGTTGCCCAGCCCCGGACGTTTGCGTGGTCGGCGAGTTTGGGTGACCGCCGGCGCGGCCACGGGCCACGCCCGGGAAGACCCGCAGCGCGAGCGCGCCGACGGTCACAGGGAGCCTGGATCGGATTCCCATCGTGCTTGCGCTGCTGTCTCGGCGACCCGCCCAAGAGCGGACGAGACCGCCTCTCACCACCCCTCGTCGGGCAGAACCACTGCCTCGGTTGGCCCTGCGGATTCCCACGGCGAGCGACAGCTCATGACTCGCCGCGTCGTGCAGCGCGCTCAGCATCTCGTCGGCGTACACATCCACGGCTTGGTCACGCTCTCCTACATTCGGCTTCGCCAGCTGCGCAACGCGTCGCCGCCCCGGTCCGTCTTGGCGGCCCGCTTATGCGCCGATGACGCCTCGTCTGATCGATGTACGCCTGAGCGGGCCGAAAGTCAGGATCTAGTCACGACTTCTTCGGCACCAGTCTGGTCGCTCCGGTGGCAGAGTGGCGGGGGGGCGGTGGCGTAGGAGTGGCTGGGGGCGGTGTTGGAGTGGCCGGCGTTGGTGTTGGAGTGGCCGGCGTTGGTGTTGGAGTGGCCGGCGTTGGTGTTGGAGTGGCCGGCGTTGGTGTTGGAGTGGCCGGCGTTGGTGTTGGAGTGGCCGGCGTTGGTGTTGGAGTGGCCGGCGGAGCTGTTCGAGTGGCCGGCTGATGTGGAGCCGGCCTTGGCGGCCGTCCCCTGCACGGAGTGCGACGCTCCTCCGGCTATCGCGCGAAGAATGGCCGACATGCTCGCGGACGTCGTGCCTGTCCCACCTCCCGGATACACGCGCATGGCACCCGATGGCGCGAGGCGACTACCCGCCGGCGACGCGAGCGCAGCTGGCGACCGAGCGGTGATTGCCGGGGTGGTGGCGCGGATCCGGGCGGCGTGCCCCTGACGATGCACCAGGTTCCGACGCCGAGCGTGACGCCGATCGTCGCGGTGGCCACGACCGCTGCGGCGGCCAGGGCATTGGCAGTGAGCGCGGCGCTCGCGGTCTTTCCCGCCACCGTGGTCAGCCCGACGCCGGCGCCGTGGCCGGCGCTCGTGCCAAGAATCCGTTCCAGCAGTCCAGCGGCCGCCAGCATGGGCAGCGACGGAGCGAGCGCGCGAAGCTCCGCGCGGCGGGCCGGGATGGCGGCGGCGAATGCGGCGCATCCGGCGCATTCATGCAGATGGGCGCGCACACGGCGGGCGCGCACGGCACGTCCGTCGGCGTCCGAAACGGTCTTGCGGATCTCATCGCAGTCCATGGCGCGACACTCGGCGAACTCGAACAGCGACCGGCGCGCCTCGTAGATGGTCTGGTTCGCGGCGCCGACCGAGATGCCGAGCGATATCGCGATCTCCTCGTGCGAGAGGCCGCTCAGCTCGCGCATCACCAAAGCCGAGCGCTGCCGGTCGGTCAACTGGCCAAGATCGCCTAAAAGCAACCCCAACGCGGCCCTTTCGGCGACCTGATCCTCGACCGAGGCGGCGACGCCTCAGAGGCCGCGGACAGCTCCGCGGTGGGCCGACCAATACCGGTAGAGCGCTTGGTGATGGCGCGCGTACACGACGGCGAAGGCCCGCTCGTACCCGTTCTCGGCCGGGCGCGCCAGCCGTTCGTCGCCGAGCAACCTCAGCGCCCCCGGCGCTCTGCCTCCGCGCACTCCCGCGGCTACCGCCACGTGCCGCTCCAATCCCTCATGCTTCCTGATGACGCACATTGAACCGATCGCCAGGTTCTCGTGCGCCGGTTGCCTGGTCATCCCGGCGCCCGCGGGGGCGCCGAGATGAAGCAGACATTAGTACGAAGGTGCTACGGCGTGACGCGGAACACCTGGCCGGTCAGCTCACCCACGTAGAGCGAGCCGCCGTGCACGCCAAGCCCGACCGTCGGGGCGACAAAGCCCTTCACCACGGCCTTGAGCTTTCCACCGCTCAGCGGGATCGAGACAACCTCCCCGCCTGGGCCTTTGCCGGTGACGCCCACGAATGAGGTCATGTACAGCCGCTTGCCGATGATGGCCATACCCATGAGGTCGGTGTGCGGTCCGAACTGCTGGAACGGCTTCGCGAAGCCCCTGCACTTTGCGGGCACAACCCAGTTGCAGCGGGGGAAGCCGTAGTTGTCGCCCTGCCTGACGCGCAGCACGAAGTCCGGCGGGTTGAGGTTCGCCGGCGTGTCCTGACCGAGGTCAGAGACGTAGGGCGAGGACGAGCCCTTCGGGAAGGCCAGCTGCCACGGCTGACGAATGCCGGTGGCGAACACCTTGAGGCCCTTGCCGTTCGGCTTGATCGACAGGATGTCGTACACGTACGGCGTCTTGGCCGGACCGTGATCGTTGCCGTTCGTCAGGCCGACGTCAACCCCGACATAGAGCCTTCCATCGGCGCCGAAGGCCAGACCGTTGAACCCGGCGAACTTCTTCGGCGCGGTGTAGACCGTCCGCCGCTTGGTGAACGTCGTGCCGTTCCAGCCGCTCCACTTCAGGATCTGCCACTTCGAGGTGGTCGGGTCGGTGAACGAGCCGCCGCTGACATACAGGGCGCCCTTGTACCAGGCCACACCCGCGACGAACTGCGGCGAGCCGGGGATCAGCGTCCCCGTGCCGCCCTTCAGCACGTACACGCCGCCGCCGGTGGGCGGGCTGTTCGGGCTCTTGACGCCACCGTCGCCTTCGAATAGGTTGCCGGCGCCGACGGCAAACGACGTCGGTGTGTGGAGACCGCTGGCCACCAGCTGGACCTTGGCCCCGCCGACGCCCTCCGGGGGCGGCGGGCTGCCCGCGGCGGTCGCCGCACTCGCCGCCACTCCGGTTGACAACAATGCTGCGGCGATGAACGCCGCCCCACGTACACGCATTTACTACAGCTCCTTTTCTGCGCCATCATGGCGCGCATCTGTTATCGCCCCGGCCAGACGCGAGCCATCGAGGGTAACAGACGCGGCCCCCGCCACCGCTTATGCCGTCGGCTGCTCACTCCTCCGGGCCGCGGTCCGACGGCGTTGTCGTCCCACGGCGTGGCGGTCCAACGCCGCTCGGCCAGGCACGCACACCGGCGCGCACAGCGCTCAACGTCGCGCTGACCGGGACGGCCACCGCCTGACCGAAGCCTCCGGCTCACCGGCGGCTAACGCGATCGACGGAGAGGCTTCGACCCAGTCAGTGGACGGGCAGCCTGACTGTCGACCTCGGGCAGGTGCGGCGCCTTAGCGGCGTCGGCGTCACGCTCTGCGCGACGTCCACGACCGCCTTGGTCAACCTGAGCTACGCCACCACGAGCGGAGCCTAGCAGCCGGTTCTGGGCGCCCAACAGCAGTCGGTCCCGGCGGCGGACCCGTGTATTGGCCCGAGCATCCCGGCGCACTCGACGCGCGCTACGTGAAGATCGACGTCACCGATAATGACGGGACCCCGCCGTGCATCGGCGAGCTGCGGCTATTCGAGCGGATGCCCGCGGGCGCGGTCCGCCACCGCGGTGCGGATTTGTCGTTCGAGCCGAAGGAGGAGGCAGCCGGCGCTCACTTCAGCGATGACGGCGTCCCCGGCACCGCCCTCTCGATCCTCAACCGCCACGGTTTGAACTACGTGCGGCTGCGCCTGTGGGTGAACCCACCGCCGGGTTACAGCGACCTGGCCAGCGACCTGCGCATGGCCAGACGGATCAAAGCCGCGGGCGACAGGCTGTACCTCGACATCCACTATTCGGACTTCTGGGCCGACCCACGGCAGCAGGACATCCCCGCCGCCTGGCAGGGGCAGGGTTTAGCCCAGCTCACCGACACCGTGCGCAACTACACCAACAGGTGATCAGTCGGTTTGCCGCCCAGGGGGCGCCGGTCGACATGGTTTCGATCGGGAACGAGATCCGTAACGGCATCCTGTGGCCCGTCGGCCAGGTCAACTGGTCGGCGAATACCGGCTGGGACCACTTGACGACGCTGCTCAAGGCGGGCGTGAACGGCGCGCGGGCCAGCAACCGGCGCGGGCACCGGCTGCTCATCATGCTCCACTACGACCAGGGCGGCGACGACGCAGACAGCCGCACGTTGTACGACCACATCGTGGCCGCCAGCGTGCCCTTCGATGTGATCGGGCTGTCCTACTACCCGTTCTGGCACGGGACGCTGAGCCAGATGCGCGCGAGCGTAGATGACCTCGCCGTCCGCTATCCGAAGTGGATTGTCATCGCGGAGTCGCAGTACGCCTGGACGCTGGCCGGCGGCGACTAGACCGGCAACTTCGTCTGGCAGGCGAGCCAGGTGTCGCGCGGCTACCCGGCGAGCCCCGGCGGCCAGCTTTCGTTCTACAACGACCTCCTGTCGATCCTCGCCCAGGTCCCGCGTCACCGGGCTCTTGGGTCTGTTCTACTGGGAGCCGGAGTGGATTCCCGGCGTGGGGTGGGAGCCGGGCGCCGGGACGCCCAACGACAACCTGACACTGTTCTCGTTCACCGGTCAGGCGCTGCCATCGGTGGGGCTCTATCAAAGCCCGCTCGTGGTATGCGCCCATTACGACCCATACGCCGTGCCGTGCGCGGTGCCGAACAGAGCCAGCGCCTCGCTCGGCGCGTACTGACGACACGACGCAGGGCGCCGGACTACCCGGTTGAGGTGAAAATCGAGTCCGCGCGCGCAGCCAGCCAGACAACAGCTGCGACCCAGGCCGCAGCGATCAACCAACCGGCACCGACATCCGTGGTCCAATGCACCCCCAGATAGACGCGCGACCAGCCGACCCCGGCGGCAAGTACGAGCGCGACCACCCTTCCCGGCCAGCGCGCGTGTGACAGCCAGGCCGCGATGACCAGTGCCAGCGCAAGGAAGGTGGCCAGCGACTGCGTAGCGTGTCCAGACGGGAACGACGTGGACGTGCCGGCGTTCGTCAGCCAGATCCCTGCCGACGGGCGTGGCCGGTGGACGAAGTGCTTGGTCAGGCTGTAGAGGAGGATTGCTCCGCCCCACCCGGCGAGGAGCAAGCCCGCGAGAACGATGCGCCGCCGGATGAGCAGCGCGGCGAAGAGCACGGCGACCACGGGGATCAGGAGCGCCTGACTCCCGATGGTCGACAGCGTGCGCGCCAGCGTGGTCAGGGCGCTGGTGCGGTGGGCGACCATCCACGAGGTGACCGACCTGTCGAACGCGGTCGATCCGCCCGGGCGCTCGGTCAGTTCGAGCAACTCACCGGTCGCGATCGCAGAACCCAGGATCACCGCGAACGACACGAGCAGCAGGGCAAGGACGAGTATCCACGTAGTCGTCCTTCTCGCCAACCACCCCATGGCGCAGAACGTATCCGACGTGCCGCGCGTCGCCGCGGGTAGCGGACCCCGACCGCTCTATGGCCGACCACTCCATGCGCCGGTTGGACGACAACGGATCCGCCAGGTGAGACGCTCGTGCATGTGCGCTTGGGCGCCAAGAGTTCGAGCAGGTGGCGGAGTTCACCCAGTTCGAGAGGCCAACGCGGCTAGGTCTATGAGGGGGCCGCGACCACGGGTGCGCGATTGTGGCCCCCTTCGCACCGCCGGTTCGATCGTTCATCGCGTCGTTTCGAGCGCCGGCCTAGGGGAACGATTTCCACATGAACAGCTCACAACGCGCTCGCCGGGATCTGGTGACAGCCGACGCCGTGAGTAAACGGCTCGCTGCCGAGCGTCGCGCTAATGAGGCTCGGCGCCGGTGGCGTGAGACCGAGCGGCGGGCTGCGATCGTCGCCAGCCGGTTGGAGCGCTCGATGGCGAGGAGCAGATCCGTCCCTGAAGCGCCGCCGGGGACGAGCGTCCCCGCGGTCCATCGCGGAGTGAACGGCGAAGTCTGAGGCGTCGCGAGGCCAGCGCATCCGCTCGCTCGTCGCGTCCACAGCCAGCGCTACAACGTGCCCGTGGCAGCGTCTATCGAGGAGTTCAGCTACGAGCTGACGACTGCGGCGCTTGGCGAACAGGAGCGGGCGGTCGCGGCGCTGCGCACCCGCGCCGGAACCGTGCTGGCGGCCGCTTCGGTCTCCGGCTCGTTTCTGGGCACGAAGGTCAGCCACGGCTCCCTCGACGTATGGGGTGTGCTGGCTTTGGTCGCGTTCGTCGCGTGCATAGGCACCGCCATTTACGTGCTGCTGCCGCACACGCTCGTGTTCGCGTTCCGAGGCCAGGCACTCCTCGCGGCAAGCGATCACGAGGGCGTCGACGATGTCACGGAGGCTTACCGCGCCGCCGGCACGTGGATCGAGCCGATGCTTGAGTCAAACCGCAACAAGATCGCCGAGCTTTCAGACTGGTTCACGATCAGCTGCGGCCTCCTCACGGCCGAAGTGATCCTCTGGACGGTCAGCCTGGCAGGCTAAGCTACGTCCGTGGCCGCCTCTGATCCCGAGAAGCCCCTCGCCCCCAAGCCGCCCGTTCATTTGCCGGCGACTCCGCCTCCTGGGTTTGCGCTTCCAGAGAAGCGCGGTGGGCTCTTCGGCGGCAAGAAATAGCCGCCACGCCAGGCAGTCTCGCTTCCGAGCGGGGTCGGAACGCGGATTATCTAGGGCTGATCGCCCGGGTTCGTCGGGAGAGAAGTCTCCGAGGCCGGCATGCTCTGCGTCTCTGTCGGCGAGGCAGGGGGGCGAGTCGCGCGAGGTTTGGTCGGGGACGATGTCGAGGTCCCTCGAGCCGTTCTGGCGACGCCGCGGCGGGCAGTGGGGGAGGCTTCGGCGATCCGGCCGGTGTACCCACACCGTGTTGCCAAACGTGGGTACGGATG
Organism: uncultured Solirubrobacterales bacterium; assembly: GCA_963719355.1. GTDB lineage: Bacteria > Actinomycetota > Thermoleophilia > Solirubrobacterales > Solirubrobacteraceae > Palsa-465. Next base: position 198,788 of record CAVRBZ010000013.1, on the reverse strand, counting down.
CGGGTATTTGCCACGTGGCAGCAGTACCCACGCCCTCGGCCAGAACCGAGTTCGCCGCGCGAACACAAAGAAAGCCCCGCTGTGCAGGGCTTTCATCATGCGCCCGAGAGGACTCGAACCTCCACGGGCCGTACAGCCCACAAGGCCCTCAACCTTGCGCGTCTACCAATTCCGCCACAGGCGCTGGAGGCGGCCAGTATAGCCCGGCCTCGGTTCTGGCAGGAGCATCCGGGCGCCCGGTGGCGCGGTCCTTGGCGGTCTGCCTCGTCCGCGGATTGGGATTCGCCGAGGGTCACGTCCGGCTTGATGGTTCACCGGCGGGTCCTCCCGGCCGCTGCATTGAGTCTGTCCTGAAGGCGCGCTAAAGTGCCGAACACATGTTCGACTGAGTCCGGATCGCCTCGCCAACCGAGCAAGGAGCGAACTGATGGATCTGACCAAACGCCAGCAGGAGATCTTCGACTTCATCAAGCGCTACTCGGCGAAGTACGGGTATCCGCCGACGGTTCGAGACATCGGCAAAGCAGTTGGTCTGGCCTCGTCGTCGACGGTGCACGCCCACCTGGCAAACCTGGAGCGGATTGGGCTGCTCCGGCGCGACCCGTCCAAGCCGCGCGCGATCGAGCTTCTAGATCGCGCCGCCGCGGGCATGCGGAGCCTGGTGCGTCCGGGGTTACCGCTGGTGGGTCACGTAGCCGCCGGTCAACCGATCTTGGCGGAGGAGAACATCGAGGACTACGTGCAGACGCCCTCGGTGGCGGGCGGAGAGGAAGGCGACTATCTCCTTCGCGTGCGTGGCGAGTCGATGAAGGAAGTCGGCATCCTCGAGGGGGACCTGGTTGTGGTGCGCCCGCAAGAGACAGCGCAGGACGGCGAAATCGTGGTGGCGCTGGTCGGTGAGGAGGCGACGGTCAAGCGCTTCTATCAGGAGGCCGATCATGTGCGGCTTCAGCCGGAGAACGGGGCGATGGAGCCGATTCGCAGTCGCGACGTACGCGTCCTCGGCAAGGTCGTCGGGTTGATGAGGAGCATGACGTGACCGCGTGCGGGCTCGTGGCGCCGCCGGCGGCGCCGTCGCCGATCCACGATGAAGGCACTCTGGACGAGCTGGTAGCAGCTGTGTGGACCGGGCTGACTGGCGATGAGTCCGTCGCCTGTCTGATCTGCGGGGCTGAGATGACCCCGGAGTACGGGGTCCACGCGCGCGCGATCGGCGGCAGCTGCTTGACGTGCGGGGCGAGCCTGCGCTAGGGCCCGCAGGCACGGGTCGCGTGGTTGGTGCGCGTATGGCGCCGGCGCCGTGCGCATCACACCCCGAGTCTCGCGCGGCATCACGGGTCTCGCGCGGCATCACGGGTCTCGCGCGGCATCACGCCCCCGGGTGGCGGGCGGCATCGCATGCCGACGGCTCGCCGGACTATGCTTAAGCTTGGAGACCGAGCAGTCGCGGGGGTGACGAGCCTTCGAGGAAAGTCCGGACATCACAGGGCAAGGTGGTCGGTAACGCCGACCCGGGGAAACCCGCGGGAAAGTGCCACAGAAACGACACCGCCTAAGCCTGGGGCCGCTGCAGAGCTCCAGGCCGGTAAGGGTGAAATGGTGCGGTAAGAGCGCACCGGCGTCGCGGTGACGCGGCGGCCGAGGTAAACCCCACCTGATGCTAGGCCAAGCAGGACCGTTCGCAGGTGGCCCGCCAAGGTCCGGGTAGGCCGCGTAGATGGATGGCTGCGCTCGACAGAATCCGGCTTATAGGCCTCCTACGGAAAGACCCCGCCGACGCGGGGTCTTTCTATGTGGCGGATACCGTCGCGGCGTCGTCGCGTGGGCGAGCGCGCCCGCATTTAGGTCGAGCTCGGCGCCGTTCTGGCCGGGGTCATGGGGCGGCTCGCGCATCGGTCCGACGACTTGCACTGGCGCAGGCGCTCGCCGAGCGCCGCCAGCTCTGACTCGGGCACGGTGCGCTCGATCAGCGGGAACAGCTCGTGCTAGGTGATGATCGCGAGACAGCGGCGCGAGCGCAGGATGGCGTTTCATGCTCTCGGGGAGGCTGCCCCCGGCGCGGCCGCCTGATCGCCCCGGGTCAGCGGGCTACTTCGCGCCGCCACGCCCGGCCCACCACCGGCGCACCACGGTTGCCGGACCGCGTCTACCCTGCACGTCGGCCAGCGCGGCCCGGGCCGCGGCGTCACCCGGCACGCCGTGAACCGCGCCACCGGGAAACGCGGCGGCGCTACCGAAATACAACCCGCCCAGCGGCGTGCGGTAGGGCGATAAGCCCGGAACGGGCCGGAACACGACCTGGCGCAGGCGGTAGCTGCCCCCGCCGACATCGCCACCCACCAGGTTGCGGTCGCGCCGCTCGAGCTCGGCCGGACCCATCGAATGGCGGGCCAGGATCAGCTCCCGGAAGCCGGGTGCGAATCGCTCGACCTGCGCTTCGATCCGGTTCACGTGCGCATTTAGCTGGGCGGCCCAGTCGATACCCATACGCGGGGCGTGCGTGTAGGCCCACGCGGTGTGCTTTCCCTCGGGCGCGCGCGACGGATCGGCCAGCGACTGCTGGCCCAGCAGCAGGAACGGCTGCGCCGGCAGCCCGTGCTGGGCATCGGCGATGGTCCGGACCAGCTCCTCGTCGGCGCCCGCCACGTGCACGGTGCCGGCGGCGCGCGGCTCGGGCGCCTCCCACGGGATCGGCCCGTCAAGCGCCCAATCGACCTTGAGCGTCGCCGGGCCGTAGCGGTACCGGTGCATCAGCGCGCGATAGGACTTCGGGAGCGCGTCGGCGGCGAGCGCGGCCAGAGCGTGCGGCATCACGGTGGCGATGACCACATCGCCCGGAATGCGGTCGCCGCCGGCGAGCCGGACCCCGGTGACCCGTCCATGCGCCGACTCGATCGCGTCAACTGGCGCTCGCGTCCGTACGGCGCCGCCTAGCTCGCCGAGATAGCCGACCAGCGCCTCGGTCAGCCGCTCGGCCCCGCCGGCCGGGCTCGGCCACCCGACGGCGTGGCCCATCAGGTTCAGGTATGTGACCGCCACCGCGCTTCCGGGATCTGTCGGCGGGACGTCGCCATGGCCGGCTGAGCCGTACAGCCAGGCCCGAGAACTGGTGCCGTGGAAGAGCCGGCCTCCGAGTCCCACGGCCGAACCGGGCAGCAGCCGGGCAAATTGCGCGGCACCGAGCGGCCCCAGGTCACCGAGCAGGCGAAGCGAGCCCATGACCGGTGGGAAGGCGGCCAGCATCGTGGCGCGGATCGCTTCAAAGCCCGCCAGCATCGGCTCCATGAACGTACGCCACCGGTCTCCGTCGCCCGGATGCGCGGCGTCGAGACCTGCGGCGGTCCTCTCCAGCTCGCGGTACAGCGCCACGGCCCGGCCGCCGGGAAGCGGGTGCGCGTAACAGGCGCCGGGATGGATCCAGCGCAGCCCGTGGCGCTCGAGCGGCAACCGAGCGAACACCGGCGACGCCACCGCCGCGGGATAGACCGAGGAAAACGTGTCGTGCCGGAACCCTGGGAGGGTGAGCTCATCGGTCCGGACCGCCCCGCCCGGTCGGTCGGCCGCCTCCAGCACGGTGACAGGGTGTCCCGCCTCGGCAAGACGGATCGCCGCCGCGAGGCCGTTGGGCCCCGCCCCAATCACGACGGCGTTCATGCGATCCGCACTGCGTTCACGCGATCCGGGTTCATGCGATCCGAGTTGATGCCATCCGCACCGCGTTCACGCGATCCGCAGCGCGAGCTGATGGAGCATGCTCAGCCGCGCCACGCCGCCTTGACCCCAGAACGCGTGCTGCGCCGCCTGCCCGACCCTCCGGTAGGACTGCTCGACGTGCCACGGCATCGGATCCCACGTGCCGGCTGCACGCACCCACGCGCGACCCTCGTGTGTGTAGAGGATGAGGCGGTTGTGGCCAGCGCCCATGAAGTGGTTTTCGTGGGTCGTGAGGTCGAAGCCGACGACGGGTTCGCCTCCGTCGGGGACCGCACGCGGCTCGTTGTCGCCGTAGCGCGCGAGCCCTGATTCGAGCTCCTCGAAGTAGGTGCGCAGCGCCTCGGGATCGTCGGGCGTCACGAGGCGCGTGATCGTGACGTAGCCGCGGGTGAAGATCGGCAACCCGGACTCGGTGCCGGCCGCCACCTCGATCTCGAACGTCTGCCCGTCGAGGCCGTCGGGCCGCAGGGGCGTGAACCGACCGATCTCGCTGGCGTAGTCCGGCCAGGTCTCCGGCCTCGTCAGCGCGCCGACGACGCCGTCGACGGAGGGCATCTCGACCGGCGGGTAGGTGTGCCAGGTCTGCTGCTCGGGCGGGGCCGACCCCGGCGTCAGCTTGCCGAGCTTGGCCAGCGACAGTCGGCGCTGGGGATCGTATGCGTCTCGTTCCGCTACGGAGGGAAAGGCGATTCCCCAGCCCCGCCGGGAATCGTCGTCGTAGGCCGCCGGGAACCAGTCGCCGAGAAGCCCGGCGGCGCCTTCCAGCAGCTGGTCCCGGGTGAGGAGCCCGCGGCCCGAGAGGTCGGTGTTGACGCGCTCCTTCCCGTAGGCGCGGTGAAAGGCACGCAGGTCGGTCAGACGCAGCCGCTGCGGTGTCTCACGCCGGCACCAGTAGGTTGTAAGGATCGAGAAGGCGAGGCGAAGATCGTCGACCTCCCGCTCGGCCACCGGGCGGCGGTAGTACGCGGCGTTGAGAAAATCAGTGACCCATGCCGCGGCCCGACGTCCGGCGATCGACGAGCCGGTCATGCGCGCGAACTTGACCGGTCCGCCAGCCGGCGGACCCGCTGTGGCCTCGTCCGGAACGGGATCGTCGACGTGCTCCGGAACCTGGCCGAGCTCGTCCGTCCCGACTCCCTGCACGGCACTGCGCGCGTCTTGTTCCACGCCTGGCTCCTCTCGTCGAGGGTGTGTCTTCGTGGCGGTTTCCCGTTCTCGACCCAGAGCAACCACTGAGTCGGCGCAGTCAGGCGGTCGCACGGCCGCGCCGTGCGTCCGTTACCGCGGCATCGGTGCGCCCACCAGCGCCGCCGCCACCCCTGCCGCGCCGGCGCCGACCAGCGTCACCACGACCCCGCGACGAGCCAAAAGCAGTGCGACCGCCGCCGCGGCCAGCACCGCGAACTGCCACGTTTCCCGCAGTGCAGCGGCGAGCGGGGTCGCTGCGCCGAGAATTGCGCCGATCGCGGCCGGCCCGGCGCCGGCCAGGAATGCCTGGGCGCGGGCGCTGGTCCGTACGAGCTCGAACCGGCCGCCAGCGAAGAGCACGAACGCGAACGACGGTGCAAAGGCAATGGCGGCGGCCAGCGCCGCGCCGCCCACGCCATGGGCCGCGTAGCCGACCGCGGCGACCGTCGCCACCACCGGGCCGGGCGTCACCTGTCCGAGCGCCACTGCATTGAGAAACTGCGCCGATGTCATCCAGTGGTAGGTGTGAACGGCGTCGCCCTGCATCAGCGGCACGATCACGAACCCGCCCCCGTACGACAGCGCCCCGACCTTGAACGCCACCCAGGCGAGCGCGCCAAGCCCTCCGGCTCCGGCCATCGCGGCGCCCGCAAACATCGGCGTCCAGGAGTGGGCGCGCGACCGATCGAACAGATCGCCGGCAACCCCCAGCTCGAGCACGCCGCACCCGAGCAGCACGAGGACCAGATACCGCCCGATCAGCGCGCCCGCGGCGAGGCCGAGTACGACGTAGCCGAGCCAGCGTCCACGGTTCGCCGCCTGGTCGAGGCTTGGGCGCCCCAGGCCGAGGCCTGCCCGGACCGCGACCGCGGCCACGGCGGCGCTCGCCCCCGCACCCGCCCCGCGCACCCACGTGGGCGGGGTCTGTGCGAAGAACAGCGCTGAGAGGACGATGATCATGACCACCGCCGGCACGATGAAGCCGAGGCCGCCGACCACGGCGCCGCGGGGACCGCCGACCCGGCGGGCGAGGAAGATCGACAGCTGGGTCGAAGCCGGGCCTGGCAGCAGGTTGCATGCAGCGAGTCCGTCCTCGAACTCGCGCTGATCGAGCCACTGGCGCTCCTCGACGACCAGCCGCCGGAGCAGAGCGATGTGGGTCGGCGGGCCGCCGAAGCCGGTGACCCCGATCCTGGTCCACTGAAGCGCGATCGTCCGCAGGGGTATGGCTCCCTCGGCGCCTTCGCTCATTTCCCGAGCGAATTCGCGCGAGCGGCCACCGCAGCCAGCGCCTCGCCGTCGAGCCGGTGGAGCTTCCACTCCTCCAGCCGGGCCGCGCCTAGCTTTATGTAGAAGTCGAGCGCCGGGGTGTTCCAGTCGAGCGCGGCCCACTCGAGGCGCGTATATCCGCGCGCCAGGGTGATCTCGGCCAGCCGCGCGAGCAGCGCGCCCCCCACCCCGGCGCGCCGTCCCACCGGGGGGACGTAGAGGTCCTCGAGCCATATCCCAGGACGGCACTCCCAGGTGGAGAACGTGCGGCAGAACACCGCGAATCCGGCGGGCTGCCAGGGCATCTCCTGCCCACCGGTCTCGGCGATCAGCCCTTCGGCGGACGGTTGCGGGCCAAACAGCGCCTCCTCGAGGAGTTCGGGAGTTCCTCTCACCTGGTCGGGCGCTCGCTCGTAGTCGGCCAGCTCGACGACCCAGCCGAAGATCAGCCCGACGTCCTCGCGCCGCGCGTCGCGGATGCGGACCTCCACGCTCAAGGCGGGCTGACAATAGCCGGTGCGCTGGTCATTGGGTCTGGGATCGAGACTTACCGCCCGCTCACCGCCGCGGCCGGGCGACCGACTGACGAGAACCCGGCTAAACGGGCAGCGTCTGCCCCGAATAGAGCTTGATCACCCGCACCGTGCCAATGGGCACGGCGTTGATGCACAGCTCGCACAGCACGCACTCGTCGAGGTTCTCCTCGACGATCTCGACCCCGCCCGGGGCCGCCCGGAAGATGTCGACCGGACACACCTCCTCGAGCTTGGCGGCGAACCCGGGGTCGCTCGCCACCGGCTCGTCCACCTCGAGGGCGATGAACAGCGCGTCGTTCAAACCGCCGCCCCGACGCGGTCCTTGACGATCTTCGGGATCTCGGAGATCTCCTCGGCCACAACGATGCCCGCCTCGGCCAGGCGCGCGATCTTCTCGCTCGCGGTGTCCTCCTTGCCCTCGACGATCGTGCCGGCGTGGCCGAAGCTCATGCCCGGCATCTCGTCCATGAAGCGCCCGGCCATGAACGCGACGATCGGCAGCCGCGACTCGTTCTCGGTCACCCACCGGGCCAGCTCGGCTTCCATCCGGCCGCCCGGCTCGGTGTAGATCACGATGGCCTCCGTATCCGGATCGGCCTCGAACAGCGGCATCAACTCGCCATAGGTCGAGCCGATGATCGCGTCGCCGCCGATGGAGACGGCAGTCGACTGCCCCAGGCCGGCCGCGGTCAAGGTGGACGACATCTCGGTGGTCATGCCGCCGCTGCGCGAGATCACCCCGACCGGGCCGGGCGTATAGGACTTCGCGGCGTCCTTGGCCGGTCCGCCGATCCCGCCCATTTTGATCACGTCGGGGACGATGATCCCCAGGCAGTTAGGGCCGATGATTCGCGCCCCGCGCTCAGAGGCGAGCTCCACCATCTGGGCCACGTCGCCGCGCGGGATCCGCTCGGTCACGATCACGACCAGCCTGACGCCGTTCTCGATCGCTTCGAACACCGCGTCCTTGGTGAACGCGGGGGGGACGGTGACCACCGACCCATCGATCGGCGATCCGTGGTGCTCCACCGCCTGGGCCACGGTGTCGAATACGGGCACGCCGTGGACATCGCGCCCGAGGCGGCCGGGAGTGACGCCGCCGACGATCTTGGCGCCCTTGCCGTACTCGAGACACTCGCGCGTGAGGTTCACGGCCTCGCGGCCGGTGATCCCCTGGACGATGAAGGTGGTGGTCTCGTCGATCAGGATGGACATGAACGTTTAGACCGCGGCTCGCTGGATCTTTTCGACCGCCCGGCGGGCGGCCTCGTGCAGCGATATAGAGCGGTCTGCGTACTCGACCCCGTAGCGCTCGAGGATCCGGAACCCCTCGTCCTCCCAGGCGCCCGGGATACGGAAGATCGCGATCTTCTCCGCCGGGTCATAGCCGAGCTCGACGCACGCCTTGATCACCCCCCGGGCGACAATGTCGACCCGGGTATTGGAGACGATCGACATCATCACGGCGATCTTGTCCACCCCCGGCTTCTGGAGCACGAGCTTGGCCAGCCCGCACGCCTTGCGCACGCTCGGGTTTCCGCCGATCTCGCAGTAGTTGGCCGGGTCTCCGCCGTGGGCGCGGACCGCGTCGAACAACGTGAGCGAGCCCCCGCCGGCACCGATGACCAGCCCGAGATTGCCGTCGAACTCGGTCACGTTGCCCGCCACGCCACGGTGATCCTGGCCGTCGACCTGCTCGCCGGCGAGCTCGAAGGGCGTCGGCTCGCGTGCTTGGCGGGTCTCCTCGTCTCCCACGCCCAGCTCGTGGAGAAGAGCCTTCTGGCGCGGCCGGGCCTCGTTCTCCATGTCCATGTGAGCATCGAGCGCTACGAACGAGCCGTCCTCGAGCTCGCCCAGCGGGTTGATCTCGGCCAGCGTCATGTCGTAGGTGAGAAACAGGCGGGCCAGGCGTGCCACGATCGGAGTCAGTCGATTCAAGGCGCTCCCGGTGACCCCGAGCGAAGCGATCAGCTCCTTGGCCTGCCAGTCGCTGAACGGTCTTAGCGTCGAGAAGTGGCGTCGGCTGACGTGATCGGGATGCCGCTCGGCCACCTCCTCGATGTCGATCCCGCCCATGTCGGAGAACAGCATCACCGGGCGTTTGCGGATCCCGTCCCACACCGCGCCGGCGTAGTACTCGTGCTTGACCGACGCGCGAGAGTCGACTAGCACGCCGCGGGGCATGTGGCCGCCGATCTCGAGGTCGAGGATGTGCTCGGCATGTCGAGCCGCCTCCTCGGGCGTATCGGCGAACTTGACCCCACCGGCCTTCATCCGACCGCCGCTCAGGACCTGCGACTTGATCACCACCGGCCCGGCGATCTGCTCGGCGATCCGGCGCGCCTCGTCTGCGGCAATGGCGAAGCCGTGCCTGGTCACCGGTATCCCGGCCTTGGCCACGATCGCTCGCGACTCGTACTCGAAGAACCGCATTGCGGCGCCGGAGGGTACCGGAGCGCGGCGCCGACGGTGGCGGGGGGCTACGGTGGCGTAGTTTGGTGCAGCGTGGCGCCGGATAAGGGCGACTTTCGCACTCGACCGGCTGGCTTGAGCGAGACCGCGATTTGCCGCCACTATCGCGGTAATTCGCACCCGACGCCGTGCGCCGAGCACCCCTGGCACGATCTCGCCCAGCCAGCAGTACTTATTCGATCAATCTGGTAATGTCGATAAAGTAAGTCGAGTACGCGATCGCCTTTCGGGCATTCGCTGCCGCGCCGCTGGGATCCCGAGCCGAGCGGCGCCCTGCTCTTGAGAACACGTTGCCATCAGGGGGATCCTGAATTGAGAACAGCTTCACGTCGGCTCACCATCAGCGCGACCGCGATCGCGCTCCTGTCAATCGCGGCGGTCGCGGTGGCGCTGGCCGGCTGCGGCGGCTCGTCGGACGTCACGAGCAGCAGCGCCGGCGCGGCCACGAGCAACGCGGCCGCCGCGAGCGGGAGCACCACGCTCCAACTGGTCGCCTATTCGACCCCCAAGAAGGCCTATGACGCGCTGACCATGGCGTTCGCACAGACCTCGGTCGGCAAGGGGGTCTCGTTCGGCCAGTCGTTTGGTGCCTCCGGCTCGCAGAGCCGGGCGGTCGACTCGGGCCAGCCGGCCGACGTGGTGGCGTTCTCGACCACGCCCGACATGACGCGTCTGGTCAAGGACGGGATCGTCGCCAAGACGTGGAACGCCAATCCGTACAAGGGCTTCTCGAGCGATTCAGTGGTGGTGCTGGTTGTGCGCAAGGGCAATCCCAAGCACGTCGCCGGGTGGGATGACCTGATCAAGCCCGGCGTCGATGTGATCACCCCGAACCCGTCAACGTCGGGGAGCGCGCGTTGGAACATCCTGGCCGGCTACGGCGGGCAGCTCAAGGAGGGCAAGAGCCCGGATCAGGCGCTGGCCTACATCAAGACCCTGCTGACCAAGAACGTCAGCGTGCAGGATGCGAGCGCGAGCGCCGCTCTGCAGACGTTCACCGGCGGCAAGGGGGACGTGCTGCTCGACTACGAGTCGGACGCGCTGGCGGCCAAGAAGGCGGGCGACGCGATCGACATCGTCTATCCCAAGCAGACGCTCCTGATCCAGACCCCGATCGCCGTCAGCGCCAAGAGCTCGCACAAGTCGCAGGCGCAGGCGTTCGTCAACTGGCAGTGGACGACGGCCGGACAGACAATCTGGGCCAAGAAGGGGTATCGCCCGGTACTCCAGTCGGTGGCGCAGAAGTTCACGAGCAAGTTCCCGACCCCCGCGCAGCTGTTCACGATCGAGTACCTCGGCGGGTGGACGAAGGTGACCAAGGAGTTCTTCGCTCCGCAGACCGGTTCGATCACCAAGATCGAGGAGGCCGCGGGGGTGCCCACTGCCAGCTGAGCTCCAACCCGCGCCGGCCGCCACGCCGGCCCCTGGCGCGATCGCGCCGCGGTCCGGCGGACCTCGCTTGAAGCCAGGCGCACGTCCGGCCGCTCTCACCGCCGGCGGTCTCGGCCTCGGCGTGGCCATGCTCTACATGAGCCTGTTCGTGCTCGTTCCGCTCGCCGCGGTGGTGGCGAAGGCCGTCTCGTCCGGCGCCGGCACGCTATGGGACTCGATCGACAGCACGCTGGCCATCCGGGCGCTCGTGATCACCATGACTGCGTCGCTGTTCGTGGCCGGCGTCGGCGCGCTGATGGGGACGCTGGTGGCGTGGGTGCTGGTGCGCGACCAGTTTCCGGGCAAGCGCTTCGTCAACGCCCTGATCGATCTACCGTTCGCGCTCCCCACGATCGTCGCCGGGCTGACGCTGATCGCCCTGTACGGACCGGACAGCCCAGTCGGAATCGACCTCGCCTACACGCGGGTAGCGGTGATCGTCGCGCTGCTGTTCGTGACGCTCCCGTTCGTCGTCCGCTCGGTCCAGCCCGTGCTACTGGAGCTTGACCAGGAGGTGGAGGAGGCGGCGGCCTCGCTCGGCGCGCCGAACGCGACGACGTTCCGGCGCATCGTCCTGCCGGCGCTGAGGCCCGCGATCTTCTCCGGCGCCGCGCTGGCGTTCGCCCGGTCGATCGGCGAGTTCGGGTCGCTGGCGTTGATCGCCGGCAAGGTGCAGATCGCCTCGATCGTCATCTTCGCCGATATTGAAAGCGGCTCCGAGCAGGCGGCTGCGGCCCTATCGGTGGTCCTGATGCTGGTCGCGCTGATCGTGCTGTTCATCCTGCGCAGGATCGGGGCGGGCGTTGGTCGTTAGCCGCCGCGCCACACTGTCGCTGCGCACGGTGGCGCTGGTCTACCTGACGCTGCTCCTGCTGCTGCCGGTGGGCGTTGTGTTCTGGCGCACGTTCGAGCACGGCGTGGGCACCGCGTGGTCGTTCATGACCACGCCGGCGGCGGTCAGCGCGCTCTGGCTGACCATCCTGCTGGTCGTGATCGCGGTGCCGCTCAACACGATCTTCGGCGTCGGCGCGGCGATGGTCCTCGTCCGCGGCAAGGCCCCCCGGGCGGGCAAGGCCATCCTGGATGCGCTGATCGACCTGCCGTTCGTGGTCTCGCCGGTGATCATCGGGCTGGCGCTGATCCTGGTCTACGGTCAGGGCGGATGGTTCGGCGACACGTTCGCAGGTAACGGGATCCGAATCATCTACGCGCTTCCCGGCATGGCGATCGCCACCGTGTTCGTGTCGCTGCCGTTCGTGGTCCGCGAGGTGGCGCCCGTGCTGGCCGAGGTCGGCGATGAGCAGGAGCAGGCGGCGGCTACGCTCGGCGCCTCGTCCTGGCAGACCTTCTGGCGGGTGACACTGCCGAGCATCCGCTGGGGCGTGGCCTACGGCGTCGTGCTGACCACGGCGCGCGCGCTCGGTGAGATCGGTGCGGTGCTCGTCGTCTCCTCGAACGTCGCCGGGTCGACGCTCACGCTGCCCCTGCTGATCTTCCAGCGCGACGAGCAAGTCGGTGCTCAGGTGACGACCAGCGTGTACGCGGCGGCGAGCGAGTTGGCCGTGCTTTCGATCGGCGTGCTGCTGTTGATGACGGTGTTCGGGTCGAGGACGAAGGAAGCTCGATGAGGATCGAGGTAGAAGGCATCTCCAAGCGCTTCGCGGACTTCGTCGCGCTCGAAAACGTCTCGCTCGAGGTTCCCGCGGGCGCCCTGACCGCGTTGCTCGGGCCGAGCGGTTCGGGCAAGTCGACGCTCCTGCGGATCATCGCCGGCCTGGAGCGGCCCGACGAGGGCGGCGTGCGGATCGCCGATCAGGACGTGACGTGGGCGCGTCCCCAGGATCGCGGCATCGGGTTCGTGTTCCAGCACTACGCCGCGTTCGCCCACATGACGGTCTGGGGCAACGTCGCGTTCGGCCTCAAGATCCGCAAGCGCAAGCAGGCCGAGGTGCGCGCCCGGGTCGAGGAGCTGCTGGCGCTTGTGGGGCTCACCCAGTGGGCCGGACAGCGACCGCATCAGCTCTCGGGGGGGCAGCGGCAGCGCATGGCGCTGGCCCGGGCGCTGGCCGTCGAACCCCAGGTGCTGCTGCTCGACGAGCCGTTCGGCGCGCTCGATGCCAACGTCCGCGCGGAGCTGCGGCGCTGGCTGCGCCGGCTGCACGACGAGCAGGGTGTGACCACTGTCCTGGTCACCCACGACCAGGAGGAGGCGATGGAGGTCGCCGACACGATCGCGGTGATGAACCAGGGGCGGATCGAGCAGGTGGGCCCGCCCCGTGAGGTCTACGATAACCCGGCCAACCCGTTCGTCATGGGCTTCCTGGGACCGGTCAGCACCGTCGAAGGCAAGCTGATCCGCCCGCACGATGTCACTCTCTCGCTGAGCGCCGATTCGGGCCTGATCGAGGCGATGGTCAAGCGCGTCGTGCACCTCGGCTTCGAGGTGCGCGTCGAGCTCGAGCTGAAGGGGGGAGAGGCGGCGCGTGCTCAGCTGACCCGTGCCCAGGCTGAGGAGCTCGAGCTCCACGAGGGCGACATCGTCTACGTCCGCCCGCCGGTCCGCGCGGCGGTGTCGGGCGACCCCGCGGAGGCGGCGCTCGCCGGCCAGGAGACGGCGCTCACCGCCTGAGCGCGGCTTCGCTCAGCGCGTGACCCAGGCCTCCGGGTCCTCGGCCAGCTTGTCGATCGCGGCCGGGAGCCGCCCGGCGGCAACGTCCGCCAGCGTGACGTGCTCGACGACCCGGCGCAGGTTGGCTCTGACCGCGATCCACACGCGGGGGAGGGAGGTCGCGGCGCCCGGGTAGGCGGCATCCTCCGGCGGGCCGCCGCGGACGCTGGCCAGCGGCCCTTCCACGGCCCGGATCACGTCGGCCACCGTCAACTGGTCCGCCGGCTTGGCCAGCCGGAAGCCTCCCTCCGCGCCCCGGTGGCTGCGCACGATGCCGGCGTGGCGGAGCTCGCCCAGGATGTTCTCGAGGAAGTTGAGCGGGATGTCCTGGGCGGTGGCGATCCGCTCCGCCTTGACCGGCTTTTCGTCGGGCGCCGCGGCCAGTTCCACGGCGGCGCGGACCGCATAGTCAGCCTTGGCCGAGATCCGCATGCCAAGCTCCGTCCGGCTAAGCCGCCGCTGCCGGCTCGAAGCCGTAGGCCGCGGCCAGGTCGGGATCCCTGTGGGCGAGCATCTCGGCCAGTGTCACCATGACCTTGCACTGCTTCCAAGTTGCGTCGTCCTGCATCTTGCCGTCGATCATGTGGACGCCGCGGCCGTCGGGGATCGCCTCGAGGACCTTCTTGGCGAACCGCACCTCGTCGGGATCGGGGCTGAACACCTTCTTGGCGATCTCGATCTGCACCGGGTGAAGCGACCAGGCGCCGACGCAGCCGAGCAGGAACGCGGCCCGGAACTGAGTCTCGCACCCCTGCACGTCTCGGATGTCTCCGTACGGGCCGTAGAACGGGAGGATCCCAGCCGAGGTGCAGGCGTCGACCATCCGCGCGATCGAGTAGTGCCAGGGGTCCTGCTGGGCCGTCGTGCGGGGTGCTTCGGGATCGGCCGGGTCCGGATCCTCGATCACCCGGTAGCCGGGGTGCCCGCCGCCCACGCGCGTGGTCTTCATCCGCCGTGAGGCGGCCAAGTCGGCCGGGCCGAAGCTCATCCCCTGCATCCTCGGGCTGGCGGTGGCGATCTCCTCGAGGTTGACCACGCCGAGGCCGGTCTCGAGGATGGCATGGATCAGGATCGGGCGCTCCAGGTCGGCTCGCGCCTCCAGCTGAGCCAGCAGCCGATCGACGTAGTGGATGTCCCAGGCACCCTCGACCTTCGGGATCATCATCACGTCGAGTTTGTGACCGATCTCGCGCACCAGCGTGGTGATGTCATCCAGCACCCACGGCGACTCGAGGCTGTTGACCCGCGTCCACAGTTGCGTCTCGCCCGGTTCCATCTCCTTGCCGACGCGAACCAGGCCCTCGCGCGCAGCCTCCTTGCGGTCGACCGGCACTGCGTCCTCGAGGTTGCCCAGCAGTATGTCGACCGTCGGCGCGATGTCTGGCACCTTGGCGACCATCTTCTCGTTCGAGAAGTCCAGGAAGTGGATCATCCGGGACGGCTTGAACGGGATCTCGAGCACCGGCGTGGGCGCGCCGATGGCCAGGGGCTTTCCAAAGTCACGGGGGTTTCGCATGGAGCGGAACGTTAGATGGAGCGGGTGTTCAGGGGCGCGCATGCGCCGCCGGGGCCACGGCGCATGCGCCGTGGCCGGACCTGACATTCTCCCGTCGCATGAACCAAGTCGACACCGATCAGACCGTGCGCGAGGCGAGCGGCGCGCACCCGTACGGGCGCTACCTGGACGAATTTGAGGTAGGGGCCGTCTACAAGCACTGGCCGGCCAAGACCGTGACCGAGGCCGATGACCACCTGTTCTGCCTGATCACCATGAACCACCATCCGCTGCACATCAACGACGTGTATGCCGCGCAGTCCCAACAGGGCCGCAACGTGGTGGTCGGCCCGCTGGTGTACTCGCTGGCGCTCGGGATGAGCGTCTCTGACGTGAGCGGCAAGGCCATCGCCAACCTGGCCACCGAGGAGCTAAGACACCCGGCTCCCGTCTTCCACGGCGACACCTTGTTCTGTGAATCCGAGGTGCTCGAGGTCCGCCCCTCGCAGTCGAAGCCCGACCGCGGAACGGTCCGCGTGCACACCCGAGTGCTCAACCAGGATGGCGTCCTGGTGGCCGAATTCAAGCGCCTGGTGCTCGTCCCCCGGCGCGATTCGAGCGCGGAAGTCGGGACTACCCGGTCGGCCGAGGCGAACGTGGAATAAGTAGTTGTGCGCACGGTGTTTAGGCCATCAGCGGGCCATATCCGTCCTGGCCCGGGTAGGCTTGGAAACCCACCGAGACCTAGGAGTCGCTGAACGCTCATGGCCCATACTGCACCGACGCATCAAGCCACGACCAACCATCCCCGTCTCCAGGAATGGGTAGACGAGGTGGCGGGGCTTACCCAGCCCGGCGAGATCCAGTGGTGCGACGGGTCCGACGAGGAGTACGAGCGGCTGGCCCAGGTGCTGGTGGCAGCCGGGACAATCGAGCGGCTTTCCGACGCCAAGCGCCCGAACTCCTACCTCGCGCTGTCGGACCCGGCCGACGTGGCTCGGGTCGAGGACCGGACGTTCATCTGCTCGAAGCGTGAGGAGGACGCCGGCCCGACCAACAACTGGCAGGACCCGGATGAAATGCGCTCGACGCTGACCGACCTGTTCCGGGGATCGATGCGCGGGCGGACGATGTACGTCGTCCCGTTCTCGATGGGCCCGCTGGGCTCGGCGATCTCCTACATCGGGGTCCAGCTCACCGATTCGGCCTATGTGGCGGCCTCGATGCGGATCATGACGCGGATGGGCCAGGAAGCTCTCGACGTCCTCGGCGAGGACGGCGACTTCGTGCCTTGCCTGCACTCGCTCGGGGCACCGCTGGCCGAGGACCAGCAGGACGTTCCGTGGCCGTGCAACGCCGAGAACAAGTACATCGTGCACTTCCCCGAGACTCGCGAGATCTGGTCCTTCGGCTCGGGCTATGGGGGCAATGCGCTGCTCGGCAAGAAGTGCTTCGCGCTGCGGATCGCCTCGGTCATGGCCCGCGACGAGGGCTGGCTGGCCGAGCACATGCTGATCCTCAAGATGACCTCGCCCGAGGGCGAGAGCAAGTACATCGCGGGTGCCTTCCCGAGCGCATGCGGCAAGACGAATCTGTCGATGATGATCCCGACGGTGCCCGGGTGGAAGGTCGAGACGATCGGCGATGACATCGCCTGGATGAAGTTCGGCTCCGACGGCCGCCTGTACGCGGTCAATCCCGAGGCGGGCTTCTTCGGGGTGGCTCCGGGGACCGGCAAGAGGACCAACCCGAACGCGCTGAAGATGCTCGAGCACGACGTGGTGTTCACCAACTGCGCCAAGACCGACGACGGGGATATCTGGTGGGAGGGGATGACGCGGGAGCCGCCCGAGCACCTCACCGACTGGCGGGGCGACGACTGGACTCCCGACTCCGAGGCGACGGCCGCGCATCCGAACGCGCGCTTCACCGTGGCGATCGCTCAGTGTCCGTCGATCGCGCCGGAATGGGACGACCCGGCCGGAGTGCCGATCGACGCCATGCTGTTCGGCGGCCGGCGCGCCACCGTGGTGCCGCTGGTCCATGAGGCCCGCGACTGGGAGCACGGCACGTTCCTCGGCTCGATCATGGCCTCCGAGAAGACGGCCGCCGCGACCGGAAACGTGGGGGAGTTGCGCTTCGATCCGATGGCCATGCTGCCCTTCTGCGGCTACAACATGGCCGACTACTTCGGGCATTGGCTGACCATCGGCCGGCGCGAGGGCGCACAGCTGCCGCGGATCTTCTACGTCAACTGGTTCCGCAAGGGCGAGGACGGAAAGTTCCTGTGGCCGGGGTTCGGCGAGAACTCGCGCGTGCTGGCCTGGATCTTCCGCCGCTGTGACGGCGAGGCCGAGGCCGTGGAGACGCCGATCGGCCTGGTTCCGCCGATCGGAGCGGGCGGCATCGACATCGACGGCCTCGACATCTCTCGGGAGGCCATGGAGCAGCTGCTCGAGGTCGACCCCGAGTGCTGGATCGAGCAGTTGCCGCAGATGCGTGAGCACTACGCCCGCTTCGGCGAGGCGCTGCCCCGCGAGCTCCGGGGGCAGTTCGAGGCGCTCGAGCGCGGCCTGAGAACATAGCGCCGGCAGGGCATCGATCACGACGCGCTGCGAGAACCGCTCGAACGGCTCGTTGCCCGGCCGAGTTCGGGCTGACCCGGCGACGCACCCCCCGCCGAAGAGCTATCGAAGTCTCGCGAGCTTGGCGCGCGCGGCGCCTAATCTCAGGATATGGCCCTCCCGTTCATTCCCTCAGACGCCGGCCTGCTGGCGCTTCAGGCCGCCGTGGTCGCGGCGCCGAGGCCGATCCCGCGGCCGGCCTGGCTCAGCCGTTTCCACGGCCGCGGCTGGGCGCTCGTGCCGATCGGGTCGATCGTGGTCGTGGTGTTCGCGATCCGCTACGTGTCGAACACCGCCACCGGGCTGACCTGGCTGGCCCTGATCGCCGTGCCGCTTCTGGCGGCCGCCGCTCTGGGCTGGGCGGCACGAGGGTCCCGGCCGTGGGCGGCGCTGCTGGCCATCCCGTTGTTCCTGCTCGCCTGGCTCGACAAGACTTCACTTCTCGGAGAGGCCTCGGGGGCGCTTTTGTCGGCGCTCAGCTGCGTCACGCTCGGCGTGCTCCTGGCGGCCATGACTCCGCCGGCCTGGCTGAAGGGCGGGATCGTGCTGATGGCGGCCGCCGATACCTGGCTGGTGGTTTCGGATCTCCTCCAGGCCCCCAATGCGGCGCTTATCGCGGCCCATCCGCCGGCCGGTCTCCCGCAGCTTCAGAGCGAGATCTTCGGGACTGTCTCGATGGGCTACGGCGACCTGTTCGTGGCCGGGTTGCTCGGGGCGGTGCTAGCCGCGCAGTGGCACCGGCAGTGGCGCGCGGCGCTGTTGACCTTAGCCATCGCCGCGGTGTTCGACCTGCTGTTCCTGGTCATCTCGGAGCTGCCGGCGACGGTGCCGGTGGCGCTTGCGCTGCTGATCACCGAGGGCTGGGAAACCGCGTCCGGCTCTAGGCGGGCGCGCGCTCCGCTTCAAGTTTCCGGGAGACCGCTTCGCGCGCGCCCGCGCATTCCACGGCTGCGCATCCGGCGCAGCCCTTGATCAGTGCTGCGAGTCGCCGCCGCCCGTCGATGCGGGCGGACGCGATTCCTCGGCAAGCGAGGTGATCGCCAGGGTTCCGCGGGAAGCGTCTTCGAGCACCTCGGTGGCCTCCTCGGCCGAGCGGGCATACAGCTCGACCAGGAGGTGGACCACGATCCGGTCGTCGTCGTGCTTATGGAAGCGCACGTGGGTGAAGAACTCACGGGTGCCATGGTCGCCGAAGGCCGCGTAGGAGAGAGCGTCGCCGGCTTCGGGACCCGAACACGTCTCCACGTCGTCGGCATCGACCGTCACGGTGCAGGAGGCGACCCAGGGGGTGCCGGCGATCATCCGCTCCCAGCGGTCCTCGATCGGCTCGACCCGGCCGTTGTGGAAGCCCAGGTGCGGCTGGTCGTGCATGCACTCCAGGCACTGGACGACCGCCTCCTGCATCTCATCGACGACCTCGCCGCGCTCGCCCGTCTCCGGATCGATGCGGTGGATCCCTTCGTAATGAACCTGCACTTCCAGGTTCTGCGACCAGCACCGGTAGCAACGGAGCCAGCTCCGAACCGAGGTTGAGCCCTCCATTGCCTTGATTCTACGATCCCGCTGGGAGTGAGCGCCGCGAGGGGCTCTGCTGCGGCTTCGATCCAGGCCGATTGAGTGATCCTGGCGGGCGGAGCCGGGCTGCGGATCATCGGCGAGAAGGCCATCATGGAGTTGCACGGCAAGCCGCTCATCTGCTACTCCCTCGAACGGTCGGGGAGGTGCTGAAACCCAAGTCGGCTCAGCCGAACGTGAAGTCGTAGGCGCTCACGCCCGCCGGCAGTTGCACGGTGAAGGTGAACTGCCGCGCGAACGGGAGCGAGATCAGCGAATAGAGCCGCTGCCCTGTGACCGTGACGACGCCGTTCTTGACGTCCGCGCCGGCATGAGCGCTCGGCACGGGACGGCCGTCGAGGAGGACGCGCCCCCGGCGCGGGTGCTCGCCGGCGCTGGTGAGCACGAGGAACACCTTGGCCGCCTGGACTCTGCCGGTGATCGAGGCGCCGGCGCCTTCTGCGCCGATCGACTCAGAAGAGGCGTTCCAGGGCCCCTTCAAGGCGAAATGGTTGAGGGCGAGCGGTCCGGTCACGCCGGGGTACTCGCGGATGCCCGGCTGGAGCGAGGTGAGGAAGCCGGCCTGTCGTTGGGTGTCGAGGTAGGTCTCAAGCGTGCCCAGCCCGGCGGAGGGCATGATCGCGGTGGCGCTCATCGGCGGCGGGAGCGTACTGGCGCCCGCGTCGACCAGCAGTGCTCGGACCGCGGCCTCGCTCTGCTTGTAATCACCCTCGCCGAACTGGTAGTGGCGGACCTGGCCGTGGGCGTCGATCAGATACTCGGCCGGCCAGTACTGGTTCTGCCATGCGTTCCAGGTGCCGTACCGGTTGTCCTGGACGACCGGATAGCGGATCCCGTCGGATCCGATCGCCTGCTCGACGTTGCTTGCCTCCTGCTCGAAGGTGAACTCGGGTGTCTCGACGCCGACGATCTCCAGGCCGTCGCGGTGATAGTTGGCGTAGAGGCCCTCGAGGAAGGGGAGGGTGCGCAGGCAGTTGATGCAGGTGTAGGTCCAGAAGTCGAGCAGCACGACATGCCCACGCAGCCCGGCCAGGGTCAAAGGCCGGCCGTTTGGCGTGTTGAACCAGTCCTCGGTGCCCGTGAAATCCGGGGCTGTCCCCAGATCGCGGAGCGGTGGCGTCTTCACGCCCGGGATCGCGGCCTGGCGCTCGGCGCGGGTGGACAGCGGCGTGGCCGAGGCGACCTTCTGGGCGGTGGCGAAGCGCGAGGCCGGGCGAAGCGAGGCCAACCGCTTCTGGACCGCGTTCGAGCTCTCAAGCGAGCGGGCGGGGTCGACCAGGATGGCCGGCAGGCCGGTGTCCTTGGCCAGCGCCTCCTCGAAGCGGACATCGAGGTTGGCCGCCATCACCACCGCGGTCAAAAGCAGAACCACGCCGAGGGTTCGCTCGACCGCGTGGCCTCGGGCCACCCGCCGGATCCGCTCGAGTGCGGCCCGCCCGGCGAACGCGTACGCGAGCATCACCGCGGCGAGGCCGGCCGAATACGAGATCGCCACCAGCACGACGCTCGCGGACGCACCGCTCGAGGCGCTGACCGACGTCACGGCGGCGAGAATCGGCCCTGCACACGGCGCGCAGACGAACCCGAGCGCGCCGCCGACGGCCAGACCCGACCAGAAGCCGCTGCCCCGCGTTTTCGGGCCGAACCGACCGAGCCGGGAGAGCGGCGCTTCGAGGCGCGCGAGGAGATCGGGGATCAACAACGCGATGCCGAAGCCGACCAGCACCACGATCGCGAGGGTTCTCGCCGCGCCGCTGGCCAGCCCGATGCCCTTGACCAGTTGGGCCAGGAGCACGATCGCGATCGTGAACGTGGCGGCCAGCCCGACCACGATCCCGATCGGGCGGCGGCGTCCGCCTGTGGCGCTCGAGGCGAGCAACGCCGGCACCACGGGCAGGACGCAGGGCGTGATCGCCGTCCCGGCGCCCGCGATGAAGGCAAACAGCATGAGCAGCAGCATTCGCACCTCTGATGATGCTGCGTCAGTCTTGCGAATATATTAACTGGAGGAGGATCGCGAGTTCTGAGATGGGCAGACGAGGGTGCGCCTGACCAGGGCGGCGTGTGCCGTCGGTGTGCTGCGCGGATGCGGCAGCGCTGGTGCGCGCTCGGAATCCGCGCTAGCCGTACTACCCACCGATGGCGGACATGCTGCGGGCCGGCTGGATGAAGCCCGGCTCACCAACGTGGTGCTTGAGCTCCTTGCGCCACACCGCCGCGCGGATGATTCGCTCGAGTTCGGCTTGGTCGGCGCCCTCCCGGATCGGCGTGCGCAGGTCGGTCTCGTTCAGCGAGAAGAGGCATGTGCGCAGCCGCCCGTCGGCGGTCAGGCGGACGCGGTTGCAGTCGCCGCAGAATGGCTCGGACACCGGGTTGATGAACCCGATCTTTCCGTTGCCGTCGGCAAATCGATACACCCGGGCGGTGGCGTGCGGCTCACGCGGCTCGGGTTCAAGGGGATAGACGGCGGCGATCGCGGCTCGGATCTCAGCGCCGGTCAGCACCTGATCGGCGGTCCACGCGTGATCGGCGTCGAGCGGCATGAACTCGATGAAGCGGACCTCGTAGGGCGTCCGACGCGCGAACTCGGCGAACGGGATCGCCTCCTCCTCGGTGAAGTCGCGCATGGCCACCGCGTTGATCTTGATCGGATGGGCTTCCGGATACCCGGCGAGCGTCTCCAGACCGCGGAGAACCTGGGGTAGCGCGTCGCGCCGCGTGAGCTCGAAGAAGTGGTCGCGCTGGAGCGAGTCCACCGATACGTTGAAGCGGTTGATGCCGGCGCGCACAAGCGCCACAGCGTGGCGCTCGAGCAGGTAGCCGTTGGTGGTCACGCTGAGGTCCTCGACCCCCGGGATCGGGGAGAGCATCGCGGCCAGGCGCGGGAAGTCGCGCCTGACCAGCGGCTCGCCCCCCGTTAGCCGCACGTCGTGCACGCCCATGGCGGCGAACAGGCTGACCAAGCGGGCGATCTCCTCAAAGGTGAGGATCTCATCCCGTTCGAGCCACGGAAGGCCTTCCGCCGGCATGCAGTACTGGCAGCGGAAGTTGCAGCGGTCGGTGACCGAGACGCGAAGGTCCCCGATCCGGCGGCCGTGGCCGTCTTTGAGCGGTTCGAGCTCCATAGTGACAAGAGCCTAGCCGACGCCGTCGGCCGGGCTAGCGCTTCACCGTCGGGGGTCGCTCGCCAGCAGGCCGAACGCCACCATGTCCTGGCGGGCGTCCTTGGCCCGCAGGTAGGAGCGGAGCACGGCCTCGCGGGTGAATCCGCAGCGCTCGGCGACGCGCTGAGAGGCAGGATTCCCGGTGGCCGCCAGCAGATCGATCCGCTCGAGTGCGAGATCGCCGAAGCCCCAGGCGGTGATCAGGCGCACCGCCCGCGTGACGTGGCCGTGCCCGCGCGCCTCCTTGGCCAGCCAGTAGCCGACCTCCGCGCGGGCGTGCGTCCAGGAGAAGCGCATCAGCGAGATCGAGCCAAGCAGGTGGTCGCGCTCGGCGGCGGAGACGATCGCGAATGGGGCCGCCGTGCCTGCGTGCAGGGTGTCGTGGCGCTGGAGGAGGTAGGCGCGGGCGTCGGCGGGTCCGTAGGGATGGGGCACCCGGGTCCAGCGCGAGATCTCGGGATCCTGGCAGGCCACGACGAGCGCCTCCAGATCGGAGTCGCGCCACGCACGCAAAGCCGTCTGTCCGTCGATGAGCGGCTCGCCCGGGAGCACGATCCGGCGCGGGCGCGGGGCGAAACGGCGGCGAACGCTCCTCACCGGCGCTCCTAGGCGCCGGCCTCGAGCGACCGGCGCTCCTGGGCACGGGCCTCGATCGACCGGCGGGCCTCGAGCGACCGCTCGAGCGAGTACACATCAAGTGTCTCGTCTTGTCGTTCGAGCCAGCGCTGAGCGGCGCGGCGTCCGCCGAGAGCCCGCAACCCGCGCTCGCCGTGCTCGGCGACGAACTCGTCAAGGGCCTGACGGCGCCGGGCTCGGAGCCGGCGCGCCGGGAGGTCGAGGCCGTCGCGGTGCGCGTCGAGCGCGTCGGCCAGGTCGGCGATGCCGGCCGGCGGCGCCACCGAGGACACCGCGCACACCCGGGTCGCGTCGGCGCCCAGTGCGGTGAGCGCCGCGTGCAGGTCGGCGAGCGTCCGCTTCGGGGCGCTACCCAGATCAGATTTGGTGAGGACCAACACGTCGGGCACCTCCATGATCCCGGCCTTGAGGAACTGGAGCACGTCGCCCGAGGCGGGCTGGAGCACCACCGCGACCGTGTCGGCCGTGTCGGCGATGTCCGTCTCTGACTGTCCCACTCCGACGGTCTCGATCACCACCACGTCGAACGCGGCGGCCAGTGCGTGTGCGGCGGTGCGGGTGGCCGGCGCGAGCCCGCCGAGGCGCTCGCCGGCCGCGGTCGAGCGGATGAACACCCGGCGGTCGCGCGGGTCGGTCTCGATCCGGGCTCGATCGCCGAGCAGCGAGCCCCCGGAGCGCCGCGAGCTCGGGTCGACCGCGAGCACCGCGACGGAGCGCCCGCGCTCGCGCCACTCGCGGATCAGCCGGGAGAGCAGCGAGGACTTGCCCACCCCGGGCGGCCCGGTAATCCCAATGACGTGGGCCGGCGACTCGTGCCCGATCGCGGCGGGCGAGACCTCCGCCAGCAGCGCCTCGGCCTGCGCCCGAGCGTCCGGCGCTCGGCTCTCGACCAGGTTGAGCGCGGCGGGGGCGGCGGCGAGGTCGCCGTCGCGAAGTCTCATCCCCAGGTCGCGGCCGCTTGCCCGGGTGCGTTCGGTCAAGCGCCCACGGCGGTCTCGACGCCCTCGGGCCCGCCGCCCGCTCGGCGTCCGGCCTCGCCTGATCGGGCGGTGCCCGCGTCATCCGGCGGTTCGGCGACCAGCGCGATGATGTCCCGCATCATCCCGTTCAGGTTCCAGTCCTTGGGCGTGTACACGGCCGCGATGCCGGCCTCGCGCAGGGCATCAGCGTCTGCGTCGGGAATGATCCCGCCCACCACGACCGGGACGTCCCCCACGCCCGCCTCGCGGAGCGCGTCCATCACGGCCGGAATCAGCTCCCGGTGCGAGCCCGACAGGATCGACAAGCCCACCACGTGCACGCCCTCTTGCGCGGCCGAGGTGGCGATCTGCCACGGGGTCAGGCGGATTCCCTCGTAGACCACGTCCATACCGGCGTCACGCGCGCGCACCGCGATCTGCTCGGCGCCGTTGGAGTGGCCGTCGAGGCCGGGCTTGCCGACCAGAAGCTTGAGGCGCCGGCCGAGCGCTTCGCTGACCCGCTCGACCTCGGTCCGCAGCTCGGACACCTCTTCACTGGGGGCGGCGGCGGCTTTCGTGACGCCGGTGGGGGCGCGGTACTCGCCGAACGCCTCGCGCAGGGTGTGCGCCCACTCGCCGGTCGTGGCGCCCGCCCGGGCGGCGGCGATCGTGGCCGGCATGATGTTCTCGTTGTCGTCACGGGCGCCCCGAGCCAGCTCGATCAGTGCCTCGTCGACCGCCGCCTGGTCGCGCTCCGCGCGCCACCGTTCGACGGCTTTGCGCTGGTCGGCGTCCACCTGTGGGTCGACGACCAGGATCCCGCCATCCGCGCCCGCCGTGAGCGGCGAAGGCTCGGTCGAGGTGAACTTGTTCATGCCAACCACAACTTGCTCGCCGGACTCGATCCGCTGCCATCGCTTGCGGTGGGACTCGACCAGCGCCGCCTTCATGTAGTCGACGGCCTCGACGGCGCCACCCAGCTCCGCCACCCGCTGCATCTCGATCCGGGCTCCCGCGAGCAGCTCTGCAAGCAGCCCGTCCATCACCTTGGAGCCCTCGAATATGTCCGGGTACTCGAGCAGGTCGGTCTCGTAGGCGAGGATCTGCTGGAGGCGAAGCGACCACTGCTGGTCCCAGGGACGGGGCAGGCCGAGCGCCTCGTTCCAGGCCGGGAGCTGGATGGCCCGCGCACGGGCATCCCGTCCCAGCGTCACCGCCAGCACCTCGAGCGCGATCCGGTAGACGTTGTTCTCCGGCTGGGCCTCGGTCAGGCCGAGCGAGTTGACCTGCACGCCGTAGCGCAGCCGGCGGTGCTTCTCGTCCTCCACGCCGTAACGCTCGCGGCCGAGTTCGTCCCACAGCACCGCCATCGCGCGGAGCTTGGCGTGCTCCTCGATGAACCGCACGCCGGCGTTGACAAAGAACGAGATGCGGCCGAAGACGCTGCCCATGAGGTCCCGCGGAACTCGCTGCTTGACGGCGTCGAGCACGGCGATCGCATTGCACATCGTGAAGGCGATCTCCTGCACCGGCGTCGCGCCGGCCTCCTGGAGGTGGTAGGAGCAGATGTTGATCGGATTCCACTTCGGGATGTGCTGGACGGTGTAGGCAATCGTGTCCGCGATCAACCGCATGCTCGGGCCGGGCGGGAAGGCGTAGGTGCCGCGGCTCAGGTATTCCTTGAGGATGTCGTTCTGGGTGGTGCCCTGGAGCTTCTCCTGGGGCACGCCCTGGGCGCCAGCGGCGACGACGTAGAGCGCCAGCAGCCAGGCCGCGGTGGCGTTGATCGTCATCGACGTGTTCATCTGGTCGAGCGGAATGCCGTCGAGCAGGGTGGCCATGTCGCCCTGGTGGGCGATCGAGACCCCAACCTTCCCGACTTCGCCTCTCGCGAGCTCATGGTCGGGGTCATAACCGGTCTGAGTCGGCAGATCGAAGGCGATGGACAGCCCGGTCTGGCCCTTCTCGAGGTTCCTCCGGTAGAGCTCGTTAGAGCGCTTCGCGTCCGAATGCCCGGCGTAGGTCCGCATCATCCACGGCCGATCGGGCTCGGGCAGGCGGGGCGAAGGCGTCTGCGGCATGGGGCCGGATTGTATGAGGGGGCGGGGCTTCCGGCGCCCGCTCATTTTGTGAGAGGGGCTATGGTCCGTGGCATGCCCGATCAGAGCAAAGCCTCCACCGAACACGCCCTGATGCAGGAGATCAGCGCGCCGCTGGCCGGTCTTCCGGACGATCCCGTCCCGGTCGCGGCCGACGTCGACTTCCCCATCGTGCTGCGCGGGTACGACCGTGATGCGGTTGGCGCCTACGTGCAGCGGACAAGCCAGCTCGTGGCCGAGCTCCAGGCGACCCGCTCGCCGGAGGCGGCGATTCGCCGCGCGCTCGAGCGTGTGGGGGAGGAGGTCTCCGGCATCCTGCAGCGGGCCCATGAGACTGCGGCGCAGATCACGGCTCAGTCGCGCGGCGAGGCCGAGGATCGGCTCGAGACCTCCCGGCAGGAGGCGGCGCAGATCGTCGCGCGCGCCGAGGAGCGCGTCCGCGAGCTGGATGCCGAAACCGACCGGATCTGGGCCGAGCGCCACCGGATCGTCGAGGACACGCGCGAACTGGCGCGCGAGCTGCTGACGCTGACCGATTCCGCCGCGGACCGGTTCCCGCCCGACGCGGCCGGGGCGGACGCTGATCGCTCAGCGGTAACAGTGCTCGAGGAAGACGCGCGGGCGGACCCGGCCCCCGTCGAGGTCCCGCTCGAGGATGCATTACCCGACGAGGTGCCGACCCGAGAGCAAGATCCGGGTGCCGGGCCGACCGCAGAGCAAGATCCGGATGTCGAGCCGACCGGAGAGCAAGATCCGGATGTCGAGCCGACCGCGATCATGCCCGTGGTCGAGCCCGACGAGGACGACACCGAGCCGCGGTAGCCGGCCTGCTTCGACATGGCCGAGATGCGGCTCATCGACGTCATGCACCTCGGGCGCCCGCACGTGATCGGCGCCTGGTTGGTCGGTGACGTGGTGATCGACCCGGGCCCGACGTCGTGCCTTCCAACCTTGCTCGAGGGCCTCGGCGCTGGGCGTCCGCGGGCGCTGCTGCTCACCCATATCCACCTCGATCACGCCGGCGCGAGCGGATCGCTCATCGAGCGATGGCCGGACCTCGAGGTGTACGTGCACGAGCGTGGCGCGCCGCACCTGGCCGGCCCGGAACGGCTGCTCGAGAGCGCTCGGAAGCTGTACGGCGAGGACATGGACCGGCTGTGGGGCGACATGGTGCCCGTCCCCGAGGCCAACCTGCGGGTCCTGCACGGCGGCGAGACGCTGCTCGACGGCGAGTTCGACGTCGCGTACACGCCGGGGCACGCCTCGCACCATGTCTCCTATTTGCATCACGGCGTGGCCTTCGTGGGCGACACCGGCGGCGTACGGATCGCCGGCTCGCCGCTGACGATCCCGCCGAGCCCGCCGCCGGACATCGACGTCGAGAAGTGGCATGCCTCGATCGAGCGGATCGCCGCCTGGAAGCCGCGCCGCCTGGTCATGACGCACTTCGGCGCGACCGAGGACGTGGACGATCAGTTGGCCGAGCTCTCGCGGCGGCTCGATGATTGGGCGGCACGGGCGCGTGAGCAGGATCTCGATGGGTTCGTCGAGGGGATCCGTGCGGCGATCTCAGCCCACGTCGACGCCGAGACGGCGGCGGCCTACGAGCAGGCCGCGCCCCCGGAGCAGCTGTACGCCGGCCTCGAGCGTTATTGGCGCAAGCGAGGCGAGGCGGTTCGCTCTGGGTGAGCCCCGCTGACGGGCGCCGGTGGCGCTGGCGGCGGCTCCGGTGGCGCTGGCGGCGGCTCCGGTGGCGCTGGCGGCGGCGCCGGTGGCGCTGGCGGCTCGGCTGGCGCGGTGGGCCGGCGTGAGCCGCGGTGCCCGGGCTCGGGTGGCGCGGTGGCGGGTATCCTGGGCCGGATGTCGCAGACGGTTGAGCTGCCCCGCGTCGGCGGTCCCGGCAGCGGTGTGGGCGGGCTGTGGCGGGTCGTCGTCCTGAACGACGACCACAACACGTTCGATCACGTGGCGGAGACGCTGTCCCGCGTGATCCCCGGCGTGACCCTGGCTCAGGGATACCGGTTCGCCGATCGCATCCACAAGACGGGCTGCGCGATCGTGTGGAGCGGTCCGCGCGACGAGGCCGAGGGGTACTGGGCGCAGCTGGAAGGCGCCGGATTGACGATGGCGCCGCTCGAGTCGGGCTAGGTCCGGCTCCGGCTCACACGCCGGGGAAGCGCTTTCGCTCGCTGACGTTCCGGGCTGACTCTGACCACGTTCCAGACGATCCCCAGTCTCTCGAGCAGGGCGATCAGCAGGCCCGTCGGGTCGGCCACGCGCTCGAGCGGGCTCAGGCCGTGAAAGGCGGAGGTCGGGAAGGCATGGTGGTTGTGATGCCAGGCCTCGCCCATCGAGAGCGGCGCCAGCCAGAACACGTTGCGCGATTCATCCTCGATGTTGAATCGCCTGCGCCCGAAGAAGTGGCAGACCGAGTTGATCGACCAGGTGACGTGATGGAGCAGGAACACCCGGACGAAACCGCCCCAGAGCAGCGCGGTGAGCGCCGCGCCCAGCCCGCCGCCCACCAGCCATCCGACCGCGAACGGGATCGCGAGACTGAGCCCGACCCAGAGGAAGAACAGGCGGTCGATCACACGCAGCACGCGGTCCTTGAGCAGATCGGCGGCGAAGCGTTCGCGCTCGGCCGTGCCGACGGTCTCGAACAGCCAGCCGACGTGTGCGTGCCACAGACCTTTGACCGCCCCCCAGAACCCTGGTCCCGACAGGTGCGGCGAATGCGGATCGCCCTCGTGGTCGGTGAACGTGTGGTGCTTGCGGTGGTCCGCGACCCAAGTGATCACGGAACCCTGCACGGCCATCGAGCCGAGGACGGCCACGACAGCGCGGAACGCGCGGCTCGACTCGAACGCACGGTGGGTGAACATGCGGTGGTAGCCGAGCGTCACGCCGAGGGCGGTGACCAGGTACAGGCCAATCAGCAGGGCCAGCTCGAGGGGCCCGACCGCTCGGTCCCACAGGAGCACGATCGCGGCGATCAGCCCGAGCATGGGCAGCGGCACGCCGATCAGATTGATGATCTTGTGCGCACGACTCACGGGCGCCTAGGATAGGACTTCGGGCGCGGCTTTGCGTCGCCTTCAGACGGCCGCGGGTGGCGCGGGCGCGGTCGGCTCCGGCTCGGCCTCGGCCTCGACCTCGGGACCGAGCGCGCCCGCGACCAGCTCGTCGTACCACACGTAGGTGACCGGGATCTGGTAATGGCCGAGGTTCCGGCGCCGGAACTCGATCATCTCGATCCCGTCCCAGTAGCGGTACCAGTCCTGCTTGGTCTCGAACCAGGCCATCTGCATGATCTTGTAGCGGTCGTCGCGTGAGCGGTGGACCGCGTATTGGGTCGCGCCGTAGCGCAGCGCGAGCGGGGCCACGTAGCCGACCTCGATGGCGAACTGCTCCTGGCGCAGAATCGTGGCGTACCAGTCGATGTGGACCACGCCGGCCATCAGGAGCCCACCTCGGCTCGGATCGCGCCGAGACCCTCGGCGGTCTTGCCTTGGCCCTCCTCGGTGGCGCCGACCAGGATGGCGATCTTGCCACAGTGCCGGTTGTCCCGCAGGAGCTGGTGCGCCTCGGCCACCTTCTCGAACCCCATGGTCTGCCACAGCACCGGCCGCACCTTGGACTCATCGATCAACTGGTTGGCCTTGGTCGCCTCCCATGCGTTGGCGAAGTGCGAGCCGACGATCTCCTTCTGGCGCATCCACAGGTAGCGGACGTCGAAGTCGAGCTGATAGCCCGAGGTCGCGCCGCAGATCACCACCTTGCCGAACGGCCTGACCACCAGCACCGAAGTGGGGAAGGTGGCCTTGCCGACGTGCTCGAACACGATGTCCGGCGGCTCGCTCAGGATCGCCTCGACCGCCTTGCAGAACCGCCGGGACTCCTTGAAGCGCGTGCGCTCCTCGTCCACGTTCTCGTCGCCACGGCGCATCATGCCGGCGAACTCCGACCGGTTGATGTACCCGACCGCGCCCAGCTGCTTGGCCAGCTGGCCCTTCTCCTCGCTGGAGACGACACCGACGGCGTCCGCGCCGGTCAGCGCGCACAGCTGGGTGGCGAACACGCCGAGCCCACCCGCCGCGCCCCAGATCAGCACCCGGTGTCCGGCCTGGAGGCGGCACCGGTCGATCAGCATGCGGTAGGCGGTGAAGTAAGTCAGGCCGTAGGCCGCGGCCTCCTCCCAGGCCAGATGGGCGGGCTTGGGGAGCAGCTGCTGGGCTTGGACCTTGCAGAACTGGGCGAACGAGCCCCAGCTCGTCTCGTAGCCCCAGATCCGCTGGGAAGGGGCGGCGAGCGGGTCGAGGCCGTGAACCTCGGGATCCTCGTAGGACGCCTGGTTGCAGTGGATCACTACCTCGTCGCCCGGCCTCCAGCGGGTGACGCCCGGGCCGACCTTCCAGACGACGCCGGAGGCGTCCGAGCCGCCGATGTGGTGGTCCTCGTCGGGGTGGTAGCGGAACACCGAGACCGGCTCGCCGAGTGCCGCCCACACGTTGTTGAAGTTCACGCCGGCGGCCATCACGCGCACGATTACCTCGAAGGCCCCGGGCTCCGGCACCTCGATCTCCTCAATCTGGAAGGCGTCGGTCGGCTCCCCCTGGCGCTCCTCGCGGATCACCCAGGCGGCCATCGTCCGCGGGAGCTCGCCGGGCTCGGTCTCGACGTGTGCGACTTGGCTTGAGTCAACGGCCACTCGTGCTGCACCTTCTTTGCGCTCGGGTCCGGAGGTCCGCCGGATGCTACTCGGGTGTAGCTCGAGGAGTGGCGGTGCTCAGACGAGAGTGACTTCTTTGGTCGCGTCCTCGCCGTCGCCGGCGGGGGCGGCGGCCGGAGTCGGCTGCCTGATCCGCGGGGCGATCAGCTTCCAGGCCACGACCGCGCCGAGCAACGTCGCCGCGGCGCTGACCGTCAGACCAGTGCCGAGCGCCGAAACGAAGGCTTCGCGGGCCACCGAGACGATCTGCGCCGGCGCGTGGTGGCCGCCCAGCGATCCGCCGCTCCCGAGGGCGTCGGCGACCTTTGCCCGCGTCGACGCGGCGACATGGGGGAGGCCTGAGTCAATTTTCGACCGCCCGATCGTCGCCACGAGCGCGCCCATAACCGCGACTCCGAACGTGCTCCCGACCATGCGGATCATCGCCAGAAGCCCGGAGGCCGCGCCGGACTTGGTGCGGTCGACGGCATTCATCGCCGCAGTGCTCATCGGCGACATCACGAGCCCCATTCCGAGGCCCATGAGCACGAATCCCGGCAGCAGCAGCCCGTAGCCGCTGTGGACCGTCAGCCGCGATTGGATAGCCAGCGCGCTGGCCACGACCACCAACCCGAGGGTCATCAGCGGGCGCGAGCCGACCTTGTCGGTCAGGCGGCCCGCCAGCGGGCCCATGATGATGATCACGATCGTCGAAGGCAGGAACCGGATGCCCGTCTGGAGCGGCGAGTAGTGCAGGATGTTCTGCAGGTAGAGCGTCAGGAAGAAGAACTGGGCGAACATCGCGAACGAGATGAGGAACGCGACCAGGTTGGCTCCGAGGAAGGTCCGCGATTTGAAGAATGTGATGTTGACCATCGGTGCCTTCACCCGCCGCTCGATCAGCACGAATGCGGTCAGGGCGCTGGCCGCGGCGACCAGCAGGCAGATCACCCGTACCGAGCCCCAGCCCCAGCTGTTGGCCTCGACCAGCGCGAGCACCAGTGCGGTCAGCCCGATCGTGATGGTCGCTATCCCGGCATAGTCGACGGTCTTGTCCACCGTCTCGTCCCGCGACTCGCGCGTGGCGAACAGCGTCATGGCGACCGCGACGACCGCGATGGGCGGGTTGATGAAGAAGATCGCGCGCCAGCTGACGTACTCGGTCAGGAAGCCGCCGACCACCGGCCCGATGGCGAGCGCGAGCGCGCTGACCCCAGCCCACGTGCCGATTGCGGTTCCGCGCTGCTCGGGTGGAAAGGCCTGGGTGATGATCGACAGGGTGGCGGGCATCATGAACGCCGCGCCGACGCCCTGAACCGCCCGGAAGGCGACGAGGAAGCCGTCGCTGGGCGCGAACCCGATGGCCAGGCTGGACAGGCCAAAGACCACCACGCCGAACAGGAACATCCGCCGCCGGCCGAAGATGTCGCCCAGCCGTCCGCCCGTCACCAGGAGCACGGCGAGGGTCAGCGTGTAGGCGTTGACCGTCCACTCGAGCGAGGCTAGGGAAGCGTTCAGGTCGCGCTGGATCGACGGCAGCGCGACGTTCACCACCGTGTTGTCGAGCATCAGCATGAACAGCGCGAAGCACATGGCGGCCAGCGTCCACCAGCGGCTGTTCTCGTCCGTGATCAGGCGGTGTCGGTGCGCGAGGATCCGCTCGGTCATAGCTCAGGGCGGCAGGCGGCGACTTCGCTCCGCCTGAGTAGTTGATTCAGCGCCTGCGCGAGCGCGCGTCGCTCCTGCGCGGTCAAAGTCTGGGTGAACTGGCTCAGCCCGCTCAGGCGGGCGGCGTTAAGGCGGCGGCTCACCATTCGCCCGGCGTCAGTGAGGCAGACACGCTTCATCCGGCGATCTTCCTCGTCCTCTCGTCGCTGCGCGAATCCACGTCGTACGAGGTCCTCAACCAGGCGGCTGGCCGCCGGCAGCGACACGTGCACCAGTTCGGCCGCTTCCTTGAGCGTCCGTTCGCGGGGCTGGTCCTCGAGATGGTGCAGCAGCTTGATCTGCGTGAGCGTCAGCTCGAGGGCGCCGATCGCCTCGAACAGGTCGGAGTTGCAGTTCTTGTGCAGGAAGACGACGAGCGCGAAGAGATCGCCGGCGAGATCGTCGTCTCGCCCGTCTGTGCGCATCGCCGGGGCGACGCCATCCGCGGCCGCGGCGACGCCATCCGCGCCACCGGCCGTCGTGAGAATTTCAGTTGCTTGCACGCATGCAAGTATTGCACAAAAGTAAGCGGATGTGCGAGAGGCGCTCCGCGGCGGTTCGTGGACGGCGCCTGCGCCGGCATCCGGCGAGCTTCACCGAGGCCAGTCCGCCTACCGGAGCATTCGAAGCCGGGCTCGCGCCGCGCCGCCTACGGCTGGAGGAGCTGGTCGTCGCTGCTCGGACGCGGCTTGCCGATGCGGATCGAGGCGGCGCGGGTCGCCCCGCCGGGCCCGCCGGCGGCAGCGGTCCAGAGCGAGTACCGGCCGGGGGAGCCGAAATCGACGGTGACCTGCGCGGTCGCCTGTGGATTGATCGGGCCGGTGTTCGCGAGCGGCTGTTCGGCCGCGCCACCGGAGGGCAGGACGGACAACGACTCGGCCTGGCTGGCCTGGTTGGTGATGATGAACGCGACCGGGCCTGCGCCGACCGCGGTCGGGGAGACCGACACGCGACTGTCGTCGATGTAGACGGTCAGGTTGACCGGCGCCGGCGGTCGGGGCGCGGTGGCGCCCTTAGAAGTCGACCCGCAGGCAGAAACAGCCATGATGCCGAGGGCGAGCATCCCGATCGTCCACCTGCACATCCTCGAGAACCCTCCTCTCCAACACCGGCTGAAGGACCGGATTGCCTGGAATCCCGGTCCGCGGGCGAACCCTACGCGAGAGTAAACCCGTCGGCGCGAACTCAGCACCGATCGGTGTCAACGTATCGCGGGCGGAGCGGGGTGAGGACCGGTTCAGGTCGAATTCTGCGTCAGCGACGCCCGCCGGCGTTCCAGACGCCGCAGTTCACGCTGAAGCTCGGACCAGGAATCGCTCTCGACACGCTCGTACTCGTCGCCGGCGAGATCGCGGAGCCGTTCGTTGTAGGTCAGCCAGGCTCGGCGGGTCCACTCGTCGAGCTCTCGGAGCTTGTCGAGGTCAGGGGCGGTAGCGGTCACTTCACCTCCTTCCCGAGGATGTTCCGCCGATCCTACCCGGCGGACCAGTCGTTGAAGACGAATACGTCCAGACCGCCTGCAATCCTCTTTGCGTAACGTCCGGGGCGGCGCGTATCACGCAGGTGGTGACGCTGCTCGAGCAGGCGATCGCCACGGCGGAGTTCCTCGTCGTCGACACCGAGACCAACGGCCTGGCGGGCGAGGCCTGCGAGTTGACCGAGCTGGGCGCCGTGCTGGTGGGCGGCGGCGAGCTGCACAACCGATGGTCCTCATTGGTGCGCTGCAACCGGCCCCTCGGACGGGGCATCCAGCGATTCACCGGGATCACGCAGGAGATGCTGGCCGAGGCGCCGGGACTGGAGGAGGTGCTGCCGGCGCTGGCCGAGCGTCTGAACGGACGGGTGCTGGTCGCCCACAACGCGCCGTTCGACCGCCGGGTCCTGCGACGCGGGTTCGAGCTGATCGGCCTCGAGTGGCCGAACCCGCCGGTGCTGTGCACGGCGGCGCTGGCACGCAAGCTCCTGCCCTTGCAACGGCGCCGCGGACTGGGCGTCCTCGCCGACGCTCTGGGGATCGAAGTCGACACCGCGCATCGGGCGTTGGCGGACGCGGAGACATGCGCGCGCGTGCTGTGCGCGCTGTTTCCGAGGCTGTGCGCCAACGCGCTGACGATCGGCGATGCGGTGGCGATCTCGAGCCGCCGGCGCCGGCGCGCCGTCGGCCGCAAGCGACGCGTCCCCGCGCTCACCCCGCCGCCGCAGCTTGACTTCGCCGAGCTCCCTAAGGATCCGGGCGTCTACTTGTTCCGCGCCGACGATGGCCGCGTCCTCTACGTCGGCAAGTCGGTCTCGATCCGGAGCCGCGCCCGTGCTCATTTTGCGCCGTCGACCGTGCCCGCCGACTGGACGGTGCAGGCCACCGTGGTCGACTACCAAAGCACGAACTCAGAGCTCGGAGCGCTCGTGCTCGAGAACCAGCTGATCAAGCGCCACCGACCGCCCGGCAACATCCGCCTGACCAGGCGCGACGAGCGGCTGTGCTACATCCGTTGCCGCCTCGACATCCCGTTTCCGATCCTCGAGGTGGCCTCGGAGCCCGCCGCGGGCCACGCCGTCACGATCGGGCCCCTCAAAGGCCGCCGACTTGCGCACGAGCTGGTCGAGCAGCTCGACTCGCTGTTCGGGCTGCGCCACTGCGGCCGGCGCCTGCAGCTCCGCGAGCATCCTTCGGCCTACGGTCAGATGGGCCGCTGCCTGTCCCCCTGCCTGGGTGATCTGGACCCGAACCTGTACCGCCGCCGACTGGACGAGGCGCTTCGGCTGTTCCTAAGCGAGACCGACGGCCGCGACCGACTGCTCGCCCATGTGCGCAGGCAGATGCGCGAAGCCGCGGCGAAGCAGCACTACGAACGGGCCGCGTGGCTACGACGCCGCCTGCGTCGGCTGGCCGTGATCCTGGAGCGGCTGGGCGGCGCGCTCGAGGCCACACACGTCAGGGCGAAGCTCGTACTGGCTGCGCACCCGGTCGATCAGGCCCGCCAGGACGCGTTCTGGCTCGCCGGCGGTCGACTGGTCGATTGGGGGCCGGCGCCGGAGGACACCGAAGCCCTCGAGCGGCGCAATCAGGCGGCGCTCAGCCGCGCCGCCCGGGCCGGCGAGCTCGGCGCCCACGTCCCACCCGACGAGATCGACGAGCTCAGGATCATCGCGACATATCTGGCCTCGCACCCCGAGACCACGCAGGTGCTGCTCGAGCGGACCGCGCTCAGCGAAACGGCAGTTCTGTGACCTCGCCGGTCAATCCGTCACCCGACCCGACGGACACCGTCGTGCCGACCGGCGCCTCCCGCCGGACGAAAGCCAGCGCGATGGGGCCGAATCGCGGCGACAGCGCGACGCTCGTGATCCGTCCCACGGCCCGGCCCTCGAAGGTCAACTCCTCGCCCGGCTCGGCCGGCCCGGAGAGCCTCAGCCCGCGCAGGTTGCGATTCGGCTTGCCGCGGTAATACAGCCGCGCCACCGTCTCCTGACCCACATAGCAGCCCTTGG
This sequence comes from uncultured Solirubrobacterales bacterium, assembly GCA_963719355.1. Lineage (GTDB taxonomy): Bacteria > Actinomycetota > Thermoleophilia > Solirubrobacterales > Solirubrobacteraceae > Palsa-465. The sequence goes on along the minus strand of CAVRBZ010000013.1, from coordinate 163,051 downwards.
TGAACGACACCGCGCGCTGGTTGAGCCCCGCCTCCTGGGGGATGACCGTGTCGTCTAAGTCGATCCCGTAGCGCGGTCGCCCGCGCTCGACCCGAAGGCACTCGACCGCAGCTTCGCCCACAGCAAGCGCGCCGACGTCCTCGAGCCCGGCGCGTAGCGCCTCTACATCGCCGGCGTCGCACAGGAGGTCGATCCCGGTGTCGGTCCGGATCGCGCGCGCCTGGACCCCGGCCACGGAGGCGGGCCCGTGTGCGTTTTCCTGCGCCGGCAGGTACTCGACACCGGCGATCGCGACGGCGTCCGGGCCGATCAACGACAGAAGCCCACGCTCCAGCGTCCGCTTGTGCAACTCGAGGGCGTAGCCCAGGCTGAACCGGCGGATCATGTTGAACAGCGCCTGGAGGGCGACCCGCTCGGTGTCCATCAGCAGCTCGTGGCCTGTGTTCAGGATCCTGACGTCGCCGAGCATCTTGCCCTTCGCGGTGAGGAACGCGGCGTAGCAGCCCGCGCCCACGGCAAGCCCCTCCACGTCATTGGTCACCTGACCCTGCAGGAACGTCGCGGCGTCGGCGCCGGACAGGGCGAGTTTTCCCCGCTCAGAGCGCTCGAGCCACCCGCACGCCTCGGTGATCGTGCGGTATTCGGCGCTCACAGTGCCCACAGAGGCCATGCGGAAGAGGATACGAGGCGTCACGTTTGCACTTGCATAATTCAAATTTAGGCCTACCATAACTTTTGTCATGGCACTCCTGGAGACGCGCTCGCAAGCGATTGAGGACTACACGAAGGCGATCTACGCGCTCGAGCGGCGCGACTGCGAGCCCGTCAGCACCAACGCGCTGGCCGAGCGCCTCGGCGTCACGGCGGCGTCGGCATCCGGGATGGTCAAGCGCCTCGGCGAGCTCGGGCTGGTCGAGCACGAGCCCTATCGGGGGGTGTCGCTGACCGCGGACGGGCGCAGCGTCGCGCTCGAGGTCATGCGCCACCACCGCCTGCTCGAGCTGTACCTGGTCGAGACACTCGGGGTGCCGTGGGATCGGGTTCACCAGGAGGCTGAGGTGCTCGAGCACGTCCTGTCCGAGGAGCTCGAGGAGCTGATCGCGGCCAAGCTGGGCGACCCCACCCACGATCCGCACGGCGATCCGATCCCGACCCGGGAGCTGACCATCGAAGAGGGGACCACGCACAGCCTCCAATCGCTCGAGCCAGGCACACGGGGCACGTTCGCCCGCGTGTCCGACTCGGACCCGGAGATGCTCCGGTTCCTGGCCGAGCGCGGGGTCGGCCCCGGCGACCACCTCGAGGTGATCGAGAAGCAGCCCTTTGACGGCCCGCTGTTCGTCCGCTTCGGAGACCGGATCCAGGTGCTGGGCGGCGCCCTGGCCCGCGCCATGCGGGTGGAGGTCACCCGGTGACTCCAGCCCCCGGCCCGATTCCCGAGCCCGCCTTCGAGGGCGTCGCGGCAGACGGGGCGGCGGTTGCCCTCCGCGACGCCGTAGCGGTCCGCAGCCCACTCGAAGAGCTCCTGGCCAAGGGCCGTCTGCGCGCCACGCTGTCGATGCTCGGCCCGGCCTTCGTCGCCTCGATCGCCTACGTCGACCCCGGCAACTTCGCCACCAACCTCCAGGGCGGCGCGAAGTTCGGCTACCTGCTGCTGTGGGTGGTGCTACTGGCGAACTTGGTCGCGATGCTGATCCAGTACCTGTCGGCCAAGCTCGGGATCGTCACCGGCCAGAACCTGCCCCAGCACATCGGTGAAGGCTGGCCCCGGCCGCTCACCTGGGGGATGTGGGTGCAGGCCGAGGTGATGGCGATGGCGACCGACATCGCCGAGTTCCTCGGCGCCGCGCTCGGCCTCAATCTGCTGTTCGGCGTGCCGCTGTTCCCAGCCGGCATCATGACCGGCGCGATCGCCTTCGTGATACTCGAGCTCCAGCGCCACGGCTTCCGGCGCTTCGAGCTGGCCATCACCGCGCTGCTCGGGATCATCTTCCTCGGCCTGCTCTACGAGACGTTGAAGATCGGGCCGTCCGCGCAGGACTCCCTGCACGGGCTGATTCCCGGCCTGAGCGGGACCAGCTCGCTGTACCTGGCCGTTGGGATCATCGGCGCGACCGTGATGCCGCACGTGATTTACCTGCATTCGGCGCTCACCCAAGGGCGGATGCCGGTCCAGGGTGATGCCGAAAAGGCGCGCGTCCTGCGGTTCGAGCGGTTCGATGTGATCGTCGCGCTCGGAATCGCCGGATTGGTGAACCTGGCGATGCTGGCGATCGCGGCCAAGCTGTTCCACACCCCCGAGCTGTCCGGCCTCAGCACGATCCCGCAGGCGCACATGGAGTTCGGCCGCCTGGTCGGGGGCGGCGCGGCGCTCGCCTTTGCGGTGGCGCTGTTCGCGTCGGGCGCATCCTCGTCGAGCGTCGGCACCTACGCGGGCCAGGTGGTGATGGCGGGCTTCATAAACGTCCGGATCCCGGTGATGGTCCGGCGCGCGCTGACCATGATCCCGGCGCTGGTGATCCTCGCGTTTGGCATGAACCCTACCGACGCGCTGGTGCTGAGCCAGGTGGTGCTGTCGTTCGGCATCCCCCTCGCGGTGATCCCGCTGGTGATGCTGACCAGCCGGCGCGATGTGATGGGCGCCCACGTCAACCGTCCGATCACCACCGTCCTGGCCTGGGGCTGCGCGGTCCTGGTCACCGGCCTGAACCTGTTCCTGCTGTATCAGCAGGTCTTCGGCGGCTAGACGACTGAGCCACGCTAGCCTTCGCCGGCACATGGACCTCGCGGACACCTTCCAGCAGATCGTCGATTCGCTGCCCGACGACTGGACCGACCTCGAGCTCGACCTGCGCATCTTCGACGAGCGCCGCTATGTCGACGCGGCGGTGCTGCTGGTCGTCTGCTACCCGCAGCCCTATTCGAAGAACGATTGGCACTGGCGGATCCTCGTCGCGCACCGTTTTGGGCACGCGGCCGCGGTGCCGGCCGTGCACGCCGCGCTCAAGCTGCTCGACGAGGCCGGGATCGAGGGGGAGCTGGCCGTGCGAGAGGTTCGCACCGGGCGCGTCGAGATCACCCAGATGTGGGGCCGGCCGGAGTCGGCGCGCCAGGAGTTCCGGCGCCTCCGGGCTCAGTAAGGCCACGCCGGCGTTGGCGCGCGTCATTGCCTTCATCCCCGACCTGCTGTTCGGCTCGAATGTGCTCGGCTCGCTCCGCGCCGCCGGCCACGACGCGGTGCTGCTCTCAGACCCGGACGCGCTGCGGAATGAGCTGGCCGGCGCGCAGGTCCTGGTCGTAGACCTGACCGCTGACGCCGGCGCGCGGATCGGGCAGGTGACTGCGACCGATCACGCCGGCGTCAAGACGCTCGCCTTCTACTCGCATGTCGAGCAGGACGTCCGCGCGCAGGCCGAGCAGACGGGATTCGACCTGGTCATCCCGCGGTCGCGTATGGCGCGCGAGGGCCCGAGCCTGGTGACGCGCCTCCTGGAGGAAGCGAGCGACTAGGGTACGGCCACGCCCTGAACCACGACGGGTCCCCGTGTCGGGTCGAGTTCGGTGGCCTGCGAGACACCCGACGGCGGGATCGTGTCCATCACCTTCGGCACGCTGCCCGGATCGACCGAGCAGATCGGGCTGGTGCCGCCGGGCGCACACACGCCGAACGTGAACGCTCCGGGTGTGGCCGTGAACGCCCGTGCCTGGTCGGAGCTGAACCCGTCCTGCCCGGTCAAGGCGACCGTGAAGACCCAGCCGGAGGCAGGATTGCCAAAGGCAGCTCGCGGCACAACCACGGTGGCGGTGTTTCCCGTCTGGTCGACCACCAGCTGCCCGGTACCGAGCGACTTCCCCGTCGCGTCGACCCAGACGACGGGTGCGAAACCCTGCGCCTCGATTCGTTCGCTCCAAGCATCGGCCGGAGCGATGCTGTAGTTCCGGGATGCGAATGGTGCGGCAGTCGAGAAGTTCGTGCCCGATGGATCGTGGACGTAGAAGTCCAGCAGTTGCGCTCCGAACGACGAGCCGAAGGTCGACGCAAGGTTGCGGATGCCCACCTGAAGGAATACGTCGCTCGCGGTCTCGTTGATCGTCATACCGGTCAGGTCGAATGCCCCGGGCTGGAACGCGGGGTCGGTCGGATATTGGTAGGTGCCCGGCCCGTTGTCATCGCCGGCGGGATCGGTCGCGCTCAGCACCTGCGTGCCCGGCAGCATCGCGTTGCTGACCGCCACCTGGGCGTACCCGGTGCTTCGCCCCGACACGGCCGTGGCCGTGATCGTGGTGGCCCCGAAGCTGACGGGAATCGAGACCGACCAGTTGCCCGATGAGTCGGCCGTGGTCGATGCGATCGCCGCCGGCAACGCGAAGCTGTTCCAGGCCTCCAGGGTCACACGCGCGCCGGAGCTCGTGGTCCCGGTGACGGTGACGGCGCTCGCGCCGATGCGAGCGCCATTCGCCGGCGAGATGACGGCGAGCGGCAGCGTCCCGGGCATGCCGTGCGTCACGTAGCGGTTGGTCACGATCCTGGGCGTCTCGAGATTGTGTCCGGCGCTCAGCGCCAGGGCGAGCCGCGCGTACTGCGACTGAGCCCAGGTGAGCGGGCTGGCCGATCCGGCCGGATGCCCGGTGGAAAAGCCGATCGAGGCGATCGTCGGATCGGCGCCGAATGGCGAGGCAGGCAGGTTGGGATCCTCCCAGGCCTGCTCGGGCTCGAGGCCCTGGCCCGAGGTCATGTTGCGCATGGAGGCCAGCAGCGCGCCGGCATCTTGGGCATCGCCGCCGGCGACGTCGTATTCACCGCGCTCGCCGCTGAGAACGGGCCACAGGTGGCCCGACCCGACATTGCCGGTCGGCCACGGCTTGCCGTCCGGCGAGCAGCTGGTCGGATCCGGCGTCCAGCAGTCCCCGTAGCCGTCCTCGGAGCCGGGGGTGCTCGTGCCGTAGCGGTAGAAACCCGTGCCGGTCGGAACCTGCCGCTCGATCACCTTGTCGACGACGCCCAGCGACGCCTGGACGTCAGGGTCGCTAGCCGGCAGAACGCCTAGCCGGACCAGCTCGAGGAACCCCTGGTCGATGACCGAACGCTGGTCGGCGACGATGCTGCCGTTGCCCAGGTTGTAAGTGATGGCCGCGTTCGGATCGCCCGTCTTGGAGACCCGGATGAAGTACCGGGGGGCCAGCGGGCCGGTCGTGGTCACCGTCCAGCCCTTGATGTTCCGCGCGAAGTCGTCCGCCGTCGCCTGGTAGACCCGGGCGTGGGCCGGGTCGTGGTTGACCCTGGCGATCGCGGCGGCCGCGGTCAGCCCGGCGATCTCGGCCGCGATTGTCGACGGCGAGTAACCGCTCTGCTCCTCCCAGCGCTCCGATCCATCGGATGGACCGTGCGCGACGACGAAGTCGGCGGCCGGGATCACGTGCTGGCGGTAGAGCGTGGCGTCGCCGGCGAGCCCCGACTGCCAGTCCATCAGGATCGGGTAGGAGCACTCGTCGAGCTGGAGTCCGCCGGTGTCGGGCGCCGGCTTGCCGTTGGGCAGGGAGTTGCGCGGCATCGACCCGTCGGGCTGCTGCTGGCGGTCGAACAGGAATCTGGTGGCGTCCTGGGCCGTGCGGATGTCGCCGGCGACCAGCAATCCGGTGAACGCCTCGTACATGTCGCGCGAGAACTCCTCGCGGTAAGAGCCGAAGTAGGTCGGCTTACCGTCGGTCAAGTCGCCCGCGGGGACGGCCTGTCCCCACGGCGAGGCGAGACCGGCTGCGATCGCGCCCGGGAACGTCTTGTCCTCGCTGGCCCTGACGACGTTGACCGACTCGTAGTACTCGCGCACGGCGGCGAGACCGAGTCGCAGCGACGGGTGGCGAAGTCCCTGGTCGTAGCGCAACCACTGCTTCTCGTACCGCGACCAGACGTCGCCGAACCGCTGCCCGACCGAGTTGCCGGCCATCGACAAAGCCTGGTTCTGGGTCGTGCCGAACCCGAGCGCGAGATCGACGGTTCCCCGGCGCGGCAGCCGCAGGCCGGCGGTCAAGGCCACGTGCCCGTCGGGCGCGGAGTCGTAGGGAGTCAGCGTGTGCTGCGAATCGAGCATGGCCTGGCCGTCGCTCGGGGTGCCGGCGTAGCCGACGCTGGCAGTCGAGAAGCCGTTCGAGGACTCAAGCGCCATATAGGTGGGCACCGCGTAGTCCCGGTTGACGGCGTTGGTGACCGTGTTGGTGTTGAAGGCGACCGGGACGTTCTGGCCGGTGACCACCGCCGAGTTCCCGCCCGCGTTCTGCGAGCCGCCGCCTCCGGTGCCGCCGGCGAGGGGATCGAGCCGCGCGTACAGCCGGTCGCCGCGCGGGCCGTCGAAGCGGACGCGCATCAGGACGGCGTTGCGCGCCGGATCAGCGATGTACGTGGTGGCGATGCGGTAGCCGTGGGTGACGCTGGATGCCACGATCGTGCAGCTCATCCCGGTCGGATCCGGCACGACCTGGTAGCGCATATCGCGCGTCTGCAGGTCGGTGAACGTGCTCCCATCGGTGACCAGGTACTGGAGGGTGTGAACGTTGGTCGCGTCGACCGTCGGCCAGTAGGTGTCCGACAGCACGCCGTCGGCGATCGTGAACCAGACCTTCGACGCGGTGTTGCGGGCGGTCCCGACGCAGTCCTTGCGCGCGAGATCGAAGTAGCTTTGGGCACCGGGGGCACCCGGAGCCGTCTGCGCGGCGGCGCTCGCCGCCGACACGAGACCTGCCAGCACCAGCGCGGCGCCGGCGAGAAAGCCAAGGACACGACCCTTCATCGTCACCTACCCCTCTCGTCGTATGCCAGGCGCAGACTATGTGGCTCCGCAGAGGTGGTCAAGGTCAGCTTAGGACCCGGGTCGGCCATCAACCCCCAGGGGCCGGCGTCGGCACGCCTGCAGCGAAGCTCGGGTCGATCGCCCGCGCCACGTCGGGAGGGCGGCGGACGATCCCGAACCTAGCCTCCCAACTCGCCCACGCTCGCAGGCGCGCGGGATCCAGTTCGCCTGCCCGGTGGTCGGGCCCCTGGAACGCCGGCAGCAGCGCATTCAACTGCGCCCGGACGAGCCTTGGGTCGAGCCCGGGCACGAATTCCTCGAGATCCCTGGCGCTCCGGGACGGGTTGAACTGCGTGAAGTCGTAGCCGTACACGAGCGCGTCCACCACCTTCTGGGTCAGGCTCGCGTTGCGCGTGATCGTGCGCCGCGTCGCGCAGAGCATGAGTTCCGGGTACGACGGAGCGCCAAACTCGTCGACCCGGAAGATGTGAAAGCCCGGCCGCTTGCTCTGGATCGTCTGGCCCTCGTCGTTCCAGAAGGCAGTGGCGGCGGCCACCCGCCCGGCCAGCAGGTCGGCCACGGCGTTGAAGCCGATCGTGATGGTCTTGACGCTGGCCGGATCGCCCCCCGCGCCCGATACGATGGAACGGAGCACGGCGGTGTCGCTGGGTACGCCGGTGATCCCGACCGTCTTGCCGGGGAGCGCACGCGGCGTCTCGACATCCGGCGCCGCGATCACAGACGAGAGCGGGCGCTGGACGATCGCCATCACTCCGACGATGTCCTGGCCGCGCTCTCGGGCGATCGCCAGGTCGTGGATGTCGAGGATGGCGTAGTTCACCCGCCCGGTTTCGAGCAGCTTGATCGGGTCGGCCGAGGCGGTGGGGGCGATCACGTGCAGCCGTAAGCCGAGGTTTCGCACATAGTGGCGGCCGATCGCCGAGTAGATCCCGGCGTGCACCGCGTTGGGGGTGAAGTCGAGCATCAGGGTGGCGCCGCGGAGCGACGGTTGGGTCGCCGAGGAGCCCGAGCCGCAACCGGCGATGACGAGGGCCAGCATGCAGGCCGCGACGAGCATGGGTCGGCGCATGGGCCGGGCCAGGATAGGTGCTCCGTAGAATCTGCCGCGCATGCGCCGCCGTGTCACCTTCAGCCGGAATCTCACGTTGTCGCTGTCGCGGACCTGCCGCTGCTACTGCAAGTACTGCGCGTTCGCGACGCACAAGGCGCATCTGTACTCGCCGGATGAGGTTCTCGAGATCCTCGACCAGGCCGTCTCACGCCATCACGTCAAGGAGCTGCTCGTACTCACCGGCGAGGCGCCGGAGGTCAACGCGGACGTGGCGGCGCGGCTGAGGTCCTATGGGCACGACGATTTCGTCTCCTACGTGGTGTGGGCGTGCGAGCGCGCGCTGGAGCGGGGGATGCTCCCGCACACCAACCTGGGCGTGCTGGGCCGCGACGAGCTCGCCCGTCTGCGGGAGGTCACCGCCTCGCAGGGCCTGATGCTCGAGTCGATCAACCCAGGTCTGGTCGTTCACCAGGGCTCTCCGACCAAGCACCCAGCTCGGCGGATCGAGACGATTGCGGCCGCCGGGGAGCTGAAGATCCCGTTCACGAGCGGGATCCTGGTCGGGATCGGCGAGAGCGAGGAGGAGCGGGTCGCGGCGCTCGAACAGCTGGTCGAGTTGCACCAACGCCACGGGCACATCCAGGAAGTGATCCTCCAAAACTACGTGCCCCATCAGAGCTACTACGGGCGCGAGCCCGCCCGGATCGCCGATGCCGCCACCCGCGAGTATTGGCGCACCGGAGTCTGGGATGGCCCGCGGCTCGACGCGCCGGCGTGGGCGTGCGAGGTCACGCTCGAGGACATGAAACGCCTGGTTGGCGAGGCGCGGCGGCTGATGCCCGGCGTGGGGATCCAGGTCCCGCCGAATCTGTCGGGCTGGTGGACCGAACTGGTTCGAGCGGGGGCGACCGACCTCGGCGGGCTGAGCGCCAACGGGGATCACATCTCACCCGAGCACCCCTTCCCATCGCCCAGCGAGGTGCGCAAGCGGCTGCGCGCCGAAGGGCTCGCCCTGTCCGAGCGGCTGTGCGTCTATCCCGAGTACATCGACCCTGCGTGGATCTCCCGGCCGGTGATGGACGTGATCAAGGCGCGATATTGGTCGTTCATCCCGCGCCGCGGATCGGGCCGGCGGGTCGATTTGCACGTGGCCGACGATGCCGCACCGCGGGCGATACAGCGGGGCCGCGACGGGGCCGCCCTCACGCTCGAGGAGCTGACCGCGCTATTCGCCGAGACTCGTCCGTCGGTGATCGAGGAGATGCGCGCGGCCGCCGATGAGCTGCGCACCGAACTGGCCGGCGACACGGTCACGTTCGTGGTCAACCGAAACATCAACGTCTCGAACATCTGCACGGTCGGCTGCGCGTTCTGTGGCTTCGGTCAGTCGCGGCGCTCGCCAGACGCCTACGAGCACTCCGAGGAGGAGTTCGTGCGCAGGGTCCAAGACGCCGTCGCGTTCGGCGCCACGGAGATCTGCATGCAATCCGGCATCCATCCCGCCTGGGGTCTCGAGGACTACGAGAAGTGGCTGCGCGTGGCCAAGCGAACCGCCCCGGAGCTGCACCTGCACGCTTATTCGCCGATGGAGGTCGCGCATATGTGCGACGTCTCCGGGCTGGCGCCGCGCGCCGTGTTCGACCGCCTGCGCGAGGCCGGGCTCGGGTCGACGCCCGGGACCGCCGCCGAGGTCCTGCACGACGGCGTGCGCGAGCGGATCTCGCCCAACAAGCTGCCCGTGGCGAGGTGGGTGGAGATTATCGAGGCCTCGCACGCCGAGGGCATCCGCTCGACCGTGACCGTGATGTTCGGCCACGTCGAGGAGCCCTGGGAGCTGGCCGAGCATATGCGGGTGGTGCGAGAGCTGCAAGAACGCACCGGCGGGTTCACCGAGTTCGTGCCGCTCTCGTTCATTCCGTTCCACACGCTGCTCGGGCGCACCCACGGAGTGGAGGAGATCTCGCGCGAGGAGAATCTCAAGCACACCGCGGCGTTTCGCCTCGCGCTCGGCCGCACCGTGACCAACCTCCAGGCCAGCTGGGTCAAGATGGGGCTCGACGCCGCGACCGAATCGCTGCGCTGGGGGGTCAACGACTTGGGCGGAACGCTGATGGAGGAGTCGATCTCACGCATGGCGGGCAGCTACCACGGGGTTCTTCTGACTCCCGACGAGCTCGTCGCGGCGGCGCACCGGGCGGGCCGGCCGGCGGCGGAGCGCACGACGCTGTATGAGATCCGGCGTCGGTATGAGCTGCCGCGCCTGGCCGCCGGCGGTCTTGCCTAGCCCGGCTGGACAGCGCCGGCGGGCCAGACGACCTGAGAGCGTGAGGTGAGCGTCGAGCAGCCCAGCGCGTCGCCGCCGTCGCTGTTCGCCGGCGTCGAGCCGCTCGAGGTGTTCGTCGAGCTGCTGGGCGATATCGACATGCACACGTCGCCAACCGAGTTCTATGACCGGATCTGCGAGGCGATCTGCCGCCTGACCACGATGCGCCGCGCGGCGGTCTTCATGGCCGACGCGGCGCGTCGGCGCGTGCGCGCGATCGGCTCCCACGGGATCCCGTTCGAGCAGCTGTCGGGGATCAGGCCGACGCTCGTCAACACGCCCATCGCCCAGCGCGCGCTGCTGGAGGACCAGGTGGTCGTGGTCTCCGAGGGCATCGAGGAGGCGGTCCCGCCCGAGTACGCCCAGCTGCTCGGCGTCACCACGGTGGTGTGCACGCCGATGAGCGCGGGGGGCTACGCGTACGGCGTGATCTGCGCCGACCGGGGCGGTGGTCGGTTCGAGCTCTCCGACGGCGAACGCCACCTGCTGTGGACCCTGGGCAAGACGGCAGCGCTAGTGGCCGCCGCGCGCAACGTAACGCGTCAGCAGGAGCGCATGCGCCGTCTGGGCGAGCGGCTCGACCTGGCTCGGGAGATCCACGAAAGCGTGCTCCAGCGCCTGTTCGGGGTGTCGCTCGCGCTGGGCGCCGAACAGCCGCTGGATCGCGCCGAGCGCGAGCGCTGCCGGATCGAGATGCAGGAGGCGCTGAGCGACCTGCGGCGTGCGCTCGAGCGGCCGCTCGCGCCGCTTCCGGCCGAGACCGGGACGAGCCTGGCCGTCGAGCTCGAGCGAGTCCGGAAATCGCCCGGAGTGGTCGTCGCGGTCGATTGGCACGGAGAGTCGACCGTCCCGGCCGACGTCGAACCGCTGGCCCAGTCGGTGCTGGCCGAGGCGCTGCGCAACATCGCCAAGCACGCCCACCCCACACGCGTGGAGGTGGCGGTCTCGCGCGACGAGCGGAACTTCACGCTCGAGGTCCGTAACGACGGCGCGCGCCCGGGCACCGGTGAGCCCGGGATGGGCCTGCGCCTGGCCGCGTTCGAGGCGCTTCAGCAGGGCGGTAGTGTTGAGTCCGGCGCGGTGGACGGCGACCGCTGGCGCGTGCGCCTGGTGGTGCCCCTGCAGCAGGACGTCGAATGATGGACGAGCGGCTCCGTGTGCTGGTCGTCGACGATCACGACGTCGTGCATTGGGGCTTTCGCGTGCTGCTGGGCGAGCAGCCGTGGGTCGAGCGGTTCTTTCAGGCCCGCACCGGCGCGGAGGCGATCGCGCTGGCCCGGGCCCACAAGCCGCACGTCGCGCTGGTCGACCTGTTCCTGGCCGGCGAGTCCGGCGCCGAGCTCTCGGCGGCGATCCGCGAGGCGTCGCCCGCCACCCGCGTGCTTCTGATCTCGGGAGCCGGCCGGATGTCCCCGGCGGCGGCGCGGGCGGCGGGGGCATCCGGATTCGTCTCCAAGGACTGGGAGGCGGCGAGGGTGGCCGCGGCGGTCCGCCGGGTCGGGCTCGGGATGACCGCGTTTCCCACCAAGGCCGAGCAGCCGGCGCCGCTGCTCACCGAGCGCGAGCGCGAAGTGCTCGACCTGATCGCCGGCGGCTCGACCAACCGCGAGATCGCCGAGCGCCTGTACCTCTCACCGCACACGGTCAAGGAGCACACCAGCGTGCTGTACCGCAAGTTGCGGGCGCGCAACCGGGCCGAGGCGGTGCAGCGGGCCCAGCGGATCGGGCTCCTGGGCTAGGAGTTGGGATCCGCGGGCACCCATGAGTTCTTTGGCGCTGAAGGTACGCATGTGTTACCTCCATCGCCAAAGTCCGACGGCAGCCGGAGCTAGCGCCTGTCCGGAGGCCTCATGAAGCGCGCGAGCGCCGGCAGCTTGACCGCGTGCGGGATGTAGCGGCCGGCCAGCATCGCCGCGCGGATCGGCAGGCCGGGCACCACCACGCGCTCCCCGCGCTCGAGCCCCTCGACGGCGGCTCGAGCCGCCTGCTGGGGCGAGATCAGCGCGCCGGGGACCGAACGCTCGAACGACTTGCCGGTCGTCGTCTCCCAGCCGGCGGTCTGCCAGAAATCCGTATCAACCGGGCCGGGAGCCAGCGCCGTGACGGTGACCCCGAGGCCGCGTACCTCTTGATGAATGGCCTCGGAGAAGGTCAGCACGTAGGCCTTGGCGGCCGAGTAGCCGGCGGAGTAGGGAATCGGCTGCATCCCGGCGGTCGAGGCGACGTTGAGGATTGCTCCTCGCCCACGCCTCACCATCGCCGGCAGGAAGGCCGAGGTGAGCGCCACCACCGCCTCGACATCGACCCGCACCTGCTCGATCTCCCGCTCGGGGTCGGCCTCGTAAAACGGCTCTCCGCCGGTGGCGAAGCCGGCGTTGTTAATGAGGACCTCGACCTCGACGCCGAGCTCTTCGATCCGTCCCGCGATCCGGCCGCGCGGCGTCGGCTCGCCGAGGTCGGCGGCGATCGTCTCCACCCGCACGCCGCACTCGTCGCTCAGCTCGTCGGCTAGTGCCACCAGCCGGTCCTTGCGCCGCGCCACCAGGACCAGCGCGTAACCGCGCGCCGCGAGCAGTTTCGCGATCTCGCTGCCGATGCCCGACGAGGCACCGGTGACGAGTGCGGCGGAGGATGAATTTGGCTCGGGAAGGCTCAAGGTTCAGCCTCCCCCCGAACGGGGGGAAGTCCGCAGGGCCCGTGTATCCGGATCCGAGGTGCCGCGTAGGGTGATATCAGAATGGCGGTTACCGCGATCCTGTTTCCAGGTCAGGGCAGCCAGACATCCGAGATGCACGAGGCGGTCGCCGAGGTGCGGCCGGATCTGTTGGCGCTCGCCGAGGAGATCGTCGGCGAGGATCCATTCGCGCGAGTCGAGGATGGCACCAAGTTCGCCCAGCCGGCAATCTTCTGCGCGAGCCTGGCCGGCTGGGCCGCCCTGGGACGACCGCCCGGAGACTTCATGGCCGGGCATTCGCTGGGCGAGCTGGCCGCGCTGGTCGTCGCCGGCTGCCTGCGCGAACGCGACGGGCTCGAGCTGGTCGCGCTACGGGGCAGCCTGATGCAGGACTCGGGCGAGCGCGCCGGCGACGGCGGCATGCTCGCGCTGCTGGGTGCTGGCGCGGCCGATCATGCCCACGAGCTGGCCGAGTCGCACGGGCTGGCGGTGGCCAACGACAACTCGCCCCAGCAGGTGGTGCTGTCGGGCGATCGCTCCGGGTTCCAGGACGCGAGCGCGGCGGCGAAGGAGCTTGGGTTGCGCGCCATGGAACTGCCCGTGACCGGCGCATTCCACTCGCCGATGATGGCCGAGGCGGTGCCGAAGTTCTCCGCCGCGCTCGAGCGGATCGAGATCTCGGCCGCCGCGCACGCCACCGTCTTTTCCGCGGTGACCGCCGCGCCGTTCGAAGACGTTCGCGAGCAGCTCGCGCAGGCCCTGACCATGCCCGTGCGATGGCGCCAGACCTTGCTGGCCATGCGTGAGCGCGGCGCCGAGCGCTTCGTGGAGGTGGGGCCGGGACGTGTGCTGACCGGTCTGGTCAAGCGCACGCTCAGAGACGTCGAGCTGGCCAGTGCTTGACCCGTCACGTATCGAGCGGCGCACCCACGCTACCGCCGAGCCGGCGCGGTCGGCGCTCGCGCCGGCGCGTCCCGCGATCCTATCTGTGGCAGCCGAGATCCCGGCTGCCCGCCTCACCACCGCGGAGCTCGCCGAGCGTCTCGGCGTCAGCGAGGACTGGATCGTTTCGCGCACCGGGATCCGCACGCGGCCCGTGGCCGCCGAGAACGAGCGGCTGTCGGAGTTCGCCGCCCGGGCGGGCTCGGCTGCTCTGCACCGCGCAGGGGTGGATCCGGCCGACGTGGATCTGGTCTTGGTGGCGACGCTGACCCAGGACGAGCTCATGCCCAACGCGGCCCCGATCGTGGCGCACGCGGTTGGCGCGGACCGCGCCGGAGCGATCGATCTCGGCGCCGCGTGCACAGGTTTCTTGTCCGGGCTGTCGCTCGGCGCCGCCCAGATCGAGACCGGGCGAGCCGAGCGCATCCTGCTGATCGGCGCCGACTTCACCACCCGGATCGTCGATTGGGAGGACAAGCGGACGGCGCCGCTGTTCGGCGACGGCGCCGGCGCGGTTGTGCTCGGACCCGCCGCCGGCGAGGTCGGGTCGATCGGTCCGATCGTGCTGGGCGCCGACGGCTCGGGCGCCGCCGCGATCCACATCGGTCACACGGACCGCAAGCTGCGCATGGACGGACCCGAGGTCTACCGCAACGCGGTGGCCCGGATGGGCGAGGCGACGCTCGCCGCCGTCGCGGGTGCCGGCCTGACGCTCGAGGACATCGACCTGTTCGTCTACCACCAGGCCAACGGCAGGATTCTCCGCGCGCTCGCGGAAAAGCTTCAGCTCCTACCGGATCGTGTCGTGGACGTCATCGAGAACCTCGGCAACTCCTCGGCGGCCACGTTGCCGCTGGGCCTCGCCGCGGCCGAGCGCGAGGGCCGCCTTCGGCCCGGCGCGCGGGTGCTGCTGAGCGCGTTCGGCGCCGGCTTCACCTGGGGAGCCGGCGTGCTCGAGTGGGGAGGCTCGGAAGATGCCTGAGCCGGCGGGTTCTCACGATGGCAGCGCGCTCGTGACGGGCGCATCGCGCGGCATCGGCGCGGCTATCGCACGCGCACTGGCGCGGGACGGCTGGCGCGTCGGCGTCAACTACCGCGCCGATCGCGACGGCGCCGAGGCGGTGGTCAGCGAGATCGAACGCGGGGGCGGCCAGGCGCTTGCGCTCGCCGCGGACGTCGCCGATCGGGATGCTCCGGACGAGCTGTTCGGGGCGCTCGAGTCGCACTTCGACAGGCCCGTTCTGGTGCTCGTGAACAACGCCGGGATCAGCCGCGACGATCTCACTCCGTCGCTCGGGGACGAGGCGTGGGACTCGGTGCTCCAGACCAACCTGACCGCCGCCTTCCGGCTGACCCGTCGCGCGCTCAAGGCGATGTTGCGGGCGCGTTCCGGGCGAATCGTCAATATCTCATCGGCGGTCGCGTTGCGGGCCAACCCCGGGCAGGCAAACTACTCCGCCGCCAAGGCGGGGCTGATCGCGCTGACCAAAACCTCGGCCGTCGAGGTGGCTCGCCGCGGGGTGACCGTCAACGCGGTGGCGCCCGGACTGATCGACACCGAGTTCATCGGCGGAGCGTCGAAGGAGGTCCTCCAGGCAATCCCCGCCAGGCGCGTCGGCACTCCGGACGAGGTCGCCGCGTGCGTGCGCTTCCTGACTTCTGACGAGGCCAGCTACGTGACCGGCGCGGTGCTCACCGTGGACGGTGGCCTGGCCGCATGAGAACCAGAGGCAACTGAAAGCGAGGACGAGTAATGGCTACGGTAACCGCAGAGCAGGTTGAGGCGCGCGTCGTCGAGACGCTGGCCAGCTTCGGCCCCGACGCAGACCAGATCACGCGCGACTCCACTTTCGAGGAGCTCGACATCGACTCGCTCGACCTGGTCGAGCTGGCGCAGGTGGTCGAGGACGACTACGGCGTCGTGCTCAAGGGCGAGGACATGAAGGAGCTCAAGACCGTGGGCGACGCGGTCGACCTGATCGTCAGCCGGGCGGAGTGAGCGCGCCAGCCGACAGCACGGCGCCGGCGGCCGACGCCGGTGGGCCGATGAGGCGCCGGGTCGCCGTGACCGGGCTGGGCGCCGTGACGCCGCTCGGCGTCGGCGCCGATGTCCTGTACGAGCGCTGGGCAGCCGGCGAGTGCGGGATCCTCGACGGCGCGGGCGCCTGCACCGAGTTCGAGCCGAGCGAGCTGTTGTCGGTCAAGGAGGTCCGGCGCCTGGATCGGTTCTCGCAGCTCGCCCTGGTCGCAGCAGCTGAGGCGATCGGCGACGCGGGGTGGAAAGGTGAGCTCCCGTACGATCCCTTCCGCGCTGGCTGCATCGTGGCGACTGGGATCGGCGGCATCCAGACGGTGCAGGCCCAGCTCGATGTGCAGCGCGAGCGCGGCACCGATCGGATGTCACCGCTCGGGATCCCCGCGCAGATGCCAAATGCGGCCGCCGCGGCGATCTCGATGAAGTACGGGCTCAAGGGCCAGGCCTTCAGCGTGGCTTCGGCCTGCTCGAGCGCCGCGCACGCGATCGGCTGCGCACTGCGGATGATCCAGTACGGCGATGCCGACGCCGTCGTGGTGGGCGGATCGGAGGCCACGCTGACGACGTTCGGGTTCGGCAGCTTCAACGCGATGCAGGCGCTGTCGCCGAGCGGAATCTCGCGGCCGTTCGACGCGCGTCGCGACGGGTTCGTGATGGGCGAGGGCGCCGGCGTGCTGGTGCTCGAGGAGGCTGCGGCGGCCGAGGCACGCGGCGCGACCATCCTGGGCGAGGTGTCCGGCTACGGGTCGACGTCCGACGCCTACCACCTGACCGCGCCCGAGCCTTCCGGCGAGGCGGCCACGCGGGCCATCGAGCTGGCCATGTCCGATGCCGGAATCGGGCCTGACGAGGTCGACTACATCAACGCACACGGGACCTCCACGCAGCTCAACGATGCCGCCGAGACCGCCGCGGTCAAGCGGGCGCTCGGCGAAGGACGGGCGCACAAGATCCCCGTGTCGTCGCTGAAGTCGGCGACCGGGCACCTACTCGGCGCGGCCGGCGCCGCCGAGGCGGTGGCTACCGTGAAGACGCTCGTGACGCGGATCATCCCGCCGACACTCGGCTATGAAGTGCCCGACCCGGAGTGCGATCTCGACTACGTTCCGGGCGAGGCGCGGCCGCTCGTGCTCTCCAACGGGCGCCCGCCGACGGCAATCTCCAACTCGTTCGCGTTCGGCGGCCACAACGTGGCGCTCGTCTTCCGAGGGCCGACGCCGTGAGCGCCACGCTGGCACGTGAACCGGCGCGGCGGCTCGATCCGCTCGAGCGCCTCGAGGCGCTGTGCGACCCGGGCAGCGTCCAGCCGCTGCGCTCGCGCGTGCTCTCGTCGCGGCTGGGCGCCCGCGCCATCGAGGGAGATGGGGTCCTGGGCGCCACCGGAAGCGTCGCGGGGCGTCCGATCGCGTGCTACGCCCAGGATGGCTCGTACCTCGGCGGCTCGCTCGGCGAGCGCCACGCCGACACGATCATCCGAGTGTTGAAGACCGCGGAGCGCGCGCGGATCCCTGTGGTGGCATTCGTGGAATCGGGCGGGGCCCGAATGCAGGAGGGCACTGCGGCGCTGGCCGGTTACGGTCGGATTTTCCGCCACACGGTCGGGCTGACCGGGGTGGTTCCGCAGATATCCGTCGTGTCCGGTGCCTCGGCGGGCGGCGGCGCCTACTCGCCGGCGCTGACCGACTTGATCATCATGACCGAGGACGCCGCGATGTTCCTCACCGGCCCCGGCGTGGTGCGCGAGGCGCTCGGCGAGGAGATCGACGCAGCGGAACTCGGCGGCCATCGGGTGCATGACCACAACGGCGTCTGCCATCTGGTCGAGGGGGATGAGCTGAGCGCGGCGGCGCGGGTGCGTCAGGTGCTTGGTTACCTGCCGTCAGCGGCGGCCATGCCGCTGCCTCTCCTCGACGCGGTCGGGCCCGAGATCCCGGATCCGGGCGCGGTGGTGCCAGTTGAGCCCCGGCGCGTGTACGACGTGCGCGACGCGTTGCGCGGAATCGTGGACGCCGGCTCGATGGTGGAGCTTTGCCCCCGCTGGGCGCGCAACGTGGTGACCACGCTTGCTCGGCTGGAAGGCCATCCGGTGGGCATCGTGGCCAACCAGCCGCATCACCTGGCGGGTGTGCTTGACGCCGAGGGGTCGGAGAAGGCGGCCCGATTCGTATCCTTCTGCGATTCCTTCGGGCTGCCGTTGATCGCCGTCGTCGACACGCCGGGTTTCATGCCGGGCTCAAAGCAGGAGCGCGCCGGAGTGATCCGCCACGGCGCCTCGCTGGTCAGGGCATTCGCGGCCGCGCGCGTTCCCAAGCTGACCGTCGTCCTGCGCAAGTCCTATGGCGGCGCTTACATCACGATGAACTCGCGCGACTTGGGTGCCGATCTGGTGCTTGCCTGGCCCGAGGCCGAGCTGGGGATCATGAGCGCCCGCGCCGCCGTGGGCATCGTCCACCGCCGCGAGCTGCGCGCGGCCGACGACGTCGACGCGCTTCGCGCCCGGCTGGCCGATGAGTACGCGGCCGAGCACCTGCGGGCCGAGACGGCCGCCGCGTCCGGGTTCGTCGACGAGCTGGTCGAGCCGGTCCATACGCGTGAGCGGCTGGCCTACGCGCTGTGGACGCTGGCCGGCAGCCGCCGGTCGTGATCCTCGAAGGCAAGCGGCTGGTGATCACCGGCGTGATCACCAAGGACTCGATCGCGTTCCACGCCGCCTCGCGCGCGCTCGAGGAGGGCGCCTCGGTCGTTCTGACGAGCTTCGGACGTGCGCGGCGGATGACCGAGCGGGCCGCCAGTCGCCTTCCAGAGCTGGTCGATGTGCTCGAGCTCGACGTGAACAAGCCGTCCGATCTTGCGGAGCTGACCGACGCGTTGCGCGCGCGTTGGGGGGCGGTCGACGGGGTCTTGCACGCGATCGCGTTCGCGCCCGAGGACGCGCTCGGCGGCCGCTTCATGAGCACGCCGGCGGAGAGCGCGGCGGCCGCCTTCCAGACCAGCGCGTTCTCGTTGAAGGCCTTGGCGGCGGCGGTCGAGCCGCTGATGGGAACGGGGGGGAGCATCGTGGGCCTTGACTTCGATGCCACCGTCGCCTGGCCGATCTACGACTGGATGGGGGTGGCCAAGGCGGCGCTCGAGTCGGTCTCGCGCTACGTGGCGCGGGACCTGGGGCCGCGTGGAATCCGCGTCAACCTGGTCTCGGCCGGGCCGCTCGGGACCGTCGCGGCCCGCGGGATACCCGGGTTCGAGCGGCTGGCCGACCTGTGGCGCGAGCAAGCGCCGCTGGGTTGGGACGTGGAGGATCCAGGGCCGGTCGCCGATGCCATCTGTTTTTTGCTCTCGGACTACGCGCGTGCGATCAGCGGCGAGATCGTGCACGTAGACGGCGGCTTTCACGCCATCGGGGCGCCGAACCAGGGCTGATCCTGGCCACTCCGGAAACGCTTCGCCGTCTAGCCTGAGTTTCGTGGAGCGCTGGCTCTCGGACAAACGGCTTGTCCGCATATCTGCGCTGCTCGGCGCGGCGACGATCGCTTTCTCGAGCATCCTGGTCAGGCTGAGTCATGCCTCACCCTCGACGGCGGCGATCTTCCGGTGCGCGTTCGCGCTGCCGGTGCTCGGTCTGCTGGCGAGGCTCGAGGATCGCCGGTACGGGGCGCGGCCGTGGGCCGAGCGACGCGTGGCCATCGGCGCCGGCGTGTTCTTCGCCGCCGACCTGATCCTGTGGCATCACTCGATCGATGACGTCGGTGCCGGGCTCGCCACCGTGCTGGCCAACATCCAGATCGTGCTCGTGCCGCTGGTGGCCTGGGCCGTGCTGGCCGAGCGGCCCGGGCGTCGCGTGATCGCGGCCTTGCCGATCGCGCTGTGCGGTGTGGTCCTGATTTCCGGCGTCCTACAGCACGCCGCCTACGGGCGCGCGCCCGGTCGGGGCGCCCTGTTCGGGATCGGGGCCGGGGTCGCGTACGTCGGTTTTCTGTTGCTGCTTCGACGGGGCGGTTCGGACCTCCGGCGGGTCGCGGGTCCGCTGTTCGATGCGACGGCTACCGGCGCGGCAGCGTCGATTCTCGCGGGTCTGATCATCGGCGATGCCGATCTGCTGCCCGGGTGGCCGGGCGTGGGATGGCTCATCGTGCTCGCGCTGACCTCGCAGGTGATCGGCTGGCTGTTGATCACGGTCTCGCTGCCGCGGCTTCCGGCGGCGATCACCTCGCTCACGCTGACCGTCCAGCCGGTCGGAGCGGTGGCGCTCGCCGCGTTGATCCTGAGCGAGGCGCCGAGCGCGCTTCAGCTGGTCGGGGTGGCCGTGGTGCTCGGCGCTGTGATCACGGCAACCGCACCGCTCGGCGGCTCGCGGCGTCTATCTGAACAGGTTCTCCGCCTCCGAACGGACCAGCGCCGTGGCGCCGGGTCCGTCCTCCGGCGTGACGTGACGGCCGGCGCCGCGGATCAGGACTAAGGGCAGGGCGCCGTCTTTGGTCCTGGCCAGGTCCGCGGCCGCGGCCAGTTCGTCCGCGGTGGCGATCCACGTTGCTCGAAGTTCGCGGCCGGTCGAATCGGTCCGCCCGCGCCAGTCATCCAGGGGTTGCAGGCCGGCGCATCCGATCGCGATGTCGACCTGGCCATGGCGCCATGCCCGGCCGAACGAGTCGGTGATGAGCACGGCCGGTGCCGCGCCGAGTCGTTCTCGTAAGGCGCTCCTGAGACGGCGGGCCGATCCGTCCGGGTCTCGCGGGAGCAGCACGACGGCGTCCTCGCCGGGCACATTCGACGCGTCCACGCCGGCGTTCGCGCACACGAAGCCGTGGTGGGTAACGCAGATGAGCACTCCGCGGCTGGCCCGCAGCACCTCTCTCGATTCATCGAGGATCACCTGGACATGCCGCGCGTCCTTGCCCAGCTCGTTTGCCAAGTCGACAGCGCGGGCGCCGGGCGTCACCTCCCGCAGGACGCGAATCCTCCCCTCGGCCTTGGACACGATCTTGTGCGCGATCACGAGGATGTCGCCGTCGCCGACCGCGCCCGCCCGGCCGACGATGAGAGCGGCGAGGTCATCGCCCGGCTGGACCTCGGGCAGTCCCTCGACTGCGACCGCGCTCAGCACCTTGTGGACCCGTCCGCTACGCGCGCGCCCGCATCAGCTGGTTGAGCATCCCGCGGGTGTGCGCCGCGCCGCCGTGCGTGCCGGTCAGCCGCCGCTGGAGGGCCTCTAGATCGTCGGGTGTGTCGACGTCGAGCGCCAGCGAATCCAGTTCCACGACCTCGGCCGGGACCCCGCTTGCCTGAGCGTCGGCCAGGTGCCGGCGCCGGCTGTCGGGCCCGAAGCTGGGGGCCAACACGTCCGGCGGGGTGAGCAGGAGTGCGTTGGTCCCGGTGCCGTGGCGGTCGGGCACGATCAGCGCTGAGCGCTCGCCGCCCCAGTGAGCGAGAAGCGCCTCGATGTCCCGTGGGGCGAGCATGGGGCAGTCACCCGGCACCAGCAGCGCGCGTTCAATCCCCTGCTCGAGCGCGAAGCGGATCCCGCCCATGGCCGCCGTGTTGTGGCCGCGCTCATCGTCCTCGACGACGTTCGCGCCGTACCCGGCGGCGATCCGCTGTGCCACACGGTCCCCGCTCACCACGATCACGCGCTCGAGCGTCGCGACTCGGCCGAGGGCGAGGAGCGCGTCGGCGAACATCGACTCGACCAGGGCCCGCCGATCGTTCGCCGCCAACTCGAAGCGCAAGCGCCGCTTGGCCTGCGCGAAGGTCTTGACCGGAAGGATGGCGGCGGTCCTCATGGGCGCGGCGAACGCTAGCTGAGGGCCAGCGCGAAGCCGAGGGCGTCCTCGGCGAGCCGGCGCCGCGCGGCGGGCGTGTCCATCAGGACGTCGGTCTCGAGCACCGGCAGTTGTGTGGTCCGGCAATCGGCCACGAGGCCGTCGATCACTCCGTCGTAGTAGGCGGCGATCCCATCGCTGGACAGGGCGAGCCCCGCGAACTCCATGAACGCGCCAGTCGGGCCTTTCACCACCTGTCCGCCGACCAGCGGGCTGATCGCGACGACCGGGGCGGGGCTATCCACGAGCGCGGCCCGCATGCCGGGGACGGCCAGGATCGGCCCGATCGAGATCACCGGATTGGACGGGCCGATCACAATCGCCCGCGCGCTCGCAATCGCGTTCAGGACCTCGAAGGTGGGGCGGGCGGTACCCGCGCCACGGAAGTCGACGTCATCGACCGCCGCCTTGCCCGTGGCGCCTCCCGCCCTGATCATGAACTCCTGAAACGGCCACCATCGCCCGCCGGCCAGCACGCGGGTACGGAGGGGCGAATCGCTCATCGGCAGGACGGCGTCCGGCGCGCCCATCGCCTGCGCGACCGCTCTCTGCGCCTCGGTCAGTCGCTGCCCCGCTTGGAGCCGGCGCGCCCGCTCGAGCCCGATGGCCAGGTCCTGATCGCCCAGGTTGAACCACACATCGACCGAAATGGCTCGGAGGCCGTCCATTACGTGGAAGGTGTCGTCGGCCAGCCCCCAGCCGCGCTCGTCGATCCGGTCGGCCAGCCAGAAGGTGACCAGGTCGGGATCGGGCGAGACGTACGCCCCGTAGATCTCGATGTCGTCCCCGGTGTTGGCGATCACGACGAGGTCCGAGCCGACCGCGTCGAGCATCCCGCGGGCGAGCTTCGCTCCGCCGGTCCCGCCGGCGAGCACGACGACGGGGCCGCTCACAGCCCCGTTATCTTGATCCCCGCCCGGACCTTGTTCCGCACGTTGATCGAGATGATCAGGGCGGTCAGCTGCTCGACGATACGTGCCATCTCCAGAGGCCCGCAGTCGACCGCGCGGAGGCCTTTGATGGCACCGATGAGCTCTGCCACCTGCGCCTTGTCCTCTTTGCGATCGCCGCAGATCAAGATGTCCTCGTCGAGCTGGTGCGCGAGGTCGGAGAGCAGGGCCGCGCTGACCGTATGGAAGGCCGACACCACTCGGACCCCGTCCGGCGTCATCTCCTGGGCTTGCTGCGCCGCCGAGCCCTGCCAGACCCCCAGCGTGCGTGTGGCCCTGCCGCTGACGGCGGCGGCCAGCGGGACGGTCGCGTCCACGAGCAGTTGGCCCGGCGTGAGCACTTGCCGCAGGTTCGTGAGCGTCTCGGACTGATTTCGAAACGGCACGCTCAGGATGAGGATCTCCGCGTCCTTGACCGCGTCGTGGTTCTCGAGGCCGACGTACTGGCCGGAGGGGACCGCGTCCGCGGCACGCTTGGCGGCCTCCTGCGCCCGGTGCCCGTCGCGCGACCCGATCACGATCGGGATCCCGGCTTGGCCAAGCCGTAGAGCCAGCCCGAATCCAAGCGCGCCGGTGCCTCCCACGATGCAGATCGGGCTGGTTGCCGATGCGCCGGTCATGCGCCCCGTCCGGTCGAGGTGTCGATCACGCGTCGCTCGTGCCGGCCGATGCCGATCGCCCGGCCGTCTTGCGTCGTCACCTCGACCGTGTAGCGCAGCTTGCGCCCGTCGACGATCTCCTCGAGTCGTGCGTGCACCTTGCAGCGCTCGCCTTTACGCGCGGCGCCCACGTGTTTGACGTGCACCTCGAAGCCGACCGTTGCCTGCCCGTCCTCCAAGGCCGGACGGACCAGCATGGCGGCGGTGCGCTCCATCATCCCGATCATTCCCGGCGTCGAGAGAACCTCGGTGGCCAGCGTCCCGCCCACGTCGGTGAGCAGTCGTCCGTCCACCTCGAATTCTTCTGTGGACTCCATTCCGACGTGGAGCGCGCCGCTCATCGGCGGCGCACCCTAGCGCGTTCATAGAATCGGGATCGATGAGCGAGCTCCCCGCACGCGTCCGCATCCGCGAGGTGGGGCCCCGGGATGGCTTTCAGAACGAGCCCGAGGTGATTCCCACCGCGGAAAAGATCCGTCTCATCGAGCTCCTCGGGGCCACGGGCTTGCCGCGGATCGAGGTCACGAGCTTTGTGCGGGCGGACGTGGTTCCCCAGCTGGCCGACGCCGAGGAGGTCCTTTCGGCGGTGTCGCTCCCGGATTCGGTGTCGGTCAGCGTCCTCATTCCGAACGAGCGGGGGCTAGCGCGGGCTTTGCGCTTTCGCGAGCGCTTCGACGAGATCAACGGCTTCCTGTCGGCTTCGGAGGCGCACAACGAGAAGAACGTCGGGCGTTCGGTGGCGGAGTCGCTGGCGGGCCTTCGGCGCACGTTCGAGCGGGCGCGGACCGAGGGCCTGCGCTGTGAGGGGGTGATCTCGACCTCGTTCGGCTGCCCCTATGAGGGCCACGTCGCGGTCGATCGCGTGCTCGACATCGCTCGGGCGCTGGCTGACGCCGGCGCCGTGGAGGTGGGCTTCGGCGACACCACGGGGATGGCCAATCCCCTGCAGGTGAGGTCGTTCTTCGCCGCGGCACGGGATCGGTTGCCGGGCGTCGAGCTGACCGCCCATTTCCACAACACGCGCGGGCAAGGCCTGGCGAACGTGCTCGCGGCGCTTGAGGCGGGGATCGACAGCTTCGAGTCGAGCTTCGGAGAGCTCGGCGGCTGCCCGGTGCCGGCCGGTGCGACCGGCAACATCGCCACGGAGGATCTGGTCTCGATGCTCCACGAGATGGGGATCGCCACCGGCATCGACCTCGAGGCCTTGATCCGCGCCTCGCGCGCCGCACAGGAGGTGCTCGGTCGCTCGCTCGGGAGTCACGTGATTCTGGCCGGGCCCGTGGATTGGCAGCGCCTGTGACCGAAGTCGAGCGGAGAGATCCGTTGGACGCCGCGGTCGGCCGCGCCGTTGCCGGCGGCCCGGAACGCCATCGCGAGAAGGCCGTCTCGCAGGGCAAGCTGCCCGTCCGCGAGCGCGTGGCGCGGCTGCTGGATCCGGACTCGTTTGCCGAGGAGGGACTGCTGGCGGGGTGGGATCAGGACGGCTTGGGCGCCGAGGGGGTGGTCACCGGGCTGGGCACGATCGGCGGAGCGCCGGTGGCGGTGATGGCCAACGACCCGACCGTGAAGGCCGGGTCATGGGCACCGAGGACCGTCGAAAAGATCGTGCGCATCCAGGAGCGCGCGCTCTCCCTGCGGATCCCGATCGTCTACCTGGTCGATTCGGCCGGAGCCCGGATCAACGAGCAGGTCCAGATGTTCCCCGGCCGAAGGGGGGCAGGACGGATCTTCTTCAACCAGGTTCGGCTATCCGGCGTCACGCCCCAGCTGTGCGTGCTGTTCGGTCCCAGCGCCGCAGGCGGTGCATACATCCCCGCCTTCTGCGACATCGTGATCATGCGTGACGGCAACGCCTCCATGTACCTCGGGTCCCCGCGGATGGCCGAGATGGTGATCGGGGAGAAGGTCACGCTGGAGGAGATGGGGGGTGCGCGGATGCACACCTCCCGCAGCGGCGTGGGCCACGCCTTGGTCGCGAGCGACGAGGAGGGCATCGACTTCGCCCGGCGCTACCTGAGCTACTTCCCCTCGTCTTTTCTGGGCGAGCCGCCCGGTGCGCCACCCGCGGCCGCCTCGTCTGAGCGCTCGATCCGCGAGCTGATCCCGGGTGACGAGAACAAGCCTTTCGACATGAACGAGCTCATCGACTGCGTGATCGATGGAGGCTCGTTTTTGGAAGTGCACGCCAGGTGGGCCCGGGAGGTGATCGTCGGCTACGGCCGACTCGACGGGCGCGTGATCGGCATCGTCGCCAATCAGCCAAAGGTCAAAGGCGGCGTGCTGTTCGTCGACTCCGCCGACAAATGCGCCCGGTTCATCTGGACCTGCAACGCGTTCAACATCCCGCTGCTCTTCCTGGCCGACGTGCCGGGATTCATGATTGGGACCCAAGTCGAGCGCGAGGGAATCATCCGCCACGGGGCCAAGATGATCAGTGCGGTGTCGGAGGCGAACGTGCCGAAGGTCTCGGTGATCGTCCGCAAGGCCTACGGCGCCGGGCTGTACGCGATGGCCGGACCCGCCTTCGATCCGGATTGCTGCATCGCCCTGCCCACGGCGTCCATCGCGGTGATGGGCCCTTCAGCCGCGATCAACGCCGTGTATTACAACCAGCTGCAGGCGATCGCCGATCCGGACGAGCGCGCCACCCGCACCGAGGAGCTTCGCCGCGAGTACGCCGAGGACATCGACATCCTGCACCTCGCCTCCGAGTTGGTGATCGACGCCGTCATCCAGCCCGAGGCCCTGCGTCCGGAGCTGATCCGCCGGTTCGCTTTGGCGGCGGCAAAGCATCGGGAGTGGCCGGAGAAGCGAAACCCGGTCACGCCGGTGTAGCCGCGCCCCGAGTCTTCGCCGGGTCCGGCTCGAGCGCGGCGTCGATCCCGTCGACCAGCGCTCGCCTCAACTCAAGGCACGGTCCGGGCTTGTGGGATCGACCGTCATCTCGGCCGGTCGCATCGCGGTGGGTGATCGCAGTCGCGATCCGGTAGAAACCCGGACGGATGACCGCCAGCGAACAGCAAGAACTGCTCGCCGTCGCGCGCGACGCCGCCGAGGCCGGCGCGGCGGAGCTGCGCCGGCGATTTGGAGAACGCGCGCGCGGCGTTCGAACCAAGAGCACGCCCACCGACCTGGTCTCCGACGCCGACCTCGCCGCCGAGCACGCGATCCGATCCGTCCTTGTCGAGCGGCGGGCCGGCGACGCGATCCTGGTCGAGGAGGGCGGAGAGTCCGAGGGCGGTGAGATTCGCTGGGTGGTCGATCCGCTCGACGGCACGATCAACTACCTGTTCGGGATCCCGGCCTTCGCGGTCAGCATCGCGTGCGAGGACGGCGCCGGAGCGCTCGCGGCCGTCGTCCTCGATCCCAGTCGCAACGAGCGCTTCGAGGTCACTCGATCCGGCGCGCCGACCCTGAACGGCCAGCCGCTCCAGGCCGACTCGCGGGCCGAGACGCTCGACGTCGCGATGGTGGCGACCGGCTTCGGCTACAACGCCGAGGTCCGAGCGCGCCAGGCCGACGTTCTGACCCGGGTGTTGCCGCGCGTGCGAGACATCCGCCGCGTCGGAGCGGCCGCGCTCGACCTGTGCTGGTGCGCCTGCGGCCGCTTTGACGCCTACTACGAGCGCGGCCTCAACCATTGGGACGTGGCCGCCGGCGGACTGATCGCCTCGCGCGCCGGTCTCGCAGTGAGGGACCTGGCCCCCATAGGGGCGGAGCCGGCTGGGACGGTGGTGGCGCCCGAGGCGCTGATCGACGAGCTGGTCGGGTTGATCGTCGGCTGAGCCGCCGGCGGCGGCGCGACTAAACTGCCGCCGAGCGCGGCGGTGGCGCAATCGGCTGACGCGGTGCCCTCAAAAGGCACTGTCCTTCGGGACGTGTGGGTTCGAGTCCCACCCGCCGCACTGACTAAGCGATCTGCGGGGCCGCTTGGCGATGGTTTGGGCGGCACCGGCCGCGGCGGGAGCGGCTTGCACGCCGCGCGGGGGCCGCCGCGCACGTGCGCCGGCGTGGCCGGCCTCAGGCGGCGGCCGGCTTGCCCGACCGGCGCTCGGGCACGTTGTAGCCCCGCTTGCGCGCCTCGTCGATCGGGACCTCCTGCTCGACGTTCCAGCCCTGGGCGAACGCCCGCAGCGCGAACAGGATCAGGAGCAACTGGACCGGCACGATCAGCAGCGTCGCCGTCCCGAGCGTCTTCGCGCTCAGCCCGGTGCCGCCGAACAGCGACTGCGGCGCCGCGAATCCCTCGTTGCTGCGGTCGAACCAGCTCGTTCCTGACAGCCCGAGGCCCGCAACCAGGGCGACCATCAGCAGCAGGACGGCCAGGCCGGCGGCGATCGGCAGCATCCCGCGCGCCCACCGCCCGAAGATGTAGAACGCGAGGATCAGGTAGGCAATGCACCAGAAGAAGTTGAGCGGCTTCATCCCCTCCAGCTGCGACCACCCGCCGATCGTCACGATCAGCAGCAGCCCTGCCGAGACGAGCAGGATCGCCGCCACCACCGCCTTCATGGCCTTGCTCGCGGCCTTCTCGCGGTTCGGGAAGACCACCGCGTAGCCGGGCGTCACGGTCCGGTGATTGGCCATCCCAGGACCTTACAAATTGCCCTTGCGGCATGTGAAGCTTCGCCGCCTGCGCCTGCCAGACGCGGCCGGGTTCGGGCCCGCGGCCGTGCGGACCTAGAATCGGCGTGCTGTTCTCGCGGGCGTGGCGGAATTGGTAGACGCCCCGGCTTTAGGTGCCGGTGGGCTTTGCCCGTGGGGGTTCGAGTCCCTCCGCCCGCACTACTCGCTACGTGTTCGCACCGACGGTCGTCCGAACATACGTTCGTATCCTGCTCGGACGGATCGACAGTCCGGTCGCTACTATCGCGGCTCCCCAGGGGAGTGAGTTAAGGGCTATGCGCGCGGTCTCCAAAACCGTGAATCCGGGTTCGAATCCCGGCTCCCCTGCTTGACCTCCCACACCGTCTACCGCACCTTCAACACTCGGCAGCGCCGGGAGTTCGTGCGGATCACGGAGGACGTGGCGGACGCCGTTCGCGACGCCGGGATCGCCGAGGGCATGGCGCTGGTCTGCGCGATGCACATCACGGCGGCTGTGTGGATCAACGACGACGAACCCGGACTGCACGCGGACACCCTCGAGTGGCTCGACAAGGTGGCGCCGCCGAGTTGGCGCGAGCCGAGCAACGAAGTCTCGCGCGAGCTGCTGCCCGATCCGGGCGACTACCGGCACCATCGCGGCGGTGAGGACAATGGCGATGCGCATCTGAAGAACCTGCTCGTGCACCACCAGGTGATCGTGCCGGTCACCAATGGCGAGCTGGATCTTGGGCCCTGGCAGCAGATCTTCTACTGCGAGTTCGACGGGCGGCGTCCGAAGCGGCTCGTCATCAAGGTGCTCGGCGAGTAGCCATGGAGTCCTCGCGCGTCTTCCTCGGCGGCGCGCTCGAGGGACGCGTCACCGGCGGCGGCACGAACCTGGGGTAAAGCCGCTGTGGCCGAGCTCGCGGCGCGGTGATCGCAGTGGCACTCGGTCGCTTCGGTACCGAGCCGCTCCGCAAGTACCGGCTGAGCTCTGGCCTACGGCGGCCGGCACCAGCCCGCTTCAGCGACTCGGCAGCCTTGAGGAATTCGCCTGGCTGATCGCCCTGCTCGCGACGCCGGTTGGAGCGGCGCTGTGCGGCTCGGTGGTCACGCTCGACGGCGCCCTCGATAACTGGTTCGGGTCGTGGCCGCCACCGGGGGTCACTCGCGACGGCCAGGTGCCGACGGAAGCACGCCGACCGGTCGCCTGACGAGGATGCCCGGCTACCATCTGGCCACACCCGCGGGCGAGGTGTTAACGGTTGCACGGGAGCCTTCCAAGCTCTAGGAACGGGTTCGACCCCCGTCGCCCGCTCTGACGTTGGTCGTAGAATGAGGCGATCACGGGGAGTAGCGCAGTCTGGTAGCGCACCCGGCTGGGGGCCGGGCGGTCGCAGGTTCAAATCCTGTCTCCCCGATCGAAGAAAGCCCTGCAAAGGCGAACTAGTCGTTGAAGGGCGCCGCGCGGGAATTGTCGTAAAGGGCATCAAAGGGGCATCAAACGCTCGTCTCGCCGTCAGGTGGCGTAGCCGGCCGTCGTGAGCAAACTCGGCGTAAATGTCATCCACCGGGTGCTCGGCGGGGTTTGACCAGACCACCGACGTGGCAGTTGCTCGGCGCAGCGTTGTTCGCGGCGCATGGAACGACGCAGCCCTTCTGGCCCAGGGCGTTGGCTTTTCATGTCCCCTCGCTCCCCCCTTAGTGAAGCGCGGTGGTTAGCACCCCTTTTTGGTTCTTGCGCGGGGCGGCTACGAGCTTCGTCGGTTGCCCGCCCTACGACGTCGCTGTACTGCTCGGCCGTTGAACCGTCGTCTGAAACCTCTGGTCGCGGCTGAAGTTGGTGAGCGGGAACAGCGGCGATGACGGGGGCAGGCACCGGCGGCTTCTCGCTGCGCACGTCGGAGACCGCTGCGCTTTCGCGGTGATCTCGCTGGCGCTCGATGAAGTTGACGCGGGCGAGGTGTTGCTCGGGGGCGATTACAGCGTCCGCCATCGGCGTGCTCGCGCAGCGGACCTCACGATCGGGTTCACCAGAGACTCCTGAGCCCGCGCCTCGCCGCCACAAGGCCCGCGAAGGGATGCGCCCGCACTCGCGATCGCCGCGATAGCGCCTCCGGCGCGAAGCAGACCGGAATGAGGATTGCGTACGCAGTTGCATGAGCAACGGGACCATCTCCAGACTTCCGCGATTTCGTGAAAGATGTCATGTCCCGGGTTGTGTTCCGGGACGGCGCGTGAGGACCGAGCGACGTTTGCAGGTGGCCGGCGCCTTCGTGTCGAACAGCATAGGTAAGGCGCGCGCGGTAGCAGCCGCGCGGCCGGCCGTTTGACAGAAGGCGCCGACCGCCGCCCAACGTATTCGACGGGCGGGGGGCTGGAGCCTGCTCGTGTTGCCTGACTCGTGTTTGTCCGGGAGGTGTTGCGGATGTCGATCGTGATGGGTGTGGACCAGCATCGGGGGCAGATCACCGCGGAGTGGATCGACCTGGTCAGCGGCGAGATCAGTCGAGCGCGGGTGAGGCCCGCTGACCGCGTGGGGGTGCGCAGGTTCCTCGAGCGGTTCGCCGGCGTGGAGCCGGAGGTGGCGCTGGAGGCGACCACGGGCTGGCGGTTTTTGGTTGAGGAGCTGCGGGCGGTGGGGGCGGTGGTGCATCTGGCAGAGCCAGCGGAGACGGCGGCCAGGCGGGGGAACAAGAAGCGCGCCAAGACCGACCGCGCGGATGCGCGCCATCACCGTGAGCTGCTGCTGGCCGGCCGGCTGCCGGAGTCGTGGATTCCGCCCGATCACATCCTCGATCTGCGCGCGCAGGCGCGGCTGCGTCACACGCTGATCGAGCAGCACACCGAGTGGCAGCAGCGGATCCAGGCGGTGCTCTACCACCACGGCTGCCCGCAGCGACGGCACCTGATGACCGGCGAGGGCCGCGACTGGCTGGCCGCACAGCCGCTGAGCGCCACCGCGCGTCAACAGATCAACGTGTCGCTTGAGATGATCGACGCGCTCGACGTGCAGCTCGCGCCCGTCACCGCACAGCTGCGCGACTACGCGCGCCGACAGACCGGCTGCCGGGCGCTGATCGGCGCCTACTACGGGATCGGCGAGCTGGTCGCGGTGACGATCGTCGCTGAGCTCGGCGACTGCCGGCGGTTTGCCAACAGTCGCGACGCGGTCCGCTACGCGGGCATGGACATCACCATCTACCAATCCGACCGTCACCGCGCACCCGGGCATCTGTCCCGGCAGGGACCGCCCGCTCTGCGGTGGGCGCTCTACGAGGCCGCGCAGCGCGCCCGATTCCCGCAGTCGCCGGACCGCGGCTACTACGAGCAGGCCGCGGCGCGCCTCGGCGGCAACCGCGCCTGCCTGGCGCTCGCGCG
The DNA here is from genome assembly GCA_963719355.1 of uncultured Solirubrobacterales bacterium. GTDB lineage: Bacteria > Actinomycetota > Thermoleophilia > Solirubrobacterales > Solirubrobacteraceae > Palsa-465. The sequence goes on along the minus strand of CAVRBZ010000013.1, from coordinate 131,830 downwards.
GAAGCTGCTAAAGCGCTGCTACCACACGCTGCGCGAGCTCGGCGACGACGCGCTCGCCCCGGCGCCCGCCAGTCACGAGCCGGGTAGCGGAGCCGCGCGCCGCGCGTCAAGCGGCAGCCATCACGGGACCCAGCCGCCAGCAACCCGCGAGCGTTCCGATGCTGTGGCCGCTTGACCCGGGGGGCTTCGGCTCCGCTATGTGGCAACCAGCGCCGGCCAGGAGGCCGACACACCCGACAACTGCCCCTTGCAACAGTTCGCGCGCGTCAAGCCCCTCACTCACACTGATGCGCCGCGGCCAGCTCCCGAAGACCTCCCGCCGACACGTCCGCGTGGACGGCCCAGAAAGATCGAGCGGCCGCAACGCTTCCCCCAGCGGGATCACCCCATCGAACATCTTGTCGCCGGCCCGGGAGCCAACCCACGGGTCGTGGACCGAAGTAAGGCCGGGCGCCCGCGCGCAAACCCGTCCCCCTCAACGCGCGCACGCACCCCCTTCACCATGGAAGGTGGTTGACACCCCACGGCGGGACAAGTAAGGAGGTCTCTTGAGGACGCGATCGAGGTCCCGGAGCGGCTTCTGCTTCTGCCTCTCCTATGTCATCCATGAAGGGCGGGGTGATGTCAAGTCGCGGCTCGAGGTTTTTGCCTTTCGGTATGTCGGATTGGTTGCGGTGGGGCATGGATCGCCTTGGTTGGTAGGGGTTTTGGGGCTCTGCCCCGGATTGGTTGTCGATTTGCCAGGCGCGCTCGCCCCGGGTCAAGCGCCGCGTGTTGCGGGCGTGGGTGATCGGCGCCGGCGTGGGCGCTTGACGCGGGGCGGGTGAGTCTGGCAGGAGCGGTGTGGTGGTCATGGGGCTCTCGTGGTTGGGCGCCGGTTCGCTGACGGCGTTCCGGCTTGGGAGGAGGCTCCAGTCATCCATCCGGTCGCGCGGGGCGGACCAGGGTGTCGTGCGGTGCTCGGGGGCTCAATCAAGTGCGCGGCCGTCCTTATCGATGCCGAGAAGGAGGCCAGACATAGGAGCGAGCTCGCTCGAGCTTGCACCTCGCGCCCTGGTGGTGAGCGCAAGTCTGGTGTGAGCTGGCGTTGGTCATGCGGCCTCGGCCAGCTCGTCGTGGTTGTCGATGTCAGGCTGGTTGGCTAGGCAGCGGATCTCGCCGTCGCGGAGCCCGTAGTAGCAGAGGGTGAGGATCTGGCGGGCGACCGCGACCTTGGCGATGCTGCGTCCGCGGCGTTTGGCGATCCGCTCGAACATCGCACGGAGCGGCCCGCCGCCGGTGGGGATCTTCTGGGCGGCCTCGGTCAGCGCCCAGCGCAGGATCGTGGAGCCTTGGTGGGAGATGTGGCCCAGGCGGGCCTTGCCGTCGGAGCTGCGCACAGTGGGGGTGAGTCCGGCCCAGGCGCACAGGTGGCGGGGAGTGGGAAAGCGCTTGACCTCGCCGACCTCGGCGATGATCAGCATCGCGGTGTAGCGCCCGATACCGGGGATCTGGCAGAGCACCGGCACGCGCTCGTCGGTCTTGGCGCGTTGGTCGATTTCCCGGGTGGTGGCGGTGATCTCGCGGTCAAAGTCACCGATCAGCGACATCAGGCTGTCCAGCCGCCGGCGCGAGCCCTCGGGCAGCTCCAGGGCGCCGAGGAACTCGCGTCCGGCCTTGCCGAACAGGTCTGACTGCTCGGGCCGGATGCCCTGGCGGGCCAGCAGCGCGTGCACGCGGTTCTTGACCGCGCTGCGCATCTTGGTCAGCACGACGCGGTGGCGCAGCAGCTCGCGCAGGTCACGCAGCTCGGGCGGGGCGATGTACGCCTCGGGCAACAGTCCGGTGCGGAGCAGGTGCGCGAGCGTGGGCGCGTCGACCGCGTCGGTCTTCACCCGCGCGGCGGCGATCGCTCGCGTGCGCAACGGGTGCGCGAGGTGAACACCGTAGCCGGCCTCCTCGAGCAGGTCGGCCAGCCACTCCCAGCCGTAGGTCGCCTCGAGCGCCACGTGCGTCCCGTCGGGGTCGCCGAGCAGCTCCTTGAACGTGCCCGGGTCGTTGACGATCCGGCGCGAGAGCTTCAGCTCTCCGTGCTCGTCGATGATCGCGATCTGCGAACGCCGGCGGTGCAGATCGACGCCGACCCAGCGATTACCGTTACTCACGGTCGGTACCTCCGTCTCGAATTGTCCGGCCACGCGGGTGCAACCGCGCGGTCTCAAACGACGCAGTTCGGGGCGGAGGCCCGACTTCCTGCCGCCCGGCTGGCGCACGCCGCCCGGACCGCCGGAGCCCGCCCGGCCCTTCATGACATCAAGTGAGAGTCGCTATTTGCGGGAATTCAGCCGGTGCACGGCATCATCGCCGGCGCGCCGACGGTAACGGTGTCGGTCGGTCGGCGGTGCGGGTATGCGGGCACGGGCACGGGCTCGGTCGTGTAGAGCAGGCGCCAGATGCGGCGGGCGAGGTGGCGCTTGAGGCAGCGGATCGCTTCTGTCTTGGTCTTGCCATCGGAGTGTCGGCGGTCGAGGTAGGCGCGGGTTGCTGGGTCGGTGCGGGCGCGGGAGAGGGCGATGATGTGCAGCGCCCGGTTGAGCTGACGATCGCCGCCGCGGTGCAGTCGGTGGCGTTTGGTGTTGCCGGAGCTGGCTGGGATCGGGGCGGTGCCGGTGTGGCGGGCGAAGCACGCGTCGGTGGGGAAGCGCTTGGCGCCGGCGGTGTGGCCGATGATGATCGCGGCGGTGACCGGTCCGCAGCCGCGCTCGGCCAACAGCTGCGGGCTGTGAGCTTCGATCAGCGTCTTGATCTCGGCGAGCAGCGCTGTCTCCTCGCGGTAGATCTCGCAGATCCGCTTGAGGATCGCTTTCGCGACGCGAAGCTGCGGGCTGTTCGCTAGCCGTCCGAGCTGGCGGGCGAGTCTCGCCCGGATCCGCGGGCCTTCCAGCCCAGCGGGCCGGATCTGCGCTTCGAGTTCCGGGGCGATCTGCACGAGGTGCCACCGGAGGCGGCTGACGTGCCGCACTCGCCCGCTGATCAGCTGGTCGCGGTAGTCGTTCAGGACTCGGATCTCGTGCGCCTGCTCGTCGAGGAACGCGACCGGCAGCGTGTCGATCCCTTCCCGCAGCGCGGCGCGCGCGATTGCGGTCGCGTCGATCGGATCTGACTTCCCCGGCTCGCGCGCCGCTCGGCGCGATGTCTCGGTCAGCCCGGGCGCGACCCGGACCACTCGATCGCCGCTGGCGACCAGTCCTCGCTCCAGGCGCCCGGACACGTGCCGGCAGTCCTCCAGCGCCCACACCCGCTCGTTGTCGAGCTCTGAGGCGAACCGCAGCGCGTCGAGCGTCCCGTCGTCTGAGGCGGGGATCGTCAGCTGCCCACGAGCCGCGCCGGTTGCCGCATCGAGCGCCACGATCGTGTGCGATCGCTTGTGTGTGTCGACTCCGATCACGATCATCTGCACCGTCCCTTCGTTGGTATGTGGCCGACGGAGCGGATCCCCGGCGGACACACCTCAGTTGGGGCGATGCCACGCTCCTATCAAATCACGCCGGCGATCCTCGGCGGCGGCGGGCGACACGGCAATAGCCGGTCAGACCACAAGGGTCAACAGGCGAAGAGAGAGTCAGCCCGCCGCCGTCCGAGAGCCAAACCGACGAGCCGGACGACACCGACCGCCGAGAGCTCAGGTTCTCACTGAGGCGACGAGCAGGTCGCTGACCGGGAGCGGGTCGACACCTCCCTTCGTGCTGGCGGGTATTCCCGCTGACGGGCGTCCGGGATCTCCAGCCGGCAACGGTGCCGGCCACCGCTAGATCGTGGCTGCTTGCGCCGGTACTGGCAGCGTCGGGCCCGATCCCGTACCGGCAGTTCTCTGGTTCGTTGGGGGTTTGATGCATCGCCAGCCGTATGCGGTTATCGCCGGATGCAGCGGAAGCCGATGTGGCTGGTCGACGTGTCGATGGCCTCGGGTTGGCGGGCGGCCGGTCTGTACCGGAGGCAGTAGCTGGGGGCGCAGAGGTGCGACCCGCCCTTGATCACGCGGCGCGGGATGTGCGCACCCGGACGTCCGATGTCATAGCTGGCATCCGGGGTTCCTACGGCGGGGTTCACTGGCGGCCCGCAGCAGCTCCTGGCGGGTGCCTCGGCGTCTGCGGCGCGCGGAGAGTAGTAGTCGCTGGTCCACTCCCAGACGTTCCCGGTGACGTCGGATAGCCCGTACCCGTTCGGGCGAAACAGGCCGACCGGCGTGGTTCCACGCCAGCCCTGGGCGCCGGTGTTGCGCCACGGGAAGTCGCCCTGCCAGAAGTTGGCCATGAGCTCGCCCTCCGGGTGCATCTCGTCGCCCCAGGCGAAGATCGCCCGGTCCTGGCCACCCCGGGCGGCGTATTCCCATTCGGCCTCGGTCGGCAGCTGTTTGCCCGCCCAGCGGGCGTACGCGTCGGCGTCCTCGTAGGCGATGTGGGTCACGGGATGATCCTGGCGCTGGACGTTGTCGCTGTGCGGGCCCCACGGGTGACGCCAATTGGCGCCTGGTACATACGCCCACCACCGGTGTGGATCGTTGAGCGGCACCGGGCCCGGCGTGGGATGAAACACCGCCGACCCGGCCACCAGCAGGTCAGGATCGGCCTCCGGGTACTGGGCGCGATCGGGCCCTCGCTCGGCCAGCGTGACGTAGCCGGAGGCCGCGACGAACTGCGCGAACCGCGCGACGGCCACCGGGCCGCAGTCGATCGCGAAGCGGTCCACGGCCACCTCGCGGATCGGCTGTTCCTCTGCATAGAAGCGGTCGGACCCCATCGAGAACGTCCCCGGGGTGATCTCGACCATGCCGTCTTCAATCATCGTCTTCATGTTCTCAGCTTGCCAGCGCAGTCATGGCGTCCGCCCTGACGGTGGCGTTTTCGCGCGCCATCCAGTCGTGGAGCTCGGCCAAGATCCTGTGGCACGATCGCCCATGAAGACGTAGATCGCGACGGCGTGCCAACCCCGAGCCTGGCGATGAGGATGAACCACCGCCTGGCTCACCGCGCGCCACGGTCTGCGCGACGCCGGCGCCGCGCCGACCACGAGCAGGCGGTTCTTGGGGGCGACCGCCGACCGCGCGACTCCGTGGCGATCGACCTCGGGGGATCATCCCTGCCGGTGATGCCTGAGCCGTAGGCCGTGGAGATCATCGGGCATCGAGTCTGCGGGCAGGTGTCGATACCTACGCGACGCCCCTGGCCGAGCCGTTCAAGGGCGTAATCAAGGCGGACGTCACCGACGTCGACCCTGATTGGGGCCCCCTACACGCAGCCACTCGCAGCGGGATCCGAGCACAGCCTCAGGGCTATCCCGGTAACGGCCTGAGGACCGAAAGACCTACCAGCCGCCATCCCCGCACCATGCGTCACAACATCGCGGCCGCGCCGATCCCAGACGGCTGCCGCCAGGAACCGACTGCTGCGCCAGCTTCAGAAGCGGACAAGTACTCCGCTCGGGCCTGCTCGGCGCGCCTCCTCATTCGTGAGGACGGAGCACTGTGAGCTGCGAATCGGGAGGCTGCCGCAGCCCAGGCGAGAGCGGAATGGGACCCGTATCGGCGGGCCCGCCACTTCGCACGCCAGCAACATTGATTCGGCTATAGCGCTAGCACGTATGCGAAGTTTGAGCGCCCGGTGTTGGCATGACCGTCCAACACGCCGGCTGGCGCCGAGTCGATGGCACCGGTGCTCGGCGGCTGGCTCGCCCGAGTTCGGACGTGAGGCCTTCCCAGCCGCGATGGAGCTCGAGCGCCTCTCACGGTTGCAGAACGCCGCGGCGAGCGGGATCACCCGGTTTGGGTGAGGCTCGCTCGCCTCACTGTGCGTAGGGTCGAAGGTGACGGATGCGGCGCGCGGTTCGCGCGACAATTGTGTATCCCGGCACGGCCGCGGATCAGGCTTCTGGAGGTTGGCGTGTCGGCTCAGTTCAAGGGCAGGGTGAGTCTGGATGTACGGGATTCGACGGCGGATTGGGATCCGTTCGTCGAGCCGCGGGCGCCGGCCGGCGCGCCGAACGTCTTGTTCGTGGTGTGGGACGACATGGGATTCGGTTCGTGGGACCTGTATGGCGGTTTGATCGAGATGCCCAACATGCGGCGGCTTGCCGATGCCGGCGTGCGGTTCACGCAGTTCCACACGACGGCGCTGTGTTCGCCGACGCGCTCCTGCCTGCTGACGGGGCGCAACGCGCAGAGCAACGGGATGGGCACGATCGGCGAGTTCTCGGATGGCTTTCCGAACATCTCCTGCCTGATCCCTCCTGAGAACGGGTTTATTCCCGAGGTGCTGGGCGAGCACGGTTACAACACGATCGCGATCGGCAAGTGGCACCTGTCGCCGGTCGCTGAGATGAACATGGGGGCATCGAAGCGCACGTGGCCGCTCTCGCGCGGGTTCGATCGCTTCTACGGGTTCCTGGGTGGGCTGACTGACCAGTGGTATCCAAGCTTGAGCTATGACAACCACCTCGTCGATCCGCCCGCGTCACCGGCCGAGGGCTACCACCTGTCAGCGGACCTGGCCGATCGGACGATCGAGTTCATCCGCGATGCGAAGGCGACCGCGCCGGACAAGCCGTGGTTCACGTACTTCGCGCCGGGAGCCGGCCACGCGCCCCATCACGTCGCGAAGGAGTGGGCCGACCGCTACCGCGGCGTGTTCGACATGGGCTATGAGCGCTATCGCGAGGTGGTGCTGGAGAACCAGAAGCGGCTCGGGATGATCCCGGCCGGCACCGAGTTGCCGCCGATCAACCCGTTCGCCTCGGTGACTGGCCCCAACGGTCAGCCGTGGAACGCGTCTGACGAGGTGCAACCCTGGGACTCTCTGTCTGAGGGTGAGCGGCGGCTGTTCGTGCGTCAGGCGGAGGTCTACGCCGGATTCGCCAGCTTCACCGACCACCACGTCGGCCGGGTGCTGGATTATCTGCAGCAGTCGGGCCAGTGGGAGAACACGATCATCGTGGCGCTTTCGGACAACGGCGCCAGCGCCGAGGGCGGCCCGAACGGGTCCGTGAACGAGAACCGCTGGTACAACGGTCTGCCCGAGAACCTCGACGAGAACCTGCGCATGCTTGACGAGCTCGGGTCGGAGTCCACCCATCCGCACTTCTCCAACGGCTGGGCGATGGCGTTCAACACGCCGTTCAAGATGTATAAGACCTACGCCAGCTACGAGGGCGGCACCGCCGACCCGCTGCTCATCTCGTGGCCGGACGGCATCAGCGCCCGGGGCGAGACGCGCGAGCAGTACGTCCACGCCATCGACATCGTCCCGACGCTTTATGACCTGCTCGACATCGAGGCACCCGAGAAGGTCAAGGGCCACGTTCAGCGTCCGATCGAAGGCGCGAGCTTCCGCGCGGCGCTCGATGACTCCGGCGCGCCAGCGCCCAAGAAGCAGCAGTTCTACTGCATGGTGGGCACACGGGGGATCTGGAGCGAGGGCTGGCACGCCTGCGCACGTCACGCCGTCGCACCCTCGGCCTGGGGGCACTTCGACCAGGACGTCTGGGAGCTCTATCACCTCGATCAGGACCGTAACCAGACCAACGACCTCGCCGCCGCCGAGCCCGAGCGGCTGGAACGCCTCAAGGCGTTGTGGATGCAGGAAGCAGAGCGCTTCCAGGCCCTTCCGCTGGACGACCGCAACGCGACCGAGCTCTTGGCCATCAAACGTCCCAGCCTGGCCGGCGGCCGGGACCGCATGACGCTGTACCCGGGGTGCGCCGAGGTGCCCGAGCGCTCCGGGCTGGTCGATCTGCACGGCCGCTCGCTCACCGTGATGGCCGAGGTCACGATCGATGACTCCAGCGCGCAGGGCATCCTCTACTCGCTGGGGGCGCGGTTCGGCGGCCACGCGCTCTACCTCCAGGACGGGCGCCTGCACTACGTCTATAACTGGCTCGGCGAGATCGAGCAAAAGCTCTCCAGCGACCGGCCCTTCCCGACCGGACCCTGCATCCTCGGCGTGCGCTACGAGATCGACGGCCGCGCCGAGGGCGGCTCACCCACGGGCATCGCCACGCTGCACATCGGCGACGACCAAGTCGGCGAAGCCCGCATCAAGACCCAGCCGGCCTACTTCACGCTCGCCGGCGAAGGCTCCTGCGCCGGCCGCGACACCGGCCAACCCGTCTCCACCGACTACACGTCCCCATTCACGTTCCGCGGCGGCACGATCACCGAGGTCGTCATCGACGTCACCGGCGCGCCGTATCACGACCTTGAACTCGACGTCGCGACCGCCTTGGCGCGCGACTAGCCGCGATTCGCCGGTAAGCCGGTGAAGCGGAGTGGTGGCGCGTGACGGTGAGGCTTCGGTCGGGACCGGTGGCTTGGGGAGGGCTCGTAGCCGGTCGTGTGGCCGCGTCGACCCGTTCTGGCCGTGTGTCCGGATCCGCGCGCAGTGGTCATAGCCGGACTGCTCCTCCGCCCGCTCCACCACCGCTTGTCCACATCGCGCGCATGGTCTCAGGCTCGGCGTCCGCTCCGAGGCACGAGGAGCCGTCGGTCGGTGCGGTGGCCGGCTTCTGCATCGTCGCCGTTTCGGCAGCCTCGGAACGCGGTCGCGCCGGCGCGTTTGCGTACGCAATCCTCCTGGCGCGGCGAGTGTCCTGACGACCGTGTCGGACGCGGTTACGTCCGCTAATCCCCGGCGCCCCGGGCGAGCCCGCGACGACCAATGCGCTGATCCCCCCGGCCGACGAGCGCGCCTCACGACCGACTTCGAAACGACGTCGAACGCGCGGGGCGCCCATCGCTCGACATCACCGCCGCGTCACCCCCATCGAGCGCCAGCGAGATCGCCGCGGAAGCGAAGCGGTGTCCGACGCGCGCGCTGGGCTGCGGCCAATGCCGATGCTGCCGTCATTGCCGCCGTTCAGCGCGAATGAAGGCCCCAGCCGCGCCCGGCGCTGCTGCATCAGCGCTGGTCTGACGAGCGCCAACCGAGCGGTCAGGCGAGATCCGTCAGTGGCACACGCCGTGGGAGGGCCGGCCGCGCGCGCCTGGTTTGGTCTCAGCCTCGTCGACGCCAGCGGCGGCCGCGCGACTCGTCGTGTATGCCGAAGAGCTCGCGGTAGCGACGCGCGCGCTCGGTGGCGGCTTCGGGTGTGTCGAGGTCCAGTTCTGGCTGCGGCGATGGCGGCACCGTCGCCCGTGGTGGGGCCGTGGCCGCAGGTGCGGCGGGAGGTGCCTCGCGAATCGGGTTGGGTCTGACCGGCGTCATGTCGGGTGCAGCGGCTGGTTCGGCGACCGTGGGGGCGGGGGAGAGGGCGGTGATCTGCTCGGCGAAGGTCTGCACCACGGCGGTGAATTCGGAGCTGGTCAGTCCGACCTTGGTCGCCAGGCGGGTGATCCACCGGGCGACGGGGTCGCTCGGCAGTCGTAGCGCACGGCGAAGTATCGACCGGACCAGATCGCGTCGCGCCAGCCCTCGAGGATCATCTTCTGGCGGTCCTCGCGGCGCCCGCCACTCTCGACGATCACAGCGCCTGGGGTGGCAGCAGGGTCCAGCCAGACTGCAAGGGCGGGCAGTTGCTCCGAGTCTCCACGTTCCCGGCGCGCCGGGACGGCCCAGCGGTCGAGGTCGAGCGCCAGCTCGCGAGCGGACATCCACGTGCGGTTGCGGCGCTCGGCTCGGGCGCCTGACCAGCCGGCGAGAACGCCATGGGCGATCGTGGTCGGCGCCGGTGGGGTCTTGATGGGGCGGACGCCGCCAAGGCCAACGCCGTCGATCCCCGCACTGGTGAGCCAGGCGACTGATCCCTCGCCCCACACCCACGCCGCGCGCTCTAGCCAGCCCAGCCTCTCAAGCTTGGCGACATGTCGCCTGACCACGCGCTCATCCAGACCCAACGCAATCTCGACCGCCGGCAGGGACACCACCCCGAGCCGCCCGATGAACCGCCCAACTCTCAGCGTCCCGGGTCCCGCCATCACCGACCCTGGCATCACTCACTTCTCTCCTGGCAGCCATCATCGTCCGACCGCCGTCCGCCCCGCCAGAACCCAACACCCACCTTGGGCTCGGCTGGCAGCTGACTACCCGAACCCCGTTCCTTTGTCCTTCCATGTGGGGGGCGGGTAGTCAGCTGCCACAAAGAGGCCCGGCAGCCTCCGGAATCCGAGTGACGGCGGGGCGGACGGCGGTCGCTGGTGGTCCGCAAGCCTGGCCGCGTTGGTCCGGGGATTGCGGACCACCCCGCGGACCGACGCGACCGGCTCATGGCTTGCCACCCCGTGTCTCGGGAATCTCGCGAAGCAGCTCGTCGGCGATCTGGTTCATCAACCCGGCGATTTCCCCATAGGCCGACGCAACGCCGTGTAGCGGACCTTCCTTCATCGCAAATCCGAGTCGCTCAACCGCGAGATCGAACTGATCCCAGAGGTGTCGTCGGCCCGGCCGGTTCGCGCCAGCGCGCAACTCATGGGAGATAGCCATGTGCCCGCCACTTCGGATGGGCGTCCACTCGAATCCCTTGGTCGCGGCGCCCCTCACCAGCCAGAACCGTTGTTCCTCGAAGGCGTCTGCCAGCGCGCGTAGGCGATGCGGGAAGCCGGGGTCGGGAGGCGCGTTCTCGCTCGCTGCTTGAGCGCTGCGGCACGCCGCATCGGCTCCTTGGATCCCGTCGATGATGCGCTCCAATTCGTCAGGTTCTGCGTGGAGATCGGTGGTGCCCGTCCTCGAGACGTGCGGCCGTGACGTCGGCGGCGGGCGGCGGATCTCCCACGCGGCTCCCGCCGCCGGCGGCAGGAACGCGGGGCCGAGGTCGTCGCTCTTGAAGATCGCGACGGTCCGGTCGAGATCCGAGCGACGGATCAGCAACTTGCGGCGGCCGGAGCGGGTCGCCGCCAATTGTCCTCTCGAGATCCACAGCCTGATCGTCGCGGGGTTCAACCGGAGTTCCTTCGCGACCTCGGCAACCGTCAACCAGGGATCGTCGAGGTCATCCAGGTCAGGCTTGCTCACCGAGCCGCCTCTCGTCATGTAATGATTAGCGCAAGTAACACAATTGCCTAGTTTAGCTTTTGCTGCGGAAGTCCGCAGCGGGGCGCAGGAGACCCGTCGTGACCCGCCGCCAAGCCGATACCACTGAGTCGCTGTTCGTGCCGACGGGGAACGGCGTGACTCCACCCGTGGCCCCAGCCGTGGCCGCAGCTGAGCCGCGGTTGCTCGAGGTCCAGGACGTAGCGGACTACCTGGGCGTCCGGACGGACCGGGTGTACCGCGAGGTGCGGGCGGGCCGGCTCCCGCACATCCGTCTCGGGCGCGCTGTCAGGTTCCGACGCGAGTCGATCGAAGCGTGGGTGGACTCCCGAGAGCGCGGCGTACCCGCCAGGCGCCATCCGTGAGACGTCCGTCGGACGACGCCGCGCAGCTCTCCCTGCTCGGGAGGACCGACGCCGGACCTGCCGATAGCGTCGGTCAAGTCGTGAGCGACGAGCAGCCAGCGAAGCCCAGAACACGGCGGCAGCGCCAGCGCCGTCCCCGTGGCACAGGAGCCGTGTTCGAGAAGGGCAACCGCTGGTACGGTCAGTGGTACCACCGGGGCAAGCTGGTGAAGCGCTCGCTGGGTCCGATGCGCCAGCCCGGCAGCCGCGACGGCATCACCCGCACTCAAGCTGAGGCGCGCCTGCGCGAGCTGATGCTGGAGACGAATTCGGCGCCGCCGCCGGTGACTGAGCGGGTGAGCCTCGCCCAGGTGGGCGACCGCCGCATCAAGCACCTCCTCCGCAGCGGGCGCAAGCCCGACACGACGCTCGCCAACTACGAGTCGGAGATCCGCATCCACTTCGCGCCGTACTTCGGCGAGACGGCCGTCGACGAGATCAGCGCTGGCGACGTCGAGGAGTTCATCGACGCGTGCCTCGATGCCGAGGATCGGCTCGCGCGCGGACTGGCCGAGCTGTCGGTCAAGACCGTTCGCAACCTGTACGTCCACCTGAACGGGATCTTCGAGTTCGCCGTTTCCAAGGGCTGGGCCCACGCCAACCCGTGCCGCGCCATCGACAAGCCGGCGTCGGCCGACGACGACGACACCGAGATTCGCTTCCTGGATCAGGCCGAACTCGACGCGCTCCTCGACGCCGCGACCACACCTGTCTGCCGTCATACGCCGGCCACGCTCGTCAGGGCGGCGCAGGCTCGCGCGCTGCGCGACATCGAGCGGCTCGAATGGCAGCAGGTCGCCGAACGTCTTGGATGCTCCGCAGCGACAGCCATCTACCTCTACCGCGCGACGCCCGAGGCTGTGCTCGACGATGATCTCACCCGGGTCGACCGGGCGCTCTACCTCACCGCGGCGATGACCGGCCTGCGCCAGGGCGAGCTGCTCGGCCTCCGGTGGCGGGACGTCGACTGGGGCGCACAGAAGGTCCGCGTCGTCCGGCCATACGTCAGAGGCAAGTTCCGCACCCCCAAGTCACGCATGTCGTCCAGGGCGGTGCCGATGGCCGACCGAGTCGGGCAGGAGCTCGAGCTGCTGTTCCAATCCTCCGCCTATCAGGCCGAGGACGATCTCGTGTTCGGGCACCCCCACACCGGCCACCCGCTCGAACGAAGCCAGGTCAGCAAGCGGTTCAAGCGGACGCTGAAACGCGCTGGTGTCCGCGAAGTCCGCTTCCACGATCTGCGGCATACCTTCGGCACCCGCTGCGCGGCCGCTGGTGTGCCACTCCGCACCCTGCAGGCGTGGATGGGTCATGCGGACATCAAGACGACGATGGTCTACACGCACTACGCGCCCGGCGGGAATGAGGCGGAGCTGGTCAACGGCGTGCTCGGTGGGCCGGGCGCCCGGCACGACCAGGCCACCACGGATCGATCCGTAGTTCCTCCGGCTGTCCCGAGAACCGAGCAACGTCGCCCCAGGTGAGCCAGGGCGGCAGAGCGGCGGAGCTGGTGGACCGGCTCGCCGCGGTGATCACGGTCGCTGGCGGCCGGCGCGGCGGGGATCCCGAGACTCGGGTCCAGCTCGATCACCTGATGCCGTCGCCGGATGCTCTCGGCTCCGCGCCGGCCCGCTGGCGCCTCTCGACGAGTCAGCAGCGCCTTTACCCGCCGCCCGTTTCACGCGAACCGCTGCGAGCCTGGCACGCCGCCGACGGCGCAAAGGGACGTCGTCTGCTTGCAGCCGACCTGGCGGCCGAGCGGCGTGTCGCTGCCCTTCTCAGCTGGCACTTCGAGCCAGGCCGGCGGCGGCCGCACCTCGTGACTTCGGCGGCCGTGCGGACAGCCGTGCCTGAGCACGTCCGGGTCGATTACCTCGTCGCGCTGTGGCTCCTGCTGTGCGCCAGCCTCGCCATCGACCAGCTAACCGTTGCTGGCGGGCGGATCGGCCTGGTCCTCGACAACGCCATCGAGCTCGCCCCGCCCGAATTGGCGAGCCTCGGTCTCTCCCGCGGCTCGACGCGAGGCGGATACCGAGGTGACTACTTCGTCTTCGAGGCGAGATCCAGGTAGATCTCGATCGCCCGCTCCGCCGCCTCGGGCGGCAGCCCGGCCCGAAGCTCGGCGATGAACTGATCGCGCGGGGTCGCCTCCGGCTCGGGGAGCGAGGCGAAGAACGCATCGATCTCCGCCTGGATGCCCTCCGCCTGCTCCGGATGCTCGCGCTGAGCCCAATCGAGCAGCCCCCCGCCGACCTCCTCCAGGGCCAGCCTTTTCGCGTGGCTCGCGATCCGGAACACGTCGGCGACCGCCAGGTGCTTCTCCCGGTTTCCCCAGGGCAGCGGCTCGATCCCGAGCTTCTTGACGGCTCGGCTGACACCGGAGGGATCGAGTCCGATCAGCAAAGCCGCCTCGGCGAAGGTCGGGCGGGCGCGAACATGCTCGGCACGCGATACGGCGTTGATCGACATACCCACAGGATTGCACGGGACGCAAGTGTCACATGCATTGCATCTGACGCAACCATCACATCATTCGAGGTCTGCGCGGCGTAGAGGGCATCAATGAGGGCATCAAACTGAGCACAACTGTGCGCCTGCCGAGACCACCAAACGCCCGTGGAACCGGGGTTTTCCCCCGGCGGCGCCTCCCAGAGCCCGGCTGGGGGCCGGGCGGTCGCAGGTTCAAATCCTGTCTCCCCGACTACAAAAAGTCCCGCAAATCGCCAATCAAGGATTTTTCGGTGATTTGCACCGAGCGCCAGACGGACGACTACTGGACGACTAACTTAATCCGCCGTGCAGAGAGCGCGGCCGTCCAACAGGGCGCGGATGCCGCTCAACCGGGCTTCGAGGTGACGACGCCGATGCGCTACGCGCTGCGCCTGAGCGGAACCGGGCGCGCAGTTTGTGGCTTTGTGCTGGCGGCTTCGAGTCCGGAGATCCAGGCCTCCAGCGCCGACTCTCGAAACCGCCGGTAGCGACCGAGGCGCACGTGCGGAATGCGACCGCGCGCCGCCTGGGCCCAGACCGGTGCGCTGACACGGTTACAGCGGCGCTGGGATGTCGACGGCGTCCCAGCGCCGCTTGGCGTAAGGTCGCAGCGACGTACGTCGAGCGCACTGATGGTCCGGATCGTCCTGGCAGCGACGGGCTGCTACGGCCACTCGATCCGCTGAGCGAGCTCGTCGAGCCAGTCCTCGCTACCGCCCGAGCGGACGCGGGAAATCGTCACATCGTCGAGGAACCTACCGCGGCCGAGCTCGCCGTGTTGCGGTGCATGGCAACCGGTCTCTCGCGACGCGAGATCGGCGCGCAGCTGTACATCTCGCTGAACACCTTCAAGACACACACTCGCGAGCTGTACCGCAAGCTGGACGTCACATCGCGAGCGGATGCGGTCGCGCGCGCCAAGGCGCTCGGTCTGCTCGAGCCTGCTGAACCACCCGGGTGATCCTCCGTCCACAGCGCCCTGAACGCTGCCGGCGTCAGGCATGCTGGACGCTTGCATGTCACCGCATCGCTACCGGATCGTCGTCAAAGGGGAGCGCGGACCGTGCTACGCCTCGGCGTTCGACGGGATGACTCTACACGCGCATGACGGCGAGACAGACGAGGACCAGAACTCACGTCTCACTGTCCTCCTTCGGGGAGCAGAAGTCCGTCGACGTCGCCGACTGGATGGCGAGATTCAGCAGAACGAGGCGCATCGGCGAGCATGCGATGCACTTCTGCTTCCAAGACTGGCGCGGAACTCGGGTGCTGGGGCAGGCCCCTGCTCGCGGCAGAGGACGGTTCGCCCGAGCCCTGGTTCAGACCGTCCGGTCGGGGACGCGGCGTTGCGCTCCGTCGCTCCCGGGGCTTTGGGTTGGGGGGTGTGCGATTAGTCACGCCGGGCCGTGCCGGTTCGCGTTCCTCGTGTGTCGGCGTAAGGACAATCACTCGCTCGCCTGGCTGTAGCTCAAGGTCGGGGCGTGCAGCGTGAATTTCGCGGCCCCGGGTGACCGCTGCAACGATGCAGCCGGGCGGCCACTTGATCTCAGCGACGCGATGCCCGCGCGCCGGTGATTCGGCATAGATCCGGAGTTCGAGGATTTCGTAGCCGCGCAGCGGGGTGCTGGGAGTATGAATCGCAGCGGAGGGATCCTCGACGGCGAACTCCGCGGCGACCGCGCCCTCCTCGATCTCCTCCTCGCCGGAGCTTAGCTTGCTGGTTAGCGCCTTCAGCACGTCTGCCCGCGTCAACCACCCGCGAAGCTGCCCATCGCGGGAGACCACGGGCAGTCCATCGCGGCCGTAGAGGACGAGCTGGCGGCGGGCCTGCTCGAGGTCCTCTTCGGCAAACAGTGCCTGGGGCCGTCGCCTTAGCGTCACCGGGCCGACCAGCCGCTCCCACAGCGACTCCTGCACCCCTGACCGTTCGGCGGTTGCCGCGGCTCCAGGTAGCCGCGCTGGTCCGTTGAGAGTGTCGAGCGGCTGCATGACCTCCTCCACGGTCAGTGCCTGTAGTGCGCCGAGAGCCTTGGGGCGCTCGATGTCTATCCCCCGCCGCAGCAGCTTGGTGGTGTAGATGCTGCCGTGGGTGATCCGCTTGGCGAGCTGCGCGGCGATCCCGCAGGCGAGCATGATCGGCAACGTGAGAGTGAAGTTCCCGGTCATCTCGGCCACGCTGGCGATCGCGGTCAGCGGCGCTTGGGCAGCGGCGGCGAACACCCCGCCCATTGCGACGACGCCGTACAGCGCCGGCGGGCCGACCGCGGGGCCGAAAAGGTGGTGGACGATGATCCCGAACGCCGTCCCCGCGGCAGCGCCGACGAACAGCGAGGGGGCGAACACGCCGCCCGAGCCGCCGATCCACAGGGTGAGGCTGGCGGCGAGGATCTTACCCACCAACAGGATGACCACGAACCACAGCACGTAGTGGTTGGCGAACACCCGGTCCATCACCGGATAGCCGACTCCGTACATCTGCGGCAGCGCCAGCAGCAACAGCCCCAGGAGGAGCCCACCGGCCACCGGGCGCAGCCACGCCGGTCGCTGGCCCCACAGCGCGTTGGTCACGTCCTCGCCTTTGTAGAGGGTTTTCTGAAACGCCACGCCGATCAGTCCGGCGGTGAGCCCGAGCAGCGCGATGAGCAGGTAGGTGAAGTCGTTGGTGACGCTCAGGTCGTGCGGAACGGCGGCGAAGAACGGGGCGCCGCCGAAGAAGGCGCGGCTGATCACATCGGCGGTGACGGCCGAGAGGATCGTGGCGGCCAGCGCGTCTAGCGAGAACTCCTTGAGGACGATCTCAAACCCGAAGAACATCCCCGTGACCGGCGCGTTGAACGTGGCAGCGATCCCGCCCGCTGCGCCGCAGGCCACAATCACCCGTAGGCGCGCCTCGCTCGTCCGCACCAGCTGGCCGAGCGTGGAGGCCAGCGCGGAGCCGATCTGCACGATCGGGCCCTCGCGGCCCACCGATCCACCGCCGCCGATGCACAGCGCCGAGGCCAGCGCCTTGACGATCGTCACCGGGGGGCGGATCCGGCCGCCGTTCTCGGCCACCGCGAGCATCACCTCTGGGACCCCGTGTCCGCGTGCCTCGCGGGCGAAGCGCTGGATCAGCGGCCCGTAGATCACCCCGGCGATCACCGGGACGACCAGCACGAACCACACCCCCAAGAACGGAAGGTGCAGGCTGCCTGCATGCCCCTGCTGGCCGAACGTTTGCCGACCCGTGAACAGCCAGGTGAAGAGGTAGATCAGCGCGCGAAACGCCGCGGCCCCCAACCCGGCCGCCGCCCCGACGACCAGCGCCATAACGAGCAGCCCCAGCTTTGATGCCGCCAGCCAGTCCGAGAATCGGCGCGCCCAGCCACCGGTCATCTGGCCCGTCCGCGTACCGCAGCTTCGCTGTCTTCGGGCGCGAGGTTCCAGCCCAGCGACCAATCCTGCTCAGGGACAGTTCCGGCGGCATCCGCGAAGGCCCGCAGCGCTCGCAGAACTGCCGCGCGATCCCGCGGCGCCAGTCGCTCCAGGATCCGACTGATCTCCTCGCGCCGTCGGCGAGTCACCCGGTCAACCAGGGACCGTCCGCCGGCCGTCAATGCCACCTGCACCGCCCTGCGATCCCGGCTGTCCCGCCGCCGGTGAATCAGACGCTTGCGCACGAGCCGGTCGCACATCCGGGTAGCGGTGGAGCGCTCTACCCCGAGCACGCTGGCCAGCTCCGCCACTCGCTGCGCACCCCGGGCCGCCAACTCGACCAGCACGCGGTACTGAGCCAGCGTCACATCCTCGGCCAGGTCCCCGAGCGACCGAGCGGCGACGGCCACCAGCGCACGGCTGGCTCCCAAGACCGCGTCGACCAGCTGATCATCCTGGGCAGCCGCTGGGCTCACCGCGCGCGAGCTCTCGCCGCCATCATCTGATGCATACAGCAATAATTGCATAGGACTACGGGTAGTATGCCCGTAGCAGCTGCCGGCCAATCCGATTCAGGAGGCGTCATGTCGTGGCTCGTTGGTCAAGCGTCGAGTGAATGGGAGGTCGCCGCCAAAGCGGTCCTGATGTACGCGACTGCGCTGCTCGCCCTGCGGGTCGGGGAGCGACGCACGCTGGCCCAATGGACCATCATCGACTTCGCTACCGCAGTGGCGATGGGCGCGATCATCGGCCGGACCGCGATCGCCGGCACTCAGTCCTACCTGACCGGAGCCGTAGCGGTTTGCACGCTCGTCGTGATTCACCGTGTGGCCAGCGTGTTGAGGTTCCGTCCGCTGCTCGGCAAGCTCTTTGACCACCGCATTCGCGTGCTCGTCGCCGACGGGAAGCTCCGGTCCAGGGAGCTTCGCAAGTGCGGGCTGACCGATGGGGACCTGTTCACCCAGCTGCGCCAGCGGGGGGTGTTCGCGATCGAGGACGTGCGCTACTTGCTCTACGAGCCGAAGGGCAGCATCACCGTCGTACGGCGATCGGTCCCGGCAGACCCGGAGCCCGAGCTCGTGAGAGACGGCTTGGAGCAAGCGGCCGGCTATCCACGCGGCGGCCCGCTTCGCGCTGTACCTGAACGACTTCTGCAGGGGACCGCGCACGCTCAGGGTGATGATCATGCCAACAGGTAGTGCAGCGTCAGCCCGCCTTCGGATCGGGCCGTCGGTGGTCCGCCTGCTCGAGGAAGATGCCGATCTGGCCGAGAACATGGCTGCCGAGGAGCGCGAGCTCGCAGCCCGAGTACTGGTGGTTCAGGTCGCGACGGCCAAGCCCGGCGAATGGGACCCGCCGGCTCCGGACGCGAGCAGCCTGGATTGGGCGCTGGCCAGAGCTGAACGCGGCGATAGCGTCACGAATCCTGCGCCGCAGCCGCCAGCTGTCCTACTCGATGGCCTCGCAGCACTTCTTCCGTGTCGAGGACCGGTTGACCGCAGTCCTCTGGAGGATCGCGCTGATGTGGGGGCGAGTGCGAACCGAAGGCATCCTCATCCCATTCCGATTGAGCCACGAGATGCTGGCCGAAATCATCTGCGCGCGGCGACCGAGCGTGACCCAAGCCATCGGCTCCCTCGAGCGCCAAGGCCGAATCCTCCGCACCGCAGACAAGCGGCTCATACTCCTCGGCGGTCCCCCAGCCTGGGCCTCCAACGAGCCGACAGTCGAGAGGGACGACCAACCGCTGGCGCCCTGAGGTAACGGAGCAGGGTGAGATTTTCCGAATCGTTCGGCGGCTTTCCGCTGGCGGCGGAGACCCACGTGGGATCGCCGCCGTGGATCGTCGTCGGCTGGGCGTTCGCGGGGGTCGGCGCGCTGAGCGTCGAAAGCCATGCCCTGGATGGCCCGCATGATTGGATGGCTCTACGAAACGCGGCCGAAGTTGATTTACCTCCGGCGTCGCCTCATCGAGGTGCAAATGAAAGCTCCCTCGCTCCGAATCCCACCGGCGTCCTCTGACTGAGCACTGCTGCGTGGATGCGGCAGGGCGGTGGACTGCGCCTGAGGCTTTCTGCATCGTTCCTGTTGTTAGCGGGGATCCTGCAAGCACCCAGGCGCTATTTTGGCGAGAAGGAGCGCTCGGCCTCCTCGCTGGGCATCTGGCGAAGGAGCCGCGTCAGGAGCGTAAGCCGCGCAAGCAGACCCGCGAGCAGCAGAACGCGTACCGCCGCTGGTTCGGCGAGCAGCGCGGGTTCGTCCGGATGCGAGCCCGCATCGGAAGACAGCCGGCCGGCGCTCGGGCGAGCCGCCTGAGCTCCGGTGTCCGGGACCGGCTGGCTGGCCTCCGTGGCGACATGTACGGGATCTGAGGGAAGGAGCTGTTCCGCCGGCGACAGTCGAGCCGATGTTCACGGCTCTGCGGGGAGCGCCGGCAATCGGCGCGAGCGCTGCTGCTGTTCGGATGAGCAGGGGCCGGAAGGCTTCGCCCGGCCTGATGAGGTTCCTCCAAGGCAGCAGCTGCGTAGAAGCTGCTTGTCTCGATCAGCCTAGGCGCGAGCGCGCTGTCATGGGAAGTGATTCATCAGGTTGTATGGAGCCGCGAGGTCGACGCCGTCAGGTTGGGCCAAGTAGCCCGCTTGATGGCCGGGGATATGCGTGTGGCCGTACTGCCAGACGATCCGGTCAGTGCGCGGGTCCACGACGATCACGCGGTCATTGAGGTCGTCGTTGGCCAAGATGTCTCCGTTGGGCAGGGGCAGCGCGAGTGAGGGCTGGTTGAGCGCATGCGAGCTCGATGGGGCGTAGCGCCATAGCAGCCGTCCGCCGGGCGTGAACGTCTCGATCGCGCCCGGGTCCGTGTAGTCGGCTGATAGCAGCACGCCGGGGCGAACCTCGTTGGTGTCCGAGGGATAGCTGAATCCAGGCGCGTGGGTCGCGTTTCGAAGCTGGCCGCTTCGGCCGAGGATGTCGATCCAGTCGCCGTTGATCTCAGTCACGACCGTGTTGCCGTTGCGCAGCGGAAACCAGCCGTTCGGGGCGCCGTAACCGATCGGTGGCTGGTGGAGGCAGAGGCCGGTCTCGCCGAGCTGTCTAGCGATTTGATGGGCCGGCGGTCTGATCACCAGCAGTCGGCAATTCTTGATGTCCGCCAGGAAGATCTGACCGCCGCGCGTGAGCAGCGCGTCGTCGGGGTTGTATAGGTAATCGGCAGTCGAGCCAGATACGCCGGGATGGCCGTAGCGATAGACGATCCGATCGCTGGTCAGATCGATCATGCTGATCACGAAGTCGTCCTCCTGAGTGACGATCACCTGGCGGCCGCCGGGAGCGAAGAACGCATCGTCGGGCACCCGGAACGTCTCCCCTGGCGCGAGATCCCCAGGACGCGGGAACTCCCAGAGCAGCCGCCCAGTCGGGCTGATCTCGATCACCCGGTTGTTGTTACGGTCGGCGATCAGCACCGGCCCGGGCAGGACCGATGGGTCCGAACCGGGCGCCAGATTCGCCACCGAGACGTGGTATTTAGCCGTGCGCTGAGCGGAGCCAGGCGGCGCCGCGGGGTGTCGGGAGCCGGCGGTCGAGCGTCCTGAACTGCCGCCACGGGCAAGCAACACCGCCGCCACCACCAGCAACGCCAATATCGCAAGCGCTCCCAACCTCCGGGCGAGGATGCGACTTCGCGACGGTCTTTGCTTGCGCTTGCCCATGGTCCTCTCTGCCCGTGCCTATGCGCCGGCTGACGATTGTCGCTCCAAGCGGCCGGACGCGTTCCGCCAAGGCCGAAACTCTTTACGAGACCGTCGCGCGGACTCCTTGGCCCCGTTCAAGCAACACGAGACTGCGGGTCTGTAACCGCTCCAGCAACATGCCCTCACGCCCGCGGGACCCCCTCGTAACCCGAAGCGGACCAGCAGCCCCACCTGAGAGGCAGTCGCGTTGCGTGCAGGTAATCCGGGCCGGCACCGCTGGCGGGTGGTGGCGGCTGGCGTAAGCTTCAGGGAACTGGAGTTCAGAGGTCGGAGTTGCGCGTAGTGGCTGTTCCAGACACCACCTCTTGGTCGTCGCGGCTGTGCCGGGGCGCGGTGGCGACGCTCGAGGTGTGCGCGACGCTCGGCCTGCTCCTCACCGCCTGCTCGGGCGGCGCGAAGTCGACGGCTCGGCGCGGCGGGCACGCGCGCGTCGGCGCCGCGGCGGCGACGGCGCGGTTGTCGATCATGCCGGCCAGCGGCAGCCGGCTCACGCCCGAGCAGGCGCAAGCCGTAACCCATGGCAGTGGCCCGCTGCTGCGAGACCAGCTCTCGATCGGCTGGGGAAACGCGGGCGAGGGTCACGTCGGTCCGACCATCTTGGAACAGGGTGTCGCGGCGGCCGTGACGAGCGGCGGCTTGCTTTCGCGGGCGGCTACTGGGTCCAGGCCACGATCTGCGCCCCACTGATCGTCGCCTCACACGGGCGGCGGCGGCGAGTATGGATCGGCAACGCATGTCCAGGACAGCTCCCGCCTCCTCTCCAACGCAGACCAGTCGCGGACTTCCTTCGCCCCCCGGGATTCAGCGCGCTCGCCTGTGCCGCATGGATCGGAGCCCGCGATGCGTGAGGGAGGCGAACCGGCACCAGAAGACTTCACTGCGCACGGGTTGCTGGCTCGACACGCCTTGGCGGTCTCTCCGATGGTCCCTTCGACGTCACCCATTCGGGATGACGCGGCATGGCGCGCGGGGCGCGATTCTCGAACGAATCGGTTGAACTACGAGATGGGGGGTTATTCATGCCGAAGGTTCTACGGCGCAAGCCGTCTGCCGCGATGGTCGTGGCCATCGCGGCGCTCATGCTCGCCGTGTCCGGTACCGCAGTCGCGGCAAGCAGCCTCGTAAACGGCGACAAGCTGATCAAGAAGCACTCGCTGTCTGGCAATCGGCTGCGTAATCACACGATCAGCGGAGCACAGGTCAACCTCAACAAGCTCGGCAAGGTGCCGAGCGCCAAGAACGCGGATCACGCGACGAGCGCCGACCACGCGACGAGCGCCGACCATGCGACCAATGCCGACCACGCGACGAGCGCCGACCGAGCCACCACGGCGGGCAGCGCGACCAACGCGACGAACGCGACCAACGCGAGCCACGCGAGCAGCGCGGACGCGATCGGGAAATTGGTCTATCGCAGCGCGCCGCTGGCCGTTCCGGCCTACTCACGCGCAACCGGGTCAGTGGCATGCGGCGCGGGCACTTTCGCGACGGGCGGCGGAACCGCGAGTCCCGACGAGACCACCTACCTCAGTGACTATCTCATCGACTCCTATCCGACCAGCAACAGGGCCGGGTGGCGAGCCACTGTCGAAAACGAGACGGGTGCAGCCATCACTGAAACGGTCTGGGCCGTCTGCGCTCCGGCGTCCGCGACCGGGTAGACGGCACAGCCACCGCGGGATTCAGCTCGTTAGCTTCAGGCACGAGACAGGCCGCGCATGCCCGGATGTGGGCATTGCCGCAGCGCCGCGAGTTTGCTGGACCGCCGATTCAGAGCAAGCGCGATCAGAATCTCGCGGGCATGGACCGAATCCAGGGTTGGTGCGACCTTCATTACCCGGTTGTCGCTTCGCCAGGCGGAGCGTCACAGTCAAGTCGGATGAGGTGGTGTAAGGCTGGGAGCTCGTCGGCGTTGACGTTCGCTTCTCAGGCGGGGTTGAGCTCAGCGACCTCCTGATGGTGTTGTTGTTCGAGCGTGGGATCCTCGGACGACCCAGCGGAGAGGATCAGGGCCATTGACTCGACGGACAGGTAGCGGTGTTAGACCAGCCATTCGTCGTTTTGCTCGCTTAGGAGGGCGCCGGCGAGGCGGATCACCGCGGCGTCGTTGGGGAAGATTCCGACGACGTCGGTGCGGCGGCCGATTTCCTTGTTGACGCGCTCCAGCGGGTTGGTGGAGCGCAGCTTGGTCCAGTGTTCGCGGGGGAAGGCGTAGAAGGCGATCAGGTCTTCTTCGGCCTCCTCGAGCAGCCGGCAGACCTTGGGGGGCGATTGGCTCAAGCCGGGCGATCACGTGAGAGATCCGCTCGCGAGCCGGGTCTTGGTGCTCGGCGTTGAACACCTCCCTGAGCGCGGCGGCGACCAGGCCGCGCTGGTCGCGGCGGCAGTGGTAGAGCATGTCCCTCCTCGGGTGAGCGGGAGACTAGGTCCTCGTGGGCGGCGCGGAGGCGGACCTGACGGACGACTTGGCCGGGTGTGAGGCCAAGGGAGCGTTGGAAGCTCTGCTGCAGCGCCCGGACACTGAGTCCCGACGTGAGCGGCGATGAGCGGCACCGTTAGAGGCTGCCCGGCGTGCTGTCGATGTAGGCCTGGGCCTTGCGAACGGCGGCCGGCCCGGCGGTGCGGGCGGGGGTGTCAAGTTCCGCGCGCGCGGTGTGATCGGCAATGAGCAGCAGTCCCGCGAGGAGGCTCTCGATCAGCGGCGTGGCAACCATCGGCTCGCGAAACAGCGACCGGTCGTCGGTGGCAGCGTGAGCGACATAGGAGGCGAGTCGTAACCACTCCGCTCCGCGATGGCCGGTCAGGTCGAGCCTCAGGGCCGACCGCGATCGGTCGTGAGACGGGCCTTCCAAGGAGCCGTTCAAGCTCGTGCTCGAGTGCGCGACGATCGATCTTGAGGGCGAACAGGGGAGGACGTTGACCTGGTAGGAGTACCGAACCCGCGCGATTCCAGCCGACCCTACATGGCGACCACGGGCCCGCGACCCTTCGTCAGGCGCGATCTTCAGACCGCGGGTTCTGGGCCGGGTCCCAGCGGACGAGCACGTGCTCGGGCCCGCGATGTGAGGTGTTGGGCGAGTAGACCCATTCCTGGTCCCCGACGAGCTCTAGGTGCGGCAGCCGCCACGTGAGCCGCTCGAGCACGACGCGCATCTCCATCCGCGCCAGCCGCGCGCCGAGGCAGGTGTGACGGCCCCACGAGAACGCAATCTGGTCCTTGGCGTTCTCACGGCGGATGTCGAAGCGCTCTCCATCGGGGAAGTGGGCGTCGTCGTGGTTGGCCGCCCCGAGGCCGATGAGCAGCTTGGCGCCCTCGGGCAACTCGGTCTCACCGAGCCGCGTGGCGCGGGTGGTGACGCGCCGCCACGTCGGCACCGAGGAGTCGTAGCGCAGGATCTCTTCGACCGCGTTGGGGATCAGCGAAGGGTCCGCGCAGATCGCCTCCCACTGCTCGCGCTCCGTCAACAGCGCGCGAATCCCGGCGGCCGACGCGTTCGTTGTCGTCTCGTGGCCCGCGAACAGCGTGTTCAGGAAGATCCAGCACAGCTGGTCGCGGCTGAACATGTCCTCGTTGCCCGGCTCCCGCCAGGCGCGGATGAGATCGCCCATGAGGTTCTCACCCGGCGCATCGGCCAGCAGCCGGTCGACCTGCCCCTCGGCGAACTTCCAATAGTCGCCGATCGCAGTCGCGAGCTCGACCTGCTCCTCATCAGAGGGCACGCCCCAGCCGAAGCTCGCCATCCGTGCGGTTCCGGTCTTGATCTTGTCGACCTCATACTCCGGCACGCCCATGAGCGCAAACGCAATCTTCGCTGGCGCGTCCCACACGAGATCAGTGACGACGTCTGCCTCGCCGAGACGCACGATGCGGTCCAGCGCTTGATCGATGAGCTCGATGCTGCGCGGCTCTAAGGCCGCGACGCGCTCAGGCGTGAACGACCTGCGGAACACTTGGCGCTGCTTGCTGTGCTCGGGCGGGTCGAGGTCGACCAGCGACGGGCCGGGATTGATCCCATACTCGCCCATGACCTCCAGCGCCGCCGGACACGGCGGCTTGATCGACACCAGCGTGTTCGCCGAGGAAAACGTCTCGGAGTCCCGCAGCACCGCCATCACGTCAGCCCATCGCGTGACGACCCAGTAGTCCAGCACCGGACTGTAGAACACCGGCTCCTCGGCCCGCGCCCGGCGCATGAACTCGTACCACGCCACGGAATCACCCGCAAACGGGTCGAACTCCTGCCCCAATTGAGACACCGGACATCCGGCTGCGTGCGCCGGTCCGCCAGCGCTCACCGCCCGAGAGACATCATTCTTTTGGGTGGTCATCCCATCCTCCTAACGGGTTCGGGAACTCTACTGAGCCACGTTCAAGGCCGTCCCGCGCGTCGAACCAGGTCGTCTCGAGCCAACTAGATGCGCCTTCCGCGCGTTGGGCGTCTCTCGGCGGAGCGGCAGAGGAACGCGCCGGAAGATCGAAGAAGGAGCGCCTCGACATTCGCCGTTCGCTTTGAGGCGAGGGCGAGCATGCCAAGTCTTTTGGTACTAAAACGAGCCCTGGCTTCTTGCCACGGAAGCCTGACCCCACCGTCTGACAGCAGGACCAGGCGACGGATTCCACGACGAGCTCTTCTTGGGCGTAGGTGAGCTTGGGGGCGTCGGGATCGTCGCCGACGAGCGCGTGCGCGAGCTCGTGGATCCCAGCGGCCAGCCGGCCGTCGGGGGCCAGCCCTCGGCCACGGTGATCGGCCGGGTCGGGCGGTGACACGTCCAGTCGACGCGGCCGGTGTCACAGACGGTCACGCTGTAGCCGATCTCGCCCGCCGGCGACGTGACGACGTCAAACAGCCGGGCGTGGGTGTCGCCGGTGATCTCGGCAATCGGCGGCTGGAGCGGCACCGGCTGAGCGGGCGGCGGGAGCTCGGCGACCTGGTCCCATCGATGACCTACAGAGGCGGCGCGTCGCCGTCTCAGCGAGGCACTGGGGCGTCGGCCGGTTTGATCGACGCATTCGGCCGGTGGCCGGTGGTCCCCCAGGAGGCAAGACGATCTGCCGCTACCCGAGCTGTGGCGGGGAGCACGACCGTCTCGCCAGACCGGCCGGCCTCGAGATTCAGAATGAGACGCTGGATGCTGGTGGCCCATCACGAAGCCGTCAGCTGCGATGACGGAGGGTTTCAGAGGGCGCGACGCCGTAGGTGTCGCGGTAGGTGGAGGCGAAG
The DNA here is from genome assembly GCA_963719355.1 of uncultured Solirubrobacterales bacterium. Lineage (GTDB taxonomy): Bacteria > Actinomycetota > Thermoleophilia > Solirubrobacterales > Solirubrobacteraceae > Palsa-465. The sequence continues at coordinate 105,554 of CAVRBZ010000013.1, read as the reverse complement.
CGGCCGCTATAGGGAAAGCCCCAGCGTGCGGCGACGCTCGCGACGGTGACCTCCTCGGGTGAGCGGGAGACTAGGTCCTCGTGGGCGGCGCGGAGGCGGACCTGACGGACGACTTGGCCGGGTGTGAGGCCAAGGGAGCGTTGGAAGCTCTGCTGCAGCGCCCGGACACTGAGTCCCGACGTGAGCGGCGATGAGCGGCACCGTTAGACCGAAGTTCCCCTCAATAACTGGGGTTTGATAGGCCGAATCCTCGGTGGATGCTGGGGTTTCGGCTTTTCTTTGCGTGAAGTCTGTAGTCATCAATAGCATCTTTGATCTGTCCGGTAGTGGCGGTATGGTTTGGTCATGTCGAGAAGACCGCGTCCAACGGGCGCGATCCACGTTGTCACCAATAGACGCGAGGGGAAGGGCAGGGAGTACGTCACGCACCTGTTGCGGCGCTCCTATCGGGAAGGCGGGAAGGTCCGCAACGAGACCGTCGGGAACATCTCGCACCTGCCCGGGGAGCTGGTCGAGCTGGTGCGCGCGGGGTTGCGGGGAGAGCCGGTGGGGGTGCTCTCGGACGCGTTCGAGATCGAGCGCTCGCTGCCGGCGGGGCACGTGACGGCGGCGCTGGCGATGGCCAGGCGGCTTGAGCTGGCCCGGCTGCTTGACCGCTCGCCGTCGCGGGAGCGGGATCTGGTGATCGCGATGATCTGCCAGCGGGCGATCGCGCCGGCCTCGAAGCTCGCGACGGTCCGCGCGTTCTCGCAGTCGACGCTGGCCGACGAGCTTGGGGTGGCGGATGCGGATGAGGACGATCTGTATGCGGCGATGGACTGGCTGGTGGCGCGCCAGGCGCGGATCGAGGGCCGCCTCGCCCGCCGGCACCTGAATGATGGGGAGCTGGTGCTCTACGACGTGTCCTCCTCGTACTTCGAGGGGCGCTCGTGCGAGCTCGCCCGGCTGGGGTATTCCCGCGATCAGAAGCGCGGTACGCCGCAGATCATCTACGGGCTGTTGTGCGACAAGCCGGGGCGGCCGATCGCGGTCGAGGTGTTCTCCGGCGAGCTGCACGACGACAAGACGCTCCCCTCGCAGATCGAGAAGCTCAAGACGCGGTTCGCGCTCTCCCGCGTGGTGGTGGTGTCCGATCGCGGGATGGTGACCAAGGCCAACCTGGACCTGCTCAGGGAGCACGGCACCGGCTGGATCACCGCGCTGAAGGCGCCGCAGATCGGAAAGCTCGTCCGGGACGGCGCGCTGCAGCTGTCACTGTTCGATCAGCACAACCTGGCCGAGATCACCTCAGAGGACTATCCGGACGAGCGGCTGGTGGTGTGCCGCAACCCGCTCGTGGCCGCCGACCGCGCACGCAAGCGCGAGGAACTGCTCTGCGCGACCGAGCGTGGTCTGCAGGAGATCGCCGCGCGCGTGGAGCGCGGCACCCTCACGGGCGCCGACCAGATCGGCCTGGCCGTCGGCCCGGCGCTCAAGCGCTACCGGGTCAAGAAGCACTTCGAGGTCAAGATCACCGACACCACCTTCACCTGCAAGCGCAAGACCGAACAGATCACCGCGGAGGCAGCGCTTGACGGGATCTACGTCCTGCGCACCAGCGTCCAGGACGCCGAACTGAACAGCGGCGAGGTGGTGCGCTCCTACAAGCAACTCAAAGTCGTCGAGCGGGCGTTCCATACCTTCAAAGGCCCCGAGCTTCAGATCCGCCCGATCCATCACCGCCTCGAGGATCGCGTTCGCGCGCACGTGCTCCTGTGCATGCTCGCCTACTACCTCACCTGGCACCTACGCCAAGCCTGGACGTCGCTGCTCTTCAAAGACGAGAACCCGCCAACCCAGCCCGACCCGGTCGCGAAAGCCGTCCGTTCGCGCTCCGCCCAACGCAAGGCGCAGACCAAACGCATCACCACCGGCGAGCCTGCCCACAGCTACAAGAGCCTGCTCGCCGAACTCGCGACGCTCACCCGCAACACCATCCGGCTCCCAGGCACCGCGGCCGCGTTCAACAAGCTCGCCGCAGCCACACCCACCCAAGCCCAAGCACTCGAGCTCGCCGAGACCGCGGACGTTCTGACGTAGTCATCACCCATCCACCCTCGATACCGCCAAAACCCAACAACGGCGGGCAACCCAACCCCCACCTCACCAGGAACTTCGGGTTAGAGGCTGCCCGGCGCGCTGTTCGATGTAGGCCTGGGCCTTGCGAACGGCGGCCGGCCCGGCGGTGCGGGCGGGGGTGTCAAGTTCCTCGCGCGCGGTGTGATCGGCAATGAGCAGCAGTCCCGCGAGGAGGCTCTCGATCAGCGGCGTGGCAACCATCGGCTCGCGAAACAGCGACCGGTCGTCGGTGGCAGCGTGAGCGACATAGGAGGCGAGTCGTAACCACTCCGCTCCGCGATGGCCGGTCAGGTCGAGCCTCAGGGCCGACCGCGATCGGTCGTGAGACGGGCCTTCCAAGGAGCCGTTCAAGCTCGTGCTCGAGTGCGCGACGATCGATCTTGAGGGCGAACAGGGGGTCGGGGTTGCGCCATCCGATGAAGACGGTGGGATCGCCCGGGCAGTAGAACATTCCGGTGCGTGGGCCGGCCAGGATCTCGGTGGCGCCCGCACGGGCTCGCATCGAACCGTTGGTGAGGACGTTGACCTGGTAGGAGTCACCGAACCCGGGCGATTCGATGCGCACCTCGGTGTCCTAGGCGAGCCAGCCAACGGTCACCGGCCCCAAACTGGCCGCCTTGAGGCGCATCGCGAACCCGTTGTGGTCTCCGAGGACGGTGAGCTGATGAGGGTGGTAGACCTGCCCGCCAACGACCCGCGCCTCGGTCGGGTCGTGACTGTGGACCGATAGCTTGCCGCGCCCGTCGTCTTCGTGGTCGAAGTGCCGCTCGGCGGTCATCATGGTTCTCCTCGGAGCCCAGGCTAGCGTCCGCGAGCGTGAGCAGAGCCGTTTTGCGCACGTCGATGTCCATTCTGCGCGACGACGCTTGATCTACGAACGCGGGCGCCTTTTACTGCGTGGGCTGTCGCATCGAGAGGAGAGGTCATGGCAAACGTGATTGGTGGAAAGACATTTCCGCCTGGGACGTCCGTCGACCGGTTCGACGTGGATCCGCCTACCTGCGTTGGCGTCGGCAGGGCGACGCCTGAGGTCACACGATGAGCGCCGCACACCGTCTATGGATGCCGATGTCCTGCTCGTCGGCAGTCTGCCGTTCGGCACTGCTGAGCAGGCGTTCCTCTCCTGTGCCGCTGAGCTGGGCGGTCATGTCGCCTGTCTGCCCGATGGTGAGGTAGGGGCGCGTCAAAGCTGGGTCGGGATGCTCCCGGAGCTCGTTCTCAGCGGTCACCCCGATCTCGACGAGACACTCGCTCGCCCGGGCCGGCGCCTGGAGCAGCCCGACCGCAACGCCGATCCTGGCCCGATCGAGAACCTGCCCGGGATCTGGAACTTCCGGGTCACGCCGGGCCGGACCCTGCGCTTTGATGATCTGCGCTACGGGACGTTCGCCGTCGAGTCCTACAAGACGTTTCGCGAGCTGCGCGATTCAGGGCGTCATCGGGGAGGGAGTGCGGTTTCAGGTTTCGCTGTCGGCCCCCATAGCGCGATCGATGGTTGGTTCGAGGACCCCGAGCAGTGGCCGGAGGTCTATGCGGCCCTATGTCGCCGGCATGCAGCGCGAGATCGCCAAGATGCTCCAGGCGATCCCGGCCGAGGATCTGGTCATCCAGTGGGATGTCCCGTGGGAGTTTGTCGACATGGCACCACACCCTGCTCGGCATCCACTGGTGCTACGGCACCTGGGGCGGCTGGCCAATGGCCGCGATGCCCGACCTGGGGCTCTGCGTACGTATGTCCAACGAGGCCAAGCGTCGCATTCGTCGCCACCTCGACTATGTCCACATGCCGGTCGTTCGCCAGCCAGACGCAGCGTTCTTTGCGCCCCTGGGCGACCTTGACGTGGGCGACACCAAGGCCTTCCTCGGACTGATCCATCACACCGACAGCCTTGATGACTTTCGGCAGCGGCGAGACCTCGCGAGGGCCGAGCTTGCCGACTTTGGCATCGGCAGCGTCTGCGGCTACGGAAGGGTCGAATCCGCGCTGCTGCCCGAGATCCTGCGCATCCACGCCCAGGACGCCACTAAGCTCACCCGCGATCAACATCCTGGCATCTCGAAGTCCGCCACGAAGGAGCAACGATGAGTTCGACCACTGGATCAACGACACGGGTCATCGAGTCCCCAGCGAGCGCCGAGGTGCTGCATCGGGCGATCGATCAATTCACGGAGGCGCTTGGGTCCGAGAAGGTCCTCAGGTCACGCGAGGAGCTCGAGGAGTTTCGCGATCCCTTCTCGCATCCGTCATGGGATGAGTTCACCGCGTCGGCGGTGGTCAAGCCGACCACGGTCGAGGAGGTCCAGACGGTTGTGCGCATCGCCAACGAGACGCGCGTGCCGCTGTGGACGCATGGCCAGGGTCGCAACAACGGCTACGGCGGGCCGGCGCCGCGGGTCAAGGGATCGGTGATCGTCTCGCTGCGTGACATGAGCCGCGTGCTGGAGGTCAACGAGCAGCTCGGTTACGCGGTCGTGGAGCCGGGGGTGCGTTGGTTTGATCTCTACGAGGCGATCCAGGCGCAGGGCGCCAAACTGATGGTCTCAATTGCCGACATCGGCTGGGGCAGTGTGATCGGCAACACGCTGGAACATGGGGCGACCTATTTGCCGTACGGGCTCGACTTCCAGGCGCAGTGCGGGATGGAGGTTGTGCTGCCTGACGGTGACCTGCTGCGCACCGGCATGGGCGCGATGGAGAACAACCAGGCATGGCACCTGTATCGCCGCGGTCTCGGGCCGACGCCCGATCAGATGTTCATGCAGAGCAACTTCGGGATTGTCACCAAGATGGGTGTGTGGCTGATGCCGGAGCCCGAGGTCTACATGCCGTTGTGGCTGCGGGTCTGGAATGACGATGACATCGGTCCGATGCTCGACGTCCTGCGCGAGCTGATGATGGACGACACGATCCGCATGGTTCCGCAGATCATGAGCACCATCCTGATGGGGTCCGTGTTCACCAGCCGCGCCCAGTGGTACACGGGCGAGGGCGCGATGCCCGACAAGATCATCGACAAGATGGCGCGCGAGATGGAGGCGGGTCGCTGGCTGATGCGGTTTGGGCTGTTCGGCGACGAGGCCGTCGTCGACCATCGCTTCGCCAAGATCAAGGACGCGTTCGAGAGCCGCATCGCCGGCGCCGAGGTATGGGGGACAAAGGTCGCCCCCGACCAGATCGCGGAGCTCCAGCATCCCAGCGAGAAGGTCGGCGGCGGCATGCCGACGCTCGAGCTCAACGCCCAGACCGCGTGGTACGGCGGCGAGAAAGGCGGCCACGTCGGCTTCTCACCGATCGCGCCGATGACCGGCGAGGACGCGATCAAGGTCCGAGACCTGTTGCGCGGCATGGTCGAGGAGGCGGGCCTGGACTACATCGCGGCCTGGATCCCCCTGAGCGCACGCTCGATCGTGCATGTCACGCTGATCATCTTCAACACCGAGGACGAGGCCCAGACGCGCGCCGCCTACGACGTCTCGAGGCGCCTGGTCGCCGCGGCCGGCAAGCTCGGCTACGGCGAGTACCGCGCCCACCTCGACTTCATGGATCTCGCCGCCGACCAGTACGCGTTCAACGACCACGCCCAACGTCGCTTCAACGAGAAGATCAAGGACTGCCTGGACCCCAACGGCATTCTGTCGCCCGGCAAGCAGGGGATCTGGCCGCGCGACCTGCGCGATCAGCGCCCGCTCTGACCATGGAGACCCCCACCGTGCCTTTACGGGCGTCGCTCGACGCGGTGACCGCCGCCGTTGTGGAGGCGCCTGGGGCACCGTTTGTCCTGCACGCCGTCACTCTGACCGAACTGCGGGCGGCGAGGTCTTGGTGCGTATGGTCGCGGCCGGGATCTGCCATACCGATCTAGGCGTACGGGCCGGCGGAGTCCCGTTCCCCCTGCCGGGAGTGCTCGGTCACGAGGGCGCCGGGATCGTCGAAGCGGTGGGAGAGGATGTACCCGGATTGTCGATCGGACAGCAGGTGCTGCTGAACTTCACATCCTGCGGAGGTTGCTCAGGTTGTGAGGCCGGCCATCCTGCCTATTGCGAGGCGTGGCTGGCTCGAAACCTCCGCGGCGGCGGACGGGCAGGCGGCTCGGGCATCATCTCCGGAGACGGGAAGTCGCTCGGCTCCCAGTTCTTCGGGCAGTCGTCGTTTGCCACGCGGCGATCGTCGATGAACGCAGCGTGGTGGGGGTCTATCACGACGCTCCACTCGACGTGCTCGCGCCGTTGGGGTGCAGTGTGCAGACCGGCTTTGGCACCGTGTTCAACGTTCTCAATCCACGACCCGGGACGACCGTCGCGGTGTTCGGCACCGGCGCGCGGGACTGGTCGATCGAGGCGAAGCGTGGGTCGCTGCTGATCGGAGGCCGCTCGCAGGCGGCCCGTACTGCTGCATCGTCGCCTCTGGGGCCGTGATCCGTCGGCTTCTGCTTCCGGATGGCGCGGGCCTGAAGGGGAAGTTCGGCGTCGAGGCGACGGCGCGGGCCGCTCAGCTCGTAGTTCGTGGACCGGGGGCGTACTGGCGTCTCGACCGCCGTCACGACTTCTGCGTTGGCGATCAGGACGGGTTGTGCATGCGCTCTGAACCGACTCGCGTCGCGTGGCGGTCCCGGTTGCGAGCTCAGTCCTCAGCTCACCGCCTTCATCACGAGCTCGCTGATCCTTTTCTCTGCGGTGCCGGTCCACGCTGTGAGCGCGAATTCGACCGGCCACATGGCGCCTTTGTCGAGGTTCGCTTTGTCGCTGAAGCCGAGCGTCGCGTACCTCGTCTTGAACTTCTCCGCAGGTTTGAAGTAGCAAAGAACTTTGTCGTCCTTGGCGTATGCGGGCATCCCGTACCAGGTTCTCGGCGAAAGGGCCGGCGCGCTGGCTTTGATGAGCGCGTGGAGCCGCTCGGCCATGTCGCGATCCGATTCCTGCATCTCGGCGATCTTGGCAAGCACGTCGCTTTCTCCGTCCGCCTTCTTCCCGCGCGCGGGCGCCTTCAGCTCTCGGCTGCGCTCCTTCATCGCGGCTCGTTCCTCGGCCGTGAAGCCGTTGGAGCGCGTGACTTTCTTCGCCGTCTTTGTCTCAGCCATTGCGAGTCACCTCGTTGTCTTGGATCAGCCTGAGGACACTGCCATAGGGATCGGTAACGGTGGACACCGGGCGGCCATCACCCACGTCGCGCGCGGGCTCCTGCACGTTCGCGCCGTTGGAAGAGTCGGTCATCGTCGCTCCTATCGCGTGATACGGGATGCACACGGCGTCACATGCTAGGTGCGCCTCGGTGACCGCGCTTCTCGATTCCTGATCGGTTTGGCCGGCGACCGTTGGGCTTGGATCCTGGCGCCAATGGCTTGACGCACCACCCACGCGGCTGCTGCTTCGTCGCGTGCGACGCGAGGTCGCACGTATCGAGAGAACAACGCAGGGATTGGAGGCTAGGTCGATGACGTAGGGCGTTGTTTCAGGTCCGTGCTCGGTGGCCTGTCCCCGCCCCGACGTGCGTCGTCTGGCTCCTGGTCGGCGGGGTGCGAAGCTCGGGGGATAGCCCAAGAGGCTGCCGTTCCATCCGGGGGGTCGGGCGAGGGGAAGACCGGACGGGTGAAGTCGATGAACCCTTGGTGATGCTTCGTTAAGCAGAGCCCCGCATCGATGGAGGTTGGGGCGGGGTGTAGGGACGTGCCGCTGAGATGCGGCGGGCGCTGGCCGGTGGGCGACTCCGGTCAGGGCGAGCACCGTTGTCCCCGGAGTCGAGAGGGCACCCACCCCGGTCGCAGCTCGTGCGTGCGGAACGCGGAAATCCCGTCTGGGTCCGGCTCGTCCGTTGTGGGCGGGTCGGTAAGCCGACCGTGAGGAGGGCCTAATTCCCCGGGCGGGTCAAGGATGGCCGAGAAGCGAATGCCGGCGGCGGAAACGCAGCGGGAAACCGCGACGAGTTGATCAGCACCCTCCTGCTGATGGTCGCGGATAACCGGCCGGATACCGGGCTTGGTGCCCGGGCGCGAAAGCGCGCTGACGCGGTCAGGTGAGTCTGTGAAGAGAAAGACGGCGATGACCCCGGAACCCGAGGACAAACTGGACGCTGCTGCGGCCAAGGCCGTGGCGGTGAGTGGACCAGAGGACGTGAGCTTCGACTGGCAGGCTATTGATTGGCGGCGGGTCGAGGCCGAAGTACGGCGATTGCGTCAGCGGATCTTCACGGCGTCTGCGGCGGGGGACCTGCCAAGGGTCCGCCGGTTGCAGAGGTTGATGCTCCGATCCCGGTCAAACGCGCTGTTGAGCGTGCGACGGGTCACGGAGCGCAACGCCGGTCGTCTGACGGCGGGCGTGGACGGCGAGGTGGCGCTCACCCCGCAGACCAAGGCAAGATTGGTCGAAAGGATCGAGCAGAGCCCCGAGCCGTTCAAGGCCCTTCCCGTCAGGCGGGTGTACATCCCCAAGAGCGGCAGCAGCACCAAGCGCCGTCCGCTCGGTATCCCGACGGTCATCGCATACCTCAAGGTCGCGCAAGCCGACTTTGGGTTCGCTGGTTGTCACGCATCCGTTCCATCCGCTGCACGGCGAACGCCTTCAGGTGTTGTTCGTTCGCCGTGTCGGCACCGGCCTGATCTATAGCTGCGAGGGCGGGCCGTTGGGCAGCGTGTCGCTGCCCGAGGACGCGACCGACCGCGGGCCTGAGCCGGCCGACCGTCCGCTGACGATCGAGGTGCTGGCCGCGCTTTTGGCGGTGGTCACCGCGCTCGGCGGCGTGGCGGATCGGGAGGTCGGCGATGAACGGCGCTGTGTCGCCTGCGTTTGAGTGCGCTGGATGCGCGGGTGGTGTGGGCTGCTGACTAGCGGTATGAGCGCTCGCCCAAGAAGGTCGGGGAACTGGCGGGCTGCACGGCGGACGTGGCGCTATCTGTGTTGCGGCGCCTGCGGGTTCGCGGTCTGGTGGAGGACGACGGCTGCCGCCCGCAACGGTGGCTTCGCACGTATCACGGCGATGTTGCGCTGGAGCACCAGCCGTGAGCGGAACTCGGGAAGGAGCGTGCAGCCTGTCAGCGAATCTAGTACAGGCTGATGACCGCTTTGGAACTCACGTCGCGGGCAAGATCACATCACGTCAAGAAGGCCAACCGGGCTTGTGTTCTCGCCAGAACCGACCCAAATCGCACCACGTCGCCCGGCCTGCTTTGAATGTGTCTCCCAGGCAACTCGCAGCTGCACCGAGAGTCTCGGAATGCGCCGCGGAAACCGAGCCTCTGGCTGATGATCGCTTTTGCGTTTCGGCCGCCGCGCGGCCAACTGCTGCTATGGCTGAGCGACGAAGCGCAAGTCCGCGACGACGTATTCGTCCGGCGTCAGTTGTCCCTCCCCGGCCCAGGAGGGGCGGCCCCGGTTGGAACGCGGCGTCGAGGCTAGCCGGTCCCGATACCGTGGGATCAGCCCAGCACCTGACCACGCGCGCGACGGTCGAGGAGATGTTCGAAGGACGCCTGGCTGCGATCCGGCCGAGCGGGACGGGGATCGCCCTGATGCGCCCAGTGGTCGGTGATGTCGGTCAGCTTGGCGCTGGAGGCGCGGACGGACGGGTCGAGCCGCGCGAGGCGAAATCGGCCTAAGCTCTCATGCCTTAGCACTCGCGCGTAGAACGGTCGCGCGCCTGCCGCGACGAGCACAAGATCGCCTGGCTGCACGTGAGTGGGCATTTTAATCCTCCGGCCGCTGATGCTACGCGCCGCCCCTAATCTGGTACGGCTGCCGTGTCGGGCTGCCATGAGCGCGTTCTCGTTCTGGCGCTAGGGTTGGAACCACGATGAGCGGATTCGTGGTGGTTCGCAACGCGGGTGACGGCAACGAGCATGTGGTGCGCGAGCGTGTGGTCCCGAGCGAGGAGCTTCTACACAAGGTCCTCATGGGGCACCCCGGCCTGGTTCCGGCAACCGACCTCGGCTTGGGGAGAACGGTAACGGTGGGCTATGAGACGCACCTGGCGTCCGGCTATGCCGACCTGATCCTCGCCGATGAAGAGGGCCAGCTCTGCCTCGTCGAAGTCAAGAAGGAGGGCAACACCGGCACTCGGCGCGTGGTCGCCCAGCTAATGGATTACGCGGCCGGCCTGCGTTGGCCGCGCAGCCGCCTCATCCGAGCAGCTGGTGTACCGGTGGCTCGAGCTGCGCCAGTCGGTGAGCGATTTGGGCCACTTCCTCTTGCACCTCGATCGGCGTGTGGTCTCCAACGCCGACTGCCAGCAGCCGCAGCGCTCGGTCGCGCAGCTGCTGCGCTTCGCGCTCGACCGTCAGGTCACTCCCACGATTCGCAACCGCAATCGCAGGCCAAGCAGTGTCATCGCCGATACCGGACACGCCAGCATGATCCCAGCGGATCCGGATGCCCGCTGGCCTATTCGGATGACGATGATCAGGCCAGGTGATGCCCCGGGGGCCTGGAGCGGGTGCCGTCAAGGTGACGCGAGGCCGCTTTCGATCTCCCGCACCGCTGCGAGTAGGGTGGGACGCGAGGAGCGGATCGCTTGGTGAACGATTGAGCTGGGCGGGTAGCGGTCGAGGATGTCCGCTATTCGCCGTTCGGGATCCCAGCGCTCGCCGCTGGGGGACGATGTGAGGTCGGCCCGGGCCAGCGCGGCGGCAGCGAGCCGCGGCGGTGGGTCGAACTCCACTCGGCGTCGGGGGCGGCGCGCCGGCGACTAGCGCTCGGAGCGTGGCCCCGCGCTCGTTGAGAGTGGCGGTCGATCGACGCGCCGATCGGCCGGCGGGGTCGCGTGTGCGCCGCTCTTTGTTCTCGGCGGCGCTCCGACCAATCGGCGCGACGGCGCACATCGCCGCCTCGCATGTCGTCGAACATCGCCGCCGGCTCCGTCTGGATCAGCAGATCGAGGAGATACTGCTCGACCCGCCCCCGTACCTGGCGAGCGCAACGATCCTGGACCTGCTGATCTGGACGCCATAGCGCAGACGCATCAAGGCTAGCCGGGTCCTGCGCCGCTGTCAGATCACGCCGAGTCGAAACCGTCGGCGCCCTCGCCAAACGCCAGCGGCAGATCATCATCGCCGAGTTGCAGCGTCCCGGCTCGTGAACGCCACGCAGCCTCACCGTGGCGAGGCTGATGACCAGGCGAGCGCCTCTGGGGTTCGCGAGCCGGTGGCCGGAGCGCCCACGTTCGAGAGCGCCCCGGCGTTTCGGCGTCCGTTCAGGCGGTGGCAGTGGCCGTTGCCGGGACGCTCGTCGGTGGCCGCAGCCGATGGCCGTGCGCCCGCTCCTCGGCCGTGACCTGGCCCGAGCCGTCGGTCGTCATCGCGAAGTAGTGGCTGACCTCGGCGTTGGCGGACACCGGCAGCGGACCGAACGTCAGGTTCGCCGACTCGACCGTCGAGTAGCTGAGGTCGATGAACGACAGCGGCGGCGCGTTGACCGCCGACATCGGCGCCGACGCCTCATAGGTGACCGTCCCGATCGCCGACGTCAGGTCCGCCCGCGAGCCACCAAAGTCGCCGCCGATGTCCAGCTGGAACGCCGTGATCGGCGCCAGGTCCGCGGTCGTCGCCGGCTGATGCGTGGTCGACAGCGGGTGCCCAAGGATTGAGATCGTCGTCGAGCCGACCTCGGCGCCGAGCTCGTCGGCCATCGTGAACGTCGCGCCGGTCACGTTCCCGGCAGCGTCGTTGGTGACCTGGATCTTCACCGAGTAGCCCGCCGGGACCGTGCTGCTCGGCAGCTGCCCGAGGTTCTGCTCGATGTTGATCAGCTCGGTGCTGGTGCTAATCCAGTTCTCGATCCGCGCCACTACCTCGCTGCTGCCGGGCGTCGCGAACACGAGGATCTGCTGCGCCGCGTCGAGGTCGCCGAGCGCGGAGTAGCCGTTCAGCTGGATGCTGAACCCGTTCGCCTCGCTCGTGAAATCGGCGTCGAAGTGGATCGTCACCGACGCGTCGATCAGCGGCTGCCCGCCACGCTCAAGGAAGTAGTTGTGGTTGCTGACAAGGCCTGTGGCCGGCGGCGGCGCGACCAGCGGCCCGCCGCTGTACAGCGCTGTGTCGATCCCGTCCTTGCCGAACTCGCCCCAGCCCCAGTTCGAGATCGGCCCCGGGTAGCCGCGGTCGAGCAGCCCGGCGCCGGTGCCACCGCGATGGACGCGCACGTAGTTGCCGCCGTCGAAGAAGTAACAGACCGAGCCGCTGGACAGCGCGGCGTCGATCCCCTTGTCGCCGAAGTGGCCCCAGTTCCAGTTAGAGATCGGCGCCGGATAGCCCGGATCGACCGTGCCCGGGCCGGTCTCGCCGCGGGTCACGCGGATGTACTCGCGGCCGGCGAAGAAGTAGCACTTCGAGCCGCTCCACAACGCGGCATCGATCCCGTCCTTGCCGAACTCCCCCCACCCCCAGTTGGAGATCGGCGCCGGATACCCGGGGTCGACCGTGCCCGGCCCGGTCTCGCCGCGAGTCACGCGAATGTACTCGGCGCCGGCGAAGAAGTAGCACTTCGAGCCGCTGTACAGGGCGGCATCGATCCCGCCCTTGCCGAACGCGCCCCACCCCCAGTTGGAGATCGGCGCCGGATACCCGGGATCGACCGTGCCAGGGCCGGTGTCGACCCGGGTCATCCGGATGTACTGGTCACCGGAGAAAAAATAGTCATGCATGTAGCGGTCCTCCTGACGCCGCGCAGGCGTCGTCCCAACGGCGGGCCCCGCCCACCGCTTCTTGAAGTTGTGTGACAGACAAGAGCGCGCGGTCGGCGTGCTGATACGCCGGCGGCGCCGCTTCGGGCCGCGGTCAGCGATCCGCCGACGGCGGTGGCAGCGGGTGTGCGAACGCGACAGCTCGATCGGCTGCGAGCCGTCGGGGCGGCTGTCGGGGACGATCAGGCATGACGCTAGAACGTTCGAAGCGGAGGTGCTGCGGCCAAGGCTGGGGCCTGGTGACGGCCGAGACCTCCGGACCTTCCTCACCAAGGAGCTGTTCGGCACGGCTGAGGAGCTAGAGGAGGCGGCCGATGGATTGCTGGAGGGCCTGGCCGAGACTTTCGACAGCGGTGAGTTCGCGCTTGTCGTAGCCGCGCCGGTGATCCCCGAGGGGATCCAAAGGGTGATCGAGTACCTCAAGCGCGGGGCCTGTCGCTGTACGGGCTGGAGGTGAGCTACTTCGCAGGTGACGTTGAGCCGCGCATCGTCGCCAAGCCCACCGTGAGTGGGCGCATAGCGGGTCGGGACACGCGCGAGGATCTCCGACCCGCGATCGAGCCAAGCGCTTACCTTGAGCGCCTCCCGGAGTCGGTACGAGACTTGGTGGCGGAGTTTCTCGGTGCCGTGCCTGAGCTGGGGGGAGAGTTGCGGTGGAAGCCAACAGGGCCGACCGTCGCTCGTGCTCCGCCAGGCGCGAGGGAACTCGGAGACCCCACTGGACGCGCCGCTCTCGCAGATCGTTCGTTGTGGAAGCGGCCGCCTCGCTCGTCGAACGCCCCAGGGCACTGTATCGACCGCACTGATGGCCGATCAGCGGACGAGGAGCACGAGACGTCGAGACCGACCTTCCGCGTCGGTGAGAAGGAGGAGCCCGCGTACGGCTCGCGGCAGTTGCGGGGCTCGTCGAAAAGGGGCGGTCGGTGTTAGCTCGGATCCAGTAGCCCCGGCTCCTCCTTTGGCGAGTCAAGCTCCAGCAGCTCGAGCCAAAAGGGTCGTGGGCTGATGATCAACCCGCTGGTGGGGGGCTCGTCGGGGAGCAGTCCGCGCGGCCGCGTCTCCTGTCCGGATTTCGGACGGCGCAGTCGTTGGGGCGTGGAGGGAACGTGGCCGGAGTGCTGCGGCCCAGGAGCCGTCGAGCGGGTTGCGCGCGATCGCCGCGGCTATCCTCGCCCGGGTGCTTTGGTCCTGGGCACTGCTGCTATACGGCGGGGTTGGTGTGCTGCTGGTGCTAAACGCGCGGCGGCCGCGTCGATCGCTGCTGCTCGTCGGGAGCAGCTGGCTGTGGGCGTGGTTCGTGACTGAGCTGGCGCCGCATTTCATCCTCACCGGCGCTGTCGTTGTCGGGGTGTTGGTGTTGCTTGGCGGTCTGCAGCACGTGCTCGGCTGGGTCGGCCTAGCGCTGTGGGTAACCGCGATCATCGGCGGTGTGCGCGATGCCTTTGCCTCGTGGCACACGCGCGTGAGCGTGGACGGTGCCCCGCAGGATGCCGATCTCGATCGGGAAGGCGCCCGAGGGTGCCGTGGTACTTGATCGCCCTACCGCAGCTCGCACCTCGGCGATCTGCCGAAGCGCCTGTTCGGTCTCACGCGCCGGCTCCCGTCGGGCGGCGTACGTCGCGGCGGTGACGCCAAGCGCACTTTTCCGAACTGTAATTCATCCATTTTGATCGTCCACGCTCGGGGTACGCTCACGCAATCGCGACACGGACCCGCAACCGATTCGACAGGGGACGAGAAGAGTTGAGCCTCTGAGCAGACCAATCTCGCCGCGATCGGCCTCCGGGTCCAGTCGAGAAGTTTCCGTTGCCGGCACTCTTTGCACGCGAGGCACAACGCGGAGAGCCGTTCGATCTCGCTTGGGAGGGGTGGATACCCGGCTACGTCGACCCGTCGGCGATGCTCACCGAGATCCTCGCCGATGGCTCGGTAGGCCCGACGTTCGACGATCCGGCCTACCAGCGCAGGTCGGCCGGCGCCGCCCGGCTAACTGCCCCGAGCGCTACCTGGCCTACGACCAGCTCGACCTCGACCTCGCTCGCAACGCCACGCCACTCGCGGCGTTCGACAACCTATCCATATCGACTTCTGCTCAGCGCGGATCGGGTGTCAGGCCGACGGGATCGACGGCGGTGTTCGGGCAGGTGCGCGGCGACAAGTTCATCGCCGTCCAGCCCGATCCAGACGATCGACACCTGGGGGCGACCGTCAGGCTCGAGGGCCTCAAGGTGTGCCAACGCGGGACCTTCGAGCACTACGCGCGCGGAGTCCGGAATCGTGGCCGCACTGCCAACCTACCACCGCCGCTGACTCGTCCCGGTCGCAACCGCCTGTCTCCGATCGCCGGCCGCGTCGCTCCAAGACCACTGGTACACCGCCCAAGCACTCGAACGCGGCGCGACGGTGGAACGCGTATGCGATCGTCGCCGAATGGTCTGGTCCCGCGTTTCGGAGGGCTCCGCAGCAGATGGCGCGAGGTGTCTCCGCGAGTGAGGGGTCGATACCGGGGGATAATGGCGTGGTTCGCCAATTAGTCGCAGTTGGTGGCGCAGTCGTGATTCGCGATGCACTCATGGAGCCTCCGAGCCGCTCCGGTAGCCGGCCCCGAGCGATGGGCGGTGAGCGCCGGCGCGGTGCGGAAGCGGCGGCGGCCAAGTCGAAGTCAGCCCGCTGGTGTTGGAGTCATGGCTGGTCTGCCGCTCGTCGGTGCTGGCTTCACCAGCGCGCGGTGCGGCGTCGGTGTGCGGCTCATCGGTTTCTCGGGTATGTCGACGGCATCGGTCTGCTCTGTTCCGGTTCCGTCTGTTATCTGGGTGGATGAGTCTTCGTGTGCAACGGGCGGGGGTTGCCGGTCATCCGGGCGCGAACGAGCCTGGGTCTGCTCGGCGTGATCCGCTAGACGATGTGATCGTCGAAGCGATCCGTGTGCAAGCGGGTCCGGAGCTTGACTCGCGGCGGCTGCGCTTTGAGCGAGAAGTGGCGAGCGCGCGGTCGCCCTCGGCACCCGATGATGTCTTGCGTCTTCGCCACATCTCCAAGAGCTTCGGCGCGCTCGTGGCCCTGCGCGACATCAATGTCCACCTCCGCCAGGGCGAGGCGCTCGGCTTGGTCGGCGACAACGCAAGCGGGAAATCAACGCTGCTGAAGATCGTCGCCGGCTTCCACAGACCGGATGCGGGCCAGCTCGTCGTGCGGGGGACGCCAGTGGATCTGAAAGGCGTCGACCACGCGCGATCGTTGGGGATCGACTGCGTCTATCAGGACTTAGCCCTCGTCGACGAACTTTCGGTGTGGCAGAACGTCTCCCTCGGCCGAGAGATCGTCCATCAGCGTCTGCCGTTCTTGGCGCGCCGGCGGATGCGCGCCGTCGCCCGCGATGCGCTGGATGATCTCGGTGTTCGCGTTCCCTCGGTGGACGTGTCGGTGGCGCACCTGTCACGTGGACAACGTCAGGCGATCGCGCTCGCGCGCAGCATCCACTCAGCACCCGAGATCCTGCTGCTCGACGAGCCAATCGCCGCACTGGGAGCGAAAGAGGCCGCCGCAATGATGAGCCTGCTCGGCCGGCTGCGAGAGCGCGCACCGATTTCGATCATCTTCGTCGCCCACGTCTTTGGCCACGTACTAGAAGTCTGCGACCGGGTAAACCTGATCGAGAACGGATGCATCGTACTCAACAAGCCGACATCCGAGACCTCGGTCGAGGAGTTGACGGAGGTGCTCCTGCGCGGTCTTTAGCCAGAAGCCGACCGGTTAGATGAAGCTTGTGGGCGCCCGCGTTGGCGGTTTTCTGACCAGCATGGTGACCTCCGGCTCCCGCGTGAACCGCGGCCTTCGGCGGCGTCGAATTCTGGACCCACGACCGGCCGCACCGACCGTGCCAGGATCTTGGTCTTCTCCGGCAACGCGGAGAACGGCAGAGCAAGAACCGTCCTCGTGGTTGCGCAAATCGCGCGCGATCCACCCAATCCGCCGCGTAACAGCCACGGTCACGACATCCCGGCCGGGGCTCGGCACGACGACAACGTTCCACGGCAACGAAATCCCCTGGCTGGCGACCTCGTCCGAATCCCCCCTGTGAAAGGTTCTCGGCTACGGGACGGTGATCGGCTGCTCCGGCCGCTCACGCCAGATCGGCATGATCCCCTCGTCTCCAACGGACTCGTCCGCCAGCCCCATGAGCGCCGTTCACGGTTGGGTCCTCTCGTGGTTATTTTGGACGGCCGTTCGTTGGGTTCGGGTCGTGACGTTTCGATGTCCGAGCCCCGGCGCGGGGGGCCGGACTGGGTGCCGGGGCGGTCGAGTGCTCGGTCCGCTGACGATCGAGACGTCGGGCTGTAGGCTCGGCGGTTCGCTTCATTGACAAATCGGATCGCCCGGTCGGCGTTAGCCGGACCGGGCGAAGTGTTTGGCTGTCGCTCGCGCCGCGGGAATCTATTGGGCGAGCCGGAACGGCGGGTAGCGGTCGGTGACGAGGACGTGGGCGTAGGCGATCACTCGGTTGGTCCAGCGGCCGACGCCGACGAGAAAGACGAACATCCCGCGTGGGAAGCGACCGGTGAACAGGATCGCGAACCAGGCCGCGATTACCACGAAGAACGCCGCGATGTAGAGGAAGAACAGCACGACGTAGTGCGGGATCGCGAGCAGCCACTTGACCAGGGGTAGCCAGCGGTTGAGGTCATTGCGGGCGTCCGGGTAGGGGAAGTCCAGATGCACTGCCTGGTGATCGTCGGTGGAGGGATAATGGTCGTCCATCAGCCCGACGAACACCCCGACCCGGGCGGAGAAGCGCATCAGCTCGAGGTTCCAGTCAAACCACCAGCGCGGGTATTTCTGGCGGAAGAGGATCATCAGCAGCGCGGGCAGCACGATCAGGCCGCCGGCGGCGGCGATCGTGACGGCTCGGCCTTGGGCGTAGCCGTAGGTGTAGCCGCCCTCGACGAGGGAGAGCACGATCGCGATCGGGATGACCACGATCAGGCGAAAGAAGGTGGTCAGCCGGTTGAGCGGCCGGTCCGGGTAGTCGACCGAGTACTGGACGGGATAGGGGGCGGCCTGGGGGGGATACGGCTGGTCCATGAAATGTCTTTCTGTCGGTCCGGTGGGTGGACGGCGTACACTCTGCTTGTGGTAGCATAGGTGTACGCCGTACACTTGTCAAGCGCGATGAGCCAACAAACGAACAACCGCCGGATCCGGCTGAACAGAGATCGCGTGCTCGAGGCTGCCGTCGCGCTCGCCGACCAGACCGGCCTTGAAGCGTTCAGCATGCGTGCACTCGCCCAAGAGCTCGGCGTCGTGCCGATGGCGCTCTATAAACACGTCGCCAACAAAGACGAGCTCCTCGACGGCATCGTCGACATCGTCTTCAGCGAGATCGACGCTCCGTCCGCCAATGAAGACTGGAGGACCGCACTGCGGCGCCGGGCGATCTCCACGCGCGACGCGCTCAAGCGCCATAGCTGGGCGATCGGACTGATGGAGTCACGGCACCCCGGGCCGGCCAACCTACGAAACCACGACGCCGTGATGGGCTGCCTGCGCGAGGCGGGCTTCTCCTTCCAGACGGCGATCCACGCCTACTCCGTACAGGACGCCTACATCTACGGCTTCGCGCTCCAAGAGCAAGACCTCGCATTCGAGACACCCCAAAGCGCAGGAAAAGCCGCACAAAGAAGGGCCGACACGGTCGGCGGCCTCGACGACTACCCCTACCTCGCCGAAGTCGTAACCAGACTCCCCGAAACCGGATACGACACCGACATCGAGTTCGGATGGGGACTCGACCTCATCCTCAACGGCCTCGACCAGCTCCGCCGCGAGGCCTAACGGTCGTCGCACCGTGGCGAGCTTGGTCCCCGGGGATCTTCCCCGAACCACGAATAGCGCGACCCCGTGGGTTCCCTCCGACTGCTCCACCGTTGCACTCGTCCAGCCATGCTGACGAGTCCTACGTCGCCAAGGCAACAACGTTGATTCCAGGCGGCAGGAGGACCGAAGCGATCCCGGTGTTGAATCTTTGGTGCCCGCGCGGGCGACGGTTCGCGTAGGGTCGAAGGCTGAACCGAGGTCTGACTCGAAAGCGATCTGATTCCCCGGCGAGGGGTGTCTTTCGGACGAAGTGTCGGCCTCGGTTCTTGCCTTCGAGGATCGGCCTGACTTGATAAGGAGTGTTTGCCCCGTGTTGGAGGTTGGGGCGCCCACCGGGATGTTGTCGGCCGGTCCGCCAACAACATACCCGTTGGAGAGGGGGATCGAGGTGAGGAGAATCCAGAAGCGCGGTCCAGGGCCGTCGAGCGTGTTGATCACGCCGGATCACGCCGGCAACGTCGTCGGGATCGATCCGCACAAGCAGACGCTGACCGCGACGGTCGTGGATCCCCGCGGTGGGATCGTCGCTTCCGAGCACTTCAAGGTGTCCGGTGGCGGGCATCGAGCGCTGGAGGCGTGGGCGCGCCAGTTCGGGCCAATCGCCCGTTGGGGGGTGGAGAATGCGGCCGGCTGGGGACGGCACACAGCGATGTTCCTGGCCGGCCGCGGCTATGACGTGCGCGATGTGTGCGCCAACCGTACGCCGCGGCAGGACCGGGCGCGGCAGCGCGGCAAGTCCGACACGCTGGATTCCGAGCGGATCGCGCGGGAGACGCTGGCGCACCCGCTGCTGCTCAAGGCGTTCAAGCGTGCAGGACAGGACCAGGGCCCTGATGAGCTGCACCAGCTGCTTGCGCTGTGGCACAACCGGCGCCGCTCGATCCTGACCAGCCGCCAGCATCTTGTCAACGAGGCCGAGAACCTGCTGTGCGAGCTGCCGCTCGAACTGCGCGAGCAGATGCCTGACAGCAAGTCGGTGCGTCCAAGGCTGGCTGCCCTGCAGCGTCGCAACCGCCGTCGGCGCTATGACCCGCCGACGCGGCTGCGCTTGGAACTGCTTGACGGTTACCGCACGCAGATCAAGGTGCTGGACCGCGAGGAGAAGCAGGTCACCGCTCACCTGGACGAGCTCGTGCGCCAAAGCGGCTCGACGTTGGGCGAGCTCTGCGGCCTCTCCACCCGGTCGGTCGCCGAACTGCTGGTCGAGGTCGGCGACGTGCGTCGCTTCACCGAGGGAGGCTTTCGCCGCTTCAACGGCACCGCGCCGCTGCCCGCCTCGACCGCCGAGGGGCCGGGCGAGCCGGTGCGTCACCGCTACAACCCCGGCGGCAACCGGCGGATCAACGCCGTCTTGCACCGGATGGCGGTCACCCAACTGCGCCACGAGCCGCGCGCCCAGGCGATCTACGCGAACGCGCGCGCCAACCACCACACCAAGAAGGAGGCGCGTCGCATCCTCAAGCGCCACCTCTCGGACGTCGTCTATCGCCGCATGATCCGTGACCTCCCTGCGGCCTCACACCCGGCCCAGCCCCTCCTCGCTGCCTAATCCCGCGCGGGCACCGCGCGGTCAAGGGTGGCCCGACAGGGCCGAGCGTCAGCGAGCCGCACCGCGGCATCCCTTGACGGCGATCGGTGGCCGCGCGCCACCATCTCGCAACGAGGGGCTTGATGTCATGAAGGGCCGGGCGGGCTCCGGCGGTCCGGGCGGCGTGCGCCAGCCGGGCGGCAGGAAGTCGGGCCTCCGCCCCGAACTGCGTCGTTTGAGACCGCGCGGTTGCACCCGCGTGGCCGGACAATTCGAGACGGAGGTACCGACCGTGAGTAACGGTAATCGCTGGGTCGGCGTCGATCTGCACCGCCGGCGTTCGCAGATCGCGATCATCGACGAGCACGGAGAGCTGAAGCTCTCGCGCCGGATCGTCAACGACCCGGGCACGTTCAAGGAGCTGCTCGGCGACCCCGACGGGACGCACGTGGCGCTCGAGGCGACCTACGGCTGGGAGTGGCTGGCCGACCTGCTCGAGGAGGCCGGCTACGGTGTTCACCTCGCGCACCCGTTGCGCACGCGAGCGATCGCCGCCGCGCGGGTGAAGACCGACGCGGTCGACGCGCCCACGCTCGCGCACCTGCTCCGCACCGGACTGTTGCCCGAGGCGTACATCGCCCCGCCCGAGCTGCGTGACCTGCGCGAGCTGCTGCGCCACCGCGTCGTGCTGACCAAGATGCGCAGCGCGGTCAAGAACCGCGTGCACGCGCTGCTGGCCCGCCAGGGCATCCGGCCCGAGCAGTCAGACCTGTTCGGCAAGGCCGGACGCGAGTTCCTCGGCGCCCTGGAGCTGCCCGAGGGCTCGCGCCGGCGGCTGGACAGCCTGATGTCGCTGATCGGTGACTTTGACCGCGAGATCACCGCCACCACCCGGGAAATCGACCAACGCGCCAAGACCGACGAGCGCGTGCCGGTGCTCTGCCAGATCCCCGGTATCGGGCGCTACACCGCGATGCTGATCATCGCCGAGGTCGGCGAGGTCAAGCGCTTTCCCACTCCCCGCCACCTGTGCGCCTGGGCCGGACTCACCCCCACTGTGCGCAGCTCCGACGGCAAGGCCCGCCTGGGCCACATCTCCCACCAAGGCTCCACGATCCTGCGCTGGGCGCTGACCGAGGCCGCCCAGAAGATCCCCACCGGCGGCGGGCCGCTCCGTGCGATGTTCGAGCGGATCGCCAAACGCCGCGGACGCAGCATCGCCAAGGTCGCGGTCGCCCGCCAGATCCTCACCCTCTGCTACTACGGGCTCCGCGACGGCGAGATCCGCTGCCTAGCCAACCAGCCTGACATCGACAACCACGACGAGCTGGCCGAGGCCGCATGACCAACGCCAGCTCACACCAGACTTGCGCTCACCACCAGGGCGCGAGGTGCAAGCTCGAGCGAGCTCGCTCCTATGTCTGGCCTCCTTCTCGGCATCGATAAGGACGGCCGCGCACTTGATTGAGCCCCCGAGCACCGCACGACACCCTGGTCCGCCCCGCGCGACCGGATGGATGACTGGAGCCTCCTCCCAAGCCGGAACGCCGTCAGCGAACCGGCGCCCAACCACGAGAGCCCCATGACCACCACACCGCTCCTGCCAGACTCACCCGCCCCGCGTCAAGCGCCCACGCCGGCGCCGATCACCCACGCCCGCAACACGCGGCGCTTGACCCGGGGCGAGCGCGCCTGGCAAATCGACAACCAATCCGGGGCAGAGCCCCAAAACCCCTACCAACCAAGGCGATCCATGCCCCACCGCAACCAATCCGACATACCGAAAGGCAAAAACCTCGAGCCGCGACTTGACATCACCCCGCCCTTCATGGATGACATAGGAGTCTTCGTCCACTACGGGAACGCTGGCGAGTAATCGCCGCGGGATCGACTGCCGGCGGTGGGTTGGCGGCTTTGCGTATCGCAAGTTCCTTGACAAGTGCTGGTCGCGCCGCGCTAGGCCTGGCGCTCGGCCTAGCCGCTTGCGGACGGGAGCTCGACGCCGTCGCGGCGCTGGACTCGCTGTCGACCTCGCGCGTAGCGCCCGAGCCGTTCGACGCCGAGCTGATGGCCACGCGCGGCACCCTCAAAGCGCAGGCGGGTGACTTCCGCGGCGCGGTCGACGATCTGAAGGCGGTGATCAGGTGGTCCAGGGCCGGTGCGCTACTTCGTAGCCTCCCCAGCGCATACAGCTCGCTGGCCGAGGCCGAGTATCGGCTCGGGCGCTGGCAGGACGGCGCGACACATGCAGACCTGGCCGTCTCGCTCGCCGAGGACTCAGGTCAGGAATGGCAGCTTCCCGTCGCACATGCGATGGCGAGCCTGCTCCACATCGGCCGCGGCGAATGGGAGCTCGCGACCGAACACATCGATGCCGGCCATCGGCTCGCCGAGCATGCTCCGTTCCCGCCCAACCTCTTCTACGTCGGGCTTGCAATGGCCTATTTTGCCTCCGCTCGAAACGATCCCCACGGGGAGCTCGCCGTGTTGCGATCGCTGTGGGACAGCCTGCCCCGGGACGTGGCAACACCGTTCAAGCGGCGGGCCTACGAGCTCGAAGCCGATGCGTTGCTCCGAGTCGGACGGCCGAAGGAGGCGGCTCGCGTCATCGACGAGATCGGACACGAGCGGGTCGATGGGCCGGAAAACGTAGGCGCGGTCGAGGCGTGGCGCCTGCGAGGTGTGCTCGAACACGCGCTGGGCACGATGTGTAAGGCCCGCGATGCCTTCCTCCGAGGCGAGGATGTCGCGAAGACCGCGGGGTCGCCGCTCGCCGAAGGAACCCTCGAGCTGGCCTGCGGCCATTTCCTGCGCAAGACGGGCCGCCGCGGCGCCGCTGCGTCGCGCCTGCAAATCGCTCGCGAGCGCTTCGAGCGGCTGCGCGCCCAGCCGTTCGTCGAGCGATGCGAAGCCGAGCTCTCGGCGTGCGGGGTGCGGGCACAGCGCCGCGACGGCCAGAACGATCACGGCCTGACCCCGCGAGAGCAGGCGGTGGCCGCTCTCGTGGCGTCAGGCAAGACCAATCGCGAGGTTGCGATGGAGCTTTACCTCTCTTCGAAGGCGGTCGAATACCACCTCGCGAACATCTTCGCCAAGGTCGGTGTCCGCTCCCGCCACCAGCTCTCAGCCCGCCTGTCCCTCTCGGCCGCGGACGCGGCCTAAACCGATCGTGATACGCACAGGGGCGTGCTTGCGCCCTGACCGACTGCAGCGGAGCGCGTCGCGAACGTCTAATCCTAGGCATTTATCTAGGGAGATCCCTAGGGCGATCGCAGGACTTTCGTGCGATGCTCGCCATCCTCCGAGCAAGAAGGGACGGAATTGCAAGTTGAACTCGTCATGCACGTATCCCGCGGTGACGACAATCGTCTGAGCGGGACCGTTCGAACCGTACCCGACCCCGATCTACGCGAGGGGGCCGGTTTACGCGAATTCTCCGGAACGCTCGAGCTGATGCGGGTGTTCGAGGAGCTCGTTCCGGGCGACCGCGCCACCCAGCACCTACACAGCGCCGAAGGTGGCGATCAGCTCCCGGGTCCATCGGGTCTAGGTGTTCAGTGATGCGCTGCCTCGGTCAGTCGTATGCGACCCACGTTTGCAAAGCGTTGAGGCGAGGTGGATTTAGGAGCTTCGATTTGGCTGCCCGAGGGCGGATGAGAGCGCTAAGCGAGAGAACCCGTCTTCACGTCGAGTGCCACTCGCTATGACTTGCATCAACGCGAGGGATCGTGGCTTCTGTGGTGACATCGGCCGCTACGTCCACAGTCGAGTTGTGGCGGTAGCGCCGAGTCGGATCATCAGCAAGCACCACATCATCATCATCAGATTTCGACGAGGTCCTGAGCACAATCGAGGAGTTATGAGCGGAGGTGGTCCTCAGTGACCAAGGTGTTGTATGGGTTGGCAGGGTTTTGCGTGCGTCGGAGGTTTGTCGTTTTTGGCGTTTGGCTGGTGGCAGCGGTTGCCCTCGTCGCCGTGTCCCACAGGATTGGGGATAACACGAATGACAACTTGTCACTGCCGGGTACCAACAGCCAGAAGGCGACGGATGCTCTGCGGAGCTCGTTTCCAGCGCAGGCGAACGGCGTCAGTCCGATTGTGCTGCATGCTAAGAGCGGAAAGCTGACCGACTCGAAGTACTCCAGTGCGGTGAACGAGTCGGCGGCGGATGTCGCCAAGGCGCCCTACGTGGCGTCGGTGGTCAACCCGTTGACGTCGCAGGGCGCCTCGCAGCTGAGCAAGGATGCGTCGACGGGGTATCTGTCGGTCGGTTTGTCGGTCAGCCCGGGTTCCCTGTCGGTCGATCAGGCGCAGACGATCATCGATGCAGCGGCCAAGCCGGCGCAGGCGGCAGGGCTCCAGGTGGAGACTGGTGGTCAGCTCGGTCAGAAGGTCTCGAAGCCCGCGACTGAGTCCAGCGAGCTGATCGGGATTATCGCGGCGATGGTGATCCTGACCTTCACGTTCGGGACGGTGGCCGCGATGCTGTTGCCGATCGTAGGAGCGATCTTGGGGTTGCTGTGCACGTTGGCGATCATCCGCATGCTTAGCCACGTGGCGACCGTGCCTACGGTCGCGCCGACGCTGGCGACGATGATCGGTCTCGGGGTCGGGATCGACTATTCGCTGTTCATCGTCACCCGTCACTTCCGCGGGCTCGACGATGGGCTGGAGTTGCGGGAATCGATCGCGCGCGCGGCCGCGACCTCGGGCGGCGCGGTGTTCTTCGCCGGCTGCACGGTCACGATCGCGCTGGTCTCGCTGGCGGTGGCGCAAATTCCCCTAGTCACGACGATGGGGCTGATGGCGGCCGTCGCGGTGGTCGTCGCGGTGCTGGCGGCGCTGACCCTGTTGCCGGCGATGCTCGCGATCCTGGGGCCACGCATCAACTCGTTGCGCGTGCGGCGTCCTCCCACCGAGGAGCAGGCCCACAGCGGCCTGTGGGCCAAGTGGGCGTCCGACATCGCCAAGCAGCCGTTGATCGCCGGCCTCGCGGCGCTGGCGATCCTGATTCCGCTGGCGATCCCGCTTCTGTCCTTGAGCCTGGGCCAGCAGGACACGGCGGCGCTGTCGACCTCGACCACCGCCCGCCGGGCCTACGACCAGCTCTCACAGAACTTCGGGCCGGGGGTTAACGGGCCGCTGATCGTCGTCGCCTCGCTCGGTTCGAAAGCCACCAGCACGAGTGACTCACGGCTGGCGACGCTGCAGAAGGACGTCGCCTCGACGACGGGGGTGGCCGCGGTCACCCCGGTGCAGCTCGACAAGGCCGGGACGACGGCGTACTTCAACGCGGTCTCCAAGGCCGGGCCGGCCGAAGACGCGACGACCACGCTAGTCAACACGCTGCGCAACGCCACGATCCCGGGAGCCGAGCAGGGCACCAACATGACCGCCCACGTCGGCGGCACTACCGCCAGCTACGAGGACCTGGCGTCGCAGATCTCGAGCAAGCTGCCGCTCCAAATCCTGGTCGTGATCGCGCTCAGCATCATCCTGCTCGTGCTGGCCTTCCGCAGCGTCGCCATCCCACCCCAGGCCGCCCTGATGAACATCCTCTCGATCGCCGCCTCCTACGGCGTGCTGACCGCGATCTTCCAATTCGGCTGGCTGAGCGGCGTGATCGGACTGCCCGGGAAGGTCCCCGTCGTCTCCTACGTGCCGCTGTTCATGTTCGCCATCCTGTTCGGGCTCTCCATGGACTACGAGGTGTTCCTGGTCAGCCAGATCGAGGAACACGTCCACGCTGGCGATGACAACAAAACGTCGGTCGTCCGCGGCCTGGTCACCAGCGCCCGGGTAATCACCGCCGCGGCGCTGATCATGGTGTTCGTATTCGGCAGCTTCGTGCTCAACGGCGACCCCACCGTCAAGCAGTTCGGGATCGGGCTCGCCGTCGCCGTGATCCTCGACGCCACCGTAGTCCGCTGCCTGCTCGTGCCCGCGCTCATGATCCTGATGGGCAAGACCAACTGGTACATGCCCCGCCGGCTCGACCGGCTCGTCCCTCACATCAGCATCGAAGGCGCGGAATTCTTCGAGCAACGCGACGGGCGTCCCGTGGCCGAACCGAAACCCGAGTTAGAACCAGTGGCCTGACCGGTCACCATCGTCGCAGCCGGCGCCAGCCGCAACAAGCCAAAGAGTTAGGAGATGTGAATATGGATCGCAAAGAGTTTTTGAAGAAGAGCGGCGGGGTGGTGGCCGGCGCAATGCTCGCCTTGGTTGCGGCCACCGCTCTGATCTCGACCGGCGCCCACGCGCGCTCCCTGTTCGTTGGCTCGGCTTCGCCGGTCACCAATCCGGCCCTGATACAGAGGCTGGCCGCGAAGGCCTACGTGTGGGGCCTGGCACCCGAGTTCGTGTACCGCTTTCTGAAGTACAACACCCTGGTCACGGCACCGCTTAACACATTCGGTGGTGGGAGCGCGGCGGCGGCGTGGAACAACAACGCCACGAACGCCGGCGACGCGTCGGTGCTGTACCTCAACGCGATGATCGATCTCAGCGGGCAGAAGGGCCGGGGAGGCACCAAGGAGCTGGTGCTCACGGTCCCACCGTCGAGCACCAACTACTACGTGGTTAATCTGCTTGATGACTTCATCAACACGGTGGGCGGCATCGGCACACGGACGACGCCCTCGACGCGCGCGCAAACCTATCTGATTGTCGGTCCGACCTCACACTATGCCCATAAGCGGATCGTGCGGATTCACGGGTTCACCTACCGGGTGATGCCCTATGACACGAACCTTGGCTGGATCCTGATTCGGATCCGTGCTGACACGCTGGTCCCCGCGAGCGACCCTGCCTCTGCTGCGACGAGCCTCAAGAACGTCGTCGAGCGTTTCGCTATGAGCACGCTCGCGCAGTTCGAGGCCCGTGGGCATCGGCCGAAGTACTTCGTGCCCGGCCAGTACGCCCCCAGGGCGGAGCAGATACAGCGCGCACAGAAGTGGCACAGCGCCCCGGCGAACGCGGTGGTCTTCTTCAAGCAGATGGGCGAGTCGCTCAGGCGCAACCCGCTCCCCACCGCGAGCACTGGGCTCAACGGGATTCCGCTGAGCACACTGCCAAGCTGGGTCTCCCCGCAGTCGGGTGCCATCCGGCGCTACCGCAACCCATCATATCCTCAGCAGCAGACATTGGCCCTGTTCAAGCCACTTGGCCTTACGGCTAATGGCTTCCGGATTCCTCGCAATTGGGGCCCGACGCAAATCAAAGCGCTTCAGGCGGGCTACGCGGCGGGTCAGGACAAGATCAACCGCCTAGTGACCTCGGGGACGGTCACCGCCGCGACGAACTTCTGGAACTATCTCAATCACACCGTCGGGACCTACCCCAACACGCCCCAGGGGTACCAATACCGAGCGTTCATCGTGCTCGCCGGCGGCTCGGCCAACCTGCCCCTCGACGCGGTCTATGCCCAGCTCAACAACCTCGACGGCACCTCTGCCACGACGCTCGACGCCAACAACACCTACAAGCTGACGTTCACACCACCGGTCACCAACCCGGCGACGTTGCCGGTCGTCGGCACTCTGCCCCCGACCGTCAACGACAGCCAGGGGAACCCGCGGGGGTTCTGGTCGATCCACGCCTACCAGACCGACACCACCCAGTCTGCAGCCCCGTTCATCACTCAGGCGAGCGTGCTGAACACCGCGTACTCGTCCGCGAACCTTCCGGTGACCGCGGTCGACCCCTCGACCGACACGATCACGGTAGAGCCCTCTGCATGGGGTCCGCTGGTCGCGAGCAGCCCGATCCTGTTCGGCTCGACCGCAGCCCAGTACGGGCTCACCCCTGGCCTGCCGTACTACGTCGCGACCACGCCGACGCAGCAGACCGACCCCGCCACCAGGGGCGTGACCTACTCGTTCAAGATCTCGACCAAGTGGCTGCAGCAGCTTTCTGCGGCGAACGTGCCGATCCAGGGCAAAGGAGGCAGCCCGGGCCCGATCGTGCAGCTGACCAACCCAGGCGGACCGGTCAACCTGCAGTGGGGGCCGATCCAACCAGTCTCACAGCTGGGATCCCAGCAGCTGACCTCCGGCAAGCTCGCAAAGAATCCCGACGGCTCGGTCACGATCTGGATCGCGCCGAGGCTACCCTCCGGGGCACCGGCGACCAACTGGCTTCCTACACCATCCTCGGCGTACTACGCGACCCTCTATCCCGGCGTCAACGTTCCGACGCAGATCCGGTTGATGATGCGCATCTACTACCCGGCGCCTGGGAGCAACACCCAGGCCTCGATCCTGCCCCCACCGAACGGGTCGATGGGTGCCACTTACGTGTTCCCCGCCCTCCAGAAGGTCGGCTAATGCCGCGGTCGAGCCTGGAACCTCCCCACCGGCTGAAGTTAACCTGACACCATCAAATCCTGCCCGCGATCTAGCCTCGCCGTCGACGTCCCGAGCCCACCCATTTCTCGGATTTGGCCGCACATGATTCGCCTTCCGAGCTGCCGTTCGCCCAGGAGCCATCTGGCCCCGAGTCGCACGTGCGAGAGGAACATGACGGGGTGACGGCGGCCATGGAAAGCTCCCCATAGGCGGCCACTGAATCTCCCCGCTCGCGGCCATCGTTTCTCCCCATGGGTGGCTTTGGTTTCTCCCCACGGTTCTGTCCTTAGGCGTCGGTAATCGGGCGCGCGTTGTTATCAACGCGCGACCTGGAGGCCGACCGGATGAAGAAACCGGAGGAAGCGATGGAGATCCTTGAGGCGTACGACCTGACCGGGTCGCTGCGACGGGCGGCGGTGTTGGCGGGGTGTGATCACAAGACGGTTGCGCGGCTGGTCGCCGCGGGGGAAGCGGCCGGTGGCGGGCTGCCGGAGCGCGAGCGACGCCGGCCGCTGGTGGACCCGTTCGCTGGGAAGATCGAGGA
Source organism: uncultured Solirubrobacterales bacterium (assembly GCA_963719355.1). GTDB lineage: Bacteria > Actinomycetota > Thermoleophilia > Solirubrobacterales > Solirubrobacteraceae > Palsa-465. The sequence goes on along the minus strand of CAVRBZ010000013.1, from coordinate 76,476 downwards.
GTTGGTCGATCGTTCTCGCGGTCGGATCGGTGCTGATCAGGCGCACTCGAAGCTGGTCGCGATGGGCTATCAGGGTTCGGAGCGCACGACGCCCAAACCGGCTATGTGCCCGCGCTTGAAGTAGTTCCCGCAAACACGGCGATCAGCGTAGATACCTCGCCATTGCCGGCCACATAACGCTGGCGCTCCAGCTGACGGTCTTCCTCCACCGATCTATCTGTGAGGAGGTTGTCGCTCATTTTGGAGTCGTATTTCGTCAAGCCGCAGACGGTCGATCAGATCTGGGCGTCGTGGATCGGCGCGGAGGTCGAGCGGTACGTCGAGTGGCTGTCCGAGCGCGGGTACTCGAGCTCGTCGGTGTCGCGCAGGGTGCCGCTGCTGGTGGCGTTCGGCGAGTTCGCGAGGGCCCGCGGCGTCGCTGCCGTTGACGATCTCCCGGAGTATGTGGAGCCGTTCGTGGCCGATCGTGTCGCGAGCCACCGGGGGGTTCGTCGCGCTGGGAATGTCGAGACGGGCCGTCAGCTCGGTAGGGAGGTCCGGGGGCCGGTCGAGCAGCTGTTGGGGGTGGTGGTGCGTGGGTTCCTCGGTAGCGGCCGGCGGCATCGTGGGGATGCGTTCGTTGAGGCGCTTCCCGCGTTCTTCGAGTACTTGGTGCGCGAGCGCGGGCTTCGCCCGGCGACGATCAGCCAGTACCGCTACCACCTGCGGCGGTTCGAGGCGTATCTTGACCGGATCGAGGTCCGGCAGCTGAGCGAGCTCTCCGCGCCGCTGATTAGCGCGTTCGTCGCCGAGTTCGCCGGCTGCGGCATGAGCAAGGCGACCGTTGGTGTCGGCTGCGGGATGCTGCGCGTGTTCCTGCGCTACGCGCATCGCGAGGGTCTGAGCGCCCGCGATCTCAGCACGGCGGTCGAAGGGCCGCAGATCTACCGGCTTGCGGATATCCCGCGTTCGATCTCGTGGACGGAGGTTGGTCAGGTGCTCGCGTGTGTGGAAAGGCGCGCCCCGGCTGGCAAGCGTGACTACGCGATTCTCCTGTTGCTTGCGACTTACGGTCTTCGCAGTCGCGAGATCGCGGCGTTGACGCTTGACGACATCGACTGGAAGCACGAGCGCCTGGCGGTACGGTCGCGCAAGGCGGGTCACTCGACCGCGTTTCCGCTGTCACGGTCGGTCGGCGAGGCCCTCGTCGAGTACCTCAGGTACGGCCGGCCTGAGACCAGCAGCCGGCGCGTGTTCTTCCGGGCGGTCGCGCCGGTGGCTCCGATCGGCCATGCCGCGATCGCGTCGCGCGCCCGTCATTACCTTTGGCGTCATGCCGTCGGCCGGGGCGGACGAAGTCCACGCGGCTGACTCGGAGGCGGATCGCTGTATGGCGGTTGGAGTGGCCGCCACGCGTGGCTCGTGCGCGGCGCGACGGGCGAGGCGGATCGTGTGCCAACGGGCGGCCGCGCGATGTAGGTCATCGATGTGAGCGGTGGCCAGCTCTCGAGCGAGAGCGGGATGCAGCATTTGAGCCTCCTCTAGCGAGTCAGGTCCTGCTCGGCATCAAGCAGCTCGAGCCGAACAGCCAGGTGCTCCTGCGCCGACCCGATTGCGTACGCGGTGATTTCCGGTCCTCCTGGTGTCGGGGGTTTGCCATCCGCTATTGAGACGCCAGCGGGGCCGAAGAAGGGTCAGTGCCTGTTGCGCGGTCGCCGGGGCGACCCTTTCTCGGCGCGCGCGACGTCATATCTGTTGATGCCGGCGATATCGGAGTTGAGATGCGAGGATCAGAAGATGGGCCAATCGCTGCTGACGCGCGCTGCACAAGGCGAGCCGGAGGCATTCCGCGAGCTAACCGACCCCTACCGGCGGGAGCTCCAGTTCCACTGCTACCGGATCCTCGGCTCGATGCAGGACGCTGAGGACGCGCTCCAGGAGACGTTGCTGAGCGCCTGGCGCGGTATGTCCGGTTATGAGGGCACGGCATCGCTGCGCGCGTGGCTCTACCGGATCGCCACCAATCGATGTCTCGATGCCCTGCGCGCGCTCGGCCGCCGGTCGCCGCCGGCACCCGAGCCGCCATTCGCCCCGCCGGAGCCGACGAGGCTCGGCGAGGTGACTTGGCTCCAGCCCTACCCCGACGCCCTGCTCGAGGGGATCATCGATACGGCGCCGGGTCCAGATGCTCGATACCAGACCCGGGAGACCGTCGAGCTCGCGTTCGTCGCAGCCCTACAGCATCTCCCACCACGCCAACGCGCCGTCCTGCTTCTCCGCGACGTCCTCGGCTTCCACGCCGCCGAGGTAGCCGACACACTCGAGACAAGCGAGGACTCGGTCAAAAGCGCCCTAAAGCGCGCGCGGGTAACGACCGAACGCCTATTCCCCGCGTCAGACCGGGGCCGAGCGCCAGAGCCCAACTCACCGACAGAACACGAGCTCGTTCGCCGTTTCGCCGATGCCTGGATGGCCGACGACATCGACGGCGTCGTCGCGCTACTCACCGAAGACGCGTGGTTCACGATGCCGCCGCCCCCGCTCGAATACCAAGGCCGCACGGCGATCTACGAATACCTGAACTGGCGGGGCGGGCGCCGCCACAAGCTGATCCCAACCCGAGCCAACGGCCAGCCAGCATTCGGTTGCTATCGCACCGACTCGCAGACACCGATCGCGCACGCGGCTGGAGTGCTCGTGCTGACCCTCGCTGAGGACCGCATCTCTGCGATTACCCACTTTGTCGATAGCAGCGTTCTCGGCCGCTTCGGGCTGCCTCGCACCCTTCGTAGCTGATCGCATCACCAGCGTCGGTGAGGCGCACGCCGCGACTGTTGCGCTCCAGCAGCGTAACTCCGAATTATGCCCCGAGTCGGCGGATCTGCTCGCACCGAGCGCAACTCCGCGGTGGCGCGGTGCTAGCCGCCGCCGGGCAAGCGGACGCTCCCGCGGAGCAATCGGCGAGCGCGTCCGCTTCGTCGCCTCTGCGGCAGTCTGGCTCAGAATTCCCCCCATCGACCGAACGGACCACGACGGCGCCATGGCTGCAATAGGCGTAACGGGGCGGTCTCTCGACTCCGATCTGGCCCTGCTCCGAGTGGTTGGAGGACCCGCCGCAGTCCTGCTTCGTGGTGCCGACGAGTACGTCACCCCGCGCCGAGCTCAGACCCGCTCAGCGCGGCTTGCGAGAACGGCGCGGCGACCGCGGGTGTCGTGAACATCGCCACCCGGGCGACGGACACGCTCGTGGCGAATCTCGGGACCATCCGCCACGGGCGACGAGACTCCCGCTCTTGGGTTGGCGCGCTATTTCTGCAGTCGCGGATTTGAGCAGCCAACGTCCACCATGTGCCAGCTCTTGCTGGTCGTTCCTAGCGCATTAATCCCCGGCGCGACGAACTTCGCTGCCACCGAGCAGGCGCGTGTCGCTACCTATGCCCGTGTTGGTGTTGGACAAGCTGGCCCGGCGATCATGCATCTGTCTCTTGACCGCGGTGGAGGTTGCTGCCGCTGTCGCTGCTGGCGCACCTGCCGGCCGCTGGCGTTGCTGGACGCCGCTTCGGCGGCGCCTGATCAGGGAACCAGAGCCCAATCCGGGAGGTGGACGTGGTGTTACGGATGATTGGCATCCCACCAAGCGGCGTGTCGTGACCGTGACTGGGAATTGGGATCGCTCGCAGCTCGATGGCGCGGGCCGGGTTGGTGAGCTGCCCTAGGACGCTGGGTTGATTGGTGGCAGCGACCAGTTGCCGTTCTGCGCGTCGGGCCCTGGGCCGTACATTCGGTAGATGACGGTGAACGGCCCGTCGGTCGGGGTTGGGAGCCAGTTGGCGCGTTTGGTGGCGTCTGTTGGTTGGGTTGCTTGGAGTGTGATGTCGAGCGAGCCGTCGTCGCCGTAACTGATGCCGGGGGTGCGGTCGCCGATTGAGTATCGATCGATCGGGTTTTCGGCCAGGAGGCGGCTGGGGAGCTTGTAGAGGGTGATCGACCAGAAGAACTTCGCGTCTGGCAGGGTGCTCTTGTCGAAGTGGAGGGTGTAGCTTCGGCTGCCGATGAGTTGTTCGCCGCTGGCGTCGAGTCGGCTGCCGCCGTAGACGGCTTCTTCTGCGACCTGTCCGTAGATGCCCATGTTCGCGGCGACGGCGCGGGTTAGGTAGTCGTCTCCGAGCTGCTCACGAGAGCCGAAGAGCCCGAGGGAGGAGGTGGTGTGGGAGGCCTTCTGGTCGATGTCCGCGAGTCCGTGTTTGACGCCGGCTTCGATCGCGGCGAGCACCTCCGGCGGCGTGTCTTCTGGCCGCCAGGGCCGGCCGGCGCCGATCCCGATCGCGGCGAAACGGTCGTGCAGCGCGGCCTCTGAGGGGTGGGGATCGACGAGGGCGAGCAGGAAGTTCAGGTAGCCGATGAAGCCGGTGGACAGCGCCCGCTGCTCGTCCCAGGCCGGGAATGCCGGCGCGCTCGCCGGTGGGGGCGGGCGAAGCCCGGCGTACTCGGACAGGGGCTGGATCGCGTAGCCGTGTCGGATCGCGCGTACGTTCGGCATGTCCTGCGCGCCGAACAGCGCTGTCCGGGTGAGCGTTCCCGCGATCTGGGTTTCGCTGCGCAGCACGTCGCTGATGCCGTCGGGCGGATCTCCGTCCCAGCCTCCGGCCGCGATCAGATAGTCGCCCGCGTCAAAGCCTGTCTTGCGGACCCCGACGTACGCGAAGTTGAACGTGAACAGGTCGAACATCTGGACTACGTAGTAGCGGTCCTCGGCGACCTTCGGGACGCGGAGCACCACGGGCTCGCGGCGCAGATCGAACCACGCCCACGAGTACGGGCTGTCGTTGTTAGGGGTGACGATGTCCGTGTCCGCCGAGGTGTATGAGTGGGTGTAATGCCGGTAGTGGTTGAAGCCGCCGATGAACGCGCTTGAGGAGTAGTCCTGGGTCTGCTCCCAGATCGTCTTGTAGTTGAACAGCATCGGGTACGCGAAGACGATCGCCTCCCGCGCCACCGCTTCGGCCTCGGGCGGGGCGAGGAACGCAGGTCGCGCGGAGTGGGCTTCAAGGACCGAGGTCTCGCTCATCTGCGATCTCCTTGATAGAGGTGCGGTCATTGTGAGGTCATGGGTTGACCGGCATGAACGGTCGGAGGGGACGGGTCATCGCAGACCGGGCGTTCTCGGCAGCGAGTCCCCGGTCCGGCTCCGGATCGGGCTGGGGCAGCGACGTGCTGATCGTCCGTCCCGCTTGCCGTTGTCCGGAGTCAGGAAGCAAGGGCGGTGTGGACCTCCCCCGGTTTGGCAGACACCTAGGGTGTGCGGTTAACAGTAAGTATATCAAAGTATGTGAGCGAGTGTCTCAGAACCACCGAGCGTAGAGATGTGTAACTGTGAGTGTGTCACTCGGTGGCGTAGAGAGACTCGAAGTGGGCAGGTGAGTGGTAGCTGAGTGTGGAGTGCCTCCGTGTCGTGTTGTAGAACCCTTCGATGTACTCGAACACAGCGGTCTTGAGCTCGGCGCGGGTGGGCCACGGACGGCGGTGAACGAGCTCGCGCTTGAGGGTCGCGTGGAACGCCTCGCAGACGGCGTTGTCGTAACAGTCGCCGACCAACCCCAGCGACACATCGATCCCGAGCAGCTCGCAGCGTTGGCCGAAGATCACAGCCGTATATTGCGAACCGTGGTCGGAATGGTGAATCAGCCCGGCGTCGGGCCGCCGGCGCGCGACGGCCATCTCCAGCGCCCGCTCAACCAGCTCCAGGCGCATGTGGGAGAGCATGCACCAGCCGACGATCATCCGCGAGAAGCAGTCCAACACCGAGGCCAAATACAGCCAGCCCTCCCAGGTGGGCAGGTAGGTGATGTCCGCGCACCAAAGGCGGTTGGGCTCCGGCGCGTTGAAGTCGCGCTCGACCAGGTCGGGCGCCAGTCGCACACCGGCGACGCGCACGGTCGTGCGGGCCTTGCGGGGCACTGGGATGCCCTGGAGCCCGGCCCGGGCCATCAGCCGCTCAACGCGCTTGCGGCCGACGGCGATGCCGTGCTCGAGGCGAAGCTCGGCCTGGACCCTCGGCGCGCCGTAGGTGCCGCCAGAGGCGACGTGGATCGCCTTGATCTGCTCGAGCAGGAACGCGTCGTAGAGCGCCCGATCGGACGGCGGCGGCGCTCCCAGTCGTGCAACGAGGTGCGGTTGACCTCGAGCACGCGGCACATCAGCGAGACCGGGTAGTTGGCCTTCTCCGCGGCGATGAACGAGAACACCTCGCTCAGCGCCCCTCGCTCTCCCGAGCGAAGAAGACCGCGGCTTTTTTTAGCACCTCGCGCTCCATCTGCAGCGTACGGTTCTCACGGCGCAGGCGACGCAACTCCTCAAGCTGCTCGCTGGTCAGCCCCTCGCGCTCGCCGGCGTCCACCTCCGCCTGGCGGCTCCAGTTACGCAGCGTGTTCTCCGAGACCCCCAGATCCCTGGCCAGCTGCGGCACCGGCTTGTCACGGTCACGCATCAACTTCACCGCCTCGCGACGGAACTCAGCGGGGAACGGCGGTCGGGTCTTTGGCATGGAAACCTCCTCTGCCGAGGTCTTTCGACCTCAGCGCTGAGGTGTCCTCCAAAGCGGGGGAAGACCAGTGATCGCGTCGCCGATCAGCTTCGCGCCGATGATCAGGCACAGCACGGCCATGATCGTGGCGTTCTCACGTGCCATCCATGCCCGCAGTCCTTCGAGAGTCGCCGCGGCCTTGGCCCCCATCAGAAAGTAGATGCCGACCGGGACGGCCGGGCCGAGGGTCCCGAGGATCACGAACACCGCGAGCGCGACCGCCTGGCTTGCGCTACTGGCGCCGGTCTGCGCGATCGCGGCCGCCGCACCGAGGATCAGCAGCAGGTTCTTCGGGTTGACCGCGGACAGCAATGTACCCATCCCGGCCGCCTTGACCGGTGTGAACGTGTCGACCGTTCTCATCCACCCGGGCAGCTGCGGGTCGCGGTCGCCGCGGGGGCGACCATGCCACTGCCGAAAGGCGAGCAGGAGCAACAGGACGCCGAGCACGATTTTCACGATGCTTACCCAGTCGGCCGGTGAGCCCTGGTTGCTCGCGCTGCCGCCGCTGGCGGCCAGCAGCAGGATCGTTCCGGCGGCCGCGAGCCCGAAGACCCAGCCGGCCAGGAACGCCGGCCCATTGATCCGGCCCTTCGGCGTCGCAAGCATCAGTAACACGGCGATGATCGGCACCGGGCTGAGCGCGACGCCGACGCCGAACGACAGAACCTGACCGATTGCCTGACCCATCCGCTCAGCCGCTCACACAGGGGACGCGGAGGCCGCAGAGGGTCGCCGGGATGGCCGCCGGGAGTGAGCTCCGAAATGGGGCAGGTTCGTCGTCATTGCGGGCACCGGTCGACGCGAGGTCACGAACGCCAACCCTGACGGCCTGCGGCCCGCTACCCATCGTCCGATACGGGTGATCTCTCGGGGAGCCACCCGGCTAGCGTGCGAGGCTGTGCGCCGTCTGTTCCCGTCGCTCCGCGGTTATGAGCGGTCTTGGCTGCGAGGCGACCTGTTGGCCGGTCTCACGGTGTGGGCGGTGCTCGTACCCGAGGCGCTGGCCTACGCACCCGATCGCCGGGGTGTCTCCGGTGATCGGCCTTTATGCCGCCCCCGGCGCGCTGATCTTCTACGCCGCGCTGGGGAGCTCTCGCCAGCTGATCGTCGGACCGATGTCGGCCACCGCGGTGTTGTCGGCTGCGACGGTCGCCGCGCTTGTGCCGATCGGGAGCAGTCGGTTCGTGGCGATGACCGCGGCGCTCGCGATCACCACCGGGCTATCAGCCCTTCTGGCCGGCCTGCTGCGCCTCGGGTTCCTGGCGAACTTCATCTCCGAGCCGGTGATCAAGGGGTTCATCGTGGGTCTGGCCTTGACGATCATCGTCGGCCAGGTCCCCAAGCTGCTCGGGATCAAGAAGGGATCGGGCGATTTCTTCGAGCAGTGCTGGCACGTGATCACCCACCTCGGCGACACGAGCGCGACGACGCTGCTGGTCGGCGCGCTGTCGCTTGCGCTCATCCTCGCGCTGCGTCGCGTAGCGCCGGTCGTGCCCGGATCGCTCGTCGCGGTACTGCTCGGGGTCGCGGCGGTCAAGTTGCTTCATCTAAACCACCACGGGGTGGGGATCGTCGGGCCGATCAAGAGCGGGCTGCCGACTCTCGGCGTGCCCGACGTCCATCCGCGCGATTTCGGTGCGCTGGTCGCGGGCGGGATCGGCGTGATGCTCGTCGGCTTCGCTGAGGGCCTCGGCGCCGCGAAGACCTACGCCGCGCGTGAGCATCAGGAGATCAATGCCAGCCGCGAGCTGCTCGGCCTCGGCGCAGCGAACATCGCCGCCGGGCTCTCCAGCGGGATGGTCGTCAACGGCAGCCTGTCGAAGACCGCGGTCAACGGCTCGGCGGGCGCTCGCACCCAGCTCTCCGGGCTGATCGTCGCCGCGCTGACGATCCTCACGCTGCTGGCGCTAACCGGACTGTTCGAGGACCTCCCCGAAGCCACGCTCGCCGCGATCGTGATCGCCGCCGTGATCGAGCTGGTCGACATCCCCGCCCTCGCCGAGCTTTACCGGGCCTACACCAAGCGGCTGGGGCGCGAGTTCGGCTTCGTCGCCCGCCCCGACTTCACCGCCGCGATCGCCGCGCTGCTCGGCGTCACGATCTTCGACACCCTCCCCGGTCTGTTCATCGGCATCAGCGTCTCGCTGCTGCTGCTGATCTACCGCGCATCGCGGCCCTATGTCGCGACGCTCGGCAAGACCCCCGGGACCGACAGGCACTACCGCGACCTCGACCGCCACCCCGACGCGCACCCCCCCGACCACGTCGTCGTTCTCCGCGTCGAAAGCGGCCTGTACTTCGCCAACGCCGACGCGATCCGCGCTCGGATCCTAAAAGCGGCCAACGCAGCGGGGATACGGGCGGTGGTGCTCGACGCCGAGACGATCCCGTTCGTCGACGTCACCGCAGCGAGAATGCTCGCCGATCTCACCGACGAGCTCCGCCGCCGCGGCGTTCAACTGCTGATCGCCCGAGACGTAGGCCAAGTCCGCGACGTCCTACGCACCACGATCAGCGATGCCGCGACCAGCGACCTCTACCCAACCGTCCAAAACGCCGTCGACGCGGCCGAGCGTCACACATAGACGAGCAGGCGACCGAGCCAGCACGCCGTCGCACACGCGCGGCCAGGCGACGCACGCCACCGCCAACAGAACGGTAGTGAGAACCCATCCCTAGCACCTGATCGCCTCCAACGACGGGCAGCGGTCTCGAGCGTGAGGGCGGTGAGATCAACACTCGTCACGGACGAGCGGCCCAGTCGTCGTTGCTCATGCTGTCGGCCCCGGCGCGCGCAGCGATAGACGCCGGCTCGGGCAAGCAGCAGAATCCCCCACCCCGCAATCAATCCGAAACGGACGAGACAAAGAAGACGCCACCCCGCCCATCCACGGCTTCGGGACCGCGGTGAAGATGCGGGAGCGCTGGTGGACCCGCCGCCCCAAGCAGACCTCCTTTGCCGCTCCGACGAGCACCTCGCCGCCGCTGGCGACGACCCTCGCTCTGCGCGGAAAAGGGAACCGTAAGAGGGTTGCTGTCAGTGCGTGATGAGGGGTGCGATCTCGGCGGCGAGCTCGAGCTGCCGTGGCTCTTCCCCCAGGGGCCACACGTAGACGCGCTGGCATCCGGCCTCGGCGTAGCGAGAGAGCAATTCGGCGCAGTGCTCAGCGGACCCGACGCAGACGTGCGCACCGAGCTCATTGGCGTCACGTCTGAGCAGCGGTGCAAGAACCTCGCTCAACACGCGGTCGCGTTCGGCGCGGTGATCGGTGATCCACGTCCACATCGTCACCAACGCGTTCGGAAACGCCTCGACGCTCTTGCCGTGGTTGGCAAGCTCGTCCGCCAGCAGTTCGCGGGCGGACGCGAACTGATCGGGCGTGGTGTTATACGCAGAAGCCAGCCATCCGTCGCCCAGCCGGGCGACGCGGCGCAGCCCGGCCTTGGATCCCCAGCTTCCAATCCACAGGGGGATGCCAGGAGCCTGTCTCGGCAGCGGCGCGAGCGGTGCGGGCGGTAGCGCAAAGTGACGGGCGCGCTCGGGCATGGGCTCGTCCCGGAGCAGCGCCCGCAGGACGATCACCGCCTCCTCAAACCGCTCCCAACGGAGCTCAAACGAGATGCCGAGCGCGTCATAGTCGCGCGCTGAGGACCCGGGGCCAACGCCGGCTACCAAGCGGCCGCCCGAGAGCAGATCAAGCGCGGCGAAAGTCTTCGCCAGCGGGACGGGGCCGCGCAGGGCAGCCAACGAGATCGTCGTCGCCAGCGTCATATCACCCGAACGGTCGATCACCGAGGCAAGCGCCGTCGGACCATCGAGCCAGGGCCTCGAGAACACGAAGTGGTCATTCGCCGACACGGCCGCGAAACCCGACTCGCGAGCCACGTCGACGACCGCCTGCAGCCGCTGCAGCGACTGGCCCTCCTCGCCGAACTCCATCAGCGGCAAGTGAACGCCAAGCTCCATCATCGCGATCCTCCCAGATCACCAGCGAGAAGACAGGGCAACGCTCACGAACCCGCTCTAATCACAGCACGAGCATCTCGCGAGCGTCGCCGACAGCCTCGGTTTGCGCGGAAACCGCGCAACTCGCCGATGATCGCTTTCGCCTCTCGAGCGCCCTCCGAGCCTGCTTGCGCTTCGGCGACGAAGCTGCCACCCCGCAACGATGCGGTCCTGTGATCCCTGTTGTCCCGGGAGCGGTCACGAGCCGCGGCGGCTCCGGCCTTCGGATCGCTGCCCCTCGGCATGGCAAAGGGAAGCTGGGCGAGAGGCGTGAAGGCCGTACGGAGCGGAACTCCGGCACAGCGGTCCACACCTCCGGTCCATGAAGCAACGCGGCATGGCTGAGCGGGACGAACCCGGCTAAACCGGTGTTGAAGCCCGTGACGCAGCGAGCTAGGGCCGCTTACCCGCGCGCACCAGGTAGAAGCGAGCGGCTCTTCGGGGGTGCGCTGTCGTCGCCGCGGGCATCATCGACAGCGCGGGGCGAGGGGATTGGCGCTTGTCGAATCCGCTCGTTCGCCGCTATCCCGAGGCCATGGCCCCGTTCGAATAGCGATTGCGGCCCGCCTGTCGAATAGCGATTGCGGCCCGCCTGGGCGCATGTTGCGCCAGCTCTGACGCATCTGCCTGTCTGCCGAAATCGGGGCTGTGCTTTCAGGTATCAGAAGCCACACCTAGGTGGTCTGTTCACTTGACAGGGCCCCACCGGGCGTCTACCAATGGGAGGCAACCAGTAGGGGTGAGCCGGTCATTTAGGGGTCCCATCATGTCCGCTGCGATCGAGCCGCCCGTGGAGGCGGCAGACGATGCTGTCGAGGGGCAGCACGAGGAGGAAGCTAGTCAGACTGTGCCTGCCGCGAGTCAGGCTGAGGCCGAGTCAGTAGACGATCACCGCGTGTGGGCCGAACTGAAGGAACGGGTTATTGGGCTGCGCACGATGACTCCACCGCTACGGGCGGCCGCCGTGCTCACGATGGCGGTTCTGACGGCGGTGTTCGTCCTCGGCCTCGTGGGCCGCGCGGGGCTCCCCGAAACGACTATCAGCGCCGCCGGGGCGGGTCCGATCAAGTTGCCCGTGCCGGCGCTCGTGCTGATCCTGGTGGGGTTCGGCCTCGCGTGGTGTTACGCGGTCACCGCCACCCTTTATATCCACCCGCTGCTGCGCCTGGCGATTCTGTGCCTCTTCACGTTCGCCATGCTCGACCAGGGCACGCTGTTTTCGCCTGCGCTCGAGAGTGCGCGCGCGGCGCTGCTCGTCGCGGCGCTCGCTGCTCAGTGGCTGATAGTTGCGGGCACCGCTGCGCCTGGCTTGCGGGACCGGCGGACAGTCAGGAAATGGTCCGCCGCGATCTTGTTCGTGCTCACCGGCGTGATCCAGGTGCTGGCCTGGTGGTCGTCGAACGCCGCACACCTCCCCGGCGCATTCGCGCTGGAGTTCGTGCTCGAGCTCACCGTGTTCGCCTTGCTCGCCAGCGTGTATCTGTCCTCGGCCGGAGGGGAGTTCGCTCAGGTCGCGGATCTCGTTTCCGGCTCGCTCGCGGAGCAATGCGCGCGGCGAGGCAGGTGGCTGCCCATCGCTGCGGCGGTGGCTATCGCATGCGTGCTGCTCATGCGGGCGCTCGTGGGTGCATCCTCGAGTCTGGTCTGGAACGTGCTCCTCGGCGTCGCCGCCGGTCTGGTCTGCCTTCTGGTCTTGCGCGCGCGGTCGGGTTCAAGGCGCCTCGGGCGGGTGCCGTCGTGGGCGGCGCTGGTGACCGGCGCGGTGCTGAGCGCGGCGCTAATCGCCGCCGCGGCGCTTGCATCTCCCGCGCCCGCGCCGACATCGCGCTTTCAGCTGCTGCCGCCCACGCTGGTCTACCACCACGCGCCGGCGCCAGGCTTCTCGATTGCCTATCCGCCTGGCTGGAAAGTGAATTCACTCGTCAGACCCTCCGGCCTTTCCAGGTTCGAACTCAACGGCCAGGTGGCCGGGGTGAACAGCCTCGGCGAACTCTTCGCTTTCCATCGAGCCGCCGGCGGGGACGCCACGTTCTCGACGCCCCGGGCGTTCGCGATCGTGCGCCGGTTCGAGACGCTGCACTATAGGGTTCTGAACGTCGCGGTCGCGCCCACGTCGACGCCGTACCGCTATTCGCTGACGGTCGGCGTGGGGAACCGCGTCGAGCTCATCGGCCGAGTTGGCGTGTTCTTGACGCCACGGTTCTTCTGGGTAGTTCAGGTGATCGCGAACCCGATCTGGTGGAGGCCGATGACCGCGGTCGCCGATTACATGGTGAACAGCTGGCGTGCGGACGGCAGTGCGCCGCCGGTTGACCTCTCACCGGCGGTCTCGCCGCGCACACCCACGGCGTACTTTGGGGCGATCGGCCTGGGTCTCGCGATCGTGCTCGGTTTGGTGCTGTTGCTGGTGCCGCTGTCGAGACGCGTCGCCGGCGCCCTCGGATGCGTGTTCGTCGCGATGCTCCTCGCGGGCCTGGTTGATTTTCGCGAGGTCATCGGGCTGATAACCGGCCACTATCACGCGGGAGGGCCTCGTGTGAACATGCGGGCGGTTGAGTTCGTGGTGGCGGTGGGGATTTTCAGCGCGGTCGCGATGAGCCAGCACCCGGGCAGGCTTCGCGCGCCGGCGACGGCGGCGTTGCCCCGGCTTGCCATTCTCGGAGCGTCAATCCTCGTGCTCTCGCTCCTGTTCAGCCTGTACACGGGAGCCGCTGTCGGGACATTCACGGCCACCGGGGTCACGTTCCTCCTGGCCGCGTTCCTGTGGGATGTCGCGTTCTGCGGCGAAGTCGTCAATGGCGACGGGAAGCTCATCCGGCGGCCTGGGCGCGTGCTGCTCTACCTGGGCTATCTCCTGGCCACGGCTGCGGCCACGTTGTACTTCGCCTCCGCCCGTAATCTGGGGACGCTGAAGATGGAGGACGCATTCGCTCCAGAGGTTCAGGTGGCGCTGAGTGTGATCTTCGTGGGGATCGCCTGGGCGGTGGTCACCTTCGTCGGCCGATTCGGCGCGCAACCTGGCGAGGCGCCGGCGCCCCCGGCCGCGCCCGACCCCGCTGCCTACTCGCCTGTCACCTCGGCGAACGCCTCCGCCACCAGTTCCACGGCCCCGGCCAGTGCCGGCTCCGGCACGGCGCCTGAGCCGATCAGCACTCCGCGCGCGTCGAACCGACCCGATTGATGCCAAGAGAATCCTTCCAGCCCCACCCCGCACCGGCGAAGCGAAGCTCTGTGTCGCAGTCGTCCTCGAGGATCAGGCGGTCGTTGCGCTCTGCCCACTCGAGCAGCTGGGTCCGCCGTTCTCGGGTCAGGACTGCGCCGGTGGGGAAGTGGTGGGCCGGCGTGACCATGACCGCTTCCACGTCGGCCTCCTCAACCGCCTCGATGACGAGACCGTCGTCGTCGACCGGAAGCTCGCTGACCTCGAGCCCGGACTGTTGGGCGATCAGCCGGTGCTGATCCCCAGCCCGGGTCCTCGACCCCGATCCGCTCCATGCCGTTCTCGCGCGGCCACTGGCAGGTCAGCCAGAGGCCCTGGTGAAAGCCGGTGCACACGAGCAACAGCTCAGGATCAGCCCGCGGTCCCACGCGCGTCCATCTGACCGACGTGTAGAACCTTGTCCAATGACACCAGGGACATGTCGGCGAACAGGCTTTCGCTTTGCGCGGGCTGGTCGGCGCGAGCGTTCGATCCCGTCGGCCGCATGACCAGTGCCGGACGTGAGCCGGCGCTGCCCCGTTTGTCCGAAACCGGCACTGTGAACGACGAGTCAGCCCTTCAGATGACGGCTGGTCTGCGCCGGTGAGCGGCCGTCCGACGGCGGACGAGTCGGCTGCTGCTTGCCTGCTTGCAGAGCCGCCGAAGGCCGGCTAACGGCTAGCCCCGTTTTCCGCAGTTCGGAAGATCTAGGTATCCCGTTGTGGCCAGGGTGGCTGATGCCGAGTAGCTCGAGGATCCGTCGCTGGGTGGGGGTGAGGGGGTCGAGTTCGATCCCGCGGTGGGTGTAGGTGAGGTCCAGGCCTTGGAAGGCGGAGAGGATGTTGGCGCCGGTGGGTTTGCTCACCCTGCCCTCGGGCAGGAGCGCCAGTCGCTTGTCGGGTTGCTGGTCGTCGGTCTTGAGCGCGGTGCGCAGTTGGGTTTCGAGCAGCCCGAAGATCAGCAGCGCGATCCCGATGATCGAGATGAGTGCGTAGAGGCGGTCGTCGTTGTGCAAAAAGATCGGACGGACCTTGAGGGTCTGTTTGAGGTCGCGGTGGCGGCGTTCGACGACTTCTTGTTCTTTGTAGAGGCGCAGGATCTTGGTGGCGGTCAGGCGGCCTGGGAGGTTGGTCGCCAGCGCGTAGATCCCGTCGGTGCGCTGGGCGTGGGCGATGGCGTGCTTGTCGCGCTGCCAGGTCAGCGTCGGCTTGGCGTTGGCGTCTGAGACAGTGACGCGGATCAGCCCCTGGATGTTGGGGTGAATGATCTGCCCCACTCGGCGCTCGATCTGCGCGGCCGTCTTGTAGTAGCGGCCGCCCAGCCCGTTGCGCACGCGCTGAAGTTCTTGCTCGGCCTTGCTCAGCGCGCGCTCCCGGGCGGCGGCGACCTGCTCGGCTTCCTCAGAGGAGTGGATGTAGGCCACCCGGAACCGGCGTCGCTCGCCGCTCTCAGGATCCTCAACATCCCAGTCCGCGAGCGCGCCGCGATATTGGGTGCGCCGGGCTGCGGGCAGCCGGCGCTCGCGCTCGGCCACGTGTCCAATCGCTGCCAACGCCTCGGGACCGATTTCGCTCAGGTAGCGATCCGCGAACCCGGTGTTGCGCTTGAGCGGCACGATGAACCGCAGGCCGGCGCGGTGGATCTGACACAACGGCTTGGGCTGCCCCAGCGCGGAGTCACACACCATCAGCATCCCCGGCCGGGCGAACGTCGCCAGGCGCTCCAACGATTGGCCGACGAGCGCCAGCTCTGAACAGTTGCCCGGATCCGGGCGCAGATATAGCGAGACGCCGTCGCTGTTGGCGGCCTGCAGCGTGCGCACCTGCCGCGCCACGCGGCGATCAGACCCCCACCCCTTCTGAACCAGCGCCGAGTCCTCATAGGCACCGGCGACCCGCACCGTGCTCAGATCGACATTCAGCCGGCCCGTGGACCTCCCCCGGTTTGGCAGACACCTAGGGTGTGCGGTTAACAGTAAGTATATCAAAGTATGTGAGCGAGTGTCTCAGAACCACCGAGCGTAGAGATGTGTAACTGTGAGTGTGTCACTCGGTGGCGTAGAGAGACTCGAAGTGGGCAGGTGAGTGGTAGCTGAGTGTGGAGTGCCTCCGTGTCGTGTTGTAGAACCCTTCGATGTACTCGAACACAGCGGTCTTGAGCTCGGCGCGGGTGGGCCACGGACGGCGGTGAACGAGCTCGCGCTTGAGGGTCGCGTGGAACGCCTCGCAGACGGCGTTGTCGTAACAGTCGCCGACCAACCCCAGCGACACATCGATCCCGAGCAGCTCGCAGCGTTGGCCGAAGATCACAGCCGTATATTGCGAACCGTGGTCGGAATGGTGAATCAGCCCGGCGTCGGGCCGCCGGCGCGCGACGGCCATCTCCAGCGCCCGCTCAACCAGCTCCAGGCGCATGTGGGAGAGCATGCACCAGCCGACGATCATCCGCGAGAAGCAGTCCAACACCGAGGCCAAATACAGCCAGCCCTCCCAGGTGGGCAGGTAGGTGATGTCCGCGCACCAAAGGCGGTTGGGCTCCGGCGCGTTGAAGTCGCGCTCGACCAGGTCGGGCGCCAGTCGCACACCGGCGACGCGCACGGTCGTGCCGGCCTTGCGGGGCACTGGGATGCCCTGGAGCCCGGCCCGGGCCATCAGCCGCTCAACGCGCTTGCGGCCGACGGCGATGCCGTGCTCGAGGCGAAGCTCGGCCTGGACCCTCGGCGCGCCGTAGGTGCCGCCAGAGGCGACGTGGATCGCCTTGATCTGCTCGAGCAGGAACGCGTCGTAGAGCGCCCGATCGGACGGCGGCGGCGCTCCCAGTCGTGCAACGAGGTGCGGTTGACCTCGAGCACGCGGCACATCAGCGAGACCGGGTAGTTGGCCTTCTCCGCGGCGATGAACGAGAACACCTCGCTCAGCGCCCCTCGCTCTCCCGAGCGAAGAAGACCGCGGCTTTTTTTAGCACCTCGCGCTCCATCTGCAGCGTACGGTTCTCACGGCGCAGGCGACGCAACTCCTCAAGCTGCTCGCTGGTCAGCCCCTCGCGCTCGCCGGCGTCCACCTCCGCCTGGCGGCTCCAGTTACGCAGCGTGTTCTCCGAGACCCCCAGATCCCTGGCCAGCTGCGGCACCGGCTTGTCACGGTCACGCATCAACTTCACCGCCTCGCGACGGAACTCAGCGGGGAACGGCGGTCGGGTCTTTGGCATGGAAACCTCCTCTGCCGAGGTCTTTCGACCTCAGCGCTGAGGTGTCCTCCAAAGCGGGGGAAGACCAGTCCACCCCGACCAAGAGGTACCGTTGCGGATGCTCATAGACAGGCCCTCAACCGGGGCTACGTCCTGTTGCCGCTTCGCGGCACCTCACCTCCGCCGGGAGGGGCTGGTCTGCTCTTGGCCCTGCACCGGGCTTGCAGTCTTGGCCCTCTCCCGACGGCGGTCGAGGCAACAACCAGCCTAGGTTGACCTATGAGCAGCCTGGAGCGCGTCGCGGATCAGCCGCTGCTTGTTTTGCCTGGTCGCGGATGGCCTAATGCGTCAGCACCGAGTGGGTTCCCGGACGCAACATGACGACATACTTCGACCGAGATGGCCTTCGAGATCGACCACGTGGGCGCAGTCGTTCACGTCGAAACAACAAGCAAACAATGGAGCGCCGACGCAACACTCTTCGCTGTCAGCACGGATGGCAGCCGAATTACGGCTGTGTCCGCCCGCATGGGCGCGGCCGGGCCGCGACGCGGAATCGCGGCGATCACAAAACGCTACGCCGGACCGCCGCTACCGGAGGACCCCGATGCACGTCAACGTGCCCTAGCCGCTTACCACGTTCAGCGCCACGACGTCGAGGATGCGATGAACCAGATGCTGGGTCGCGACCCAGAAATGCATCGCCCGCCTCGGCTCAGCTGGGATCCTCTGATCGAGCTTCTTGCAGAGCACGACACGAACGTGTCTGAAGACCAATTGATCGCGATGCCATTCGAGTTCGAGTTTTCTCCCGAAGCGCTTGCGGCTCTTGAGCAGACATATCCGACGAGCCGCGATGTGAAGCCTCGTTCTGAGAGCGCTGCTCGCACGAACGCGCAGCCATCTCGCCGGCGTCCGTAGCCGGCCGGCGGACTTCTCCTCCAGCTGGGGGACGCGGTCAAGCAGCAGTCGGTAGCTCACCGCCCGTCCGGCGAGAGCCGCTGGGGTCCAACAACCTGCTACGACGGAAACTACGGGGTCCAAATACGTTTCAAATGGGAAACAACCTTGGGCGGCAACAGTACGGACAGACGCAGGAGCAGTGGTGGCTCGGATATCTCGACACCCGGGCGAACGGGCGTTCTGCTCGCCGCGCAAACTGCGTGTCTGGGAACCGCCGAGAAGTTGGGTTACAAGACGAACGCATGTCTCGCGTGGAGCGCGCGGGGCGGCTGAGGCGGGGATCGGGGGTAAGGTGACGCCGGTGCGCGAGCCAGATGCTGTTTCCGATCCGGGAGCCCTGACCGGGGTGATGATCGCGGCGGGGTTCGGAATCGCCTGGACGCTGTGGGGCGCCTCGGGACTCACGGGAGGTCCGGCGGCCGCCGTTCGGGTCGGTGGGATCCTGACCGGCGCGCTGATCTTGGTCCTCAGCGCCCTGCTGCAGCGTCAGGCCCACCGTGCCAGCCGGGTGGAGGCGCCGGAGGCGCCGTGCGCTGAGTCGGGGTCGATGTTCTCCTCCTCGGGCTACCGACTCGTCGTGGCGCTCGAGGTGATCGCTCTCATCGCCGGCGGTGTCCTCCTCGGCCTCGGCGGACGCAGCGAGTACACGATCACATGGTTCGCGAGCGCCGTCGTGGTGCATTTTCTCATCCTCGGGCGACTGTTTTGGGCCGGCTTCTACTGGCTCGGGGCAGCTTTACTCGCGGCTGGGATCGCGGGAGCGATCGTAGGGTTCGCGGGCGCAAGCTCAGGCGCGATCAGAGCCGTTTCGGGGCTGATCGCGTCGGTGAGCCTGTTCGCGGCGGGCGCGTGGACCATCCTGGCGGGGCACCCGCCGCCCTCACAGGTAAATCCACGTTGAGTCACGTCCTCGGGTCACAACCCTGACGAGGTAACCGTCGCCGTCTGGTGGGGCGGAGAGCTGGCCCTCGGCTGCCTCGGGGCAGCCGCTTCCGGCCCGCCCCCTCCGCCCGGCGCGATAGCCTCGGCAGGGCCGGACCCACACCCTCGGTGAAAGGCAAAGCAGGGCTCCGCAGCGAGCGCATGAGCGCGGTGCTGGTCGCTAGGCGCGGGGCCCAGGTCGATGCCTGGCGCCGTCAGCGGGCCGTTCCCCCGCTGACGGCACAAGGGAGGGTGCGGTCCGCGATCGCCGGCGAGTACCCCGCGGGGACGAGAGCAGGTGTCGGTGGGGAACCCTGCTTGGGGGCAAGCCGATCGACCCCGTTTTCAGCCAACGCCGGCGACCGACGGCATACAATGCGGTCTGGCAGCCACGTCTGCCTGATCCGAGCTACCCCAGCCCGGCGCTCGGGGTGGTGTCGAGGACAAGAGCGGCACAGCCCTCACGTGCGATTCCCATCTTCCGTCGTGGTCGCTTACGGTGGTCAGACGCCGGGACGGTGCCACCGGGATAGAGGCGAGATGTCGCACGACAAGATCAAAGCTGCAACCCGCGAGCGGATGGCGCGG
This sequence comes from uncultured Solirubrobacterales bacterium, assembly GCA_963719355.1. Classification (GTDB taxonomy): domain Bacteria; phylum Actinomycetota; class Thermoleophilia; order Solirubrobacterales; family Solirubrobacteraceae; genus Palsa-465. The sequence goes on along the minus strand of CAVRBZ010000013.1, from coordinate 57,048 downwards.
ACGGGTGAGTCGTATGCCACGGCGCGGCGCGAGGTGATCAGAGAGCACCAAGCCGCCAGCCGGGGTGCCGATTGGGATACCAGGTGGTTTGCCATCCGCTACGGAAAGGCGGGATTCGACAGACTCACGGCGTTCATGGACGGTCTTCTCGGCGCGGGCCCCGGATCCGCAGGCGTGGAGGTCGACGCGCACGAGATCCGGATCCTCATGGGGCGTTGGAAGCAACGGATTCCGCGGGCTTCCGTTCGATCAGCGAGCCGATCTCGCAGAAACCTCCATGGAACCTCGGGCGTGCACGCCAGCAACGGACAGCTACTGGTCAACGGCACGTCCGAGGGTCTTGTCGAGCTCACGCTCGAGCCGCCCTGCTACACCGCTCGCACGCCCAGCACGATGTTCGTCAAGGAGAGGGTGAGCTCGGTGCTGATCAGCCTGGTCGATCCAGACGGCTTCATAGCGACCATCGAGCCTGACCCGCACGCGTCAGGATCCTGAGCGAAGCGAGCTGCGGCCCAAAGCGGGCAGCGCGAAGACATGTGGCGGTCAGGCAGGCGAGCGTTCTGCTCCCCGCGCGCAAAGCGAGACGCGACCTGTCGGCGGCTGGATATTCGTCGCATCAGCAAAGGAGGTCTCGCCCCCGGGGAGGGGGCGCACTCCTCGAGCCAGTCTCTTCCGCATCTCCGGGGAGATGTGGACGTCGGCGGGTTACCTGGCGATCCCGGGCGCAGGTGGCTCGCTTCGCGTTCACAGGACCCTAGAGCGTGACGTCGGCGCGGTCGTCGGGACTGCTGTCTGGATCGAGGACCCAATGGTGGGACACCGTCGCCCGATAGAGCCGATACGGCGCCGGAGGTTGCACGTCCGCCAGGGCCCAGCGTCGGGTCAGACCGTGTGCCTGGCTGGCCGTATCAAAGAAGGCGAGGTCGCGTTCGAGTTCCGCGCCGGACAGTTCCTTGGCGCGCGCCGACGTGTACACCGCGCGCGCACTGCCCACCGCGACCTGCGAGTCGAAGATGACGATGCTCACGTCCGGGTGCCCCCTCACGTTCCGAGAATGCCTTCGCTCGGGCGACGAGACCCATCTGAACCGCCGGTGATCGGACTGCGCGAACCACACCGGCGTCACCCACGGCACGCCGTGCTCGTCGGCGCTGCCGAGCACCATGTAGCGGTTCGACTCGATGATGCACCTCGCCATGAAGGCGAAGTCAGTCATCGTCTCCTCATGCGCTACCGGCTGCCGGGAGGTAGGTGAGCAGAACCACCCCGGAGTCGAACCGCTTCACGTCGTCGAGCTCCAGCCGGACGATCCCTCTGTCGCCGAGCACGTGGACATTTCCCTGGCCCCAGACGAGCGGGTTCAGATAGACCTCGTACTCGTCGATCAGGCCCTTCTCGGCGAGGGCGTACGCGAACTCGCCGCTCCCGTGCATGAACAGGTCACCGTCGACCTCGTTCTTGAGCTTGGGCATTGAGTCCTCGAGGTCCCCGTTGAGCAGGGTCGCGTTCCACTCGAGATGTCCGGACAGGGTGTTGGACCCCACGTACTTGGGCATCGCGTTGACCATGTCCGCCCACCTGCCGGTTTGGCTCGGCCAGTACGCAGCCAGCCCCTCGAAGGTCTTGCGGCCCAGCACCAGCCCGCCTGACCTGGCCTGCCGCTCGAACGAGTAGCGGCCGTGGTCTCCGTCCGGCTGCACCCACTCGCCGACCGGGTCTATGACGCCGTCGACGGTGGCCTGCGTCGTTGCGATCAGCTTTCCCATCTCGATTCTCCTTCGGTTCCTGGGAGCTCCCTCTAGCGTGAGGCGATGGCGGGGTCGCGTGGTCGCGGCCGGCGCTGGCGGTCAGCCGGACGATCGTCCGGTCCGGGCGGCCAGCGAAGCCGTCCATCGAGACCGACATCGGCAGGATCAGGCTACGGCCGCTCATGACGCCACCCGGTAGCGCAGGTGCGTGACGCCGGGCGCGTCGAGCACGCGCGTCAGCTCGAGTTCGACGCGGTCTGCGCCGAACAGCCGCCGCCCGTCGCCGAGTACCACCGGAATCAGGTGGCTCTCCAACTCGTCGAGCAGGCCCTCGCGCAGCAGCGACTGCGCGAGGCCGGCGCCGTGCACCATCACGTTCTCGTCGCCGGCGGCCGTCTTGGCCTCGCGCATCGCGGTCGCGGCGTCGGGCACGTAGTGGACCCAGCCGCTCTGCGGCTCCGGCGGGGTGCCGCGCGTGGGCACGAAGATCGGCACGCCGTGGTGGTCGCCGCCCCAGTGGTTCGCGTACTCGAAAGTCTTGCGGCCGACGACGACCGCGCCCGTTGCCATCAACTCGGCGAACACCTGCCCGCTCAGCCCCGGCGGGTCGAAGTACGGCGGCTCGGAGACGGGCTCGCCGAACCACTCGTGCAGCCGATGACCGCCGGTCCCGAGCCCGCTGCCCGGGCCGTCATCGGGGCCGGTGATGAACCCGTCGAGCGACATCGACATGTACAGGACGGACTTCGCCAAGCGGTCTCCCGTCTTGGGGCTATAGCGCCCGTTCCAGCCGGTCGAACGCGTGCGACAGGCCGCGGCCGTGCTCGTCGCGCAGCTCATCGGACGGGAAGCCCCACTGGACCATCGTCATCAGCGTCGCCTCGTCTCGGGGCGCGAACGTGAACTCGGTGCAGAAGGCAAGCCTCGGCCCGTCCGGGCGGATCTCGGTCGTGGCCAGCAGCAGGCGGCGGGGGCGCCTGATCGCCTCGAACACGTGCCGGTGCCGGTAGAGCTCGCCCGGCGAGGGGCCGAAGGCGATCTCCCACGCGCCGCCGACGCGCAACTCGCAGCGCGAGTCGACGACCCAGCCCGGCGCGTCGTTGCCGTAGAACTCGCGCTGGCCCGCCGGACTGGTGAACAGCCCGAACACGCGCGCGGGAGACGCCTGGATCAGGCGCTCGTAGCGGAGCTCGCGATTCACCCCGAGCGCTCCACGAAGCGCTCGAAGCGCTCCAACCGGCCCTCCCAGGCGTGGCGGTGGGCCTCGATCCACTCGCCCGCCTCGCCAAGCGCCGTGGCCGGGCCCAGCCGGCACTGGCGCGCCCGGCCCACCTTCTCGGTCTCGACGAGGCCGGCGAGCTCGAGAATCCCGACGTGCTTCTTGATCCCGTTGAGGGTCAGGCCCGACGGCCCCGCGAGCTGGCTCAACGTCGCCCGACCACGGCCCAGACGCTCGAGAATGCCCCGCCGCTGGGGGTCCGAAAGCGCGAAGAACGTCGCGTCGAGTGTTGGCGATACTGCACCGATCGGCGCACTATACCGCTGCTCGCCCCTTTGGTTGAGCGTGGCCGCCCGCCCGACCTCCTGACGGCCTCACTCCCGATCTCAACGCCAGCCGCCCAGGGCTGGCGATCGACCAGCTTCGATCCCGACGCAAGGCGCCCCTGCGACCTTGCCGCGCCTGTGCCCCGCCCTGATCGTCTGACGAGACGCAAGCAAGACGGTCGGCTCACTTAGCACGCCGCCGAGCCGTGTCGTAGAGGGAACCCCGGTCGACAACGACTGAACCTTCGCCCCGCTCGGCGATCCTTGAGTGGAAGGCAACTGGTGCGGGGCGCTCGGGCTCCGGCCGCGAGCTCGCCTACGACTTCGAGGCGCCTGATCGCGGCGGCAGGCTAGACAGAGCTGGCGGCCAGCGCGCAACGGGATGCCGCCGCCACTGCTCACACCGCCACTTGGTGCCCGGCGCGGCAGCACGTCGACGGCTTCTTTCAGCCGGCGGCCGGGACAAGGACGCGGTCCCCGTCGTAGCTCGCAGCCGTCCAGACGGGGAGCTCAGCGGCGGCGAGCGGGGCCACGATGGCGCTGAGCTTGCCCGTCGCCTCAGGGTCGTGCGCGTCATCTCCGTTCCAAAATGCCGCCCACGCGTCCTCGGCCTTGTCCTCGCGCCGCATCGTGGCACCCCCGTCCGGACCGAGCACGAGCGCAAGTAGATCGGCCTCGAAGGCGACTGTGCGCACCTCGGTCACACGCGTGAGGACGAACAGGCCCTCCAGCACGCGCAGGTTCTGCCGAGCAGCCGGCATGGAGCTCATGCGCTGCGTCGGAGGCGAACGCGGTAGCGCAGCTGCGTCACGCCAGGCTCGCCCTCGAGAACCCCGACTCGCTCGAGCTCACTGTGCTCAGGATCGAGACCGTCGAACAGCCAGCGTCCCCGTCCGGGCAGCACCCAGACGACGTTGAGCTTCGATTCGATCAGGCCCATCGCCATGTCGCCGTCGTCGATCATCGCTTCTCGCGGCGCACCTTGAACCTGAGATGCAGCACCCGCTCGGCCTGGATCACCACGTCGGGATCCTCCAGTAGGTGCTGCCGATCGATGCCGCCGAAGTAGCGTTTCCCCGACCCGAACACCACCGGCACGATGTCCATCGCGACCTCGTCCACGAGGCCGGCCGCGAGGATCTGCCCGCCGACGTCGCCGGCGTTAACAGCGATGATCATCTCTCCGGCGAGCTCCTGTGCCGTGTCGATCGCGGCTACGGGGTCGGTGACGAAGTGGCAGGAGGCCTCCGGGTGCCAGCCCTCGGGCTTGGGCCGGTGGGACACGACGACCACGTGGTCGCCCGCGGGCGGCTGACCCTCCCTACCCGTTTACGAGATCGAACAGCCTGCGGCCCATGACGATCGTGCCGATCGACTCCCACATCGCCCGGACGTACTTCGCCGATGCGCGAGAGACCTTGAACGGGCTTGCACTCCCGGAGTGGTCGTAGCCCTCCTCACCGTGTTCGGTGATCGGGGTGTCGCCGTTGAAGACCAGTCGTGCAGCGGCCCGACATCGTCGTTCTCGTCGGCGATGAAGCCATCCACCGACACCACGTTGTGCATGATCACGGTGCCCACAGGGTCTCCTTGAGCCGGGTTGCGGGTTCGGTCCCGATCTTCCCGAGCCGACGGTCGCCTGTCTGAAGGGAAAATCCCGTTGGGTCAATTGAGCCGCTCGGGTTTGGCGGCCCGGGATTCGTCGAGGGTCTCGGTCAGGCGGCCTCCGGTAGCGCTTCGAGGGTGAGTTTGTGCCCGAGTCGCTCGAGCTGCGCGACGAGCCGTTTGGTCTGTCGTTCGGGGTCGCGTTTGCGGAAGTAGTCGCCGCCGAGGTCGCGGTACAACTCCCCGGTTGTGAGCATGTGCCAGCGGGCGCAGAGGATCGAGTGCTTGACCGCCCCGAGGGCCCGACTGTGCCCGATGCGGGGTCGGAGCCGTTGGTATTGGGCTTGGAGGTAGCTGTCGTTGGTGCGGATCGCGGCCATGGCGGCGTCTTTGAGCGCGTCGTTGAGCCACTTTGATCCCTTGCGGGTGCGACCCGAGCGGCGTTTGCCGGCGGACTGGTCGTTGCCCGGGCACTGCCCTGCCCGGGAGGCGAGGTGGCCGGCGGTCGGGAACACCGACATGTCGACGCCGATCTCAGCGAGGATGTTCTGCGCGGTGCGAGTCTCGATCCCGTCAACGCTCCGCAGCAGCTCAACCGCCGGCGCGAAAGGGCGCAGCTGCTCCTCGATCGCGTCAGACAGCCGCTCGATCTGCTCGTCGAGGAAGTCCAGGTGAGCGAGGATCGATGAGACCAGCAGCGCGTGCAGCGGCTCGAAGCGACCCACCAGCGCCTCCCGTCGCGCGGGCAGCTTCTTGCGCAGCTTCCCGCGCGCCAGATCGGCCAGAACCTCCGGGTCCGTAGTGCCGCGGCAGAGCGCATCGAGCATGTCCCGGCCAGACTTGCCGAGAATGTCGCTGGCGACACAGTCGAGCTTGATCCCGGTGTCCTCCAGCGCCTTATGCAGCCGGTTGGCCTCACGCTGGCGCTCCTTGATCTGCGCCTTGCGGTACCGAGTCAGCTGCCGCAACGCTCGGATCGGCTTGGGCGGCACGAAGCTCGCCCGCAACAGCCCGGCCTCAAGCAGCTGGCAGAGCCACTCGGCATCCTTGACGTCGGTCTTGCGCCCCGGGAGGTTCTTGACGTGCCGGGCGTTGACCAGCAAGAGCTCGAAATCGTCCTCGAGCACCGCCCACACCGGCTTCCAGTACACGCTGGTTGCCTCCATCGCCACCTGCGTCACCCCGTGCGCCTTCAGCCAGTCGCGCAGCACCAAAAGCCCGCCGACCATCGTCGAGAACTCGCGAACCTCCGAGCGCCGCTCGCCACCCTTGCCGGGCACCCGCACGCACGCCGTCACCTGCGCCTTGTGCACATCCAGCGCCGCCGGACGCTCGACGATCACATCCATCTCCAACCTCCTGGGCTCCAACGACAGCGACCATCGCCCGCCAGGAACCTCCGAAACAGACGAGTCTGAAGAGCGTGCTCAAAGCAACAGTCCCGGGATCCGGGGGAGGCACCCACGCCAAGCTAGTCACGGGCTCACAAGCACCATAGAGAGGGCAGCGTTCGGCAGACGACACCCCCGATCATCCACCATTTCACCCGCCCCGGGTCGACGCACTGGCGAGGGCAGCTTGTAGAAAATCAATCGTCGGGCATCGGGCCGCGGTCCAGCGGGGACTCCGGCTCCGCGGGGAATCGCCGACGCAGCGCCAGGTATCCCGTTGGGGTGTGGCCGGTGAAGTCCTTGAACTCCCGGGCGAAGTGGGCCTGATCGAAATAGCCCGCCGAGTGGGCCAGCCCCGCCCAGTCGACCGCACGCAACGCGTCGACGGACAGAATCACGCGCGCAAAGCGATAGATCCGCGCGACCCGCTTTGGGGTGACCCCGACGTGAGCCTTGAACTGGGTCGCGAGGTGGTTGCCGCTCACCCCGGCGCCAGCCGCCAGTGCAGCGACCGGGACCGCGCCGTGCGGCCTCTCCAGACACCCGCCTGTGCGCAAGACCAGGTCGAGACCGCGCGACGGTGTCTCGGCAAGGCGCGAGCGCAGCTCCTCCTCCACGACCCGCAGCGCCTCGGCAGCCGACCGGATATCGCCGATCTGGTTGCGAAGCCGGTCCAACGACCTTTGCCAGACCGCGTCGACCGGCACCCACCGGTCCCGCAGCTCGCTCGCCGGCACGTCGACGAACGGCGAAATGCCCCACGGCTTGAAATGCACCCCGACGACCCACACCCGTGCTGGGTACTCGACGACGAAGCGCCGCGTCCAGACACCCATGAACCATCCGTCGGTGAACACCGACGGCGGCATCGAGGGATCTGAATCCCACAGCCGGACGGGTCCGCCGAGGTTGACCAGCAGGTGGGCTGACGGCATCGGCGGGACGTTCATCCGGCGGCGGCGCGGGACCCCGGTCAGACAATAGATGTCGTCGATGAACCGGTCTAGCGGAGGAGCCGGCACCCGGCCGACGTATTCCATGGACCCAGTGTCGCCGACGATCTTCCGTTCGCGAAGCGACCGACCCCGCGCATTCAACAGGGCCCGCCTCATCCATGCACCCCGCGTAGCGGCTGAACACAGCGCGGGCCAGCCTTCCCTCTGACGCTGATCCGAGGCGTCCCCAGCTCGCCGCCCGTTGCACGGTCCGGCCGAGCCATCTCCCAACGCGGAAGCAGGGCTGAGGTCACCGACAGGTCGCGACCCTCCTCCTCGCCACGAGCGCAACGGACCACGCGGCGCCTGTAACCGGCCGGCGTCTGCGCCCTGTCTGGGCGTGAAGCGGGGCCGGCCCAGCTGGTTGCCGGATGCGCGGCCGGCCCAGCTGGTTGCCGGATGCGCGTCCTGACGCCAAAGCGGAGTCTGCCTGAAAGTCGCGGGAACCGGAGATCTCGCTTGACGAGATCTCCGCGGGGGCGCGCTTCACGGCGTCAGACATGTGTGTTTATCCCTTCTCGCCTCACCCTTCGGTCGGGGGGGTCACTTCGTTTCGTCTTCGGATCCGAATCGCTATAGAGCAGCCATTCGCGCCTCGAGGTAGCGTCGCTCCGGAATGCTCGTGGTGAGGCGAGCGGCGCGCTCGTACGCCGCGCGGGCGCCGACCCCGTCGCCGGCCATCTCGAGGAGATGGGCGCGCACGGCCGCCAGACGGTGGTGGTCGCGCAGCGGCTCGGCGAGCGTCTCCAGCAACTCGAGTCCCGCGCGCGGACCGTGGACCATCGCGACCGCGACGGCTCGGTTGAGCGTGACCACCGGCCCCGGCGAGACGCGCTCGAGCACCTCGTAGACGGCGAGGATCTGTCGCCAGTCGGTCTCCCGGGCGCTGGGCGCCTCGTCGTGGATCGCGGCGATCGCCGCCTGAAGCTGGTAGGGGCCTCCCGGCTTGCTCGCGAGCGACTCCTCGACCAGCGCGACGCCCTCGGCGATCTTGGCGCGGTCCCACAGCGAGCGGTCCTGCTCGGCAACCGGGACGAGGCTTCCGTCCGCGCGGGCGCGCGCCGCACGGCGGGCGTCGGTCAGGAGCATCAGCGCAAGCAGCCCCGCGGCCTCGCCGTCGTCCGGCAGCCGGCGGTGGACCTCGCGCGTCAGGCGGATCGCCTCGGCGCTCAGCTCGACGCGGGCCACGTGCGCGCCGGAGCTCGCCATGTAGCCCTCGTTGAAGATGAGGTAGAGCACGTGGAGGACGACGGGCAGCGCCTCGGGCGCCGGAGGCGCGAACCGAGCGCCCGCGGCGCGGATCGTCGCCTTCGCCCGGCTGATGCGCTGCGCCATCGTGCTCTCCGGAACGAGGAACGCGCTCGCGATCTCTGCGGTCGTCAGGCCGCCGACCGCGCGCAGCGTCAGCGCGACCTGCGAGGCGGGCGTCAGCGATTCGTGGCAGCACGTGAAGAGGAGCTCCAGCGTGTCGTCCTCGTCGGCCGCCTCGCCCGGCGGCGGCTCGCGCGCGAGGCCCTCCTCGCGGCGGCGCCGTGCACTCTCGCTGCGCAGCTCGTCAATCAGCCGCCGGTGCGCGGCGGTGAGGAGCCAGGCGCGCGGATTGGCCGGCACGCCGTCGCGCCGCCATTGCAGCGCCGCGTCGAGGAGCGCCTCCTGCACGGCGTCCTCGCACGCGTCGAACCTTCCGTAGCGGCGGACGAGCGTCCCGAGGACGCGCGGCGCCAGCCCGCGCAGCTGCTCCTCGATGCTCACATCTCCTCTCCGCCCGGGGTCATCACCGGCCGCACCTCGATTCCCATCCAGCGCGCGTCGGGCCACGTCGCCGCGACCTCGAGCGCGCGGTCCAGCGAGTCGCAGTCGATCATGCAGTAGCCGGCCAGATGCTCCTTGGCCTCAAGGTAGGGCCCGTCGGTCACGGCCGGGACTCCGTCGCGCACGCGCACGACCTTCGCCTGCGAGACGTCGGCGAGGCCTTCGCCTCCGACCCATTCGCCCGAGGCCGTCAGCTCGTCGATCAGGTGCCCGACCTCGGCCCCGATCTGGTCTATCGGCTCCGGTGGATCCTCCATGAAGTTGGGGTTGTGGTGGATCAGCAGCATGTACTTCACGACGTCGCTCCTTTCAGGGGTTCGCGGTGAGATCGGAGCCGATTTCTCTTTCTCGACATGTCGAGCGACGAGTTCTGGCTCCGACTCCGGTCTGAAATTCAAATGCCGAAGGAAAGGACCGCCATGACCGCCGACCGTTCCCGCTGGATCGCTCTCTACGTCCTCTGCGTGGGGATGCTGATGATCGTCCTCGACGTCACCGTCGTGAACGTCGCTCTGCCGTCCATCCAGGACGACCTCGGGTTCTCGACCTCCAGCCTCGCGTGGGTCGTGAACGGGTACCTGATCTCGTTCGGCGGGCTGCTGCTCCTCGCCGGGCGCCTTGGTGACCTGCTTGGTCGCCGGACCATCTTCCTGGCCGGGCTCGCGCTGTTCACCGGCGCCTCGGCGCTGTGCGGCCTGGCACAGAGCGAGGTGTGGCTGGTCGCGGCGCGGTTCGTCCAGGGCATCGGCGGCGCGATGACCTCGGCCGTCATCCTCGGCATGATCGTGACGATATTCCCGGAGCCCCGGGAGCAGGCGGAGGCGATCGGCGTCTACGCGTTCGTCGCCTCGGCGGGGGGCTCGGTCGGCCTGCTTGCCGGCGGCGTGCTCACCCAGGCCATCGACTGGCACTGGATCTTCTTCATCAACATCCCGATCGGCATCGCGACGGCGATATTCGGCCGCCGGCTGCTGGCCGCCGACGAGGGCATCGGCCTGAGCAAGGGCGCCGACCTGCCGGGCGCCGCGCTCATCACGGGCGCGCTGATGGTCGGCGTCTATACGATCGTCAAGCCCGCGGCCGAGGACGGCTGGGGCGCGTCGACGACGCTCATCCTCGGCGCCGTCTCGATCGCCCTGCTGGCCGCGTTCGTTGCCCGCGAGGCGAACGCCGCCACGCCGCTAATGCCGCTGCGGATCTTCCGCTCGCGCAACGTGACCGGCGCGAACCTCATCCAGGTGCTAACCGTGGCCGGGATGTTCGGGATGTTCTTCCTCGGCTCGCTCTACCTGCAGCGGGTGCTCGGCTACGACGCGCTGCAGATCGGCCTGGCGTTCCTGCCGGTGACGATCGTGATGGGCACGCTGTCGCTGCGCTACTCGGAGAAGCTGATCCAGCGGTTCGGCGCCCGCACGATCCAGTTCCCGGGGCTCGGCCTGATCGTCGCCGGCATGGTGCTGTTCGCCCAGACGCCGGTCGACGGCTCCTACGTGCGCGACGTGCTGCCGGCGCTGCTGCTGACCGGCACCGGCGTGGGCCTCTGCTTCCCCGCCCTGATGGGGCTGGCGATGTCGGGCGCGACGCCGAGCGACGCCGGCCTGGCCTCGGGCCTGGTCAACACCGCCGCGCAGGTCGGCGGGGCGCCGGGCCTGGCGGTCCTGGCGACGGTGTCCACCTCGCGCAGCAACCAGCTGGCGCACGCCGGCACGGCGCACGCGCAGGCGCTGACCAGCGGGTACCACCTGGCGTTCCTGATCGCCGCCGGCCTGGTCGCCGCCGCGATCGTGGTCGCCGCGGTGGTCGTGCAGTCCGAGAAGCGCGCGGCCGCCGCGACGGCCCGGGCCGGCGAGCTGGCCTACGAGGGCTGCTGAATCAGGCGCTCGAGAACGGCGAGGTCGAGCGGGCTTGTGCGCCGCTCGCCCGCCGCCAAGAGCGGCGGCGACGTCGCCACCCTGCCTTCACCCCACCCGGAAGTCGTCTCGGACGCGGTCACGCACCGCGTCCGAACGTCTGTCGGCCTCGAAACGCTCGACCTCCAGCCCCAGGCGCTCGACGCATTCCACGAGTGCGGGTCATCAAGCCGGCCCTTTGTCGGCGAACAGCGCACATGCAGCTCCCTGAACGCGTCTTGACGCGCCGCCGCCGTGACATGGCCGCGAAGCTGAGACGATGTTCGCATCACATCTATCCGGCGACTCCTGACCTTCGCCGACCTCGACGGTCGCGATCCTCGGCTTGCTCTATCTCTGCTCGTCTCGTTGCCGAGCTCGCGGACTATCGCCACATCGTCCTGCTCGATGACCGTGGCTGGACCAGCAGCGGCGCCGTAGCCAGCCAGACCTCGGAAGAGGTCGAGCGTACCGCCAGGATCGTGGTCGGGCCCGACGGGCCCTGGGGCGATCGGACGCGTGTTGAGATGGAGTCGGGCCACTGGGCGACGCTGGAACAGAAACTTCAAGGTGTGAGAGTCGATGCCGCCAGTAGTGATATGGCGGCACTCGTCAACGACGTCGAGATCAGCGACCGCTTGCGACGGCTGCTCAAGCCCTCAGACTCAAATTGAGGCGCCAACGACCGTCCTGCTCTCACGCACAGCACCGAGTGCTGCTCGCGCGGGAAAGCAGGGCCGTCGAGGTGACCTATCACAGCGCCGGCCGGTCGACTCCCTCGCCGAGGACGAGCATGATGGCCGCACTCCGTCTGGAGGACAGCGCTGCGCCGTGCGGAGACGAAGTCACCCCGCGAGCAGTTCCTTGAACGCGGGGTCCTGGCGGATCGGATCGAGGTCGGAATCGCCTTCAAGGAACGGGCGGGTCCGCTCCGAGAGTTCAATCGCGCGCCGAAGGTGCGCGATGGCCTGGTCCTTCTGCCCGGCGAGGCTTTCGCAGCAGGCGACGTTGTAGAACAGGTCGGCGTACGGTGGGTCGCCCGCCAGCAGCTCGCGTCCTCGATCCGCCGCCTCAGCGTAATCGCCCGCCTCGTAGAGTGGCCGCAGCGCGGCAAACAGCTCCCAGCCTCCAGGCTCGTACGGCTTTCCGGGAACAGCGCCCACCGCGATGATCGTCGTGCCGGCCTCCGCTGCGAACGCTGTACGTGTGACGCCGGGACGCACAAAGACGAACGTCCCGGCGGGCGCGTCGAACCGCTCACCGTCGACCTCGAAGGATGCGCGCCCGCGTAGCACGAGATACAGTTCCTCGTCGGAATCCGGCTCGGACTCGTCGTGCTCGTTGATGATCCGAGCTCCCGTCTCACGGGCTGTCCAAGCATTGACACCGAAAGCCGTGATGCCGAAGTGGTGGCGGACGGCGCGCATCGGCGCACGCCCGTCGTCCAGCTCCCCAATCTCATCGACGTGTGCCACCGCGTAACCATCCATACAGATCCCTTTCACTCCGGTTATCCACCCGCGCAAGGCCGGGCGAGTCTAGTCCAGCTTCGCGTCAATGGCCGTACGATCGCTTGGACCGCGCACGACGATGGGTTTTCGTCTCGCGATCGGTTACTAGCTGTGGCAAAGCATCCTGCAGAAGGAAGGAGAGCCCGATGTCAAGCGCAATGGCGAACTTCATCGCGATCATCGTCCGTCGCTCCGGTGCGACGAGCTTGACGCCATGCTGATCTACTCGATGGGCGTCTCGGTGGACGGCTTTATCGCCGACCGCGACGGCGCGTTCGGGTCGTGGACGACCCCTGACGAGGAGCAGTTTCGTTTCCACCTCGCGCAGGTACGCGAGCTCGGCGGCCATCTGTGCGGCCGCAGGCTCTACGAGACGATGCTGGTGTGGGAGACGGATCCGTCGCTGCGCGAGAACGAGCTCGGGGCCGCGTTCGCCGATGTTTGGTGCGCGCTCCCGAAGGTCGTCTTCAGCCGCACGCTCGACAGCGTTCAGGGCAACGCCCGGCTCGCCGAGGCGTCGGTGGCCGAGGAGGTTGCTGCGGCACTCGACGCGACCGACAAGGACGTCTCGATCGGCGGCGCCGGCCTGGCCGCGGCAGCGATCGAGCTCGGCCTCGTCGACGAGCTGCGCATGTTCCGCAATCCGGTCGTCGTCGGTGGCGGCACGCCCTTCCTGCCGCCGGTCACCGAAGACATTCGGCTAGACCTGGTCGAGACCAGGACGTTTGGCTCGCGCGTGATCTACGAGCGCTACGGGCGCGCCCGCGATGCGTCGAACTGACACCGCCGTCCGTCCGGGCCATCAGCCGCCTGGCCGGACCGGGTATCCGCCGGGCTGGCCGACTCCGACCGTGGACGCGAGCACGTCGGACACCATCCCGGTGTTAGCCACGGGGCCGGCCGGGTTAGATTGCGGGGGTGTCATTCACGCTCAAGAATCTCAGGACGGACCTGGAGGACGTCGGGCCCAGATTCGACGGCGCGCCAGGCCTCGAGTTCCGCTCGGCAAGCCAGGCGCTCGAGCTCGAGCAGTCCGGTCTGAGCTATCAGCGCGTCCCGCCCGACTATCGCTTCCCGTACGGCCACACCCACAAGACGCAGGAGGAGGTCTACGTGGTCGTCCGCGGCAGCGGGCGGATGAAGCTCGACGACGAGATCGTGGAGCTCCAGGAGTGGGACGTGGTGCGCGTCCCGCCCGGTATCTGGCGAGGCTACGAAGCGGGACCGGAAGGCCTTGAGCTGATCGTGTACGGCGCGCCCAATCTCGGCGAAGTTCCGCGCGACGACGTCGAGGGCCAGCGCGGCTGGTGGGCTGACTAGCAAGCGCCCGGTCGGACCTTCTGCAGCTCGCCCCACGAGCACGTCGACGTCACGGTCAGGCCTGGCACTCGCGCGCCTTGCGATCGACCGTCGTTGACCGGGATCGCATAGTCCAGTTGCCTTGCGCGAAGAACCGGCCGTTGGTTAGGTGAACGCCCCGACGCCGGTGATGTCGCGTCCGACGATCAGGGTCTGCATTGTCTCGGTGCCCTCGTAGGTGTGGATGACCTCTATGTCGCCCATGTGGCGGATGACGTGGTTCTCGAGCAGCACGCCGTTGCCGCCGAGGAGGTCGCGCGCCTCGGCGATGACCTGGCGGGCCTTGCGGGTGTTGTTGAGCTTGGCCAGCCCGGCGATCGTGTCGGTCAGGCGGCCCGTTTCCTCCAGGCGCGCGAGTTGCATGCAGTAGAGCTGCATGCCGGTGACCTCGGCGAGCATCTTCACGAGCCGGTCCTGGATGATCTGGAAGGCGCAGAGGGGCTTGCCGAACTGCGTGCGTTGCTTGCTGTAGGTCAACGCGGCGTCGTAGGCCGCGACGGCGTGACCGAGGGCGCCCCAGGCGCAGGTGGTGCGGGTGGTGATCAGCACGCGGCCAGCGTCCTTGAATGACTGGGCCTCGGGCAGCCGCGAGCGCTCGGGCACGCGCACGTCCTCGAGTGAGATCTCGGCCTGCCAGATCGCGCGCGCCGCGGCCTTGCCCTCCATCGTGGCGGCGGTGAAGCCGGGCATGTCCTTCTCGATCAGGAAGCCCTTGACCTGTCCGTCCTCGTCCGAGCGCGCCCACACGACTACTACGTCGGCAATCGAGGCGTTGCCGATCCAGCGCTTGGCGCCGTCAAGCACCCACTCGTCGCCGTCGCGATGCGCGCTGGTCTCGAGCGCGACCGAGTCCGAGCCATGCGTCGGCTCGGTCAGCGCGAATGCGCCGATCGCCTCGAGCTGCGCCATCGCGGGCAGCCACCGTTGCTTTTGCTCTTCGGAGCCGAGCAGGGCGATTGACTTCATCGCCAGCCCGGACTGCACGCCGAGAAACGTGCCGAGGCTGCCGTCGCCGCGGTGCAGCTCCATGTTCACCAGGCCGCGGGAAAGCGGGCTCATGCCTGGGCAGCCGTAGCCCTGGATGTCCTCGCCGAGCAGACCGAGCTCGGCCAGGCGGTGCATCAGCGGCCAGGGCAGCTCGGCCGCCTCCCAGTAGCGGTTGATTTCCGGCAGCACTTCGCGGTCGACGAAGCGGCGGGTGGAGATGAAGTGCTCCCACTGCTCATCAGTGAACTGATCGCGGACGTGGAAGTAGTCGGTGGCCAGCGCATCACCGAGATGCGCGTAGGGCAGGGCTTCAATCGACATCGCCTCTCTCCTTTCAGGATGCGTGCACGTAGCTCCCCGGCGCCTTGGCGTGGGGTTTGTAGCGGCCGTCGCCGAGACGCGTGGGCGCCGGTTTCAGCTCGCCCGAGCGTGTCGCGAGCCACTCGTCGTAATCGCGCCACCAGCTACCCTGCCGCGTGACCGCGCGCTGCGCCCATTCGTGCGGGCTGGGTGGGTGCTCGTCGGCGATCCGGTAGCTGGAGCGGGTCTGCTCGGAGGGCGGGTTGACGAGCGCCTGGATGTGGCCGCTGGTCGACAGCGCGAAGCGCGGGGTGCCGCCCAGGAGCTGTGTGCTGCGGTAGGCGTTCTCCCACGGGATGATGTGATCGGTGAGCCCGGCGACGACATAGCTGTCGAGCTCGACGGCGGAGAGGTCCACCGGGCTGCCGAGCACGGTCAGTGCGCCCGGGCGGGTAAGCGCGTTCTCCAGCGCGACGTGGATGAAGTCGCGGTGCAGTCCGGCGGCGAGTCGTACGGTGTCCTGGTTCCAGTACAGGACGTCGAAGGCGGGTGGGGCCTTGCCGAGCAGGTAGTTGTTCACGACGTAGTTCCAGACAAGGTCGTTGGGCCGAAGCCAGGTGAACACGCCCGCGAGTGCCTGACCGTCCAGATAGCCGCGACGCGCCGAGTCGGCGACCGCTGCGGCCGCGACCTCCCGCCCGGTGAACGCGGCGGCGGTACCGGCGCGCTCGTTGTCGAGCGCGCACACCAGTAGCGTGATGCTTGCGACATCCTTCAGGCGGCCTTCGGCGGCGAGGTGGCCGAGGAGCCCGGCGGTGATGATCCCGCCCGAGCAGGCGCCGTTGAGGTGCACGGCCGGCTGTCCGGTGATTGCGGCGACCGCGTCGCGGGCCTCGAGCACCGCGGCAGCATAGGTGTCGAGGTCGAAGTGGCCCTGCTCAGCACCCGGGTTGCGCCAGGAGATCGCGAACACCTGCTGGCCCTGCTTGACCAGCCATTCGATCATGCTGCGCCCAGGCGCCAGGTCCAGGATGTAGTACTTGTTGATCGTGGGAGGCGCGAATAGGAGCGGCACCTCGCGGACCTGGTCGGTCTGCGGGACGTAGTGAATCAACTCGAAGACCTCTGTGCGGATCACGACCGAGCCGGGGGTGAGGGCCAGGTTCTCGCCCACCGCGAATTTGCTCGTGTCGACGGTGGAGGGCAGCCGGGGAAAGTCGCGCAGGAAGTTGCGCGCGCCGCGGGCGAGGTTCAGCCCGCCCTGGTCGATGGTCTCCTTAATCACGGTCGGGTTGGACCACGGAAAGTTGCTGGGCGCGAGCGCGTCGAGCATGTTCCCGGCGACGAATCGCGCCTGCCGCTCATGCCGCCAACCGAGATCGGCGTCGGCGATCAGCCCGTCGACGGTCTCGCTGACCGCGAGGTGGGTCTGCAGCAGACGCCGGAGCAGCCAGTTGGACTGCCACGCCGGGTCGCTGAAGCGGCGGTCGCGCTTGGTCGGCCTGATCTCGCAGCGCCCGGCGGCGACCCGGGCAAGTTCGGCCCCCAGTCCGGTTAGACGGCGTACCGGCCGCTCGGGGTGGCGGGCCAGTCCGGCGGCCACCCGCGCGGCGGCATCCGGCTGCAGCGTGCGCGACGGGCCGCCGACCGCGGCATCCGTGAGCATCACGTCCAGCGCCACCCGGGTCGCTTCGGTGGTTCGTCGCGCGCTACTCGTGCGAGCGGTCTCGCTCATTCGGCCATCACCCGCTTTCGCTCCTATGCCGGCTGGTAACGAGCATTCTGGCGGACGACCGGCCCCTCGTCCCCCCGCTCGGATCCCGAGCCTTCGACGTTCGATTGCGTTCGGCCACCAGCCTGGCGAGCCCTGCGTCAGCGGTCTTCGTTGAGGAAGGCGCCGATCACGCCGGCGACGTTCTCTGGCTCGTCGAGGAGGAACAGGTGCCCGCCGCCCTTGACCACATGCAGACGCGCGTTGGGGATGCGCGCCGCGAGCACACGGGCATTGCGCAGCGGGACGCTCGGATCGTCCTCGCCGCCGATGACCAGCGTGGGGGAAGCCAGGCGCCCGAGCCAGGGCAGGCTCGACCATCCCGCTACCGCGTAGAGCTGGTAGACGTAGCCCAACAGGTCGGGCGGCCACTGCAACCGCTCGCCCGCATGCCTCGCGAGCGCGTCGCGATCGCGCGCCGTGCGCCCCCCGGCGATGTGCGGCACGCTCAAGGCGAACAGCCGCGGGTGGTAGTAGCGCGCCGGCGTGGCCAGCATGAGAGCCGCGCGCGGGCGAGGCGGAGACCCGCCGAGCAGGCCTGGCCCGGTCGCGCACAGCACCAGCCGCCCCACGCGCTCCGGCGCGCGGCGGGCGAGCTCCTGCGCCAGACCGCCGCCCCAGGAGTAACCGAGCACATCGACCCGGTCCAAGTCGAGTTCGTCGAGCAGCGCGCGTACCACCTCGGCCAGGCCACCCATCCTCAGCGGGCGGCGCGGTCGCTGCGAGCGGCCGGTGCCGGGCGCGTCGAACGCGATCAGCTCGCGGTCAGCGACCAGGCGTGCGAACGGGGCCCACATGTCCATGTGGGCCCCGATTCCGGTGATCAGCAGCAGTGGGGGCCCCGCGCCATAACGTCCGACGCGCAGGCGCAGTCCCTTGGCGCGCACGAGCGCCGGCCCCCAGTCCACCTCCGTGCTCATGTTCGGGCCGGGACGGTGCCTGCGGCCTCGTGGATGGTGGACACGCGCGGCATTGTAGGCCGCACACGACCGATCGCTGCGCCCATCGCGATGCGCTGCCCGTGACAGGCCGCCGCCGTGGGCGTAGCGTGTCGTCGGTCAACGGGATCGCGAGAAGGGAGTCGGCGCGATCGCGCCCGGCAAGATCGATCAGTCGCTCATCCACCGCAAACCGAGGAGCACGAGATGCCGAACATCGCCGACCTACTCAGTCGCAGCACCGCCGCGCGCTCCGAGCAGACCGCGGTGAAGGTGGACGACGACGCGCTCTCATATGCCGCCCTCGACGAAGCCGCCGGGCGTGTGGCCGGCCTGCTCCGCGAGCAGGGCGTCAGACCAGGTGATCGCGTCGGCATCATGCTGCCCAACGTCCACTACTTTCCGGTCTGTTACTACGGCGCTCTGCGCGCGGGCGGTGCGATCGTGCCGATGAACCCGCTGCTCAAGGATCGCGAGGTCGCGTTCTATCTCGGCGACTCGGAGGCGAAGCTGATCTTCGCCTGGCAGCAGTTCGCCGACGCCGCGCGCCGTGGAGCGGAGCAGGCGGGCGCCGAATGCCTAGTGGTGGAGCCCGGCGAGTTCGAAGGGCTGCTCGAGAGCTGTGAACTCTCCCCTGCGGTCGCCGACCGCGAATCCGACGACACGGCGGTCATCCTCTACACATCGGGCACGACGGGGACGCCGAAGGGTGCGGAGCTCACGCACGACAACATCCTGCGCAACGTCGAGGTCAGCGTCGGGCTGTTCGGACTCGACGAGCGCGCGGTCACCCTCGGCGCGCTGCCGTTCTTCCACGCCTTCGGACAGACGTGTGCGCTGAACGCGACCGTGGCCGTCGGTGGGCAGCTCACGCTGATCCCGCGCTTTGACGGCGGCCAGGCACTGGAGCTGATCGAACGCGATCGGGTGACGCTGTTCGAGGGCGTGCCGACGATGTATGCGGCCATGCTCCATTCCGAGCAGGCCGACCAAACGAACACCTCAACACTCGAGGTCTGCGTCTCGGGCGGCGCCGCGATGCCGGTCGAGGTCATGCGCGCGTTCGAGGAGAAGTTCGGCTGTCAGATCCTCGAGGGCTATGGGCTCTCGGAGACCTCGCCGGTCGCCTCGTTCAACCGCCGCGACCGGGAGCGCAAGCCCGGCTCGATCGGCCTGCCGGTCGACGGCGTCGAGATGAAGCTGATCGACGAGCACGACGGCGTCGGGGAGATCGCGATCCGCGGCCACAACGTCATGAAGGGCTACTGGCGGCGGCCGGACGCAACGGCCGAGGCGATCGACTCCGACGGCTGGTTCACGACAGGCGACGTCGCCCGCGTCGACGAGGACGGCTACTTCTTCATCGTCGACCGTAAGAAGGAGCTCGTGATCCGCGGCGGCTTCAACATCTACCCGCGCGAGATCGAGGAGGTTCTCTACGAGCACCCGGCCGTGCGCGAGGCGGCGGTCGTCGGCGTGCCGCACGCCGAGCTGGGAGAGGAGGTCGGCGCTGCCGTCGCGCTCAAGACCGGCGCCGATATCTCGCCCGCCGAGCTGCGGGACTTCGTCAAGCAACGCGTCGCCGCCTACAAGTACCCGCGCCGCGTCTGGCTCGTCGACGAGCTGCCCAAAGGTCCTACTGGAAAGATCGTCAAGCGGGAGATCAAGCCGCCGGACAGCACCGCGGCAGGCTGAGCTGGCCCGCGAGCGCCGTACCACGTTGTGCGGATCCCGAGAGGGAGTCGCGATCAACTCATACGAGACTGCACATGAGGCGTAGAAACCTCAATAAACCCTTAGACCGGAGTTTCTGCTTGCATAGCCGATCGCTCGGCCATCTGGAGGGCTGGCGGGCTGTACCCGGATAAGCGGCTCCGGCCTGTCTCGGTGAGACCCGTCGCCGAGCTCAAGCGTTCAGGATGTATTCAGATCTTCCGGTCACCATGCTCCGCCTGTGCTCGCTCTACTGAAGCGGCGATGGTTCGGCTTGCCCGGGATCCCCGCGGCGATGCTGCTGCTCGCCGGTTGCGGGTCGGGCTCCGGCGCCCCAGCCACGCACTCGTCCGCCACCCGGACCGATGCAGCCGCAGCGCACCGCCGAGCCGCACGGGCGCACGTCATGACGGCGCTGAGCGCGCAGCGGGTGGCGGACCTGCCGGCGCCGGTCCAGCTCCCCGCCACCGTGGTGCTCGGGAACCGGCTGCTGCTGATGGGCGGATTGGATCAGGCGACCGCCTCGGTGGCGGACATCGTCAGCGCCGGCCGGAACGGGAGCGAGCGGGTCGGCGAGCTCCCCTACGCCGTGCACGACGCCGCGGGCGTCTCACTCAATGGGACCGCGTACCTGCTCGGCGGCGGCGAGCCGTCGTATAGCAACGTCCTCGCGGTCGAGCCGAGCGGACATGCGACCGTCGCCGGCCGTCTTCCCGTGGGCGCCTCGGACGTTGCCGCCGGTGCGATCAGTGGCACGGTGTACGTCGTGGGCGGGTATACGGGAACGGCGCCGCTCGACACGATCGTCGCGTGGTCGGGCTCCGGGACGGGCCGAGTGGTGGCGCGGCTCCCGCACCCGGTGCGGTACGCCGCGGTGACTACGTTCGGAGGGCGGCTGATCATCGCCGGCGGCACGAGTGGCGAGCGGGCGACGCGTGAGATCTACTCGTTCGACCCGACGAATGGACGCGTACGGCAGCTCGGGCTCCTGCCGCAGCCGCTCACGCACGCGGCCGCGGCCGCGCTAGGCGACCGGGTCTACGTGATCGGCGGCCGCGGCGCGGTCCAGGGAAGCCAGACGGCGGACGTCCTGGCCATCGATCCGGCGAGCGGACAGGTGCGTCGGGCCGGGCGGCTCCCGGCCCCGCTGTCCGACGTCGGTGCCGCGACAGTGGCCGACGCGATCATGGTCGCCGGAGGGCGCCAGTCAGCCGGCATGCTGAGCCGGCACGTGTACATGCTCACGCCGCGCGGGGGGACCGCGTGAAGCGCCGAGCGGGGAAACGGTCTCTCGCCACCGTCGCGACCCTCTTGCTGATGGCGCTGAGCGCCTGCGGTGGTGGCCACCGTGCGGACTCGTCGACGACGGGGACGGCGGGCACGAGCACCGACACGAGCGGCCTCCCGCAGAAACCTTCCTGGGGCGCCGACCCGCACAACGTGTACGCGGCAGACGCACCCGGGGATCTGTCGCCCGTCGTGCGGGCCGACCGGCCGCTCATCTACGTGCCGAACAGCGAGAGCAACACCGTCGACGAGATCGACCCCGGCACGTACCGCATCGTCCGGCAGTTCGCGGTCGGCGCCCTGCCGCAGCACGTGATCCCGTCGTACGACCTGCGGACGTTGTGGGTGGCGAATGACGAGGGCGACAGCCTGACCCCGATCAATCCGGCGACCGGCGTCCCGGGTCGGCCGATTTCGGTGGAGGATCCGTACAACATGTACTACACGCCGGATGGCCGCTACGCGGTGGTCGTGGCGGAGCGGCTGCGGCGCCTTGACTTCCGCGACCCCCACACGATGAAGCTGGAGCATTCCCTCAGCGTCCCGCAGTGTGGGGGCGTCAACCACGCGGACTACACCGCCGACGGTCGCTACATGCTCGTGAGCTGCGAGTTCGGCGCGTCGATGATCGTGGTCGACATACCGCACGAGCGCGTCGTGGAGAGCGTGCCCCTTCGGCCCGGCGCCTCGCCGCAGGACGTGAAACTCTCCCCGGACGGCCGCCTGTTCTACGTCGCCGATCTCGACTACGGCGGGCTGTGGGAGATCTCGTCGGCCAGCTTCAAACTGGTCGGATTCCTCAAAACCGGCGCCGGCGCCCACGGGCTCTACCCGAGCCGGGATGATCGTTTTCTCTACGTCTCAGACCGTTCGGAGGGCGCCGTCTCGGTCGTCAGCTTCGCGACGCGGCAGGTGGTCAAGACGTGGACGATCCCGGGCGGGAGCCCAGATATGGGCAACGTGTCCGCCTCCGGGACGGTGCTGTGGCTCTCAGGACGCTACGACGCGGAGGTCTACGCGATCGATACCCGGACCGGGCGCCTGCTGGCGCGGATTCCGGTCGGCCAAGGACCCCATGGGTTGTGCGTCTGGCCGCAACCGGGCCGATACTCGCTCGGGCACACCGGGATCATGCGGTAGGCCCGTCTAGGCCCGAGCTCAGGTGTCAGCCGGCGCGGTTCGTCCGAGGTTGGGCAGGATCACGGCCAGATCGTCGTCGAGCTGCTCGGTGCCGCCGGGAAAGATCCGGGCTCGGATCGCCGCGCTGCTGGCCGCCGCCGCGCTGCTGGCCGCGGCTGGATGCGTCTCATTTCCCGCCGCCGCCCCGGCGCAGCAGGCAACCGCCGGCATCGGTCTGAGCGACGGAGTCGCGGCTCTCCTGCAAGCTGTATCCGCTCGACGGCTGCCCGGCGGCGAACCGGAGCCACGTGCTGTTCGAGCGCTATCAGGCGCTCGCAGTCGACCGAACCGGCCGGCTTCCGCGGGATCGTCTCTACCCTTGACGCGTTCGCGACAGCACACGGCATCGCTCCCCCGACGGAGTACGAGACCTACGACGAACCAGACGGGGCGAAGGTGAACAACGCATGCAACCCAACGCCCGCGGGAGACCTGCCGCCGCAGCACGCCGAGTAGTGCGCCGCCTGGTACTACTACGAAGCCGACCTCGCCAACCGCACGCTCTTCGGCCGCCGCCTCATCCTGGTTGCGCTGTCGGCCGACGGCGATAGTGCCAACGATCCAAATCTCATAGCGATCAAGGCCTATGCGAGCTACCTCAGCCGGACCATCGGCCTGTATCCCCGGTCTGGTCGTTTCACCCCTACCACGACTTGAGCGCGACGGCATACCTGGACGACGGCACCCTCACCCACGACGACACGGCGACCGTGAGCGCCTACATCGCCTCGCTCTACCGGCCGGCACGAGCGCCGCCCCGGATCTGGCTGACCGAGGCGGCGGCCCAGATCACCGATCCCGTCACGCGCTATCTCGGGCGGCCCGAGGGCTGCGACGATCGGGAGGCCGACGATCCTCCGCCGTACGCGCTCGGCGCGTGCCTCGACGGCAATCCCAGGGGCCAGGCGTATGCGGCCGCCGATTTTCTCGATCTGGCTCGTTCCGGATCGGCCTTCCCCGGCCAGATCACGCGCGTGTACTGGCATCAGTTCGACAGCCTGGCTGCGCATCCGACCACGTGGGACTCCGGCCTCGTCTCGCCCGTCGACGCCTACGAGCGGGCGAGCTACTGCGTGCTCTCGGGTGAGAGCGTCGCTCGTGCCGTCGCCGATCCCGAGTGCAACCGGAGGGCCGCGGCGCAGGATGCGCAGGACAGCGCGCGGACATATCCCGAGCCGGACGGAGCGCCTGAACCGAGGCGCTCTGCGCTCGGCATATGTCCTCAGCCCTGGTGCGGCTTCAATCTGCTCCGACTACGTCTGACTCAGGTGGGCCGCTGAGCCATCCGGGGCGGTAGCGCGTCCACCGGCGCTCGGGGAATCGCGCGTAGGCGATCTCCGCGTCGCTCGTCTCCTCCTCGACTCGGCGCCGCGTGGTGGTGATCGCGGTCGGGGCCCGCACCACCCCGTGACCGCTGTCCTGCACCCTGGCTTCGCGAACCATCGCGCGATCATCTGGGCGAGCGGGACACACCAGCTAGCGGTACCCCAGCACTACGGCTCTCCGGCTGGTGGCGCGAGAACGAACGGTTCAGTCTGCCCTGCATGATCAAGCGCTTTTCCCCCACCGCCGTAGGCGGCTGGAGCACGTGCCGTCCAGTGCTCGCGATCGCCGCCTGGTTGACGTTCGTCTTGATTGCCGTGCTCGCGCTGGCCCCGACCGGATCCAAGCCGCTGCACTCGGGCGCGGTCGGGGAGTCAGCGCGGGGCGACGCCATGATGAAGACACACCAGCTTGGGTTCGCACCCCGCGAATACGCCTATCTCCACAGCGACCCGCTGACCGCCCGCGCGCCCGCCTTCCGCGCCGCGACCGTCACCGTGACCGGGGTGATGCGCCGCGCGTTGGGCGAGCGGGCGAGCGTCAGCGTCTCGCGCGACCAACACGCTGCGCTCATCACCGTGGTTCCGTCCAAGCCGTTCGACCCGGCCGCGGTGAAGGCGTCTGTGGCGCGAGCCGGGAGGGCCCACCCAGGCGTGAGCGCGGTGCTGGCCGATCCGGGCGCCGGCAGCGGCAACGATCTGAGCCGGACCGAGCGGCTGTCGATTCCGGTCACGCTGATCGTCCTCCTCATCTCCTTCGGTGCGCTGGTGGCTGCCGCGGTGCCGGTGCTGCTGGCCGTCACCGCGGTGATCGCGGCGTTCGGCCTGCTCGGGCCGATCAGCCAGCTGTTCCCGCTCGACGACAGCGTCAAGACCGTCGTGCTGCTGATCGGCATGGCCGTCGGCGTGGACTATGCGCTGTTCTATGTGGTGCGCTCGCGCGAGGAACGCGCGCGCGGCGGCTCGACCCGCGCGGCGCTCGACCGTACGTCGCGTACCTCGGGGCGAGCGGTGCTCATCGCGGGGACGACGGGGATGATCGCCATGGCCGGCCAATTCCCGGTCGGCTCGGACATCTTCAACGGGATCGCCAGCGGCACGATCGTGGTGGTGGCGTGCGCGGTGGTCGGGTCGGTCACGGTCCTGCCCGCGCTGCTCGAGCTGCTGGGTCCACGGATCGACCGAGGCCGGATCCCGTTCCTTCCCCACCTGCGGACCGACGGCCAGTCGCGGTTCTGGAGCGGCCTGGTCGAGCGGGTGCTGTGCCAGCCGGTCCGAGCGGCTTGCCTGGCCGGTGGACTGCTGGTGGCGCTGGCGGTGCCGGCGCTCGGGATGCACGTGGCCAAGCCGAGCTCTGATGCGTTATCCGCGGCGGGGCAGTCGAGCCTCGCCGCGCAGGTCACCAGTGAGTTTCCCGGCACTTCCGCGCCGGCGTTCCTGGTGGCCTTCCGTTCGGTCGTGGTCCCGCTCGTGGCGATTACGCTGAACCTGCTGTCGGTTGGCGCCGCCTACGGCGTGCTGGTCCTCGTCTTCCAGCATCGCTGGGCCGAGGGCCTGCTCGGCTTCCATTCCGACGGCGCGATCATCTCCTGGCTGCCGCTGTTCCTATTCGTGGTGCTGTTCGGGCTGTCGATGGATTACCACGTGTTCATCCTGAGCCGGGTGCGGGAGGGCGTCGATCGCGGGATGAGCACGGACGCGGCGCTGCGGCACGGCATCGGCCGGACGGCAGGCGTGGTGTCGGCGGCCGCGCTAGTGATGGTGGGCGTGTTCTCGCTGTTCGGCACCGCCGGCGCGCTCGATCTGAAGGAGGCGGGCGTGGGGCTGGCGGTCGCGGTCCTGCTCGACGCCACCGTGGTGCGCGGCGTGCTGCTGCCGGCCACGATGAAGCTGCTGGGCGAGCGCAACTGGTACCTGCCGCGGCGGCTGGCCTGGCTACCGCGCGCCAAGCTCGAGGCCTCGCTACTTTCGCCGGCGGCGGTCGGAGGGGTTCCCGAAGGGCAGGTGCTCCAGTAGCTCCTCCAACGCGCCCGAGGGGCCGGCTTCGTGCGCGCGGCGCAGCTCCTCGGCAAGGGTTACCGCTAGGCGCCGGTCGCGATGATCACGTCCGAGGCCTTGATGATTGCGGTCACCTGGGCGCCCTCGCTCAGGCCGAGGTCGTCGACGGCCTCGACGGTGATCGAGGCGACCAGCCGCTGACCTGCCACGTCGAGCGCCACGTTGGCGATCGCCTCGCCCTTGTTGATGCTCTTGACCGTGCCGGACAGTTGGTTGCGCGCGCTGAGCTTCATCTGAGCCTCCTCGGATTGGGTAGCTTCCATGGACCCCGAACCGTCGCAGAGGAGAACCGCCCGTGTCGAGCAACGTGTCAGAAAGGCAAGCGCGTGAGGTCGCCGAGGCCGCGCGCGAGGCGGAGTGGAAGCTGCCGAGCTTCGGCAAGCAGCTGTTCATGGGCAGCTTCCGCCTCGATCTGATCCATCCGCAGCCGCGCCTGGACCCGCAGGCGGTCGAGAAGGGCGAGCGCTTTCTCGAACGGTTGCGCGAGTTCCTCGAGACCGAGGTCGACCCGCTCGAGATCGAGCGCGAGGCCAAGCTCCCCGAGCACGTGATCGACGGCCTCAAGCGGCTGGGAGCGCTCGGCATGAAGGTGTCCGAGGAGTACGGCGGCCTAGGTCTTTCGCAGGTGTACTACAACCGTGCGCTGGCGGTGGCCGGCGTATGGCACGCGTCGCTCTCGACACTGCTGAGTGCGCACCAGTCGATCGGCGTAGCCGAGCCGCTCCGGCTGTTCGGAACCGAGGAGCAGAAGCGCAGGTGGCTGCCGCAGGTGGCGCGCGACAAGATCAGCGCATTTCTCCTCACCGAGCCCGACGTCGGCTCCGACCCGGCGCGCCTGGCCACCACCGCGACCCCCGCCGACGGCGGTTATGTCCTGAACGGGCGCAAGCTGTGGGCGACCAACGGCGTGATCGCCGACATCGTGGTGGTGATGGCTCAAGTCCCCAAAGGCGACGGGCATCGCGGCGGAATCAGCGCCTTCGTGCTGCCCTACGACTCAGAGGGCGTCACGGTCGAGCACCGCAACGCGTTCATGGGGCTCCGGGGCATCGAGAACTCGGTGACCCGGCTCGAGAACGTGTTCGTTCCCGAGGAGAACCGGATCGGACGCGAGGGGGAGGGGCTGAAGATCGCTCTGACGACGCTCAACACGGGCCGGCTGGCGCTGCCGGCGATCTGCGTGGGACAGGCGAAGTGGGCGACCAAGGTGGCCCGGGAGTGGTCGAACGAGCGCGTGCAGTGGGGACGGCCGATCGGCAAGCACGACGCGGTCGCCCAGAAGCTCGCCTTCATCGCGGGCAGCGCATTCGGGTTGGAGGCGATGCTCGACGTGTCCAGCCGCCTGGCCGACAACAAGTCCAGCGATATCCGGATCGAGGCGGCGATCGCCAAGCTGTATGGCTCGGAACTCGGCTGGAAGGTGCTCGATGAGCTGATCCAGATCCGCGGCGGCCGCGGCTACGAGACGGCGGCTTCGCTGAAGGCGCGCGGCGAGAAGCCGGTTCCGGCCGAGCAGGCGCTGCGTGACATGCGCATCAACCGGATCTTCGAGGGCTCGACCGAGATCATGCACCTGCTGATCGCCCGCGACGCGGTCGACCAGCACCTCCAGGTCGCCGGCGACCTGCTCGAGTCGGGCCGCGACGTCAAGGCCAGGATGGCCGCCGCGGGCCGGGCCGGAAAGTTCTACTCGACCTGGCTACCCCAGCTGGCCGTCGGCAAGGGGCAGATCCCGCGCTCCTACGACGAATTCGGGACGCTGGCGCCGTACGTGCGCTACATCGAGCGAGCGTCGCGGAAGCTGGCCCGCTCGATCTTCTACGGGATGACACGCTGGCAGGCCAAGCTCGAGTACCGGCAGACGTTCCTTGGCCGGATCGTCGACATCGGAGCCGAGCTGTTCGCGATGGCTGCGGCCGCCGCATACGCGGAGACGATCGGCCGCGAGCAGCCCGAGCGCCGGGTTGAGGCTCAGGAGCTGGCCGCACTGTTCTGCGCCCAGGCCAAGCACCGCGCCGAGACGCTGTTCGCCGAGCTGTGGAACAACGTCGATGACGCGAACCGTCAGGCCGCGGCCAAAGTCCTCGACGGGAGCTACCGCTGGGTCGAGGAGGGAATCTTCGATCCGGCCGGTGACGGCCCGATGATCCCCGAGGAGGTCAAGGAGTCGGCGGCCACGGTAGCCGGCTGAGCGCCTACGGCAAGATCTCTTCGTAGTGACGCCCGCGCGTCCTGGGGCTGAACTGGGCAATGATCGCGGCGGCCACGAGGAACGAGCTGACGAGCAGCATCGCCCCGAGCACGCTCATGTTGGGGATTAGCGGGGTGATCACGAGCACGCCGATGCCGCCGCCCACGTGGCCGACGCCGTCGACCAGGCCGAACCCGGTCGCCCGCGCACGCGTCGAGGCGATCGAGCCGGGCCAGAATCGACCGGGGAGTATGCGCTTGGGAGGGAGCGGCCTCGCGTAGCTGTCGTCCCCCGATGCCGGTAGAACTCATCACAGACCCTCGCTTTCCTCGTCTCTCCGCCGAACTCGTACCCGAGGGGTTGAGCAAGGAAAACGCGCAATGGCTAATCAATCTGGCGCAGCATTTCCCCTGAGGCGGACCGGCGCGTGAAGCTGGACGGGCGCTTCGTGAACCTGGACGGACGCGCGTGAAGCTGGACGGGCGCACCGTGATCGTGACCGGCGCGGCGGGAGGCATCGGGCGCGCGCTGGCGCGGCGATGCGCGGCCGAGGGGGCGCGGGTGGCGGCCATCGACATCCAGGCGGAGCCGCTTCTCGCCGTCGAGGCCGAGCTTGGGGCGGGACACGTGGCGCTGCCCGCCGACGTCACCGAAGACAGCGCGCTCGGTTCCCTGATCGAACGCGTGGAAGCCGAGCTCGGACCGGTCGAGGTGTTCTTCGCCAACGCCGGCGCGGCGATCGGCACCGACCCGCTCGAGACGCCAGATGCGGTGTGGGAGCTGGCGTGGGGCGTAAACGTCCGGGCGCACGTGTTGGCGGCCCGCCGGCTCTTACCCGCGTGGCTGGCTCGTGGCGAGGGGTACTTCGTGGCGACCGCATCAGCGGCGGGGCTCTTGACCCAGATCGGATCCGCCCCCTATGCGGTGAGCAAGCACGCCGCCGTCGCGTTTGCCGAATGGCTGTCGGTCACCTACGGCGAGCGCGGCATTCGCGTCAGCTGCCTATGTCCAATGGGCGTGCGCACCGCGATGACGCAGGGCGAGGAGCTCGCACAGCGCGTGGTCCGCGGCGCCGGCGCGCTGCTCGAGCCCGACGAGGTCGCCGATTTCGTGGTGGCGGCGATCGACCGCGAGCAGTTCCTCATCCTGCCTCACCCCGAGGTGCTGACCTTCTTCCAGCGCAAGGCGCTCGACTACGAGCGCTGGCTGGCGGGGATGCGGCGGCTCCAGGCGCGGACGGAGACGGGCGCGTCGGAGTTGACCCCCGGCGAGTGACCGCATGTCACGTTTCACGGACATAGTCCGATTTTCGTGACGAGCGGCTTCGCCGGCGGCGCGTCGGGCTAGCCGACTGTGATTTGATCGCCGCCATGATCGTCCGCTGGGGCCTCGACGCGCTTCCGGACGTGCTCGAGGAGCTCTCGGTGAGCGATCCGCTGGTGATCAGCACCGAACGATGGCGGTCGCTCGAGCTGCCGGTGAAGCGCCGATTCCACGGCGCCCAGCCGCATGCCGAGGTCAGCGGTGTCAACGAGGCGGCCGCGGCCGCCGCCGGCGCCGACGGCCTCATCGCGCTCGGCGGGGGCAGCGCGGTCGACACGGCCAAGGCGGTGTCGGCCAAGACGGGGTTGCCGCTCGTCTCGATCCCGACCACCTACTCGGGCGCGGAATGGACGCGGGGCTTCGGCATGCGTGATCGGGAGGCCGGCGTCAAGCGCGGGGGCGGCGGCGCCCGCACGCTGGCGATCGTGTACGAGCCGGCGCTGACGCTCGACCTGCCGGCCTCCGAGAGCGCCGGCTCGTCGATGAACGCGCTCGCCCACTGCGCCGAGGCGCTCTACACCGCCGGGCGCGACGAGGAGACCGACCGGGAGGCGCTGGCCGGGGCGCGGCTGATCTCGGACTGGCTACCGGTCGTGGTGCGCAAGCCAGGAGACGCGGAGGCCCGCCGGAAGCTGCTCGAGGGCGCCATGCATGCCGGCGCGGCGCTGCGCGCGGGGATGGGCCTCGGGCACGCCATGGCTCAGGCGCTCGGCGGACGGTACGGGCTCGCGCACGGGACGATGAACGCGGTCTGCCTGCCGCCGGCGCTGCGCTACAACCAGGGGGTGGCGAGCGAGGAGATCGCACGGCTGGGCGAGGCGATGGATCACGGCGAGCCGATCGGGTGGGTGAGCGAGTTGGGCGCGCTGGCGGGCCCGACCCGCCTGCGCGACTACGACGTCCCGCGCGAGGATCTCGCCACGCTGGCCGAGGCGATCGCCGAACGCGCGCCGGCCAAGGCCAATCCGCGGCCGGCGCCGGCGCTCGCGGTGCAAGAACTGCTCGAGGAGGTCTGGTAGATGGAGCGGGGGGTCCGCATTCTCACTACCCATGTCGGCAGCCTGCCCCGTCCGCCGGAGCTGGTCGAGCTGGTCTGGGCCGCGGACCGCGGCGAGCCGGTCGATCGCGAGCGCTACGACCGCCTGCTCGACGAGGCGGTGCGCGACCGCGTCCGCCGTCAGGTCGAGGCCGGCATCGATTTCGTGAGCGATGGCGAGATGAGCAAGATCGGCTACGCCACCTACATCCGTCACCGCCTCAGCGGCTTCGAGGTGGGTGACGTGCCGCGGGCCACGCCGGCCGACCTAGACGCGTATCCCGGCTACCGCGACCGACTGGCCCAAGAGGGGGGCAGCGCGCGTTACCTGCGCCCGATCTGCCGCGGCCCGATCACCTACGAGCATCGCGAACCGCTGGAGCGCGACCTCGAGCGACTGGCGCGCGGGATCGACGGGCAACCGGTCCAGGGTGCGTTCATGAACGCGCCCTCGCCCGGGATCATCGCGCTGTTCCAGCCCAACGAGTATTACGCGAGCCTGGACGAGTACCTCGACGCCATCGGCGAGGCGATGAAGACCGAGTACGAGGCGATCGTCGCGAGCGGCTTTCTGCTCCAGATCGACGCCCCGGATCTGGCCATGGGCCGGCACATCATGTACCGCGACCGCTCGGATGAGGAGTTCGTGGCCGCCGCGGCCCGGCACGTCGAGACGATCAATCGCGCCCTGCGCGACGTGCCGGCCGATCGCGTCCGCCTGCACTTGTGCTGGGGCAACTACGAAGGCCCGCACCACCTGGACATCGACGTGGACAAGATCCTCGACGTGGTCCTGCGCGCCAAGCCGGCCACGATCCTGTTCGAGGCGGCCAACCCGCGGCACGAGCACGAATCGGCGGCGTGGCGGGAGGCGGCGATCCCGCCGGACAAGACCCTGGTCCCAGGCGTGCTCGACTCCACCACCAACTACATCGAGCATCCCGAGCTGGTCGCCCAGCGGATCCTCGCCTACGCGAGCATCGTGGGGCCCGACAGGGTGATGGGCGGGACCGATTGCGGCTTCGGCACCTGGTCCGGGTTCGGCTCGGTCGATCCGGACATCTGCTGGGCCAAGCTGAGCTCGTTGGCCGAGGGGGCCCGCCGAGCGGGCGAACGGCTGTGAGCCGCCACACGCCGAGCGGCCCGGTCACGACGTCTCGCCGCGGCTCCTTCTGGGTCGGGCTCTCCGATCGGGTGGACGGGCCACTCGGAACGGTGCTCCGCGGGCCCATGTACGTCGCCTGGGAAGCGCCCGCCGAGCCCTCTCCCAGTCCGGCCTGGGTGCTGGTGCACGGTGGCGGCGGCCAGGGGACGGACTACCTGACCACGCCCGACGCCCGGCTCGGGTGGGCGCGCCTGCTCGTGGAGCAGGGGCACACCGTGTACGTGGTCGATCGTCCTGGCCACGGCCGCTCACCGCATCATCCCGACGTCCTCGGTCCGATGGGCCCGCAGCTCGGGGCCGAGGCGCTTAAGCCGATCTTCGTGCCGCCGCCTGATGGTCCCGATTCCAATCCATGGGCCGGCCTGCACACCCAATGGCCGGGCGGCCGCGAGCCGGGTGAGCCGATCTACGACCAATGGCTGGCCCCGTCGGGAGCGATGCTGGCCGACTGGGCGGAGATGCACGCGCTCGAGCAGGCCCGTCTGGCCGAGCTCCTCGACCTGGTTGGACCGGCCGTGCTCGTCACCCACTCGGCGGGCGGGCCGGGCACCTTCCTGTCCGCCGACGCTCGCCCGGAGCAGGTGGCGGCGCTGATCGCGATCGAGACGGTGGGACCGCCTTTCGCCAAGCGCCCCGAGATGGGGCTCGACCTGGACTGGGGCTTGGCCGCGGCGCCGCTCACCTTCGACCCGCCGCCGGCGAGCGCCGAGGAGTTGCGCACCGAGGGCGGGCCACCCCGGCGGCTTACGAACCTGAGCCGGTTCCCGATCGCGGTGGTCAGCGGCGAGGCCTCGATGTTCCGCCTGTTCGACCACGAGCTGGTCGCCTTCCTCGAGCAGGCGGGCTGCGACGTCGAGCTCGTGCAGCTGGCCGAGCGCGGGGTGCACGGCAACGCGCACGGGATCATGCTCGAGCGCAACAACGCCGAGGCCCTCGCCGTGCTGACGCGCTGGGTCGCGGAGAAGCTCCGGAGCTAACGGCCCGGGGTGCGCTGCGGCTCGCCCAGCGCGGCGCGGCCGATGTCGCCGTAGAACATCTCGCGCAGCTGGAGGTTGCGATGTGCCGCGGCCACTGCCATGTCGCGGAACACGCGCGTGGTCCGTTCGCCGTCGCGCGCCACGCTGGCGCCCACCGTCTGCCACAGGTCGTCGTCAACCACCCGCCAGCACATCAGCATCGCCTCGCGGGCGATGCCTCCGAGCAGCATGTCGTCCCCGTAGGAGTAGGGAATCCCCTCCTCGACGTTGCGCCGGCAAAGCTCCATGTGGCGCTCGGCGGCCTTGAGCGTCGCCGCCTCGGCGGTGGCGATATGGGTAAGCGCCCGGCCGTACCAGCGCTGGTAGTCGGGGTCCTTGATCCGCGGGATGAACGGGGGCAGTGGCGTCTTGCGCTCGCGCATCAACCGCTCGTACTCGTCGAGCGCGTTATAGGCAGCCCCGACCATCACCGCGGCCAACGAGATCGTGAAGATCGAGACCGCCCGGCCCGAGTACATGGCGTTTCCGTGTAGCCGCGATCCGGGCGTCCCGCCAGCCACCTCGACGTCGAGCATGTTGCCCTCGAAGCCCCAGCCGAGCGGAATCCGCGTCCCGGAGAAGCGGATGCTGTGCGAGCCGGAGCCTTTGAGCCCGAGCATGTCGCCCCAGTCGTCGAGCATCTCCCACTCCGATCGCGGGGCGACGAACAGGAGCATCGGCGGCGGGTCGCCGGGCGCCGCGCCCTCCGGCGGTGCGAGCAGCGCCTGCCCCATGTAGAACGTCGACCACGGCACGCCCGATGCGAACGCGACCTGCCCGTTGATCTCCCAGCCCATGTCTGTCCGCGTCGCGCGACCGACCGGCGCCGCCACCGACGCGCACCGGAAGTCCCCGCCGGCGAAGATCTCATCCTGAGCCTCCTGCGGCCACCAGGAGCCCACCATCAGCGCGTGGTTCATGGCCAGCCCGAGACACCACGCGGTGGACACGCACCCCCGCGCGATCTCCTGGACAACCCGGACGTAGGTGGGTACGTCGAACTCGTAGCCGCCGTAACGGCGCGGGACATACAGGTGGTAAAAGCCCGCGGCCAAAAAAGCCTCGTGCATCTGGCGGGAGTAGTAGGTGCGCTTTTCGGTCTCGGCCTGGTCGGTGACCAGCCCCGGCCGCAGCGCCACAGCGCGGGCGACCATCTCCTCGCGCGTCAGGCCCGGTTCCGGGGGGTCCAGCCTGGTCCCGACCGTGCCCGCACTGCTCATCGCGGTGATCGTAGGCCAGGATCCCGGGCCGGACTTTGCAATGCGCGCACGATCGCCTGAGCCACGGCCCGAGCGCCCGCGGCGCCCATCACGATCGTGTAGTGGTTGGTGTCCGGCACCTCGCCGACGCGCCGGTTATCAGGCCCCGCACCCGCCCAGGCGTCCGCGAGCTCCGCCGGGATCATCGGGGTCGGATCGTTCTGCAGCCCGCGTGGCGCGCGGAGCATCTCGACCGGCACGGACAGCCGATGGGCCGGCTTGCCGAGCTCGAGCAGCTCGTGGGCATCGGCGCGCACCGCTTCCCTGGCCACGCCAGAGTGCAGCTTGCCCGCCTGGCCGACCAGGTCGTGGTTCGCGTAGGCGACCAGATCCTCCCGGGCAACATCGGCGTCGGCAAACGCGGGGTGCGCACGCCACCACTCGTGATAGGCCTCGGGCGTCGGGAAGGTCAGCTCCAGCCGTGCCAAGGCCGGCCCGAGGAACGTCGCGAGAAACTGCTCGGGATCGACATCTTCCGGTAGCGGGCGCGCCAGGCCGCCGTCGACCAGGATCGAGGCGCGAACGCGCTCGGGATGGTCGGCGGCGAAGCGCGCCACCGCGTACGCGCCGAGCGAGTGGCCGACCAGAACGCCCCGCTCGATGCCGCAGTGGTCGAGCACCGCGAGCATGTCGCTCGTGTAGGCCTCCATCCCGTAGGGCGGCGGAAGATGGCTGCTGGCGCCCCGGCCCCGCAGGTCGGGCGCGAGCAGCACCGCGCGGCCCTCGAGCGAGCGGGCAACGGCCAGCCAGGCGTGGCTGTTGGCCGTGATGCCGTGGACCGCGAGGACGGGCTCTCCTTGTTCCGCGAGCCGGAAGACCGCGAGCGTCCCGCCGGCAACCGGAACGTCGAGCCGCTCGGTCACCGCGAGGGTTCCTCGAGCGCTTCACCTCGGGCCTGCCAGGGCCGCGCGAACACCAGCCAGGCGACCGCGCCGGCGAGCAGCGTTGCGCACAGCGTCCAGCCGAGCGCCGTGGTCTGCAGGCCGACGTACTTAAGACCCGAGGCGAAGATCACGAACGCGATCGCCGGCCGGACGTAGCGATCGGGCACGGTCGAGGACAACGTCGAGCCGACAACCACCGCGGGCACGCTGCCGATGATCAGCGAGGCGGTGATGCCGAACTCGACGTGGCCGAAGATCAGCGCGCCGAGCGCCGCGGCCACCGTCAACGGCACGGCCTGGGTGAGATCGGTCCCGACCAGCTGGTTGGCTCCGATCGTCGGATACACGAACAGGAGCAGCACGATCATGAGCGAGCCCGAGCCCACCGAGGTCATGCCGACGATCACGCCCCCGACGACGCCGATCGCGATCGTGGGCAGCGGCCGGGGTCGCAGATCGTGAACGATCCCCAACCGGCGCCGGCCGGTGCGGCGGTCGAGCACGAAGCGCAGCGCCATCGCGCCCGCCCCCACCAACAGGGCGATCCCCAAGGCGGTCTCCACGTGCTCCTGCGCGGACTTCGTATTCCCGAGCGCGTGGAGCAGATACGCACCCAGGAACGCGGCGGGAACCGAACCGAGCACCATCCAGCGGACCAGCCGGAGGTTCACGGTTCCGGCACGGAGGTGCACGGCGGCGCCGAACGGCCGCATCACGACCGCGGCCACGAGGTCGCTGGAGATGGCCGCCGCCGGCTTGACGCCAAAGAGCAGGATCAGCATCGGCGTCATCAACGCGCCGCCGCCGGCGCCGGTCATGCCGACGAGCAGGCCGATGATGGCGCTCCCCAGGACGATGTACGGGTCGATGTGCACGATCGGCTAGAGACGAGTCACCTGGATTCAGGCGTCCGTGCCTGAATACCGAGATGGGACTGTTCCACCGGTCGTCCGGCGGTGGAATGAGAGCAGTTCGCCCGGCGCCTCGCCGAACAGGATCCAATTCTCCCCGTCCGTCCTGACCAGACCGCGCCGAGTGAGCTCCGACAGCGCGGTGGTGACCGTGGGCCGGCGCGCGGCCACGAGATCGGCCAGAACAGCGTGGGTCAGGCGCAGCCGCAGCACTGTGCCGTCGCTGCGGACGCGGCCCCACCGCGCCGCGAGATGCCACAGCAACATCTGCAGCCGCACGTCAACGCGCGCCTGGTGCACGATCGCCATGTTGACCGAGAGGTTCTTCGAGCGCTGAATCGCACGCTCGACCAGGGCGCGCGCCAGCTCGGGGTGCTGGGCGATGTGCTGCTCGAACGTGCGATCGAGCGCCGCCACGCGGGTGGGCACGACGATCGACCACTGCGTGGTCAGGGGCAAGAGCGGCGAGATACTCTCATCGTTGGGACGCAGCAGATCGCCGTCGCCGATCAGCTCGGCGCCGTAGCGACCCTCGATCCCGACACGGCGGATCATCAACCCGCTCAGCACGAGCACGCCGATCCCGCCGCGGAAGCCGAGCGATCCCCGGCCTCCCCACGGCCCGGGCTGAAGCCACAGCTCCGGCGCCGTGCACTCCTCGATCGCCCGCGCGCGGCGCTCGAGCGGAATCGCATCGGCCAGCTCCGGGTCCTCCCGCAACACATGACACGGCGACGGCGAATGGGGGGACACGGCGCTCACTCCCACTCGCACACTGTGCCAAAGCCTCAGGGGAAGGTGCGCTGTCAGGGGTCCGCGATCCGGGTCCGGACGGGCCACCCGGTCCCAGGGACGCCGAGCGAAGCGAGGCCCAAAACCCGGGACGCGTAGGATTCTCGGCCGATGCGGATCGGGATCCTGACCGGCGGTGGTGACTGCCCCGGGCTGAACGCGGTGATCCGCGCCGTAGTGCGCAAGGCGATCGATGCCTACGGCGATCAGGTGATCGGCTTCCGCGACGGCTGGCGGGGAGTGCTCGAGGGCTCGTTTGAGGAGCTGACGATCGACTCCACGCGCGGCATCCTGCCCCGCGGCGGCACGATCCTGGGCAGCTCCCGCACCAATCCGTACAAGCGCGAGGACGGAGTCCAGCGCGTCCGCGACACCCTGTCGGACTTAAACCTGGACGGCTTGATCGCGATCGGCGGTGAGGACACCCTCGGCGTGGCCAATCGCTTGAACGGCGATGGCGTAGACGTGATCGGCGTGCCCAAGACGATCGACAACGACCTGGGCGGCACCGACGTGACGTTCGGGTTCGACACCGCGCTGCACATCGCCACCGAGGCAATCGACCGACTCCACACCACGGCGGAGAGCCACAACCGGATCCTCGTCGTCGAGGTGATGGGCCGGACCGCCGGCTGGATTGCGCTGCACTCCGGCGTGGCCGGTGGCGCGGATGTGATCCTGATTCCGGAGATCCCGTTCGACATCGACGAGGTTTGCCGTCTGATCCGCCGCCGCCACGAGCGCGGCCGGTACTTCTCGATCGTGGTCGCGGCCGAGGGCGCGACACCCAAGGATGGATCGATGCAGATCGCTCAGACGGGTTCGACGGATGAGTTCGGGCACGTGCGGCTGGGCGGGATCGGGTACGCGCTCGAACGCGAGATCGAGGCGCGAACCGGATTCGAGACGCGCGCTACTGTGCTCGGCCACGTCCAGCGCGGCGGCACCCCAACGGCGTTCGACCGGGTGCTCGCCACGCGCCTCGGGCTGGCCGCGATCGACGCCGCGCACGACGGGAGGTGGGGGATGATGGCCGCGCTCCATTCGACCAACGTCGAGTTCGTGCCGCTGGCCGAGGCGGTGGCCCAGGTCCGGCACGTGCCGGTCGAGCAGTATCAGCACTTCGACGTGCTATTCGGCTGATACACCCCCTGAATTCAGCCCACGTTCCTTTCCGGGCGGTCGATGGGGTTATGCTCCGCGCGTGACCGCCACGGACACGACCACGCTGGACAAGCTGTGCGTGGACACGATCCGCACGCTGTCGATGGACGCCGTGCAGAAGGCGAACTCGGGCCATCCGGGGACGCCCATGGCCCTGGCGCCGGTTGCCTACGTCCTGTACGCGCGAGTGATGCGCCACAGCCCGCGGCATCCGGACTGGCCCGACCGGGACCGTTTTGTGCTTTCGGCCGGGCACGCCTCGATGCTCCTCTACTCGACCTTGTACCTGGCCGGCTACGACCTCAGTCTCGAGAACGACATCATGCAGTTCCGTCAGCTCGGTTCGCGGGCGGCAGGTCATCCGGAATACCACGACCTGCCCGGTATCGAAGTCACCACGGGCCCGCTTGGGCAGGGCATCTCCCACGCCGTGGGTATGGCGCTGGCCGAGCGCATGCTGGCCGCCCGTTTCAACCGTCCTGGACACGAGATCGTCGACCACCGGACGTTCGTGATCGCCTCCGACGGTGATCTCGAGGAGGGCATCTCGGGCGAGGCGTCCTCGATCGCCGGCCACCTCGGGCTCGGCCGGCTGATCTCCTTCTACGACAAGAACCACATCTCGATCGAGGGCGACACCAAGCTGGCCTTCACCGAGGACGTGGGCAAGCGCTACGAGGCCTACGGCTGGCACGTCCAGGACCTCGAGGAGGACATCGAGCTCGACAGCCTCCAGCGGGCGCTCGAGGCCGCGATCGCGGTCGAGGACCAGCCGTCGCTGATCATCGTGCGCACCCACATCGCGCAGGGCAGCCCGCACAAGCAGGACACCGCCGGCGCCCATGGCTCGCCACTCGGCGAGGAGGAGGTCAAGCTGACCAAGCAGGCCATGGGGTGGCCCTCGCTCGAGCCGTTCTTCGTCCCCGAGGAGGCGCTCGATCACTTCCGCCGCTGCGTCGAGCGGGGCGAGGAGCTCGAGGCCGAGTGGCGCGGGCGGTTCGACGCCTACGGCGAGGAGTATCCCGAACTGGCCGGCGAGCTCGAGCGGATGATCGCCGGCAGGCGGCCGGCGGGCTGGGACAGCGACGTGCCCCGGTTCCACGCCTCGGGGACGATGACCGCGACCCGCAAGTCCTCCCAGACCGTGCTCCAGTGGGCCGCGGCGCGGGTGCCCGAGCTGGTGGGCGGATCCGCCGACCTCGCGCCCTCCACTCTGACCCTGATCGACGGGGCTGGGGATGTCGAGGCCGGGTCCTACGAGGGCCGGAACCTGCATTTCGGGATCCGCGAGCACGCGATGGGGGCGATCGTCAACGGCCTCACCCTCCACTACTTCCGCGGCTACGGGTCGACGTTCTTCACCTTCAGCGACTACATGCGGGGCTCGGTCCGGCTGGCCGCGCTGATGAAGCTCCCGTCGATCTTCCTCTACACGCACGACTCGATCGGGCTCGGCGAGGACGGCCCGACACATCAGGCGATCGAGCATCTGGCGGGCCTCCGCGCGATGCCCACGCTGAGGGTGGTGAGGCCGGCCGGCGCCAACGAGACCGCGTTGGCCTGGCACTACGCGATCAAGTCCGCCGACCATCCCACGGCGCTGGTCCTCTCGCGCCAGGGGATCCCGACCTGGAACCCTTCCGCGGTTCCCGTCGATGCGATTGAGCGCGGCGCATACGTGCTGCGCTACTCATACAAGGAGCCCGAGCCGGATCTGATCCTGATCGGGACCGGCACGGAGGTTCACATCTGCGCGCGCGCAGCGGACACGCTCGAGGCGGAGGGGATCGCGACCCGGCTGGTCAGCATGCCGTGCATGGAGAACTTCGCGGCTCAGGACGCGGAGTACCGGGAGAGCGTGCTTCCGGCGGCGTGCCGGGCTCGCGTCTCGCTCGAGGCCGCCAGCCTGTTCGGATGGCGGGAATGGGTCGG
Source organism: uncultured Solirubrobacterales bacterium (assembly GCA_963719355.1). Lineage (GTDB taxonomy): Bacteria > Actinomycetota > Thermoleophilia > Solirubrobacterales > Solirubrobacteraceae > Palsa-465. The sequence goes on along the minus strand of CAVRBZ010000013.1, from coordinate 17,965 downwards.
CGAGCTGGGGGAGACAATCGGGATGGAGACGTTCGGCGCGTCGGCTCCGGCCGGGGCGCTCTACAAGCACTTCGGGTTCACACCCGAACGGGTCGCCGACGCGGGGCGAGAGGTCGTCAAGCGGGTACGAGGCAGCTGAGCGAAGGGAGCACGCGATGAGCACCGTCACCGAGCTCAACCCGCGCCTGCTGGCGCTCACGGAAGCCGGTGTCAGCGTGTGGCTCGACCAGATCCGGCGCTCGATGGTGGAGGGCGGAGAGCTCGCCCGCATGGTCGCGGTGGAGTCGCTACGCGGCGTGACGTCGAACCCGGCGATCTTCGAGAAGGCGATTCTCGGCTCGACGGACTACGACGACGATCTGCGGGCGCTCGCGCGCGAGAACCTCGACTCGGTGGCGATCTATGAGCGGATCGCGATCCACGACGTGCAGCTGGCGGCCGACGTGCTGGCCGAGGTGCACCGCGCCTCGGGCGGGCGCGACGGCTTCGTGTCGCTGGAGGTCGCGCCGGAGCTGGCGCACGACACGGAGGGCACGCTCGAGCAGGTGCGCGCGTTCTGGCAGCGGGTCAATCGTCGGAACGTGATGATCAAGATTCCGGGGACGCCTGAGGGCGTGCCGGCCATCGAGCAGGCCCTGTACGAGGGCATCAACGTCAATGTCACGCTGCTGTTCTCAGTTGCGGCATACGAGAAGGTGGTAGAGGCGTACATCAGCGCGCTCGAGCGCCGGCAGAACGAAGGGTCCTCGCTGGACGTCAATTCGGTGGCGAGCTTCTTCATCTCGCGGGTGGACACGGCTGTCGATCGTCGGCTCGAGCAGCTGGGTGGGAGCGAGCTGGCGGGGACCGCGGCCCTGGCCAACGCGCGTGCCGCGTACCGGCGGTTCAAGGGATTGTTTGCCGGGCCTCGATGGGAGGCACTGCGTCATGCCGGCGCGGTCGTACAGCGGCCACTCTGGGCCTCGACGGGGACCAAGAACCCGCATTACCCGGACACGATGTACGTCGACGGGCTCGTGGGCGCCCACACCGTCAACACGATGCCTTTGCCGACGCTGCTCGCCTTCGCCGACCACGGCGAGGTGACCGGACCGACGGCCGAACATGACCCCAGCGGAGACCTGGCCGCGCTGGCCGAGGCGGGCGTCAACCTCGACCAGGTGACCGATGAGCTGCTGATCGATGGTGTCGGCCAGTTCGAGGAGGCGATGACCCGCCTGCTGGCCGGGATCGAGGAGCGCCGCGCGGCGGTCGTCACCGGCAAGCCGAGCAGGATCCAAGCCCGGCTCCCGACCTCGCTCCAGCCGGCCGTCGCGGAGCGGGTTCGCCAGGCTGTGGCCGAGAACGTCGCCCAGCGAGTGTGGCGCCGCGACGCCTCCTTGTGGGGCGGCCCCGGAGTGCCCGAGCTCGAGGATCGCCTGGGCTGGCTCACGGTGTCCGAGCCGATGCTCGAGCACGCCGGCGACCTGTATGCGTTCGCCGAGGAGTGCCGCGCTGACGGATTCACCGACGCGGTGCTGCTTGGCATGGGTGGCTCGTCGCTTGGTCCGGAGGTGATCCGGCGGTCCTTCGGCGAGGTGCCGGACGCGTTGCGACTGCAAGTGCTCGACTCGACCCACCCCGACGAGGTGCTCCGGGTGCAGGAGTCGGTTGACCTCGAGCGCACGCTGTTCATCGTCTCCTCGAAGTCCGGCTCGACGGTCGAGACGCTGTCGCACTACCGCTACTTCAAGGCACTGGCCCGGCCCGAGCAGTTCGTGGTGGTGACCGACCCGGGGAGCCCGCTCGAGCGCTTGGCCTCCGACGACGGGCTGCGGCGCTGCTTCCTCAACCCGGCCGACATCGGGGGCCGCTACTCCGTGCTGTCGTATTTCGGGCTGGTTCCGGCGGCGCTCATGGGGGTGAACATCGCGGCGCTGCTGCACCGCTGCCAGGTGGCCGAGCAGATGTGCGCCCACTATGACTCGAGCGAGTCGAACTCCGGTCTGTGGCTGGGCGCGGCCCTGGGTGAGCTGGCGCGTCACGGTCGCGACAAGCTGACGTTCGTCATATCGCACCCGATCGAGAGCTTCGGGTTGTGGGCCGAGCAGCTCGTGGCCGAGTCGACCGGCAAGCACGGACGGGGGATCCTGCCCGTCGCCGACGAGCCGCTCGGCGACTCGGCCGATGTTTACGGGGACGACCGGGTGTTCGTGTACCGGCGCAACCTCGACGAGCCCGAGGAGCACCTGGACGCCGCGATCGAGCAGATCGGGGCCGCCGGGCATCCGACGATCACGCTGCCGGCGCACGGCGCCGCCGACCTCGGGCGCATCTTCTTCCTGACCGAGTTCGCGGTGGCGGTGGCGGGCTGGGCGCTGGAGATCAACCCGTTCGACCAACCCAATGTGCAGGAGGCCAAGGACAGCACGAAGCGGGTGCTCGAGTCGGGCTCGATGGCCTCGGTGCCGGCGGCGGGCGACGGCGAGCTGCGGGCGCTGCTGGCCGATGCGCACCCGCCGCACTATGTCGCGATCCTCGGCTATGTGCCGCCGTCCGCCAGTGTGGAGGAGGCCGTCGCAGAGCTGCGGGTCGCCATCCGGTCGCTTACCGGTGCCGCCACCACATTCGGGTACGGGCCGCGGTATCTGCACTCCACCGGCCAGCTGCACAAGGGCGGGCCCCCGACGGGCCGGTTTCTCCAGCTCGTCTCGGCAGCGGAGCGCGACGCCGAGATCCCGGGCGCCGGCTACTCGTTCGGGACGCTGATGGCCGCGCAGGCGGCCGGCGATCTCGAAACGTTGCGATCGCACGGGCGGCCCGCGGAGCGGGTAGACGTAGAGGGACACCCCGCCCAGGCCATTCGTGCGCTGACCGAGCGGATCAGCGCGATCCTCCAGGAGAGCTAAAGCAATGCAGAGCGCAGCCGTTGTCACAGATTTCGAGCAGGACAACCCGCTCATCGCGGGACTGGAGCGCCTGCCCGTCCGGCCGACCGCGCTGGTGATCTTCGGCGCGACCGGCGACCTGGCCCACCGCAAGCTGCTTCCGGCGCTGTACAACCTCGCGCACGAAGGGTCGCTGCCCGAGCGCTTCGAAATGATCGGGGTTGCCCGCCGCGGCCAGGAGGACGAGGACTTCCAGGACATGGCGCGCGAGTCGATCGTGCGGTTCTCGCGCCGTCGTCCCGACCAGAAAGTTCTCGACGGTCTACTGGGCGAGATTCGCTATGTCCCGGGCGTGTTCAACGACGACGAGGTCTACGCCGAGCTCGGTCGCGCCCTGCGGGAGTTCGACGAGCGGGCCGGCCAGCCGCTCAACCGCGTCTTCTATCTGTCGACGGCGCCCCAGTTCTTCCCGGTGATCGCCGGCAAACTGGGCGCGGCCGGGCTCTCGCAGTGCGAGAAGGCCGAGACGCGGATCGTGATCGAGAAGCCGTTCGGCTACGACCTGGCCTCGGCGCGCCAGCTGAACGACCAAGTGCTCGAGGTGTTCGAAGAGTCCCAGGTGTTCCGGATCGACCATTACCTGGGCAAGGAGACGGTTCAGAATCTGATGGCGCTGCGCTTTGCCAACGCGCTGTTCGAGCCGGTCTGGAACCGCAACTTCATCGACCACGTCCAGATCACTGCGGCCGAGGACATCGGGATCGGAGGGCGGGCCGGCTACTACGAGGGCGCCGGCGCGCTGCGCGACCTGGTCCAGAACCACATGATGCAGCTGCTGGCGCTGCTCACGATGGAGCCACCGTCCTCGTTCGACGCTGATCGAGTGCGCGACGAGAAGCTCAAGGTGCTCGAGTCGATCGTGCCGCCCTCCCCCGGCGACGTACCGGCGATGGCCGTTCGCGCGCAATACGGTCCCGGGGTGGTCGGCGGCAAGAAGGTCGGCGGCTACCTCGAGGAGGACGGAGTCGATCCCCACTCGCGTACCGAGACCTACGCCGCGCTGCGTCTGAGCGTCTCGAACTGGCGCTGGGCCGGCGTTCCGGTGTTCATGCGGACGGGCAAGCAGTTGGCGCGCAAGGTCACCGAAATCGTGGTCACGCTGAAGCCGGTGCCGCACCTGGCCTTCAAGAACATCGGGTCGGTCGGGGTCCAGCCCAACCAGATCATCCTGACCCTGCAACCCGACGAAGGCGTGTCGGTTTCGCTGGGGGCCAAGATCCCCGGTGCGACGATGCGGATCCGCCCGGTCAACATGGAGTTCCGCTACGGAACCTCGTTCCTGTCGGAATCGCCGGAGGCGTACGAGCGGCTGATCCTCGACGCGATGCGGGGCGACGCCACGTTGTTCACGCGGGGCGACGAGATCATCGCGCTGTGGGGGATCATCGACCCGATCCTGCAGGCGTGGCACGCGGACACGACCTCACCGATCCCGCAGTACTCTGCCGGCTCAGCCGGACCGGCCGAGGCCGACACGTTGCTCGGAAGCGACCGCAGGTGGCGGCGGCTGTGAGCGAAGACGTCTGGTCGGAACAGGACACCAACCCTGACGCGATAGAGGCCGCGCTGCGCGAGATGCTGCGCGAGCGCCACGCCGCCAATCAGGGGCTGGCGCCGGCCCGCGTGCTCAACCTGATCGTGATCGTCGACCGCTCCTGGAAGGGCGAGATCGCCAACCGGCTGGAACGGGTGGGCCGCTATCACGCGTCGCGCACGATCCTGTGCACGGTCGAAGACGGACGCGACACGCTCGACGCCGTCGCGGTGATGAGCTACGACGAGCGCGCCGGGATCGGCGTGATTCGCGAGAGCGTCGAGATCGACATGGGTCCCGAGCACCTCACTGGGCTGGCGACGATCGTCGATCCAATCGTCATCGCCGAGATCCCCACCATCGTGTGGTCTCCCCATGGCCACGACGAAGCCGTGGAGGCACTGCGGGGGCTGATCGACGTGATGCTGGTCGACTCCGACGAGGCCCCCGACCCGGCCGCGGCGCTGGCGCGCACCGAGGAGGAGCTGAGGACGGCCTACGTCGTCGACCTGGCCTGGCTGCGCACGACGCCGTGGCGAGAGCGTTTGGCGGCCAGCTTCGATCCCCCGCGGCGCCGCGCGATGCTCGCCTCGCTTGACGGTTTCATGGTTCGCCACCGGGCGAACTCGACCGCGAGCGCGCTGCTCTTGGCCGGCTGGATGTCCTCCCGCTTGCACTGGGACATCCGGCCGCTGCAGGCGGCCAACGGCTCCGGCCTGTGCGGCCGCGCCTACACCGATAGCCTGCGCTACGTCGACATCCGCCTGGAGCCGTTCGAGCAGGAGGTACCGGGCCTGGCCGGCGTGACCGTGGCGTGGCGAGCTGGGTGCACGCTCTCGTTGGACCGCTCCGAAGGCGGGCTGTGTGCTCGCGAGTACTCGCCGGATCGGGGCGAGCAGAACTGGCTGGTGCTGGGGGCATCACGGGGAGAGGGCGGAATCCTGGGCGAGGGAGTCAGGCAGGCACATCTGCGCGATCCCACCTACGGCCCGGCGCTCCGAGCCGCCAGGGAGTTCTGCCCCGATGCTGATTGACGCCTCGCTCCGCGACCTCTGGGGGGTGGGCGTGCATGGGCGTTGAGATCGAGATCCTCGACGATCCGGCACGTGCCTGCGCCGCAATGCTGGTAGGCGTGGCTGCCGGCTCGGGGCAGATGGTGTTGACCGGAGGGTCCACCCCGCGGGCGGCTTACGGCGAGTTCGTCGACGCCGTCCGGTCCGTGGGGGTTGACGTGTCGGGGAGCGAGCTGTGGTTCAGCGACGAGCGGTGTGTGCCGCCCGAGGATGAGCGCTCGAACTACGGCATGGTCAAGGCGTCAATGCTGGACCCGCTCGCTCGCGGAGGCGGGGCTTTGCCGACCGTGCACCGCATGCGCGCCGAGCTTGGTCCTGATGCGGCCGCGGACGAGTACGAGCGCGAGCTGCGCACGGCGGGGCCGCCCCGCTTCGATTTGGTGTTGCTGGGCATCGGCGGCGATGGGCATCTAGCCTCGATGTTTCCCGATCAGAGGTCTTTGTCGGAGCGCTCGCGGCTCGTGCTCGGCGTGGAGCAGGCCGGTCTGGAGCCGTACGTGCCGCGCGTGACGCTCACCTTTCCCGCGCTGGTGAACGCCCGCCAGATCGTGTTCCTGGCCACGGGGGACTCCAAGGCGGCGCCGGTTGCAGCGGCGTTCGGTCCGGATGCCAAGCCGGATCCGCACGTACCCTCGTCCCTGCTGCCGCCGCTGGCGTCGGAGGTGAAGGTGCTGGTTGACCCGGCGGCCGGCGCTCTGGTGCGCTCGGCCGCTTCGGGGGCTTGAGTGAGCTCGGTCATCGGGGTCGATCTCGGCGGGACCAAGGTGATCGTGGCCCGCCTGCGCGGGAGAGAGCTCAGTGAGTCCGTCCTGAACCCGACTGACCGCTCCGGCAGCGCGGCGCTCATCGACCAGCTGGTGGCGATGGTCGAGAGCATCCGGCCGGACGATCTGACCGCGGTCGGGATCGGGGTCCCGTCCGTGGTCGAGTTCGAGACCGGGCGCGTCGTCTCGTCGGTCAACATCCCGTTGGCTGACGTGCCGCTGCGCCAGGTCCTGGACGAGCGGCTCGCGGTGCCCGTGTTCGTCGACAACGACGCGACGGTGGCTGCGCTGGCTGAGGCTCACGACACGGACCTCCGGCTGGTCGCCCGCAACCTGGTCATGCTCACGGTCGGGACAGGCGTGGGGGGAGGGATCGTGCTCGGCGGGCGGATCTACCGCGGCGCCACCGGTGGGGCGGGCGAGTTCGGCCACACGCTGGTCGGGTTGCCCTTGGAGGACACCGCGAGGGTTCCGGCACCGAGCGACAGCTTCCCCCAGCCTGGATCGCTCGAGCACGCGGCGGCCGGCCATGCGCTCGACGGTCTCTCCGCGCGGGCGGCCGGCGAGCACCCTGATTCGGCCCTCGGAAAGCTGAAGGCGGAGGGCAAGGACGTGCTCGGGGCAGATACCGTGGAGGCGGCGCACGCCGGGGATCCTGCCGCGGCCGAACTCGTCGAGATCTGGGCGGAGCGGGTCGGGATCGGCGTCGCGAACGCGATCAACACGTTCGATCCAGAAGAGGTAGTGATCGGCGGCGGGGCGGCCCGCGCCGGCGAGCTGCTGCTGGAGCCGATACGGCGCGTCGCCCTCGGGTACGTCGTTCCGGGCCTGCGCGGCCACGCGACCATTCGCCTGGCCTGGCACGGGGTTCGCGCCGGCGTGCTCGGGGCAGCGCTGCTCGCGGCTCAGGAGGTTTCCGACTTCGACGGCGCCCGGCGAGGCAACGGTCCGGGCGCGGTCGGGTCGAACGCCGCGGAGACGTTGGACGCCGCGGGGACACAGCCACTTACAGTCCACGAGGAAGCGAGCGGGTCATGACCAAGCGAGTGATCGAGTGCAACATCTGCGGCGAGCCGCTGGCGGCGGCGACCGACGATGAGCTGCTGAAGCAGGTGCAGCGGCATTACGCGTCCGAGCACGAGGATGCGGCCCTCGACGAAGACCAGGCGCGCGAGATGATCGAGCGCGAGGCTTACGACGCCGGCGACGCCTGAGGTTGTCGGCGCCGCGGTCAGGGGGCGCTCACGGCATGCAAATCGTTCTGGTTCGGCACGGTGAGACCGAGTGGAGTCTCAGCGGACAGCACACCAGCCGCACCGATCTGCCCCTGCTCGAGGTCGGACGCGAGCGCGCCCGGGCACTCGGGCCTTTATTGGCCTGTTGGGACTTCTCACGTGTGCTGACGAGCCCGCTGCGGCGGGCGCGCGAAACATGTGAACTCGCCGGGTTCGGGGACCGGGCGCAGGTGATGGAGGACCTGTGCGAGTGGGATTACGGTGAGTACGAGGGCCTGACCACCGCCCAGATCCGCGACCAGCGCCCGGACTGGTCTCTGTGGCGTGACGGCTGTCCTGGCGGCGAGCAGCCGTCGGAGATCGGCGCTCGGGCCGATCGGGTTCTGGATCGGATGCGGGACGACGGTGGTGATGTGCTGGCCTTCGCCCACGGTCACATCTTCCGGGTGCTCGGGGCGCGCTGGATCCAGCTGCCGGCGTCCGGCGGGGCGCGGCTCGCGTTGAAGGCCGGCGCGATCTGCGCGCTCGGCTACGAGCGAGAGACCGAGGTCATCTCGCTCTGGAATGACGCGCCGCGGTAGCGACCACGGCGCGTTATCGCCGCGCGCCCCGCCGGGCCACGATCAACGTGCCGGCGCGGAGCAACCCAGTCCCACCCGCGGTAAGCGCAGCCCGTGACGTTTGTCACCCTGCATTTCGGCCGCCCGCCACTTACGCGCCGTGTTGGCGCAACCTACTCTGCTCGGTATGACGATGACTCAGGAACAGACAAACGGACTCGCCATCGAGGTGCGCGATTTGCGCAGATCGTACGGCGAGGTGGAGGCTGTGCGCGGCGTGAGCTTCGAAGTGGCTCGGGGCGAGGTGTTCTGTCTGCTCGGGCCCAACGGCGCCGGCAAGACCACCACCGTAGAGATCCTCGAGGGCTACCGCACGCGCAGCGGGGGGCAGGCCAGCGTGCTCGGGATGGACCCCGCGCACGGGCAGCGCGAGCTCCGCGAGCGCGTGGGGATCGTGCTCCAGCAGTGCGGCGTGCAGAACGACCTGACCGTGACCGAGCTGGTCGAGATGTACGGCCGGTACTACGCTCGCCGGCGTCCGGTCGACGAGGTGATCGAGCTGGTCGAGCTGGGCGAAAAGCGAAACGTCCGGGTGCGCAAGTTGTCGGGCGGGCAGCGCCGGCGGCTCGACCTGGCACTGGCCCTCGTCGGCGACCCCGACCTGATCTTCCTCGACGAGCCGACCACCGGCTTTGACCCGGGCGCGCGGCGGCATGCCTGGTCCACCATTCGCTCACTATGCGACCTCGGCAAAACGGTGTTCCTCACCACGCACTACATGGATGAGGCGCAACACCTGGCCAATCGCGTGGCGGTGATGAACGCGGGGAAGATCATCGCCATGGGTCGGCCCGAGGAGCTCGGCGGGCGCGACCTGCGTCCGGCCGAGGTTCGCTTCTCATTGCCGTCGGAGTGGTCGCTCGGCGACCTGCCGGACGTCCCGTGCGAGCAGCGCACGCTCGAGGGTGACCGAGTCGTCGTGATGACCAAACAGCCGGTGGTGGCGGCACAGCAGATCACCACCTGGGCGCTTGATCACGACGTCGACCTTGGGCAGTTCTCCATCAGCCAGCCCACGCTCGAGGACATCTACCTCGAACTCACCGGGTCACAGGGAGTGAATCAGTCAGCCTCGGCCGAGGAGGTCGTTCGATGAGCGCAGTAGCGACGAGTTCACTGAAGCGAGATCTCGGCCTGGTTGGCTGGCAGATCCGTTACGAGCAGCGCGCGTACTGGCGCAACCGCAGCCGCGGGATCTTCACCTTCGTGTTCCCGCTGATGTTCCTCGTGATCTTTGCCTCTTTGAACAAGGCAGCGCACATCTCGAGCCGGGGTGGGATTCCCTACGACGACTTCTTCGTCCCGGGCATCCTGGCCTACGGTGTGATCACGACCACGTTCGTCAACATGGCGATGAGCACCGCGATCCTGCGCGACGAAGGGATACTCAAGCGGATGCAGGGCACGCCGCTGCCTTCCTGGGGCTACGTGGCGGCCCGGATCGGCTCCACGGTGATCATCGTGCTGTTGATGACGGTCCTGACAGTCGGCCTCGGTGTTCTCGCCTACGGGGTGCACCTCCGGACGCCGACGCTGCCCGGGTTGATCGTGACGCTCGTGCTCGGCACCGCGGCGTTCACGGCTCTGGGGATCGGGATCACCCGCTTCATCCCCAACGCCGAAGCCGCGCCCGTGGTGGTCAACCTGGTGATCCTGCCGTTGACCTTCATCTCGAGCATCTGGTTCCCTCCGACCACAATGCCCACGGCGCTGATCGACATCGCCAGGATCTTCCCGATCCGGGCGCTGGCGGACGGGCTCGAGTATGCCTTCGACCCGCGCACCTTGGGCTCTGGATTCAACGGCCAGGACTTGCGTACGCTCGCGATTTGGACGGCTGTCGGCATCTTCTTGATGATCCGGTTCCTGCGCCAGCCGCAGGGCGAGGTGAGATGACCGACAGCGATGATCATCGGCCTCTCGGCGCCGGCGTGATCGCCGACTCCACCCGACAGGGGCCGATGGCGCCGCGCGGTCTCTGGTTCAGCCGGGGGCCACGCGGCACGGCGCAGACGACCGGAGCGTTCGTCTGGCTGGCCTTCATCTTGTTCCCTGCGGTCAACGCTTTCGCCAAGCGTGGAACGGCGCTGCATCACGCCCTCACGATCACGGGGGCGGTGCTGTTCGTTGTGACGTACATCGCGCTGGTCTCGATCTGGCGTTGGCGCTATGCCGATCGGGCACTACCGGTCTTGTTCGCCATCCTGCTCGCGCTGGCCGCTGCCCTCACGCTGAGCGACGGGACGAGCTGGGGCTTTCTATTCACCTACTGTGCAGCGTCCGCGGGACTCATCTCCCGGCGCTTTGGGTTCGGCGCAGTGGTCGCCTGCAGTGTGCTGGCCGGAGTGACGTCGGCGCTGGGAGGCGCCAGCGGCGGCCAGGTGATCAGCTGGGTGGCGAGCAGCGCCGGCATCGGAATGCTGATCCTGGTGATGCGCGACCTTCGCATCCGTAACGAGGAGCTGAGCGAGGCGCGCGGCGAGCTGGCGCGCATGGCCGTAACACAGGAGCGCGAGCGCTTCGCCCGTGATCTACACGACCTGCTCGGACATTCGCTGTCCGTGATCGCGCTGAAGGCCGAACTCGCCGGGCGGATCCTGACCGATCGCCCCGGAGGGGGCGCAACGCGCGCCGGCGAGAACGAGAGCGTCTCCGGCGCGGTGGGCTCCGGTGGGGCGGACGCGGGTGGGGCGGAGGCGGGTGGCGCGGACGCGCGTGGGGCGGACGCGGGTTGGGCGGAGGCGGGTGGCGCGGACTTGCGCGGGGCGGACTTGCGCGGGGCGGACTTGCGCGGGGCGGACCCCGGAGGGGTAGGCGAAAGCGCCGGAGACGTGCTCGAGCGGGCTGCCAAGGAGGTGCGCGAACTCGAGCAGGTCGCGCGCACCGCGCTGGGCGAGGTCCGCGAGGCGGTCAGTGGGTACCGGCAGCCCACCCTGGCCGGCGAGCTGGCCGGCGCGCGCATGGCCCTCTCGGCCGCCGGCATCGAGGCCGATGTCCAGGAGGCGCATGTGCCGCTCGATCCCGCCGTCGAGGCCGTTTTAGCCTGGGCCGTACGAGAGGGCGCCACCAACGTGATCCGCCACAGCGGCGCCCGTCATTGCACGCTACGGATCAAGGCCAGCCTGACGGACGCCGGCGCCGAGGTGATCGATGATGGTCTCGGTGAGGCGGCCCGTGCGCGCCGCGCCGGGGGCGCGGGTGGGCGTGGCGCCAGCGGCGCGGGTGGGAGCCGCGCCGGGGACCCAGGTGCGAGTCGCGCCGGGGACCGTGGTGCGAACGGCGCCGGCGATCCGGGTCAAGACGGCGCCGTCAACGGCGGCGGATGGCGCGAGGGTGTCGCCGTCGGGGACCGCGTGGCAACGGGCAACAAAATCAGCGGACACGGTCTCGCCGGCCTCGCCGAACGCGCCCAGCTCCTGAATGGAATGGTAGAGGCCGGCCCCCGCGCCGGCGGTGGCTACCGGCTTGCCGTCACCATCCCCGTGTCGCGCGCGTGATCCGGGTACTCCTGGCCGAGGACCAGACTATGGTTCGCGGAGCACTGGCCAGTCTGCTCAACCTCGAGCCCGACATCGAGGTGGTCGCCCAGATCTCGCGCGGCGACGAGGTCGCGGCAGCCGCCGCCGCCTCGGTACCCGATGTCGCCCTGCTGGACATCGAGATGCCGGGCCGCACCGGCCTCGACGCCGCGGACGAGCTCGCCCGCGCGCTCCCCAATTGCCGGATATTGATGTTGACTACGTTCGGGCGTCCGGGCTACCTGCGGCGCGCGATGGAAGGCGGCGCGGCCGGCTTTCTGCTCAAGGACGCTCCCGCCAGCGAACTCGCCTCAGCCATCCGCCGCGCCGTCGCGGGCGAGCGCGTTGTCGACCCCGGCCTGGCGGCCGCCGCCCTCAGCCAGGGAGAGAGCCCGCTCACACCGCGCGAGCACGAAGTCCTTCGCGCCTCTCGCCAGCACGCCACGGTCGCGGACCTTGCCAGAGCCCTCTATCTCTCCCCGGGCACCATCCGAAACCACCTCTCCTCGGCGATGCAGAAGCTCGACGCCCGAAACCGGGCGGAGGCCGTGCGCATCGCGGAGGAGAAGGGCTGGCTTTAGGCGTCGCGGCGAGCCGGAACCACGGTTCAGTGGATTTCGAGAGTTCATCGATCGGCGGTCTCATCGCTTCGGTCCGATGAACTCGTCGAGGAGAGCAACGTCGACCTTCCGCGATATGTAAATGACGTACTTGTCCGACGCAGTCCAGCGCACGCCGAGTTGGTCACAAGTTCGGCAAAAGATGTCGCGGATGTCAGACGAATAATTCGTGAACGAATAGCGAGGCCACGACCAGTTGCATCGGCCGGTGTTTTGGAAACGGCACCCGTCCGAGTGGATCAGGCCGCGCAGCAGATGCCGCGGCCAGCGATCGACAAGAAGCTGCTGCCAGCCCGCGAGCGCGATGCGCCGCTCGTGCTTCTTCCCGGGACCGTGCTGTGGGATGAGGCAAGTCCAAGACTTGGAGTAGCAGTTCACCTCGACCCACGTGCCATGAGAGACCTGTCCGACACGGTTTCCCGGGGCTACCTCGCTGATCGCCGTGACGCACTCATCGATGATGCCGGGATAGCGGCTATCGAGGCTGAGGCGCAACCTGTATACCCCGCGCGGATGCGCCGCGATCGAGCCGTCGCCGAGATACAGGCCGAGGAGATAGACGTACGCAGCAGGGAGCGTCGCGAAGTTGTGTGCGACGGTGCAGCCTGCGTCACACGCGGGACGTGTGGGCTGCAGCCGCTCAACCAGTCACGCACGGTGGGTCGAGGGTTTGCGAGCCGCCGCGCGATCTCGCTGGCGTTTGCGCCCCCTTCGGCGAGACTGAGCGCCGCCTCGAGCGTGCTTCGAGGGTGCATGTAGCACCCCCCAATGCGGCTGAGAGGATTCGAACCTCCACGCCCCGAAGGACACAGGCACCTGAAGCCTGGGCGTCTGCCAGTTCCGCCACAGCCGCGGGAGCCAGGAACTTAGCAGGGTGGAGACACTGCGGAGTATTGAATGAATCGAACCCATGTTCGTATAGTACGGGTCGTGCCGGACGGAAAGTTCCTGGAAACCGTCGATGTCTGGCGGCGGCGGATCCAGCGCCGAGGCAGGAGTCAGCATCCGGCCAACGCACCAGGACCGCGGCGTTTCGGCGCCGAGTGCGGTGGCCTGGTCCAACCTGGGTCCCCTAGCGGCCGGCCGCCGACGGTGCATCTACCAACGTGTGCGCGCGGCGCCTTCGGTTGGGATCACCGGCCATGCTGGCGGACGTCGTCGGTCAGAGAACGTCGAGGATCGCGCCTCCACGCGGCGCCTGCGCTCGTACGCTGGCAGCCGTCCAGTGGACGCGATCGCGACCCGCGCTACGCTTGCCGCTACGCTGAGAAAGCCGGTTGTCGCTCCGTCGGCCCGGTCGTCGGGAGCGACGTTACAACCGAGCCGCGCATAGTAACGCGCCGCTATCGTCTAGGGGACTAGGACGCCGCCCTCTCACGGCGGAAACCCGGGTTCGAATCCCGGTAGCGGTACTGCCGGATTTACAGGGATTTCATCGTCCGAACGGACTCGGTCAGCATCCTCATCCGGGCGTCGTGCGTACCAGGCGCGTACCGACTTCGCGCCGTGCCTTCGCAATCTCGGCGTCGGCGTCGATCCGGTCGCGATCTTCGAACTCGTCGATCAGATGCGCGTACGTCGACAGGAACACCGCGAGGGTGTGTCCGAGTTGCTTCGCGCACCAGATCGGCTGCTTGCCCTCGACGAGCAGCAAGGAAGCGAACGAGTGCCTCAAGTCATACGGGCGCGGAACTGGATCGAGTCCCGCCGCACGGCAGGCCGGCGCCCACGGGTCAGCGCGCCACATCTGCCACGCGTTCTTGTCCCACGGCTTGCGGTCGTTGTCGAGCAGGATGAGCGTCTTCTCGGGCGGGCGGCCGATGGCGAACTTGTACTCGCGAACGTCCTGCGCGAGCGCAGACGACAGACGGACGGTGCGATGCTGTCGATTCTTCGTTGGCTTGCTCGAGCCGTCCGGGTTGGCCGCGCGTTGCACGAGGATCGTGTTCTCGCGGAACCCCTCCAACGGGAGCGCGCGCAGTTCGCCCGGCCGCAGACCGGCATAGGCCAGGATCGACACGATGAGAGCATCCCGCTGGCGCGTCTGTGAAGTGCCGGGCGCCGGCAGCGTGTACCGCCGTCTGGCGCGTTGCCCCGGCGCTGACACGCCGATCTCCCGGTCGGGCGGGCTGAGCATCGCCCGGCGGATGCGCTCGACCACCGCGGGTGAAAGCGGCTGCACCGCATCGGGAGGCGCCGACCTCGGAGCGCGTACGAGCGACAGCGGGTTAGCCATGATCGCGCCGTTCTCGGCAGCGTGACGGAGGACGCTTGAGAGCAGCGTGCGCGCCTTGTGGATCGTGCCGGGACTGACACCGCCCTTGAGGGGCGCGGCCTGCCATCCGGACAGCAGCGGGGCGCCGAACTGGCCAAGCGGTACGTCGTCGAGCCACGGCGCGATGTGAACGCTGTAGACCTCGGCGTAGCGGTTCCGCGTGGACTCGGCAAGCAGGACCGCGTGTTCGGACGCCCACCGCTCCGTCACCCATTGTCCAAGTGTCGGGCCGCCGCGAGTCGTGAGCTGCTGGACGGCGATCGGACCGAGCTGCCTTCGACGCTGGACCTCGCGGTCCCACGCGTCGGCGTCCTTCTTGAGAGCGAACATCCGAGATCGGTTGGCGTCGTTCTCGCGCCAGCGGACCTCCCATCCGCGTGTACCGTCCTTGCGTGTCCTCGGCCGGACGCTCATTTCGTGCCCCTCCCGTTCCGACGGCTGACCGTCGCATCGGTGAGGCCCAGGGTCCTCGCTACACCGCGCCGGTCCAGTTCGTGGTTGAGGGCCGATGCGACCGGCGCACCGCGCCCACGCGCGATGCGGCGGACGTGATGCTGCGCGGCGCCTAGCTCCGCGTAGCGCATGCAGTAGTTGGGGGTGAATGTCGGCGCTTCGTTGGCATCAGGTCCTCGCTCGTCTCGCGTTGGCCGTACGCTACTGCGGGGAATCTGCGTGCGACAAGCGCCACGGAGCGTTGCACTCGCTACCGGGAGCCGGCGGTACGAATCGCGTCCGCGGCCGTACTGCGAGCACGCGAGCGCAACGGGGCGAGCAATGCGGGAGTTTGCGGCGAAGAGCTGCGCGGCGGCTCGACTACCAACTCGCTGGGATCGAAGCGCCAGTGGCGGCCGACTCGCCTTGCGCCCGCAACCCGGCCGGCGGCAGCCGCCCGGGTGAGTGTCTTCGGATGGATGCCGAGGCGCCTTGCCGCCTCGCGCGGGGAGAGCAGATGGTCCTCCGACGTGCGCTCGCTAACAAGCGCACGAAATTCTTGACGTGCGCTCCGGTTCGCGCGCAGCTCATTGAGAATCGCCAGGACCAGTGTGTGCGCCACGCGCGCCTCAGCGCTGGGTCCCTCGGCCCGTCCTCGGCCGTGGTCCTGCCGGTGGGCGGGGAGGTGTGTTGCGGCCGGCACGTCCTGGGCCAACCTGCTACGAGGCTGGGTCGAGCATCGAGCCCGTCGGTGCCCAGCTGGAGGTCGAGGGAGTTGTGGTTTCGATCATCGTCTTGGGGTTCCGAGCTTCTGCGCGAGTCGCTTCTGCAGGACCGCGTGCAGCATGTGCCGCGGGAGCAGGGCGGCGGTGAGTGAGCTGGGGGAGAGCAGCGCGTCAAGTTGCTCGAGGGTCCAGGTCGAGCTGCGGGCAGCAAGCACCACTTCGACCAGGACTTGTTCGCACCATTCATGTACCTGTCCTTCGATCACCGTGCGGGCGCCGGGTAAGCCCTGGTAGCGCCGGCACCAGTGGCCGATCAGGTCGGTGATGGCGCGGAAGTCGGCGTTGATGGTGAGCTTGTGGCGCGAGGGGTGATAGCGGGCGGCCTGATCCTCGAGGTCGCCGAGCGCGCGGGTGCCGTCCAGGCCGGAGATCCACGCCACATCAGGGAGGTCTACCGGCGGCTCGGCGCGCTCTTCATCGGCATCGCGGCTGGCGAGGTCGCCTTGAGCGTTGGCGTTGAGTGAGGTCCGAGTCGTGTCCGTCCTGACGCGCGCCGTGCGGGTCGAATGCGCGACCGGTGGCGAATCGTGCTGAGATCGCATCGACTCGTGGATCGCAGGCGCCGTGCCTGGCACGCGGGGCGGGCGCGGGGGGCGGTAGCGGCTGAGGCGGTAGAGCGGCATGATCGCGGTGACGCGCTGGCGGATCGCCTCCTGGCGCGGGACTGCGTCCGCACTGGCCGCCCGTTCCTGCAGCTGGCGGATCTCGGCAGGCATAGCGGCAGCGAACTCCTCACCCCAGCGAGCCCATGGCAGCGGCTCCTGGTCGAGCAGCAGCATCGTCCGGGCGGTGTTGCACTGGAGACGGTCGGCCTGGACGGGCGGTTCGAGGTGCAGTACCACCCGCTCGTAGCCGAAGCGGATGCCGAAGTCCTGAAGGCGCCCGTAGCCGCCACGGGTCTGCGGCAGGATGTCGTAGAGCTCATCGCAGAAGACGGCGGCGGCGTGGCCCGTCGAGGCCCAGATCGCGGCCTCGCGGCGCCGGACCCGATGGTCGTCGTCGAGCACCCACCAGCGGGCGATCGCGTCGCTCACCGGCACGGCCCCGGCCGCAATCGCGCGCTGCTGGAGGTGGTGCTGCTCCCCGTGGATCTGCTGGAGCTCGCGCGGCTGGCCTTGCTGGTCGCGGACGAGCACCTCGACCTGCTCGGGGAGTCGCAGGAAGCGTCCGTTGAGGTAGCGGGTGATCCATCGTCGCCGCCCGTCGGTGACACTGTCGGGGGGCTGGATGGTGTCGTGGCGCTCGTGCCGGCCGAGCAGCACGACCTGGGTGCCGTGGTCCAGGCCGCGCAATAGCCACGGCTTCTCCTGCTCGCCGAGCGGGCGCCAGAACTCGCTGCGCCCGTCCGGCCGGCGCTTCGGCTCGAGCCCCCAGCGACCGTCCGGATGGCGCTTGAAGCAAACCAGCGCACCCTGGCCCCGATGCCACGAGCGGTATTCAAGCCCGTGCGGGTTGCGCGAGCCGGCGGCGATCTTCGCGCCGACACCGAAGTTGGCGGCGGCGGATTGCTCGCGGCCGCTTGAGGCCAGCTGGTTGATGTACTGGCGCAGCTGCTCGGCGGTCATGCCGGTGCCGGTGTCTGTGACCGACAGCTTGCGCACCCGGCCGCTCGAGGCGTCGAACCGCTGCCAGTCCATGTCCCACACGACCCGGCCGCTGGCGCGCTCGCCGAGCGCGGCGATTGCGTCGAGCCCGTTGACGGTCAGCTCGCGGAGGACTTGGAGGTCGGTGCACTCGCTGGCGAGGCGCTCGAGCAGGAAGGTGGGGTTGGCGACCGACAGCTCGTGCCAGCCGTCAACTGTCGCCTGGCGGTCGGCTGCGTGGTGGCGCTGCGGGAGCTGGCCGGGCACCTCGTTTGGTAGGTACCGGGCGTCTGAGCGGATGGTCCCCGGCGGTCGCTGTCGTCAGCCGTCTGGGAACGCGTCTGCGTGAGCGGCAGACCAGGACCCGTAGATGTCGATGACGGTCGACGGGGCAGGCCAGTCTCGGGCTTGGAATCGCTTGAGCGCTGCGCCGCCGCGCCTGCGGGCGTGAGTGCGAGACCAGTCGGTTGACGACGGTGGCCTGCCGTATCGCTGCCGCCATTCGTGCATCGCGTCGCGCACCCAGTCGCGCGTGCGGGTCGGCGCGATGGCGCCAGGATGGCAGCCCCTACAGTACGCGTAAGCGTCGCCCTTGCCGC
>CAVRBZ010000012.1:0-78679 GCA_963719355.1 uncultured Solirubrobacterales bacterium | reverse complement strand
GCGCCGCCCGTCAAGTAGTCGTGCGCTCAGCGGCGCGCCCGATCCACCAGGTGCCGGCGCTCCTCCTCAGACGGCCACGGAGGCTCGCCGGCGTCCGTGTTGGCCCGCGCGTGGGCGACGCTGGAGGTGGCGGGGATCGCGACGTGGATGCGCTCATCGGCCAGCGTCCACTTCAACAGCTCGGCTGCGTCGCACCGACGGATGAGGGACCCGCCGCCGAGTGGTCGCATCGCGATGACACCGAGGTCGAGCTCGGCCGCGAGCGGCAGGATACGTCGCTCCGCCTCGCGCTCGAGGGGGTTGTACGGCACCTGGATTGCATCGATGCGGCCGGTGCGCATCACCTCCTCGAGCTCGTCGAACGCGCTCGCCGCATAGTGGGTGGCGCCGAGAAAGCCGATCCGGCCCGCGGCGCGCTCCTCCTCCATCCAGTCCAGGTGCTCGCGCCAGCGCACCAGGTTGTGCACCTGCTCGAGGTCGATCCGGCCGCCGAAGAACTCGAGCTGGTCGGCGAACTGGCTCCCCGCTTCGCCCAGCGAGCCCGTCCAGATCTTCGTGGCGACCCACGCCGCTTGCCGCCTCTCGCCCAGGGCCCGACCCAGCACCCCCTCAGCACGCCCGTACATCGGCGAAGAGTCGAAGAACCGCGTGCCGGCCTGCCACACCGCATCGACGACCTCGCGCGCGCGGCTCTCCTGCCCTCGACCGATGTCGAACGTCTGCCACGTGCCCAGGCCGACGACCGGGACGTTTAGTTCGGTCCGCCCGAAGCGCCGGTGCTCCATCGACGACTATTCGTAGAGCATCACGCCGCGGATGTTCTTGTGGGTCCGCATGGCCTCGTAGCCCTCGTTGATCTGATCGAGCGTGTAGGTGCGGGTTACCAGCTCGTCGAGCATCAGCTTGCCGTCGCGATACAGCGACAGCATCTTCGGGATGTCGGAGCGGGGGTTGGAGTGCCCGAACAGGCAGCCGATGATCCGCTTCTCGTACGCGATGAGCTCGAAGATCGGGAACTGGACGTCGGTGGCGGTAATGGGCGCGAGAGCGGTCAGAACGACCTTCCCCTCCTTGCCGACCACCGAGACGGCGTCCGCGATCACTTTGGCGGTGGTGACGTCGACCGTGACCAGCGCCGCGCTGGCCATCTCGCCGCGGGTCATCTCCTGGATCGGCTCGAGCGCCTCCTCCGCCGAGGCGTACATGTGGGTGGCGCCGAACTTGCCCGCCTGCTCACGGTTGAACGACGCCGGATCGATGGCGATGATCCGCGCGGCGCCGGCGATGCGAGCGCCCTGCACGGCGTTGGCGCCGACGCCGCCGACGCCCATCACGACGACCGTGTCCCCGGCTTTGACCTCGGCACCGTACATCGCCGTACCGACGCCGGTGGTGACGCCGCAGCCCACCAGTGCGGCCTTATCGAGGGGGAAGTCTGGATCGATCTTGACCACGGAGTCCTCGTGGACGACCGTGTAGGGGGAGAAGGTGCCGAGCATGCACATCAAGCGCGCATCCTGTCCGCCCACGTGATGGCGGGCGGTGCCGTCCTGCTGGAGCCCGACCTGGACGCCGGCGCCCTTCTCGCACAGGTTCTCGCGGCCGATCGCGCACCAGTGACACCGGCCGCACGCGGGGACGAAGGCGAGAACGACGTGATCGCCCTCCGCCACGCTGCGCACGCCGGGGCCGACCGCCTCCACGACGCCGGCGCCCTCGTGGCCGCCGATCGCGGGCAGCGCCTCCATCGGCAGGTCTCCGATCCTCAGGTGCTCGTCGGAGTGGCACAGGCCCGAGGCGGCGAGGCGAACGAGCACCTCTCCCTCCCGTGGGTCATCGAGGGTCAGTTCCTCGAGCTCCCAGTCACGTCCGTAGTCCCACAGGACTGCTGCTTGCGTCTGCATCTCTCTCGCCTCCGACTCGTGGTGAGCCGACATCATCCTCGATCCAGGCCGGGGCGCGCTTGACCGAGCGCGCTCGCACGGCTGATCGTGCGCGCGCGCGAGAGATGGCTCAGCTGCGGCGGTACTTGGCGACCGCCATGGGCAGGAACACCGCGAGGATCGCGAACGTCCAGACCAACGCCCGGGTCACGAAGTAGGTCGTCGGGTGGCCGAGCAGGGGCCCGGCGTGCGGACCGAGCGTGAGCGCGCGCACGGAGTCGACCATATACGTGAGCGGCTGGTGCTCGGCGAACACGCGCAGCCAGTCGGGCATCGAGGCAACCGGGACGTAGGCGCTGGAAATGAACGCGAACGGGAACACGATCATTCCCATGGCCTGCGCCGCCTGTCCGTTGCCGGCGAATAGCCCCAACGTCACGAACACCCACTCGAAGGCGAAGCCAAACACGATGACAAGGCCGAAGGCGGCCAGGCCGTCAAGCAGCGAGCCGTGCAGCCGGAAGCCGACCGCGAAGGCGATCCCGACCGTGACCGCACAGGCCAGAGCGAGGATCGCCGTGTCGGCGATCGCACGCGCGATGAGGACGCTGCTGCGCGGGATCGGGAGCGACCGGAGCCGGTCGACGAATCCCTGCTCCACATCCTCGGCCGTGGCCACTGCTGCGCCGATGCCGCTGAACAACACGCCGGTGGCGACGAATCCCGGAACTAGAAAGTCGACGTAGGCCATTCCGGCCACGTGGATCGCGCCGCCGAACAGGTAGCGGTAGATCAGGAAGAACATGGACATCTGGATCGTCGCCATGACGATCAGCTGGGGCGTGCGCACGTAACGCAGCAGCGCGCGACGCGTCACCGTCGCCGTGCTCCTGGCCAGACCGGCACCGCGTGCCGACAGCCCGGGAACGGCGACGGGGTCGATGGTGGTAGATGCAGTGGTCATGGAGTGGCTCCTTGTCGGTTATCGCTAAGCCGCCTGGACGGCGCGGTCTTCCGTCGGCCCGGCGTGATCTTGCGTCGACTGGCCGGTGAGGGCGAGGAACACCTCGTCGAGGTTGGGCTGGCGCAGCGCGATGTCCTCGAGCTCGACGCCGGCCGCGGTGACCGATTGCATGGCGCTCATCAGCTGTTCGCCGCCCACCTCGACGCGTACGCTGACTCGGCGGGTCGGCTCGTCGATGTGCACGTCGTGCGTGCCGAAGCGATCGAGCACCTCGCCCGCCCGCCCCACATCGCGCGGGGAGCGCACATGGAGCTCGATCACGCTGCCGCCGATCCTGTCCTTGAGCTCGGCCGGGGTTCCCGTGGCCACCGCGCGGCCTTGATCGACGATCACGATCCGGTGGGCAAGATGGTCGGCTTCGTCGAGATATTGCGTGGTCAGCAGCACATCGGTGCCGCCTGCGACTAGGTGCCTGATCGCCTCCCACAGCTCGAGCCGGCTGCGCGGGTCGAGCCCGGTCGTCGGCTCGTCGAGCAGCAGGAGGCGGGGAGTACCGACCAGACTCGCGCCAAGGTCGAGCCGGCGCCGCAGGCCGCCGGAGTACGTCCGCACCAGGCGATCGGCTACCTCGCGCAGCCGGAGCTGTTCAAGCACGGCATCGGCACTTCGCTTTGCCGTGCGGCGAGTCTGGCCGAACAGGCACGCGACCATTTCGAGGTTCTCGCGGCCGCTCATCGCGGGCTCGACCGCCGCGAACTGGCCCGCCAGCCCGATCGACCGGCGGACCGCGCCCGGATCGCGGCTGACATCGTGGCCGGCTACGCGCAGGGTGCCTTCATCGAGGCGCAGCAGCGTCGCCACCGCGCGTATGAACGTGGTCTTGCCTGCGCCGTTGGGCCCGAGCACGGCGACCACCTGTCCGGGCTCGGCGATCACGTCGAGGCCATCGAGCGCTTGCGTCTTGCCGTACCGCTTTTTCAGGCCATGAGCCTCGACTGTCGCAGTCATCGGACTTCCTCCTGGTTAGGTTCGTCTGGAGTTGGCAGGAACGCCTGGGCAACCTCGCGCAGCCACTGCTCGCTCCACGTGATCCGCCCGGCCGCGAGGTCTGCGAGCACCCCGCGCAGCCACTCGAGCTCCGCGCGCAGGATCGCGGCGCGGTACTCCTCCTCGAGGAGGAACAGGCGCGGCAGGGCGGCCGGGGCATCGCGGAGCCCCGTCTCGGTCTCGTCGAGCTGGGCCTCGATGCGCCGCGCCCGGAGCTCGAGCTGCGCGCGCGCCTCCTCGACCGGCAGCCCGAACAGGATCGACAGCGCTGCGATGAACTCGGGGTAGTGCCCGCCGGTGTCGCTCAGCATCTGGCGCAGCCAGTGTCGGGCGACGTCCCGCCCGGTTTCGGTGATGGCGTACACCACGCGGTCCGGATAGCCCTCCTGGCGCACCGTCTGTGCGACCTCGACGAGCCCCAGCCGCGCCAAGCGCTCGATCGTTTGGTAGAGGCTCGCGCGCGAACGCACATTGACGAGCCGGTCCTTGCCCTCGGCGTGGAGGAGCTTCTGCATCCGGTAGACGTGCATCGGCTCCTGGAACAGCTGCCAGAGCACGATCAGGCCGAGGGAAGAGGGCTGAGGCGTCTTCTTGTGAGTGGACATAGCTATAACCATATTAGTTAGCACAAGACTAGTCAATCGGTTTGCGTCGGGGCAGCCGGACTCGGCCGGCGGGCGAGTTGTGCCGGGGGATGGCGGCGGTATAGGTTTGTCGTGCCGCCGTGCTCGCAACGACCGTGTCCTCATCGCCGGATCGCACGCGGGGAGTCCCGCCGCTGGACGCGTGCGTGCCGGTGGCGGGTGGCGTCTACCGCCTCGGTGACGCCGGTGAGCGCGTCGTCGCGCTCGCGGCCTTCCTGATCGGCCGGTGGCCCGTGACGACGGGGCACGTCCGCGCGTTCGTCCGAGCCACGGGGCGAACGGTCAGTCCGTCCTTGCGCCGGCGGCTGGAGTCCGAGCAGCTAGCCGACCATCCCGCCACCGAGGTCAGCTTCGACGACGCGCTGGCCTTCTGCGCGTGGGCCGGGGCGGAGTTGGGGCGCGCCGCCCGACTGCCACGTGGCGAGGAGTGGGAGGCGGCGGCACGGGGCACGGAGGCGAGGATCTGGCCGTGGGGCGACGTGTTCGACCCCGAGCGGTGTAACAGCAGTGAGTCGGGCTGGGGGTGGACCGTCGCGGTGCGTGCCCATCCGGAGGGCGCGGCCGCGAACGGTGCCGAGCAGCTGGCCGGCAACGTGTGGGAATGGGTGGGCGATCCGCCCGACGAGGACGGCTGGCGGGCCGTGCGGGGCGGATCGTATTTGGATACGGCGTGGGGCGTCCGCGCCTCCCGCGTGTTGCCGGCCGATCCGCAGCGTGCCACCGCCACGACCGGCTTTCGGCTTGCGTTCGAATGCGACAACCGGACGACACCGGGAGGTGCAGCGACAAGATGAGCCGTCGAGGAGCGACGATCTCGCCCGCGGAAGTCCGCGAGGCACTGCGCGATGTGTACGACCCGTGCTGTGCCGATCGCGGCATCAGCATCGTTGACATGGGCGTCGTCGAGGACGTGCGGGTAGTCGGCGCTCACGTCGAGGTCGACCTGGTCCTCACCACCGGCTGGTGTCCGTTCGTCGCGAGCATGTCCAGCGCGATCCCCGACCGGCTGCAGGGTGTAGACGGCGTGGAGAGCGTTGATGTACGCGTGGTGTGGGATCCGGTCTGGACCCAGGAGCGTCTGTCGCCCTCGGCCCGCGAGAAGCTGACCCTGCCGCTCGAGCAGCTAATTCCATACCGCGAGCAGCGGATCGCCCAGCAGAAAGGAGCCTGACATGGCCACCACCGAGACACGCCCTCAGGACACGCGGGAGCGCAAGGTGTCGGCATTCGTCTTCGACTGCGTCTGCCACACCTTCAACTTCGATCCGGCCAATGCGCTCGGCTCGGCCGGCCAGCTGTTCGACGAGCACCTGTACGCGTTCCATCAGCTGCTCACGCGCGAGGGCGAGCAGATCCTCTCCCGCGATGAGTTCATGCGCGAGTGGAGCGTGGACGAGATCTACGAGATGATCATCGAGGGCTCCGACACTGACATGATTGTGGCCCAGCCGCTGCCCCTCACCGACCTCTTTCACGACGGGCTCTCGGCCTGGGAGAAGTGCGCCGAGATGGCCGCCAAGCATCCCGACCGAGCCGTGTTCTGGGCCTCGATCAACCCGCTCGAAGGCAAGAAGGCACTCGACCTGCTGCGGCGTCAGGTGGAGGACCACGGCGCGCGCGGGCTGAAGCTGTACAACGTCCGCTACGACTACGGCCAGCCATTCCCGTGGCGGATGGACGACCCACGCGTGGCCTACCCGGTGTTCGAGCTCGCCCAGGAGCTCGGGATCAACGTCATCGGCGTGCACAAGGGCGTGCCGCTCGGCCCGCAGCCGATCGAGCACACCCGCACGTTCGACATGGACGGCGCGGCGGCCAACTTCCCGGACTTGAACTTCATCATCTTCCACGTCGGCCTGCCGTGGCTCGACGAAGTGCTCTGGCAGATCGTCCGCTACCCCAACCTGTACGCCTCCATCGCCGCGACGGTGAACTTCATCGCCCGCCAGCCCCGGGTGTTCGCGGAGACGCTGGGCAAGATGATGTGGTGGTGCGGCGAAGACAAGATCATCTACGGCGGCGAGACGCCGATCTGGCACCCGCAGTGGGCGCTCGAGGAGTTCTGGAACTTCGAGCTGCCCCGCGACATCGTCGAGGAGCGCGGCTATCCACAGCTGACCGAGCAGGCCAAGCGCAAGATCCTGGGCGAGAACCTGGCCCGTCTGCACGGCATCGACGTCGAGAGCAAGAAGGCTGAACTGGGGTTCTCGTAGAGACCTGGTTTCGAGCCCGCCCGGCCGGGTCCGGGCGGTGTACCGCCATCCCGCACCGCTTTGGCCATAACCGCAGACTCGAGGCCACATCCCCCTCGGATGTGCGGAAACCCGCCGTATGGCGGACCTACCCGCACTCGACAAACGAGCGGTGGCGAGTGTGGGGTTAATCGACTCACACAACAGGGGGCACCCCGAAACTCGGCGACACCTCGCACCCGGGGGCGACATTTGGCGACAGCTGACACTCACGCGACGGTGCCGCTGGTGGCGCCACTGATCGCCACCGCACGGCGCGGCAGCCGTGTCAAAGGCGGGGTTGCGGGACCGCGGCCGGGGGTAGCAGTGCAACAGGTTCTCGAGGAGAGGAGGCGCCCATGGCGCTGACGGATAACGCTTCCGAGGGCGAGATAAGTCGTCCCGCTCCGCCCTGGCATGAGATCGCTGAGTCGGCGGAGTTCAGGCGACTTGAGTCGATGCGGCGACGCGCGATGCTGGCCACACTCGGGATCTTCACGGTGGCGGCTGGCGCGTTTCTGATCTTGAGCGGGTACGCGCGCCCGTTCATGCGCAAGTCGATCGACGGCGGCCTGACTGTCGCCTACGTATCGATACTCGCGCTCACTGTCCTGGCCTGGATATTGGTGTGGGCGTATCTGCGCTTCGCCGAGCGGCTGGAGATGGAGTCCAAGGAAATGCTCAGGCGCGGCGGCTACGCGGAGGAGGCACGATGAGTTACTCGACGATCACGCTAGCCGCGGCCGCACCCGCTCGCGGCCTGACCATCGCCGTGTTCGTCGCGGTGTTGGGGGTTGCGCTCATCATCACCTTCTGGGCGGCGCGGCGGATCCAGTCCGCCACCGACTTCTGGTCGGCTGGGCGCGGCATTTCGGGCCCCCAGAACGGGATCGCCATCGCCGGAGAGTTCCTGTCCGCGGCGGCGTTCCTCGGCGTTGTCGGGCTGATGTTCCTGTCTGGCTTCGATGGCTACATGACCGGCATCGCGGCGCTTCTCTCGTTCGTGCCCCTGCTGGTGTTACTGGCCGAACGCATGCGCAACGGGGGCCGCTACACGATGGCCGACGTGCTCGGCTTGCGCCTTCCCATCGGCCGCGTGCTGATCGCATCGGGCATCTCGACCATGTGCATCGCTGCGTTCTACGTGGTGGCGCAATCGGTGGCGGCGGGATCGCTCATCGAGGCGCTGGTCGGCATCCCTTACTGGGTCTCGGTGCTGATCACGGTTGCCGCGATCCTCACCTACGTCGTGGTCGGCGGCATGGTCTCGACCACGTGGGTGCAGATCATCAAGGCGATGCTGTTGATGCTCGGCGTGGCGACGATGGCCATCTGGGTGCTGGCCAAATTCGGCTTCGACCCGATCAGGCTGCTCAATGTCGCCACCGCCCGCTCCGGCCAGGGCGCCGCGTACGGCGGGCCCGGCCTGGTCTTCCCAAACCGGGTGGACGAGATCTCCACCGGCGTGGCCTTCATGCTGGGCACGCTGGGGCTTCCGCACATCCTGATGCGCTTCATGACCGTGCCCGATGCGCGCGCGGCACGCCGATCGATCGGCTGGGCAGTGGGTCTGATCGGGGTGTTCTATGTCTTCGTGGCCATCATCGGCCTCGGTGGCCGGGCTATTCTCGGGCCCGCGGGAGAAAAGCTCGGCGGCAAGAGCGGAAACCTGATCGCGCCCTACCTGGCCCAGCACCTGGGTGGTGGACCTGGAGCCGTCGGCGGGGACGTCTTCTTCGCGGTGATCAGCGCGGTCGCCTTCACCACGATCCTGGCCGTGGTGGCCGGGGTCCTGATGGCTGCATCAGGCGCCGCCGCCCACGACGTCTATGGGACGGTGCTGCGCAAGGGAAAGGCCACGGACCGCCAGGAGATCGTCGCAGGCCGCATCGCGGTGGCGGTCATCGGCGTGGTCGGAGCGATCCTCGCCCTGATCGCGGGCAAGACCTTCAACGTCCAGCTGCTGGTGGGCCTGACCTTCGCGGTGGCCGCCTCGGCCAACTTCCCGGTGCTCCTGCTCGCGCTTACCTGGCGCCGGTTCAACTCGCTCGGCGTGGTGCTGGGCATCGCGTTCGGGCTCGTCTCCTCGATCGTGCTGATCATTCTCTCGCCGATGGTGTGGTCGCCGAAGACCGCGGCGCCATTCCCGCTCGGGAATCCCGCGATCGTGTCGATTCCGATCGGCTTCCTCGGCTGCGTGTTGGGAACCTGGCTCGGCCGCCACGAGCGCTTGGGTCACGACAGCTTCGACGAGGTCCGCGTGCGCAGCACCACCGGCCTCGGCGCCGAGGTGGCGCCGCCGCGGCGGGCGCGCGCGCCGCGCGAGCGTAAGGCGCGCGAGACGGCGGCAGCGCGATGAGATAGACGGGCCGGCAATGAGCGCACGCATCGGCCTGCTCGTCCCCTCGTCGAACACGGTGGCGGAAGCCGACTTCTACCGTCGTCTTCCCGCCCATACGACGCTGCACACGGCGCGGATGTACCTCGATGAGGTCACACCCGAGGACGAGGCAGTGATGCTCGACGAGCACCTGCCGGGAGCGCTCAGGGACCTCGCCAGCACGCGGCCGGACGTGGTTGTGTTCGCCTGTACGAGCGCGGGAACGTTGCGTGGCAACGCCTACGAGGAGGCGCTGGTCAGGCGGATCGGCGAGCGCACGGGAGCCCGCGCGATCAGCGTCGCGGCCGCCGTGAGACGCGCGATCGCGGGCCGCGGAGCGCGCCGCATTGGCGTGGTCACACCCTACGTGCAGGCGCTCAACGACACGATCCTGGCCAGCCTGGAGGAGGAGGGATTCGAGGTTGCGGCAATCCATGGCATGGGCATCACGGCGAACGCCGAGATAGGTGCCGTCGAGCCGGCGCGGATCGCGGAGTTCGCCGGCGAGAAGTTCCCGAGCGCCGGCGTCGAGCTGGTTTTCGTTTCGTGCACGAACTTCCGGGCCTTCGAGGCGCGCGAGCAGATCGAGCAGGATCTGGACCTCCCGGTCGTGACGAGCAACCACGCCGCTCTGGAGGCGGTGCTCGAGCTGCTGGGAGCCACAACCGAGGGTGGCCGCCGCGGTTGACGCCGGAGCGGAGATTCGGAGAGAATCGTGCGACTGCACGCACCGACCCGCCGGGAGGTGGTCTCGTATGTCCTGGAAGCTTGAGCTCTCCTATTTCGAGAGCTGCTCGTGCGACGTGGTGTGCCCTTGCACAGCGTCCCTGGCGCTCCCCGCGACGCACGACCGCTGCCGGGTCACGCTGGTCTTCACGGTGAACAACGGTGAGGTCGATGGCACCGACGTCAGCGGGCTGAGCGTGGCCGCCGTCGCGGACACGCCCAAGGTCATGAGCGACGGGAACTGGCGGCTCGGCCTGTTCATCGACGCCGCTGCCTCTGATGAGCAGGCCGAGAAGCTGGGCGCGGTGTTCTCGGGCGCGATGGGCGGCCCGATGGCGGCCCTGGGTCCGCTGGTGGGGGAGAACCTCGGCCTCGAGCGTGCCCCGATCGAGGTCCGGGGCGACGGCCTGAAGCACTCGGTGCGGATCGGCGACGCGGTCGACCTGGAGATCGAGGACGTCGTGCCGTTCGGCTCCGAGTCGGGCCAGCCGGTCAAGTTGACGGGCGTCTTCCATCCGGCTGGACCTGATCTGACGGTCGCGCATGCCACTCGCTCGAAGATCGACGCCTTCGGAATCACCTACGACGGCAACGCGGCGTTCTCCCGGTCGGAGTTCTCCTGGGCGGCATGAGCATCGCAGCACCGACTGCGCGGGCCGATCCGCGCGCGGAGCGAACCGAGCTCGGGGAGGCGTTCGCGGCACTGCGGGGACGGCTGACCCTGGCGGCGCTGCTGCTCGGGCTCGCCGGGCTCGCGTGGTGGTCGACGGCCGACCGGATGGCGGGGATGGATTCCGGCCCCGGCACCGATCTCGGGGCGCTGGGCTGGTTCCTGGGCGTTTGGGTGGTGATGATGGCGGCGATGATGTTCCCGGCGCTCGCGCCGACCGTCGCTCTGTATGCGCGAATGACGCGCCGGCGCGGACCGGCTCGCCCACTGCTGTTCGCCGGCAGCTACCTGCTCGTGTGGGGCGCGGCCGGGCTGGTCGCCTACGGCCTGTTCAAGCTCGGACGCAGCGCGTTCGGGACCGACCTGGCCTGGAATGCGGGCGGCCGCTGGCTGGCCGGCGCCGTGCTCGCGTTCGCGGCCGTCTACGAACTCACGCCGCTCAAGGACGTCTGCTTGGCCAAGTGCCGCAGCCCTCTGGGATTCCTGCTCGGGAACTGGCGGGAAGGCCCGCGCGGGGCGCTCGAGATGGGGGCCAGGCACGCCGGCTGGTGCCTCGGCTGCTGCTGGGCGCTGATGGCGGCGCTGTTCGCGCTCGGTGTGATGAGCCTGGTCTGGATGGCGCTGGTCGCGGCGCTGATCGTGCTCGAGAAGACGCTGCCATGGCGCCGCACGGTGACGTGGGGCACCGCGGCCCTGCTGCTCGTCCTCGCCATCGCGGTGGTCGCCGTGCCTCGTGACGTGCCCGGGCTCGTCGTTCCCGGTGGGTCGCACTCAATGGGCGCGATGCATTCGATGGGTGCGATGCACTAGCGCCGGGTGGGGGACGGGCCCGGGTCGGCGCCGGGCCCTCCGAAGGAGCCAGATGGGTCAGCGAGCCGGCTTGACCACGCCGGCGGCGCCACCGCCCCGGCGCACCGGCTCGGCGGCGGCGAGCATCCGCCCGTGGCCGAACAGCTCGAGCGCGCTCTCGGTCCCGATCGTGGGAGCGATCGTGATCGAGGGATCGAGCGGCGAGGTGTCGCTGACCGAGAAGGTCTGCCCGAGCTGCTCGAGGCCGGGTGTGGTCGGCTCGGCGATGAAGGCAGGCTCGGCCTGAGTGGTCGCTGAGTTGCGCTGGGACGCGCGTGGCGCCGCGACCGCCGCCGGGAGGCTCATGTGCAGGTCAATCCGGTTGATCAGGGTCTGCAGGACTGTGGTGATGATGGTCGCGCCGCCGGCAGCGCCGAGCGCGAGCACGGGCCGGCGCTGTTTGAGGACGATCGTCGGCGACATGCTCGAACGCGGGCGCTTGCCGCCGGCGGGGAGATTCGGGTCGGGCAGCCCGGACGAGGGCGGAGCGAAGTCGAAGTCAGTCAGCTCGTTGTTGAGCAGGAATCCCCGGCCCGGGACGACGATGCCGCTGCCGCCGAGCTCCTCGATCGTATTGGTGTACGAGGCGACGTCACCGTACCGGTCGGCGACCACGAGGTGGTTGGTGCTCGTCTCGGGATACGCATCCGCGGCACCGGCCGGCTGCTCCGGCGTGCACCCTCCCGAACCGGCGAACGGATCTCCCGGCGCCACGGGGCTCGTCAGGGCGTGCGCCGGGTTGATCAGGCACGCGCGCTGACGCCCGAAGTCGGGGGAAAGCAGTTGGGCCAGCGGCACCTGCACGTAGGCCGGGTCGCCAACGTAGCGGTTGCGATCGGCGAAGGCCAGGCGCGAGGCCTCCAGGAAGTGATGCAGCACCTGCACACGGCTCTCCGCGGCGAGATCGAAGTTCGACAGGATGTTGAGGGCCTCGCCGACGGTCGTGCCACCGCTGGAGGATGGTGGCATCGAGTAGACGTCGTAGCCGCGATAGCGGACGTGGGTGGGCGTGCGGAACAGAGCCCGGTAGCCAGCCAGATCGGCGAGCGTCATCGCACCCGGGCGCGGAACCAGAGTGGCACCCGGCACGAGCGGCAGGTTGTGCACCGTGCGCACCACGTCGCGCCCGATCGCACCCCCGTACAACGCTCCAACGCCACGGCGCGCGATCACCACGTATGTTCGGGCCAGGTCCGGGTTTCGCATCTTGGACCCGACGACCGGGAGTTGGCCGTGCGGCAGGAACAGCGCGCTGGTGGAGCTGAACTGATCGAATCGGAAGGCGTTCTCGCGCACCTGCTCGCGCAGGGTGGGAGTCACGCTGAAGCCGCGGCTGGCCACCAGCTCAGCCGGCTTCAGGTCGTCAGCCAGCGTGGAGTTGCCCCACCGGTTCACCGCCCGCTGCCAGGTCATCAGCGTGCCCGGCACGCCGACCGACAGCCCGCTGGTCACCGCGGTCGGGAAGGGCAGCGGCTTGCCGGTCGTCGGGTCGATGAACAGGCTCGCGTTGTCGGCCGCCGGAGCCGTCTCCCGGCCGTCGATGGTGTAGACGCGGTGGGTGCGCGCGTCGTAGTAGACGAAGTAGCCACCGCCGCCGATCCCGGCCACGAACGGGTCGGTGACGCCGAGCGTGGAAGCCACCGCGACCGCGGCGTCCGCCGCCGTGCCGCCCTGCGCGAGCACGGTCAGCCCGGCGCGAGTGGCCTGAACGGTGTCGGACGCGACCGCCCCGCCGGTGCCCGTTGCCACCGCGCGTTTGGCCAGCGCACCCGCCGGCGCGGCCAGGATGAGCAGCAGGAGGCAGACGGGCAGCAGAAGGTACGCAATGCGCGGTGACCGGCGTGGGCGCATGTGCCTACTGTGCCCACAAAGGGCGACTTCTATTCAGCCGGCGGTGGCCACAGGTGGAGGTTGACCGGCTCGATCAGGACGACGACCCGGCTTTCTCCGGGTTGGTCGTGGACCCAGAACTCCGCGTCGTACTTGGCGCCGAGCTTGCGGGCGAACGACAGATCTTCGTCAGGCTCGATGCTGACCGTGCCCCGAACCTCCAGGTACCGGTAGGGATTGCTCAAATCCAGCAGGAGCAGGCTGCACTTTGGGTCGCGCCGGAGATTGCGGGTTTTCAGCCGCGAGGTGTTGAGCGAGAGCTTGAGCTCGCCGTCGTCGTCGTACAGGAACCAGACCTCGGTGACATGCGGAAAGCCGTCCCGGCGGATCGTGGCCAGCGAAGCGACCGGGCCGTCCAGGAGGTCTCGATGGGATTCGGGAAATTCGGTCATCCCCACATTCTCCGTCACCCCGGAGAGGCGGCGCGACGCGAACTCGCGTGACGGGCTGGTCCCGGCGCCGCGCGAACCGACCCTGCTGTGCCGGCGCCCGGCGAACCGACCCGGCAACGCCGCATCGGATGGCCCTGCTACGCCGGCCCATACGTGAGACGCAGCACCCCGCTGCTGTACGCCTCGGTCTCACCAAGCGCGAGCTTCACCGGCGCGCCGCCTTCCCCGAACAGGCGCAGCCCGGAGCCGAGCACGACCGGGTAGACGAACAGGTGGAGCTCATCCACGAGGCTGTCGGCCAGCATGGCACGGACCAGGCTGACGCTGCCGCTCACGTACAGGTGACCGTCGAGCCGCTCTTTCAGCGCACGAAGGGTTTCGGCGTCATACGGTCCGAGGACCTCCGAGTTCTTCCAGTCGGCGCTTTGCAGCGTGGCGCTCACCACGTATTTGCGCGTCTCGTTGAAGAACGGCGCCCCGGGATCCTGCTCGGCCGTCCGCGCCGACCACGCGGGCGCGAACATCTCGTAGGTGCGACGCCCCAACAGGATCCCCTGGCTGGCCATCGTGAGCGCGCCGATTGCTTCGCCCATCTTGGGATCGAAGGGATAGTCGGCCGTCCACCTGGGATTCTCGACGACGCCGTCGAGCGAAATGAATTCGTGTACCGCGATCTTGCCCACGTCCGGTCTCCTTCCGATTGAAATGTGCTCGCTCGATTCGACCTTCCAGCGCCCGGAAATCATCGCGACCGACGCTCGCGAAGATCATCCAAGCGCACGGCGGCGCAACGATTGGGCACCCGATGTGTTGGGCGGTGGTGTGGCTACCATCCGGCGGCCGCCGGCAATCGAACAGAGGAGCCATTTTGAAGAAACTGATCGCCGCTCTCGTGGGGCTCGCTGCGTTCGCGCCGGCCGCGCTGGCCTCGTCGCACTTCGTCAAGGTGTCGCCGAGCAAGGTGAGCCAGGGCCAGACCGTCACCGTATCCGGCTCGGTCGATCACGGCTGCCAGATCGGGCACAAGGGCGACGCCGCCACGATCATCTCGCATGCCTTCAAGGGCGCCACCAAGCACAGCTTCGCCGGCGTTCCGGCCGTGTCGGCGTCGCTGGCCAAGAGCAAGAACGGGGCGTTCTCGATCAAGGTGACGCTGAGTCCGAACGTCAAGCCCAGCAAATACTCGGTCACCGGGCGCTGTGGCGGCGGCAACTTCGGCTCGACCACACTGAAGGTCACCCTTCTTCCGCAGGGGTACTAACCAGCCGCCGGAGGGGTTGATACGCGGAGCCGCGTCGCGCGCAAACAGCGCGGCGCGGCCCGCGCACCCGCCGACGCTCGGAAATGTGAACTCCGCCCGGCGGGGCGAGATCACTGACGCAGGTGCCGGTGGGCGACGGACCCGGTTGCGTTCGCATACAGGTCCGCCCGGCAGGCCAAACCGAGCCGTTCATGCGGCGGGTGGCGGAACTGTGGCGCGAGGGCAAGCTCACCCGCGGCGGCATTCCGTGGCCGGTCGCGGGCGCCGAGCTGGTGCTCGACTTCGGCGCGGCGGAGTACGCGGCGATGCCGTCGCTGCGCGTCCAGCGCAGGATCGCCGGACTCGTGCTCGGCGTGGCGCGACCGACGCGGTCGTATCTATTCGTCGACGAGTGGGAGGTGGCCGCTGCACCGCGTGCCGGCGCGAGCGCGTTACGATCAGCGGAGCCCGTCTCCTAACGCTTCGTAGCCTCTAATCGATGGGAGGTGTGAGGGCTGTGTCGACCGTGATCGAAGACCTCGAGCGTCCCGAGGAACGCATTCTCGGGGTCACCCGCACGTCGCCGTACCCGGTGGTGCGCCAGTTGGTGAGCGACCGGCTGCTGTGCAAGGACGGCAGGCGACTCTGGCCGGTTTCATCCTGACGCGAACAGGACGGCGGCGCGCGCTGGCGGCACTCGCAATCGCGGCGAGTCTGGTGCTCGCCGCGCCGGCCGGCGCGAGCGTCGGCTGGGGGATCAACCTCGACGGCGCCGTTTCGGGCGATCCCGCGGCGTTCGCCTATCAGGGCAACCCGTACCTCACCCAGTTGATGGGGGGAGTGCCGTGCCGCAACTCGGGCGCGGTCTGCTACGCCCGGATCTACGTCCCGTGGGACGCGGTCAACGACGGGCGGGGAAGTTTCGCCGGCGGCACCTGCGAGCCCTCGCCCTCCGGCCCCGGGACGCCGGCGGCGGCCTTCGCCGGGCAGTTGTCGGCCGCCGCGCGATTGGTCGGGATGAGCCACGTGCTCGTCACGCTGACCGTCGCCGGACTGGCGAGCGACGACATCTGGCCTACCGACGCCGAGTACGAGTGCGGGCTGAGCGGCCTCGAGCGGCGAGCGCCCGGGGTCAAGGAGTGGGAGGTGTTCAACGAGCCCGACTCGATTTACTCCGGGGATTCGAGCGCCGCCGGCGGTCCCGACTGCACTCATCGCAACGGCGCCTGGGTCGGCGGCGCCGGGGTTCAGTACCAGTGCCTGTTCGGGAACTCCGCCGCGAGACCGTCGGGCGGCAACGGTCACGGCGGCAGCGCCCAGGGGGCGGCCTACTGGTACCTCGACGCCAAGAAGGTCGACTCAAACCCCGACCACACACTGCTCGCCGGCGGCTTCAACTACTCGTCCTCGCGCTGCCTGCCGTCGACCTGTTACTACCCCCGCGGGTACTTTCGCCTGCTCTCGAAGATCTATCCGCGCCCGCCCGACGCGATCGCGCTGAACCCCTACGTCGACGTGAGCTACGCCGCGCTGAACGGCGGCAATCCAGTGCCGGCGCCGTCGTCTGGCTTGCCGAGCGCGCAGGGGACGATCGCCGCGATCGACCGCTTCTACCCGAGCGGGCCTCCGATCTGGTTCACGGAGGTGGGAGTGTGGCTGACCGACGGCGGGAAGGAGCCGCTGACGAGCCGCTGTGGGGACGACAATCCACAGGACGACGGGACGTGGGCCGCGTGCCTGAACGGCAACCCGAACGCGCAGGCGCTGGCCGCCGAGGGCTATCTGCGCCTTCCAAGTGAGTCGCCGCAGGTGAAGCGCATCTATTACTACGACTTCGACAACCAGAACCCGGGGTGGGACTCGGGGCTGGTCAACATCAGCGCGCCCCTGCTCGGGCCCCACGGCTACGGGGCACCCCGCACTGTCTGGTGCGTTCTACACGCGTTCACGCAGGGCCAGGTCCCCACTGCCGCAGCGGCCGCGGCGGTGCAGGCGGGCTCGGAATGCGATGCGCCGGCGGTCGACGTCGCCTATCTGAGCGACCCGTTGCCGGTCACTGCGGCGGCGACCATCAACCCGGGCGAGGTGGGCCGCGACATGATGCTCGCGGTGGCCGAGCGCATCCGGGCGCTGGCGGCTGCGCTCACGGGGTCAACATGACCGCTGCTTCCTGGGTGGCTACGTGGAAGCTGAAGCTCTCCTCCAGATACAGGCGCACCGTCTGCCCGTCGTGCCCGTCGTAGCCGATCGAGAGATCCTGGCCCGACTCGAACAGGAAGTCCCCGCCGCGCAGGCTCAGCACGAGCGCGCCACCCACACCAGGCGCCCACACGATCGGCCCCTCGAGGATCTTGCGCAAATGCTCGAGCAGCGGGTAGCCGCCGTGCTCGGCGCCTTCCACCACGCGCCGGTACTGCTCACCGCCCAGGGCCAGGCCGTACGGCCCGCTGATTCCGTTGTGCAGCAGTCTCTCGACTGCCGCCGCCACGGGGCGCGGGTAGTCGTCGGGGGCCTCGCCCAGCGGGATCGACTCGTGCGGTGAGGACTCCTCGATCCCGGCCATGGCGCCGTGCCAGCCGTGGAAGACCGCCTTGTTCTCGGCCACCGCGATCTGGTGGGCGGCCTTGTCGAGCGGCTCAAGGTCGGCGTCCTCGGCGCCGCGGTCGGCGTCGCGCAGCTCATCGCGCGAGAGCTCGAAGTCCGCGCGCACCTCGACCAACGGCAGCACCTGGCGCCGCTTCCCGTTGACCCCGCCGCACGGCGCATTCGCGAGCGGGGCGATGCGGCCCAGGTTTGTGGCCGAGTGCTCCCAGCCGTGCGGCCCGGAGAAGTCGACCAGCCGGCGGGCCGCGAGCGCTGGGTCGAGGCGTTCGCGGGCCTCCTCGTCAAGCATCTTCCAGCCGTCGTCGCTGATCGGCGCGAGGGAGCGAAGCAGATGGTTCATCTTCCCGCTCCTTTCAGGCTGCGGATGCCGAGCGAGCCGTCCTCCGCGGTCGCTGCGGGTCCGTTTCCCTCGAGCGTCTCGGCCTCCGCCTCCTCACCGTGCTCGACGATGTCGCCCGCCTTGAACAGCACGCCCTGGGCGATCTCGCGCCACGCCGGCGAGCGGCGGAGCAGGAACTCGAGGTCCATGCTGAAGTGCTTGAACTCCTCGCCCTGCGCGTCGCGCATCACCGCCAGGGCGTCGGGATCGGTCTCGACCGCGATCCGCTGCTCGTACCAGCCGATGGCTTCGGCCTCCTCGGTGAGCGAGGCGCAGAGCCGCGCGAACGTGCGCGTCGTGGGCGGCAGCTCCTCAGGCGGTTCGTGGTACTGATCGAAACCCATGGGCTCTCCTTGAGATCGTGGCGGGGCGCAGGGCGGAACTCTAAAGGGGGGCCGCTTCCCAGCGAGGCCATGCCGACTCGTCGAGTTAATCGGTGCATTGCGCGGGTAACCGGCGGCGCATGTCCGAGTTTCCGCCTCAGCAGCAAGAGCGCCCCGGCCGTGAAGGGGAGATGGCGCCGGAGCCACGTGACGAGATGCACGGCTATCGGGGGAGCGGCAAGCTGGACGGGTTGGTGGCGCTGGTCACCGGAGGCGATTCGGGGATCGGCCGCGCGGTGTGCGCCGCCTTCGCGAAGGAGGGCGCAGACGTGGCGATTGCCTACCTGAGCGAGCACGACGACGCAGCCCATACCAAGAGCCTGGTTGAGGCCGAGGAGCGCCGGGCGGTGACGATCGCCTGCGATCTGCAACGCGAGGAGGAGTGCCGGCGGACCGTCGAGGAAACGGTGTCGCGCCTCGGAAAGCTCGACGTGCTCGTCAACCACGTGGGCACCCAGAGCCCAGTTGATTCACCCGAGGAGCTCACGAGTGAGCAGTGGGACGGCACGTTCAAGACCAACGTCTACAGCTACTTCTGGACCACGATGGCCGCGCTCGGCCACATGGGCCAGGGCGGCGCGATCATCAACACCGGCTCGGTCAACGGGCTGCGGGGAAACAAGTCGCTGATCGACTATGCGGCGTCCAAGGGGGCGGTTCACGTATTGACGATGTCGCTGGCGCAGGCTCTGGTTGAGCGCGGCATCCGGGTCAATTGCGTGGCGCCCGGTCCGGTTTGGACGCCGCTGATCCCCGCCACGTTCCCGGAGGACAAGGTCGAGCAGTTCGGGCAGCAGGTCCCGATGGGGCGTGCCGCGCAGCCCGACGAGATCGCGCCGTCCTACGTGTTCTTCGCCTCGAACGAGATGTCGTCGTACTACACGGGCGAGGTGCTCGCGCCGATCGGCGGCGAGACTCTGCCTGGCTGACACCGTGCCCGTCGCCATCGTCACCGGCGCTGACTCGGGGATCGGCAAGGCGACCGCGGTGACGCTCGCCGAACGGGGCTTCGACCTCGGCATCACGTGGCACACCGACGAGGATGGCGCGCGCGGCACCGCCTCCGAGGTGCAGGACAGAGCCCGCCGCGCCGAGGTGCGTCGGATAGATCTCTCGGATGTCTCGCAGGGTGCGCGCGTGGTGGCGGAGTTGGCCGACGCGCTGGGTGGCCTCGACGTTCTCGTCAACAACGCCGGGACGGGTTCCTCTTCGCCATTCCTCGAGGTGTCGCTCGAGGATTGGCAGCACGTGCTCGACGTCGACCTGACCGCGGCCTTCTGCGCCGCCCAGGAGGCCGCGCGCCGGATGGTGAGCGGTGGCCGGGGCGGACGGATCGTCAACGTGACGAGCGTGCACGAGCACGTCCCGCTGCCGGGCTCGAGCGCGTACTGCGCGGCCAAGGGCGGGCTCGGGTTGCTGACCAAGGTCATGGCACTCGAGCTGGCCGAGCACGGGATCACGGTCAACGCGGTGGCGCCGGGTGAGATCGCCACCCCGATGACCGGCCAGCACGAGGAGGACCCGGGCCAGAACGAGCGTCCGGGCATTCCGGCCGGCCGTCCCGGCGACGCGCGCGAGATCGCCGCCGCGATCGCGTTCCTTGTCTCGTCCGAGGCCTCGTACGTCACCGGAGAATCGTTCGTGGTCGACGGTGGCCTCACGCTGATGGCGGCCGTGCGTAATCTCGGGTAGTGCGTGACGCGCGACCAACTTGGCTCGCTGGCCTGGACGGGTGAGCACACCCTCCTGACCGGCAGCTGCTCCTGGACGGACAAGACGCTGGTCGAGGAGGCCGACTGGTACCCGGAGAAGACGATGTCGGCCGAGGAGCGCCTGCGCTACTACGCGTCGCAGTTCCCGCTCACCGAGATCGACTCGACCTACTACGCGCCGCCGGCCGAGCGCCAGGTGGCGCTGTGGGCCGAGCGCGTTCCGGGTGCTTTCCGGTTTGACGTCAAGGCGTACTCGCTCCTGACCGGGCATCCGACCCGACCCCGGTCGTTGTGGCGCGATCTGCGGGACGCGTTGCCGCCGGACGTGGCCGAGAAGCGCAACATCTACCCGAAGCACTTGACTCCGGACGCGCTCGACGAGGCGTGGCGGCGGTTCGAGGCGGCTCTGCGGCCGTTGCACGAGGCGGGGCGGCTGGGTGCCGTGCTGTTCCAGTACCCGCCGTGGTTCGGGCCCCGGCGCGAGAACCGCGCGGAGATCGAGGCGCTCCGCTCGCGGCTGCCGGACTACCGGATCAGCGTCGAGTTCCGCTCGCCGCGGTGGCTGGCCGAGGAGCGCGACCGCGAGCGTACGCTGGCGATGCTCGGGGAGCACGGGCTCGTGTCGGTGTCCGTGGATGCACCGCCGGTGTCCGGCTTGCCGCGGGTCATGGCGGTCACCAACCCCGACCTGTTCATCATGCGCTTTCACGGGCGCTCGGACAGCACTTGGAGCGACACGTCGCGGTCGGCGGCGGAGCGCTTCAAGTACCTGTACTCGGAGGAGGAGCTCGAGGAGCTGGTGCCGGCGATCGCCGAGCATGCCGCCGAGGCCCGGGAGACCCACATGCTCATGAACAACTGCTATCGCGACTACTCGGTGCGCAACGCCGCCACGCTCCGTGACCTCCTCGCCAACTATTCCGGCTGAGCTGGTGTGCCGGCTCGAGGCGCATGCCGTGGAGGCGTGGCCGACCACCGTGACCGAGCGCGTGGATGGCGGCTGGATCCTGCGCGCCACCTCGCTCGTCACGTAACCCGAACATATTCCGGGTTACGTGACACGAGACCCGCCGCACGCCGCCCGGTAGAGTCCGGCTTTGATGGCCGGAGAGGATCGTGCCCGGATCGAACCGCCGGTGCTGGCCGACGTGCGGCTGCGGATCAACGGCACCGAGCACGAGCTGACGATCGACACGCGCACCTCGCTGCTCGACCTGCTGCGCGAGCACCTCGACCTGACCGGGGCCAAG
Organism: uncultured Solirubrobacterales bacterium; assembly: GCA_963719355.1. Lineage (GTDB taxonomy): Bacteria > Actinomycetota > Thermoleophilia > Solirubrobacterales > Solirubrobacteraceae > Palsa-465. The sequence goes on along the minus strand of CAVRBZ010000012.1, from coordinate 57,435 downwards.
AAGGGGTGCGATCACGGCCAGTGCGGCGCCTGCACGATCCTGATCGACGGCCGGCGGGCCAATGGTTGCCTGGCGCTGGCCGTGGCGCACGACGGCGCCGAGATCATGACGGTCGAGGGTCTGGCCGACGGTGAGGAGCTCCATCCGCTCCAGCGGGCGTTCATCGAGCATGACGCATTCCAGTGCGGCTACTGCACGCCCGGTCAGCTGTGCTCGGCGGCGGGCATGCTGGCGGAGGTGCGCGAGGGCTGGCCGAGCGCGATCACGCCGCAAATGGCCGCGGGCGGCGGGATCGAACTCACGCCGGCCGAGATCCGCGAGCGCATGAACGGCAACCTGTGCCGCTGCGGCGCCTACGCCAACATCGTCCCCGCGATCGCCGACGCAGCGGCATGAGGCCGTTCCGGTTCGAGCGCGCCACCGATGCGCCGCGCGCCGTCGCCCTGCTCGGCGACGCGACCGACGCGTGCTATCTCGGTGGCGGGACCAACCTGGTCGACCTGATGCGGCTCGGCGTCGAGACGCCGAAGACGCTGATCGACGTCACGCGTCTCGTCGACCACGACCGAATCGACGAGACCGACGGCGGCGGGCTGCGAATCGGCGCCGCGGTCCGCAACAGCGACCTGGCCGCCGACCCGCGGGTGCGCGAGCGATACCCGGTGCTGGCCGAGGCCGTGCTGCACGGCGCCTCGGGTCAGCTTCGCAACCTGGCCACCGTCGGCGGCAACCTGCTTCAGCGCACCCGGTGCGCCTACTTCACGGACGTGACCAAGCCGTGCAACAAGCGCGCGCCGGGAACCGGCTGTCCCGCCCGCGAAGGCCACCATCACAACCACGCAATCTTCGGTCACTCCGAGCATTGCGTGGCCACGCATCCCTCCGACATGGCAGTGGCGCTGGCTGCCCTGGGTGCGAGCGTGCACGTGCTGGGTTCAGCCGGCGCGCGCACGATCCCGATCCCGGGGTTTCACCGCCTGCCCGAGGACGCGCCGCACCGCGACACGCTGCTCGAGCCCGGAGAGCTGATCACGGCCATCGAACTGGGGCCGCCGCCCGGCTCGCAGACCCGCCAGCGCTACCGCAAGGTCCGCGAGCGGCGCTCGTTCGCGTTTGCTCTCGTGTCCGTGGCCGCCGTGCTCGACCTAGACGACGGCGGCGCCGCGCGCGACGTGCGGATCGCGCTCGGCGCGGTGGCCCATGTGCCGTGGCGAGCAAGCGCCGCCGAGGAAGCGCTCCGCGGCGGCCCGATCACCGAGGAACGCGTGACAGAGGCCGCACAGGCCGAGCTCGAGCAGGCCCGGCCGCTGCGCGAGAACGACTACAAGGTCCAGCTTGCGCGCAACCTGATCGTCACCACGCTTCTGGAGCTGGCGGCATGAGCGTCACCGTCACCGGCGCGATCGGCGCGGCGATCGACCGGGTCGAGGGGCGCGCCAAGGTCAGCGGCGAGGCCAAGTACGCCTACGAATACCGCCAGGACGATGTGGCCTACGCCGCGATCCTGCAGTCCACGGTGGCCAAGGGCGCCGTGCGCGCGGTGGACGCGGCTTCAGTCCTCGAGCTGCCGGGTGTGCACGCCGTCCTCTGGCACGGCAATGCGCCACGTCTGCACGAGGTCTCAGACGGCGAGCTCGAGGTCCTGCAATCGGACCGCGTCGCGTACCGGGGGCAGATCGTCGGGGCGGTGATCGCCGACAGCTATGAGACCGCGCGGCAGGCCGAGCGGATGGTGAGGATCGAGTACGCGCAGGAGCCGCACGACGTCCTCCTGCGCGCCGACCATCCGAAGCTCTACACGCCCGAGAAAGTGAACCCGAACTATCCCGCGGTCAGCACCGACGGTGACTTCGACGCAGCGTTCGCGGCGGCCGAGATCAAGATCGACTGCACCTACGAGACCCCCACCGAGCACAACAACCCGATGGAGCCGCACGCCACCCTCGCCGTCTGGGAGGAGAACGGCGTCACCCTGTACGACTCCAACCAGGGCGTGGTCAACGTGAAGAACACCGTGGCGCGCGCATTCTCACTCGAGCCCGACCAGGTGCGTGTGATCTCGCCCCATGTCGGCGGTGGGTTCGGCTCCAAAGGGACGCCTCGGCCGCACGTGATCCTCGCGGTGATGGCCTCGCAGGCGCTCGGCCGGCCGGTCAAGCTCGCGGTCACCCGTCAACAGATGTTCGCGCTCACGGGCTACCGGACGCCGACCATTCAGCGGATGCGCCTCGGCGCCGACCGCGACGGGCGCCTGACGGCGATCTGCCACGACGCGATCGTCCAGACCTCGACGATTCGCGAGTTCGCCGAGCAGGCCGCGCTGCCCAGCCGCATGATGTACGCCGGGCCGAACCGCCGCACGACTCACCAGGTGGCCCGGCTCGACGTGCCCACGCCGTCGTGGATGCGCGCGCCCGGGGAGACGCCCGGGATGTACGCGGTCGAGTCGGCGATGGACGAGCTGGCGATCGCCTGCGGCATCGACCCGATCGAGCTGCGCGTCCGGAACGATCCCGAGGTCGATCCGGAGACCGGCCACCGGTTCTCGAGCCGCAACCTGGTGGCCTGCCTGCGCGAGGGCGCCGAGCGCTTCGGCTGGAACACGCGCGATCCCCGCCCGGGCATCCGCCGGGAAGGACGCTGGCTCATCGGCACCGGCGTGGCTGCGTCGACCTACCCCGCGCGCCGCCAGACCTCCTCGGCTCGCGCGAGCTACGAGCCCGATAACGGATACACGATCCAGATCGCCGCGGCCGACATCGGGACCGGGGCCCGAACTGCGCTCACTCAGATCGCCGCGGACGCGCTTGAGGTGCCGGTCGAGGAGGTCGAGGTCCAGATCGGCGACTCGAGCTTCCCGGAGGCCTTCCTGGCCGGCGGCTCGATGGGTAATGCGTCCTGGGGCTCGGCCGTGGTCAAGGCGTGTCGCGAGCTCCGCGCCCGGATGGCCGAGGAGGGATCCGAGGTGCCGCTCTGGATCGAGGCCGATACCAAGGACGAGGTGGCGGCGGCGAGCGCCGAGCCGCTGGCTAAGCACGGCTTCGGCGCCCAGTTCATCGAGGCGCGAGTCGACGTCGACACCGGCGAGGTGCACGTGCCTCGTGCCCTTGGGGTGTTCGCGGTCGGGCGGATCATCAACCCGAAGACGGCCCGTTCCCAGTTCATCGGCGGCATGACGATGGGGATCGGCATGGCGCTGCACGAGGAGAGCCTGATCGACCTCGAGTTCGGCGACTACCTCAACCACGACCTGGCCGGCTACCACGTGCCGACGAACCCCGATATCGAGCAGCTCGAGGCGATCTGGCTCGAGGAGGACGATCCCCACGTGAACCCGATGGGAGCGAAGGGAATCGGCGAGATCGGGATCGTGGGCACTGCCGCGGCCGTGGCCAACGCCGTTCACCACGCCGCCGCGATGCGCGTGCGCGACCTGCCGATCCGTCCCGACAAGTTGCTGAGCCGTCTGGCAGAGCTGCGCTGAACCACGGACAAGGGTCCTCGCTCGCCGCTGAGCGCTGCGAGGCGAGCCCATCTCGCGCCCCGCCTCCGATGCACTGCACACCGGTAGATCCATTGGGGTATCGTCGGAGGCCTGCCGAGCGAACCTGGAGGGAGAGGCATGAGCAAGACCGTTCCCGTGACGTTGAACGTAAACGGCGTCGAGCACCACTTGGAGGTGGAGCCCCGCCTGCTGCTGGTCCACGCGCTGCGCGACCACCTCGGGTTGACCGGCACGCACGTCGGCTGCGATACGTCCAACTGTGGAGCCTGCACGATCCATATGGATGGGAAGTCCGTGAAGTCGTGCACGGTGCTCGCGGTCCAGGCGGACGGGGTGGCCCTGACCACGATCGAAGGCCTGGCGTCCGAGAATGAGCTGCATCCGCTCCAGGAGGCATTCTGGAACGACCACGGCCTGCAGTGCGGATACTGCACGCCCGGCATGATCATGGCCGCTGCGGGACTGCTGGCCGAGAACCCCAACCCGACCGAGGAGGACGTCCGCCACGGGCTGGAGGGCAACCTTTGCCGGTGCACGGGCTATCACAACATCGTCAAGGCTGTGCTCAACGCGGCCAAGGCCCAAGGCGCCGGGGTAGGTGCGCCCACGAGCGGACAACCGGGGGTGACGGCATGAGCATCGGCGACGCTGGATCCGGGATGACGCGGATCGCGGCCGAGGCCACCGACGGCGCGCCGGCGCCGAGCAACCATGTGGGCCGGGCCATGCGTCGCAAGGAGGACCCGCGGCTGATCACGGGGCGGGCTTCCTACGTCGACGACATCAGCCTCACAGGTCAGCTGTGGGCCGCGTGGGTGCGCTCGCCCGAGGCGCACGCGAAGATCGTCTCGATCGACACGTCAGCGGCCAAAGCGCGCGACGGAATCTGGGCGGTCTACACCAACGAGGATCTCGACATGGAGGCCGGCCTGCCGATGGCGTGGGTGCCGCCCGGCGTGACGGTCAACACCCCCGATCACTGGGTGCTCGCCAAGGGCGAGGTCAAACACGTGGGCGACCCCGTCGCGCTCGTGATCGGCGATGACCGCTACGCGGTCGTCGACGCCGCCGAGGACGTCGTCGTCGAGTACGAGCCGCTGCCGGTCGTCACCGATCCGGAGCAGGCGCTCGAGGAGGGGTCGCCCCTCGTCCACGAGCAGTTCGGGACCAACAAGGTCTGCGACTGGTCGCTCGGCGGCGGCGACCTCGAGGCCGGCTTCGCCGCGGCCGATGTGATCATCGAGCGGCGCGTAGTCAACCACCGGATGGCCGGCGCGGCGATCGAGCCGCGCGGCGTGCTGGCCGAATTCCGCGTTGACCGCTTGACGGTCTGGAGCTCCACACAGGTTCCGCACTTCCTTCGCCTGTTTCTGTCGATCCTGCTCGGGATCAGTGAGGACAAGGTACGCGTGATTGCGCCCGAGGTCGGGGGCGGCTTCGGCTCCAAGCTCCAGATTTACGCCGAGGAGATTGGCTGCGCGTGGGCGTCGCACAAGCTCCGGCGTCCCGTGAAGTGGGTCGAGACGCGATCGGAAGCCATGATGGTCACGCACCACGGTCGCGACCAGATCGACTACATCCGCGTCGGCGCCAAGCGGGACGGCACGCTCACCGCCTGGCACTCGAAGATCATCGCCGACCTCGGCGCCTATCAGATGGTGCTCACTCCGGCGATCCCGCCATCCAGCGCGTTCGTGATGTGCGGCGTCTACAAAACGCCGGCGGTGCACACCGACATCGTCGAGGTGATGACGAACAAGTTCCCCACTGACGCGATCCGAGGGGCCGGGCGGCCCGAGGCGACCCACATGATCGAGGTCGTAATGGATCAGCTCGCGCACGAGCTGGGCATGGACCCGCTCGAGCTACGGCGCAAGAATTTCATCCCGCCATTCCAGAACGGCCACGAAACCCCGATCGGCGTCACCTACGACTCCGGTAACTACCAGGCCGCGCTCGACAAGCTGCTGGAGCACATCGACCCGCGCCAGGTGCGTCAGGAGACCGAGGGGCTGCGTGACCGGGGCATATACCGCGGCATCGGCTTCTGCACCTACACTGAGATCTGCGGTAACGCACCGTCCAAAGGCGTCGGAGCGGGCGGCTTCGGCCTGCAGTGCGGCGGCTGGGAGTCGGCCACCGTACGCGTTCACGCCACGGGGTCGGTCACGCTCTACACGGGCACCTCTCCCCATGGGCAAGGCCACGAGACGGGCTTCGCGCAGATCGTGGCCGACCGGCTGGGCGTTGATCCTGCCGTGGTCGAGGTGATCCATGGCGACACCGAGACGGGTCCGGCCGGACTCGACACATACGGATCACGCTCGCTCTCGGTCGGCGGTGAGGCGGCCGCGCGCGCGGCCGGCAAGGTGGCGGCCAAGGCCAAGGCGATCGTCGCTCATCAGCTCGAGGCCGATCAGGAGGACGTCGAGCTTCATGACGGCAAGTTCTCCGTACGAGGATCGCCGGACAAGGGTATGACGCTCGCGGAGGTGGCGGGTGCGGCGTACATGCCTGAGAACTTGCCCGAGGGCATGGAGCCCGGACTCGACGAGCAGTCTTTCTACGACCCGACGAACTGGGTCTTCCCGTTCGGCGCCCATGCCTGCGTCGTCGACATCGACGCGGACACGGGCAAGACCAAGATCGTCCGCTACGTCGCGGTCGACGACTGCGGTCGGGCGATCAACCCGATGCTGATCGAGGGCCAGGTCCACGGAGGCGTCACGCACGGCATCGGCCAGGCGTTGTACGAGCGTATCCACTACGACGATGCGGGCCAGCTCGTGACCGGCACGTTTGTGGACTACGCGCTGCCGACGGCGGCCGAGCTGCCGAGCTACGAGACCGACCGGACCGAGACCCCGTCGCCGGTCAACTCGCTCGGCGTCAAAGGCGTCGGCGAGGCCGGCACGATCGCCGCGACCCCGGCGGTGACCAACGCCGTGACCGACGCGCTGCGCCCGCTCGGCGTGGAGTTCATCAACATGCCGCTCACCCCGATGCGCGTGTGGGAGGCCATTCAGGAAGCCAAGGGAGGTGTGCCGGCATGATCCCGGCCCAGTTCGACTACACCGTGCCGGACACGCTCGACGAGGCGATCCAGGCGCTCGCCGACGGCGGCGAGGATGCCAAGCTGCTGGCCGGCGGACACTCGCTGTTGCCGCTGATGAAGCTGCGGCTGGCCGCGCCGTCGCTGCTGGTAGACCTACGTAAGGTCCCCGGCCTGCACGGCATTCAGCGCGAGGACGGCAACTGGCGGATCGGCGCGATGACGCCGCACGCCGAGCTCGAGCACACGCCCGATCTGGGCGTCGTGTCTGTGGTCGCGGGAACGATCGCGGACCCGCAGGTGCGCAACCGCGGGACGATCGGCGGGTCCCTGGCGCACGGCGATCCTGCTTCGGACCTGCCGGCGGTGATGCTGATCTGCGAGGCGAGCGTCACGCTCCAGGCCGCCGGCGGCGAGCAGCGGAGCGTGTCGGCGAACGACCTGTTCCAGGACTACCTGGAGACCGCGGTCGAGCCGACCGAGGTGCTCACCGAGATCCGGATGCCCGCCTACGACGGCTGGGGCTACGCCTACCAGAAGTTCAACCGACGCAGCGAGGACTGGGCGATGGTGGCCGTCTGCGCGCTGGTCAAGAAGAACGGCGACACGATCGAGGACGTCCGGGTCGGGCTGACCAACATGGCCTCGGTGCCGCTGCGCGCGCGTGCGGTGGAGGAGGCGCTCCGAGATCAGTCGGCGACGGCCGATTCGATCGCCCGCGCGGCCGAGCAAGCGGCCGACGGCACCGACCCGCCCGCCGATCTGAACGCCAGCTCGGAGTACAAGCGCCATCTCGCCCGCGTCATGTGCCGCCGCGCGCTTCAAACGGCCGCGGGCCTGCCATGATGGCCGTGTGAGCCTCACTTACGTTGCGTCAGTGGAGGAGGCGAGCGAAGCGCTCGCCTCCCAGGGTTATCTAGCCGGTCGGCCACTCGCGCTGGCCGTCCACCTCGCCGTGGCGCTGGAGCAGCCGCTGCTGCTCGAGGGCGAGGCAGGCGTCGGCAAGACCGAGGTGGCGCGGGCCCTCGCGGGCGCCACCGGCGCGCGTCTGATTCGCCTGCAGTGCCACGAGGGCATCGACGTGCATCATGCCGTGTACGACTGGGACTATCCGCGGCAGCTGCTGGCCCTCCGGGCGGCCGAGGGCGGGGTGGACGAGGGCGAGCTGTTCTCCCGGCGCTTCCTGCTGCGCCGGCCCCTGCTCGACGCGCTCGAGGCCGAGGTCGGCAACCCGGTGGTCCTGCTCATCGACGAGGTCGATCGGGCCGACGATGAGTTCGAGGCGTTCCTGCTCGAGTTCCTGGCCGACTTCGCCGTGACCATCCCCGAGTTGGGGACCGTGCGGGCCGAGCGAGCGCCGACGGTGATCCTCACCTCGAACCGCACGCGCGAGCTGCACGACGCCTTGAAGCGGCGCTGTCTCTACCACTGGATCGACTACCCGAACGCGGAGCTCGAGCGGGCGATCGTCCACGCCCGGATCCCCGGCGTCTCGGAAACCATCGCCAACCGGGTGGTCACCGCCGTCGGTCGATTGCGCGAGCACGGCGACCTGTACAAGCTCCCAGGCGTCGGGGAGACGCTGATATGGGCGCGGGCGCTGCTGGCGCTGGGCGAGGACGCCGACCTGAACGAGACGCTGGGAGTGGCTTTGAAGGTCCACGAGGACGTGGAACGCGTGCGCTCGCGGGGTATGCTCGATGGCGTCTGAGCTGCTCGAGGACGCTGTCACCGATCAGCTCGCCGCGCTTGCCGCCTCGCTGCGCGCGCAGGGATCGCGCGTCGGCATCGGCGAGCTGCTCACCGCGCACCGCGCGCTCGAGGCGGTCGATTGCACCTCGCGCGAGGACGCGCGCTTGGCGCTGCGGGCAGTGCTCTGCTCGGAGCGCGGCGATCTCATCAAGTTCGAGCGAGCCTTCTACGACGTCTTCGGCGACGCCCGCGTGCCCCTGGGTGCGTCACCGTTCGACGAGCTTGAGGGTATGCCGCGACAGGTGCTGCCGCACGCCGGGATCCCGGCCGCGGCGCCGGCGCCGCCCCAGGCCGACGTCGATCCGACCGCGGTTCCCGCCGCCTGGAGTGACGTCGAGCTGCTCCGCCACAAGGATTTCGCCAGCTACACCGACCTGGAGATGGCCATCGCCCGGGAGCTGATCGCGCGGCTGGCGCGGCGCGCTCCGACCCGGGTGTCGCGCCGCACCCGGGCGTCGCGGCGCCGGGGCCACACGCCCGACGTGCGGCGGATGGTGCGCGGCTCGCTGCGCACGGCCGGCGAGCCGATCGAGCGGGTTTGGAGGGCGCCTTCGCGGCGATCCCGGCCGATGGTGCTCGTTCTCGACGTCTCGGGCTCGATGACACCGTATGCGCGGATGCTGCTCCAGTACCTGCACGCTTCGGTGGCGGCCCGCCGGCGGGTGGAGGCGTTCGCCTTCGGCACCCGACTGACCCGGATCACCAACGAGCTGGGCGGCCGCGACCACGACCGGGCCCTGGAGCGGGCCGCGGAAGCGGTGACCGACTTCTCCGGCGGCACCCGGATCGGGGCGGCGCTCGCGGCGCTGAACCGCGTTCACGGCCGGCGGGTCGGCCGGGGTGCGGTGGTGGTGATCCTGTCCGACGGTTGGGATCGCGGCGATCCCGAGGAGCTCGCACGTGAGATGGCGCGCCTGCGGCGCAGCGCCCACCGCCTGGTCTGGCTGAACCCGCTCGCCGCCCACCCCGAGTTTGCCCCGCTGACCCGCGGAATGCGGGCGGCGATCCCACACACCGACGAGCTGCTGGCGGGCAATTCGCTGGCGTCGCTCGAGCAGCTAGCTGTCATCCTTGAGGAGATCTGATTCGTATGCAAGAGGTCCTGTCCGAACTGGCGGAATGGAGGGAGCGCGGAGACCGGATCGCGCTCGCCACGGTGATCGACGTGCAACGCTCGGCCCCGCGCCCGCCCGGGGCCAAGATGGCCGTCAACCAGCGCGGGGAGATCGCCGGCTCGGTGTCGGGCGGATGCGTCGAAGGTGCCGTGGCCGAGATTGCCGACGGCGTGTTGAAGGGCGACCCGCCCCAGCTCCTGCACTTCGGGATCGCTGATTCCGACGCGTGGGACGTGGGTCTGCCGTGCGGTGGCGAGATCGACGTGTGGGTGCAGGCGTACGAGCCCGGCCGGTTCGAGGAGGTCACGCGTGCCGGCGGGCGCGCCGCCGAGGTGACCATGCTGGAGGGCGCTTCTCCGGGCGCCAAGCTGCTCGTGGAGGCCGACGGCGGGCGGTCGGGATCACTCGGCTCCCCCGAGTTCGATGACGAGGCCGCTCGGATCGCCGGTGAGCTGCTGTGGGCCGAGACGTCCGAGCGCCAGGACGGGCTGTTCATCGATGTGGTGGGTCCGGCGCCGCGCCTGATCGTGTTCGGCGCGGTCGACATCGCCGCATCGCTGTGCACGGTGGCGCGCGCCTGCGGGTGGCGTTCTTACGTGATCGATCCGCGTTCGCGGTTCGCCACGCCATCTAGGTTCCCAGACGCCGAGGAGGTCGTCGCTGCCTGGCCGGAGGAGGCCGTGGCCCGTCTGGGCGGGATCGATCCGGCCACCTCGCTGGTGGTGCTCACCCACGACCCCAAGCTCGACGATGCCGCGCTGCTGCTCGCGCTCCGCTCGCCGGCGCGGTTCGTGGGGGCGATGGGGTCGCGGCGCGCCCAGGCCAAGCGCCGTGAACGGCTGGTGGCGGTGGGCGTCTCAGATGAAGAGCTCGAACGGCTCTCGGCGCCGGTCGGCTTGGATCTGGGTGCGATCGAGCGCGAGGAGACGGCGCTGTCGATCATGGCCGAGATCGTCGCCGCGCGGCACGGCCGCGAGGGTGGCCGGCTGGCCGAGGGCAAAGGCCGGATCCACGAGGTGCCCGCTTGATCTGCGGCTTGATCCTGGCGGCCGGCGCCGGCACGCGCTTCGGCGAGTGCTCGAAGCTGCTCGCCGAGCTCGAGGGGCGCCCGCTGCTCGAGCACGCCGTGGCCGCCCAGTGCGCCGTCTCTCAGCTCGAGCGCGTCGTGGTCGTGCTGGGCGCCTCGGCCGATGAGATCTTGAACTCGGTCGACTTCATTCGAGCCGAGCCGGTGGTGTGCCCGCGCTGGAGCGAGGGACAGGCGTACTCCCTGCGCTGCGGGATCGCAGCGCTCACCGCCGACAGCCAGGTGAGGCGCGTGATCGTGACCCTCGGCGACCAGCCACGAATCGGGTCCGAACTGATCGCGCGGTTCGTGGCCGAGCCGCCGGGCACGCGTGCGATGTACGACGGTCGGCCTGGCCATCCCGTTGTCCTCGGGCCGGTGCAGATGCGGGCCATCTGCGGCCTGCGCGGCGACTTGGGCGCGCGCGAGATCCTGCAGGGCGGCCCCACGATCGAATGCGGAAGTTCGAGCGCGGTGCGCGATGTGGACACCCCCGAAGACCTGGAGGCGATACGTCATGAAGCTAGAGCAGTCGTTTGAGGTAGCCGCGCCACTGGAGCGGGTGTGGCAGACGCTGATCGACGTCGAGCACGTCGCTCCCTGCCTACCGGGCGCCGCCGTCACCGGCCGCAATGACGACGGCAGCTACAACGGCACGTTCACGGTGAAGATCGGACCCACCACCGCCTCCTACACCGGCCGGCTCGAGATGGAGTCGATCGACGAGGCCGCCCACACCGCCACCATGCAGGCGCAGGGCACCGACAAGCGCGGCCAGGGCGGCGCCAAGGCCACGATCCTCTCCCGACTGGCGCCGGCCGACGAGTCCGGAACCCGGGTCGAGGTGGTCACCGACTACCACATCACCGGCCGGTTGGCCCGCTTTGGGCGCGGCGGGATGATCGAGGACATCTCCGAACGCCTGCTCCGCGAGTTCGCCAAGCGCCTCCAGAGCTCGCTCGCATCCGAGCCGGAGACGGCGGTTCGGGCGCCGGCGGTTGGGGGCAAGGCGCCGGCGGCTGAGGCGTCGGCGGCTGGGGGCAAGGCGCCGGCGGGCGCGCCGGACGCGCAGGTTTCCCCGGGCGCTCCGGAGACGCCCACCGCGGCGGCCCCAGGAACGGCGACTTCCGCGGGCGCGCCCGCAACCGAATCAGCGCCACCGGAGGCGCCCGTCTCGCCCGCGGCCGACGTCACGCCGCCGCCCCCCGCGTCGGCCGCCGGCCCAAACGAGCCGGCCCCGCCGCCACCACCGAGCCCCGGTCCGCCGCCCGTGGCCACGCCGCCGCCCTCGCCGGCAGCGGCTCCGCCACCGCCGCCGGGCGCGGCGAGCGGGCCACCGCTCGAGCACCTGTCTCAGCCCGGCGAGCCGATGCAGGGCCTGTCGCTGGTCGGCGGCGTATTGTGGAGCCGGATCAAGCGTAACCCGGCGCCTGCCGCCGCCGCGGCCGGCGTGGCCGTGGGGCTGCTGTTGGGGCGGGCCCGGCGCCGGCGCTGATTGCCGCCGGCGGGCTCGTGTTCAGCCCGCCAACCACTTAGATTTGCCGTCAACGTCGCATTTGGCGCGCGCGCGGCGCGAGTGGGGAGTTGTAGGCGATAGTGGCGGCAACTTGCATATCGCGCCGGCGGCAGCTCGAATGCGAAGTTAAGGGCGTCGTGGCCCTCGGATCTCGGGTCGTGGCGGGATCCCTCCCTCGCGCTGACCACGCCGGCAGGCAGCGCCTAGCCGACTGACTCTCGTCCGTGTGGCTCGTCGAAGCTCGCCGCCGGCGCCACCGCGACCAGCCGGCTCGGGTTGATCATCGGATGGGTCAGGTAGTAGTGGCGCCGGATCTCGTCGAAGTCCACCGTCTCGGCTACCCCGGGCCACTGATAGAGATCGCGTGCGTAGGGCCACAGGTGCTCGTACTCGAGCAGCTTGCGCAGCGAGCACTTGAAGTGGATCTGGTAGACGGCGTCGAAGCGCAGCAGCGTGGTGAACAGGCGCCAGTCGGTCTCGACCGGGTCCGCCCCGAACAGGAACCGGCGGTCGGTGAGCCGCCCATCGAGTTCATCGAGCATCTCGAACAACCCGAAGACCTCGCGCTCGTAGACGTCCTGGTGCCGGGAAAACCCCGCCTTGTAGACGGCGTTGTTGACGCTGTTGTAGATCCGTTCGTTGAGCACATCGATCTCGCCGCGCAACCGCTCCGGATAAAGGTCGATTGGATGCGAGGCAAACGGCGCGAACACGGTCCCGAGCATTCGCAGGATGTCGGCCGACTCGTTGGAAACGATCATCCCCGACTCCTTGTCCCACAGCACCGGCACGGTCACGCGGGCGTCGTAGGTCGCATCGGTGGCCAGGTACGCCTCGCTCAAGAACGAGAAGCCGTTGACCGCGTCGACGTATCCACCGCCGGTGAACGCCCAGCCCCGCTCGTCGCGAATCGGGTCCACGAACGACAGCCCGATCGCGTCCTCGAGGCCCATCAGCCGACAGGCGATAATCGTGCGGTGCGCCCACGGGCAGGCGCGGGCGACGTACAGGTGATAGCGCTCGGCCCGGGGCGGAAACTCGGAGTCCTCGGCGACCCAGCGGCGGAACTGGCTCTGCTGCCGGCGGAATGAGCCGTCGTCGGCGGCTTCCCGCCCCAGCGAGAACGTCGAGGAAGTCACGTCACGTGACTCTACCCGCGCCGCCGCCCCGTTAGGCTGAGCCGATGAGCACGACCAGCACCCAGGCTGACAAGGCGGAGCGGTTCCTGCGGCTGCACCGGCGCGGCGAGCCACTCCTGATGCCCAACGCGTGGGACCTCGGATCGGCCGCGATCCTGGCCTCACTCGGCTTCCGGGCCCTCGCCACCACGAGCAGCGGCCACGCCGCCACGCTGGGCCGGCTCGACGGATCGGTCACTCGCGACGAGGCGCTGGCTCATGCCACGGCGATGGCCGCCGCCACCGATCTGCCCGTCTCGGCCGACCTCGAGAACGCGTTCGCCGACGATCCCGACGGCGTGGCCGAGACAATGCGCCTAGCCCGGAAGACTGGACTCGCAGGATGCTCGGTGGAGGATCACTCGGGGGGCGCCGAGGACCCCATCTACGAGCACGGCCTGGCCCGAGAGCGCGTGGCGGCCGCCGCCGAGATGGCGCACTCGGGCCCGGTCCGCCTGGTGCTGACGGCTCGTGCCGAGAACTACATCCACGATCGTGAGGACCTCGGCGACACGATCGCCCGCCTGCAGAGCTACCAGGACGCCGGCGCCGACGTGCTGTTCGCTCCGGGCCTGGCCACCGCGCACGACATCCGCCGGGTGGTCGAATCGGTGGACCGCCCAGTCAACGTCCTGGCCCGTCCGGGCATGCCGAGCACGGCTGAGCTGGCGGGACTCGGCGTCGCGCGCGTCTCGGTGGGCGGAGCGTTCGCCTTCGCCGCGCTCGGCGCCCTGTGCGAGGCGGCCGAGGAACTCCGCGACCAGGGGACGTACGGCTACCTGGAGCGGACCGTCACCGGTGCCCGGGCCGCGCGGACCGCGTTCCGTCCGTTAGCCGCCCGACCTGCTAGCTTCGCGTCGCCGCGGCGTACAGGCGGTCAAGCAAGCCCTCCATCGCCGGCGAGGTGACCCCGTTCCCGGGGCAGCAGGTCGCCCCGTTGACGGCACTGATTCCGATCTCGAGGTGCGGGCCGCTTGACATACCGACGATGCCACAGCCGACCTCAGCGATTGGCTGGCCGGCGCGGACCGCGGCGCCCACGGGCACGAGTGCCGGCGCGGCGTGGCCGTAGTAGATGTAGCGCCCGTTCAGCGGTCCGCCCACCACTCGTAGGACCGGCGCGTACGGGCCGAATCCGGAGATGCCCTCCTGCACGATGACGCCGTTAGTGACCGCGACCAACGCAGCCTTTACGCCGCAGGCGGAGTGGATCGTGGAGATGTCGACACCCTGATCTGGCGACCACGTGCTAGGCGGCTCGACCACGGCCATCGGCGCGATCGGGAAGACGAACCCTTGCCCGGCGTTCAGTGAGTACAGCTCCTGGACGATGCGTTGCTCTTCTGCGAGCTGCTGCTTGACGGTAGCCAGCGATGGCGCGTGCGCGTTCGGATCGCCGATCGGATAGGCCGAGGAGGCATCGTAGGTCGGCATCGCGCCCGCCGTCGGGTCGACAGCCTGGGGATGCGCCCGCAAGCCTAGGATGTCGGCCGTGCTGGCGGCAGCCGACGAGCTGCCGCCGGCCTTCCCTGCCGGGCTGCCGCCGGCCGTCCCGGCCGGGCGGCCGCCGGCCTTGTCGATCGAGCTGCCGCCGGCCGTCCCGGCCGGGCTGCCGCCGGCCTTGTCGGCCGAGCCGCAGGCGGCCAGCGTCAGGACCGCGAGAAGCGCCGCTACGAGGATCGAGGCCCGCACAACCGGGATATCGGCAGCTCAGCAGGGATCATTCGCCGGTGCGCCAGGTTGGGCCATGGGGCCTCGCTCCGCTACAGGCGACCGCGTATCCACCAGATCACGCCGCGGCCCGCGAGCTGGCCAGCGGGGGTCGTTCGACCGGCTCCGCCACCGCGATGGGGGGCGGAGCCGCCCCGGTGGCGGTGAACGTCGCCGGTAGCGGGCCGCGCAGCCGCCCCTCGCGCTCGAGCCGCACCGCGACCGCCTGGAGCACGGCGTAGGCCATCGGCCCGAGGTCTCGTAGCGGCTGGTGGGCGTTCTGGCGCAGGTCGAGGTCGACCTGGGCGATCGCGTCGAGCCCGGCGACCGAGTAGGCGTCGATGAGCAGGCCGATGTCGACGCCGTACCCGGTGGTGAACGGGAGCCGTTCGAGCAGGTCGCGGCGAGCGGCGATCTCGCCCGCCAGCGGCTGCTGGACCGCCGCGAGGTCGGGGTAGAACAAGTTGAGCAGGGGGCGGGCGGTCAGTTCGGTCACGCGGCCGCCGCCGTCCGGGACCGTGGTCTGGCCGACGCGAAACGGCCGGCGATAGAAGCCCTTCACGAACGCGATCTCCGGCCGGCACAGAACGGGCCCGAGCACCCCGCAGGCGAAATGCGCCCCCAACCGTTCGGAGTCGGCGTCCAGGAAGCAGATCACCTCGCCGGTCAGGACCGGGAGGGCGCGCCACATGGCGTCGCCTTTGCCAAGCACCGGTCCGAGTTCGGGCATCAGTTGATCCTGATCGTGGACCTCGGCGCCGAGCGCCCGGGCGATCTCGTCCGTGCCGTCGTTCGAGCAGTCGACGACC
Source organism: uncultured Solirubrobacterales bacterium (assembly GCA_963719355.1). GTDB lineage: Bacteria > Actinomycetota > Thermoleophilia > Solirubrobacterales > Solirubrobacteraceae > Palsa-465. The sequence continues at coordinate 41,732 of CAVRBZ010000012.1, read as the reverse complement.
ACGATCTGGTCGACGACACCACGCTCGCGCAGCGGCAGCAGCTGCTCAAGGATGGGGCCGATGGTGCGGGCCTCGTTGCGCGCGGGCAGGCACACCGAGACGCTGCGCTGCCGTGCGGCGGCCAGCCGCTCGGGCGAAAACTCGTCGTGCGCGTGGGTGTTGGATCGATACCAGGCTCGGGATCGGATCGTCATCCGTGTCAACAGGATGACAGCCGCCGGCTCCACGTCCCTAGGAGGTCTAATGTCGCCCTGCGATCACGCCGATATATGGTTGATGCGCGCAACGCCACGGGTATCCCCGGGCATCAACACCAGTCCCGCTAATCGCATCGCCGTGGCGACCTGACCCATGAAGCCGGTTCTCAGGATTCCGGCCTACCGGCGGCTTCTCTCCGCCTACGCGCTCAACGAGCTCGCGTTCATGCTCGGGTCGGTCACGCTGGCGCTCCTCGTCTATCACCGCACGGGCAGCGCGCTGGGAGCGACCGGCTTCTTCCTGACGGCGCAGTTCGTGCCCGCGCTGATCTCACCGATTTGCGTGGCGCGCCTGGAGCACCTGGCGCCGCGCACCGTGCTGCCCGCCTTGCATTGCTTCGAGGCGGTGTGCTTCGTGATCCTGGCCTGGGCGGCCAGCGCCCACGTTACGGTGGCGATCGCGCTGGCCGTGGCGCTCCTGGACGGCGTCGCGGCCCTGACCGCACGGGCCCTGACCCGCACCGCCACGGTGTCCATCACGTCCGCCGCGGGCCTCCTGCGTGAGGGCAACGCGGTTGCCAATGCCGCTTTCTCGGTGTGCTTCATGTTCGGCCCGGGCCTGGGCGGGACGCTCGTCGCGGGCGGCGGGACGAGCGCCGCTCTGCTCACCGACGCCGTTCTGTTCGCGATCATCGCGATCACGCTCGCCACCGCCCGCGGCCTCCCCGAGCCGGCGGCGGTCCGAACCTCTGCTCGGGGCCGGGTCCGCGCAGCGCTCGCGTACGTCCGGGAGCGCCCGCCGATTCGGGGCTTGCTCCTCCTACAGGCGGTGGGCGTGCTGTTCTTCACGATCTCGGTGCCTGTCGAGGTCGTGTTCGCGCAGCGTTCGCTGCACGTGGGCGCGGCGGGATACGGCGGGATGCTGTCCGCCTGGGGGGCGGGCGCGGTGGCTGGGGCGGCGATCTACGCCCGCTGGCGCGGCGTGCCGTCCCGGGTTCTGATCGCCTTCAGCGCCGCCGCCCTGGGCGTCGGCTTCGTGGTCATGGCGGTGGCGCCGGGCCTGACCGTGGCGATCGTCGGGGCGGCGATCGCCGGCGTCGGCAACGGCATTGTCAGCGTGGCCGCGCGCACCGCGCTCCAGGAGGAGGTCGAGGATGAGTGGATGGCGATGCTCATGAGCCTCTACGAAGTGGTGTACCAATCGGTGCCCGGCGCTGGGATCCTGCTCGGCGGCGCGATCACCGTTCTTGGCGGTCCTCGGCTGGCGCTGGCCGTGGCCGGCGTCGGGTCGCTGGCGATCGCTTCAGTGGCCTGGGTGGTCCTGGCTGGGCTCCGCCCGCGCCATCAAAGCCAACTCTCGCCGGCGCCCGTCGAACCGCAAGGAGATCCGGAGCGTGCCGGGGCGGCGGCCGAGCCGTCGCGGTCCGGGCCGCGCCGCGATGCGGCTCGCACGCCGGCAATGTGACATCAGTAGAGTCCGCCCGCGAGTGCCCGCCGTCGCCTGCGTCCAGGCGTCGCTCGCCTTCCCATCGTGCGCCGTGCCTGCATCGACATCGGCTCGAACACGACGCGGCTGCTCGTCGCGGACTTCGACGGCGAGCGGCTGGCAACCGTCCATCAGGAACGCGCGTTCAGCCACCTGCGCCGCGCCTTCACCTCGGAGGCGGAGATCGGCGCCGCGAAAATCGCCGAGGTGGCCTCCGTGGTGAGCGCTCAGCTCCATACGGCCCGGGAGCTCGGGGCGGAGGATGTCCGCGGCGTCGCCACGGCCGCGGTCAGGCGGGCGGCGAATCGCGACGCGCTGACTGCCGCGGTCCGCGGCTCGTGCGGGCTCGAGGTTGCGATCCTGTCGGCGGAGGAGGAGGCGCGACTGGCCTTCAGCGGGGCCGCGCGCACGCTCGGATACGTGCCCTCCGGTCCGCTCGGGGTGGTGGACGTCGGCGGCGGATCTTGCGAGCTCGTGGTGGGGAAGGTGCCCGATGGGGTGACCTGGTGCGCCTCGCTCGAGCTGGGCTCGGGTGAGCTCGCCGACGAGTGCCTCCGTTCCGATCCCCCCACAGTCGACGAGCTGGGGCGGGCGCGGGCGCGCGTGAGCGAGGCGCTCGCCGGGGTGCGCCCGCCGCATGCTGAGTGCGCGCTCGCCGTGGGCGGGAGCGCCACCTCGCTGCGTCGGATCGCGGGGTCGATGCTCGACGCGTCCGCGTTCGCGCGGATTCTGGCGCTGCTGGGCGCCGAGCGGGCCGTCGACGTCGCGCGGCGCTCAGGGCTCGCCACGGACCGAGTGCGCCTCCTCCCGGCCGGCCTGCTGATCCTCCAGGCCGCGTCGGAGCGGTTCGGCGTGCCGCTCGAGATCGCGCACGGCGGCCTGCGGGAGGGTCTGCTCCTGGAGGCGCCGGCGGGCGGGTCTGCTCTGGAGGCATCCGGTGACTAGCCCGGACCCCCCGATCACGCCGCGCCAGGCGCTCGCCGAGATCCGCGTGCGCGCCCCCACGCGCGGCAACCGCCGGCTCGAGCTGCTGCTCGATGCGGTCAACGCGAGCGACCACGTGAAGGCGCTCTGGCACGTTTCGGCGGTCAACGCGACCCGCCGCCTCGGCATGAGCGACCACAGCTGGGTCCACGTGCAGATCGTGCTGAACATCGGCCTCCGGCTGGCGCGGATCCTGTTCCGCCGCGGGGTGGTGCCCAGTGTCAAGGTGGATTACGGGATGGCCGACCACGACGCCGAGGTCGTGGTGGCTGCGGGCTGCCTGCTCCACTGCGTCGGCATGTCGATCCACCGCGACGACCACGAGCGCTACAGCCTGTTCCTCACCGCCGACACGATCAGCGGTCTGCTCGCGTCCGCATACGAGGAGCCGGAGCGGACGATCATCACCGCCGAGATACTTCACGCGATCATCGGGCACCGCCGCGACGGACGTCCGCTGACCGTCGAGGCCGGGATCGTTCGGATCGCCGACGCGCTCGACATGGCGCGGGGCCGCTCACGGGTGGAGTTCGAGGCGGGGCGTCACAACATCCACTCGCTGTCGGCCTATGCGATCGACGAGGTCAAGATCTCGCCCGGGGAGGACCGCGCGGTGCGGGTCGAGATCGCTATGTCGAACAGCGCCGGGATCTACCAGGTCGACGAGCTGCTCGCGGAGAAGCTCCGAGGCTCGGGGCTCGAGGAGCATTTCGAGGTGGTGGCGCGGATCGACGCCGAACACGAAGAGCGGCTGATCGAGGTCTTCCGGATCTGATCGGCCAGGTACGATCCCGCGCCATGCGACGCCTGCTCCCGATCATCCCCCTCGCCGTGGTCTGTCTGATCGGCGCGCCGACAGCGCTCGCCACGACGCAGACGGCGCACGCCGGCACGGTCACCGCCACCTTCACGTTCAGGGGCAAAGCGCCGAACTTCCATGGCCTGCACCTGACGATCGCCCGGGCGGGCACAGTGGTCTACGACCAGCCGGTGGTCGCCAAGTTCTGCGGCAAGCTGTGCTGGCCAGGGCCGCCGGTCGGCCGGCGCTCCGCCGTACAGGCCGTCGACCTCGAGCACACCGGCGAGCCGGACATCGTGCTCAATCTGTACAGCGGCGGAGCGCACTGCTGCACGCTCGTGCAGATCTTCTCGTTCGATGCCGCCGCCAACACTTACGCAAAGACCGAGCGGGTTTTCGGCGATCCCGACGCTCGGATCCTCGACCTCCGGCACGATGGGCGGTTCGAGTTCCTAACCGCCGATGACGCGTTCGCCTACCGGTTCACCGACTACGCCGCGTCGGGGCTGCCGATCGAGATCCTGACCTTCGCAAACGGCCGCTTCACCGACGTCACACGCGCCTACCCGCGACGCGTGGCCAGGGATGCGGCGGTCTGGCTCAAGGCGTTCAACGGCATGGCCCGTCAAGGGTATCCCGACAGCGTCGGGGTGATCGCGTCCTGGGCGGCCGACGAGGACCTGCTCGGACATCCCCAGCTGGTCAGCCGCTACCTGGCGCAGCAGGCTCGCGCCGGGCACCTGAACGTGCCGGGCGGCGCCGGCGGAACGAAGTTCGTAGCAAGATTGCAGAAGTTCCTGCGCCGGCGCGGCTACCTGCGCTGACGTTCGGCGTGCGGCCGCGTGCTGCATGGTGTCACGCCCGCGACCCGGATTGGCACGGCCGGTGCCCGCTCGCGAAACCAGCTGGCGGTCCTACGCCGTGGTGCTGTCGCCGCGGTTGTGGCTCGACCGGCGTCCGGTCCTACGCCGTGGTGCTGTCGCCGCGGTTGTGGCTCGACCGGCGTCCGGCTTGCACACCGACCGCCGCGAGTGCCTTGTCAGGATCGGGGTAGTGCACCATCTCGACCGCCTTGCCGTCCCGAAACGTGGTGACGTTGGCGACCATCTCGGGCTCGCCATCCCCGCCGGTCCGCCGCATGATCACCACGACCTTGTCACCCGCCTCGACAAGTTCGACCAACTCACCGAATGAGCGGCGGACACGCGCTGCGCGCATGAACGCGAGCGCCTGCTCTCTGTTGTGGCACGCGTATTGATCAGTGGGATCGCCGCCATGCCACTTGACGTCCGGGTCGAGGAATTCGCGCAGCGCCTCGAGATCGCCGCGCCGCGCGGCCTCATACCCGCGGCGCGCGAGGTCCACGTTGGACTCGGCCATCAGCTGCGCGTCCTGCCCTCGTGCAGCATCTGGAGCATCTCGGTGACACGACGATCGCGTGTCTGTTCGCGCTTGGCCTCCTCGACCCAGCGAGCGAACTCCTTTCGATGTGTGAAGGCGAGCGCGTCGAATTTGGACTTCGCCCCCGGATCGCTTTCCAGCGCGCTGGCCAGCGCCTCGGGCACGTAGACCTCGCGGGGGGCGGTGTCGAGCTCGAGTGACACCTCGACCATGTCGCCCGCGCGCACGCCCGCGCCCTCGCGCACCTGCCGGTTCAAGCCGACCAGGAACTCGCCGCCCATCCGCGCAACCGACGTCCGCCAGGTGTACCCGTTGACCGTGGCCACCACCGGAAAGCGCTTCGTGCCCTCGCCGAGCGTTTTCACCTGTTCGTCGTCCAGCACCACCGCGGCAGCCGGCCCCCGCTCGTGCAACGTGGCCGTGAAGCGAAGCGAACCCATCGCTACCCCAGCCGCCGCGCCACCACCGCGGTGACGTCGTCATAGCGCTGCGCGCCGGTCTCGAGCAGCTGGGCGAGGATGCGATCACACAGCCGCGCCGGCTCTTCGGGCCCGCCGCACGCGGCGCGCTGCAGCCGCTCGAGCCCAACGTCGAGCGACTCGCCACGTCGCTCGATCAGGCCGTCGGTGTACAGGATCACGATGCTGTCTGCCGGAAGCTGCCGGTGGAAAGTCTCGTACTGGCCGTCCTCCACGCCCATCAGGCCGTTACCGCCCTCGAGGTAGACGCAGCTCCCGTCGGCGGTGCGCAGCAGGGCGGGCGGATGGCCTCCGTTGGCCCACGAGATCGTGCCGCGGTCGGGGTCGATGACCGCGTAGACGATCGTAAACAGGTGCTCGTCGCCGAGCGCGAGCTGATGGCGGTTGAGTAGGGTCAGTGCCTCGCCTGGCGCGCGCTGCCTGTCATCGGAGAGCGCGAAGGCCCGAGTCAGGGTGCGTAGCTGGCCCATCGCGGAGGCCGCGCGTATGCCCCGGCCGGTCACGTCCCCGACGACGATGCCGAGTTGGCCATCGGGCATCTCGAAGGCGTCGTACCAGTCGCCTCCCACCTGCGCGCCAAGGCCGGCCACCTCGTAGCGCGCCGCCAGGGCGATGCCCCGCACCTCGGGCAGGCGCTTGGGAATCAGCCCGCGCTGCAGCTCGACCGCGATGCGGTGCTCCTCCTCGTGCAGCTGGGCGCGCCGAATGGCCAGCGCGGCCCGCTCGGCGGCATCCTGGAGCAGCGACCGTTCGGTGGCGCTGAACGAGCGCCCGGCGGGCGCGGCGAGGCGCAGGCACCCCACGCGCGCCCCCTCGATCACCAGCGGTACCTGCCGCCACCGCGCTTCGTCCACGACGAGCGCGGCCTCGCCGCTGCCTGCCCCGACCGGCGCCGCCACCACGAGCGGCTGTTCGTGCTCGTCCGCGATCTGCACCTCGGCGACGTCCACCTCGAACAGCTCGGCCAGCCGCTCGGCGAGCCGCGGGAGGAGCTCGTCGAGGCCGAGCGCCTCGAACGCGCTAGTCAGCGCCTGGAGCTTGGAGAGCCGTTCCGCCACCGCTTCGGCCTGGATGCGGGCCGCCTGCTCAAGCAACAGCTCGGCGCGATCCTGCTCGGCCCGGCGGCGCACGGCCAGGTCGACCCACTGGGCGAGCAGCAGCGGCTCGGACAGATCGGCGGCCTCGATGACCGATGCGGCCAGACCTACCCACACCTCGGCACCGGCGCTCGAGGCCAGGCGCAGGTCGACCCCCGGTCGCTCGGCGCCGGCGGCGCTCCGCGGCTGGCGCATGACCTGTTCGAAGGTGGCGGTCAGGGCGGGCCGGTCCGCATCGTGGCACAGGTCGACCACGGCCATCCCGGCGAGCTTGTCCGGATCGCGACCGACCAGGTTGGCGAACGCGGGGTTGGCCCGGACGATCCGGCCCTCGGCATCGAGCACGGTCTTGCCGATCGGCGCCGCATCGAACGCACCGCTCAACAAGGCCTCGGAGCGCTTCAGCGCCCGCCGGCTGGCCTCGAGCTCGGCGAAGACCGCGACCTTGGAGCGCAGGAGCTCGGGATCGAACGGCTTGAGCACGTAGTCGACGGCGCCGACTCCATACCCGCGGGCGATGTCGGAGACCTCGTCGCGCGCTGCGGTCAGGAACACGATCGGGATGTCTTTGGTGCGGGCCCGCTGCTTGATCAAGTCCGCCGTCTCCAGGCCGTCCAGCCCGGGCATGCGCACGTCAAGCAGGATCATCGCGAAATCCTGCTCGAGCAGGAGCCGCAGCGCGCCGGGTCCCGAGTTGACCGTCACCAGCGGATAGCCGAGCGGCTCGAGTACGGCCTCGAGCGTGCGCAGGTTCTCGGGCTGATCGTCGACGAGCAGGATCGGCAGCGATTCGAGCGCCGTCAGGTCCGTCGTCAGCTCGGTGTCGGCGACTGAGCCTGCGGATATGTCTAGGCGTCGAGCCACACGCGCATCATCGAGAGGAGGTGGTCGGCCTCGACCGGCTTGGTGATGTAGTCGGACGCACCGGCGGCGATCGCCTTCTCGCGATCGCCCTTCATCGCCTTGGCCGTCAGCGAGATGATCGGCAGGTGCTCGAAGCGTGGCATTGAGCGGATCGCCCGCGCCGTCTCGTAGCCGTCCATCTCGGGCATCATGATGTCGAGCAGCACGACCTCGGTGTTCGGGTGCTGGTGTAGCCGCTCGATGCCCTCGCGGCCATTCTCCGCAAACACCACCTTCATCCCGCGCTGCTCGAGCATCGAGGTCAGGGCGAACACGTTGCGGATGTCGTCATCGATCACGAGCACCTTGCGGCCGTGGAGCGGCGCATCGCCCGTGCGCAGATGCCCGAGCATCTCCCGCGTGTGGGACGGAAGAGTCGCCTCGGCGCGGTGCAGGAACAGCGCGGCCTGTTCGACCACCCGCTCGGGTGAATCCGCGATCGTGATCAACGCCGACTTGGCCAGTGCGTCGAGCCTCGCCCGGTCCGCCCTGGACAGCGACCGCTGTAGGTAGGCGATCAGGGGCAACTCGCGCAGCGCCTCCTGGGTGGCCGCTTCGCGGATCAGCGCGAACGTCTCCGAGCCCGGCCGTGCGACGAGTACCACGCCCAGATCGAATTGGCCGTCGCTGAGACCCGCGAGGGCAGCAGCGGGGGCGACCCATTCGACGTCGATGTTCTCGTCGCCGGCCAGCAGGTCAGCGATCCCGACGTCCGGCCCGTCGGCGTCCGCGATCAGCGCGATCCGCCGGTCCTCGCCCTGGGCCAGCCGCTCGAGCTTGCTCAGCGCCGTCTCGAGCATGCTCGGCTGGACCGGGTCGTTGACGAACGCCGCGGCACCGGCCCGGAGCCCGTCGACGCGCACCGCGCCGTCGCCGACCAGCGCAACCGGCAAGTGACGAGTGTCCGTGTGCTTCTTGAGCTGTCCCAGGACCGACTCGAACCGCGGAAGGTCGCCCGCCAGCAGGACCGCGCTCGGACGGTGCTCGCGGACCAGCCCGAGGACCGCGCTGGCCCGCCGGGCCAGGATGGCCTTGCCTCCGCGGGTCCGGACGGATTGCACCAGCGACTTTGCGCGCTCCGGGTTGGAGTCGATCACCAGGACCACCCGGTCGCCGCGCTCGACCACGTCGATCTCGTCGGCCAGGTGATCCTCCACGGAGATCTCCGGGGCACCGTTGTCGACGTGCCCGGCCGCTGTCAGCGCACCGGCGGTGCGGACCTCGAGCGGCGCATCGGTCACGCGTTCGGTCAGCGGCAGGAACAGCGTGAACCGACTCCCCTGGCCAACCGTTGAGTCGACCTGGATCTCGCCGCCCAGCAGGCGCGCGATCTCGCGGGAGATCGACAGCCCCAGGCCGGTGCCGCCGTACTTGCGCGAGGTGGTCCCGTCCGCCTGCTGGAAGGCTTCGAAGATGAGGTTCAGCTTGTCGTCTGGGATGCCGACGCCGGTGTCGGTGACCGAGAAGGCGATCACCCGCTCGGTGGCGCGCAATGCGTCGTTGCGCAGTCCCGAGCGATCGAGTGGGTAGCCGATCGAGAGCGTGACGCCGCCCTCGTGGGTGAACTTGAAGGCGTTCGAGAGCAGGTTCTTGATCACCTGCCCGAGGCGCTGCTCGTCGGAGATGATCGAGGCGGGCAACGATGGGTCGATCTCGACGCCGAACGCCAGGCCCTTCTGCTCGGCCACGTGCCGGAAGGCGCGCTCGGCGTCCTCATACACCTCCGACAGCGGGACAGGAGCCAGGTCGAGCTCCATGCGGCCGGCCTCGATCTTGGTCAGGTCGAGGATATCGTTGATGAGCGAGAGCAGGTCGTTGCCGGCCGAGTGGATGGTGCGGGCGAACTCGACCTCACGCTCGGACAGTGAGCCATCGTCATTCTCGGCCAGCAGGCGGCTGAGGATCAGCATCGAGTTGAGCGGCGTGCGCAGCTCGTGCGACATGTTGGCCAGGAACTCCGACTTGTACTTCGAGGCCAACGCCAGCTGGGCCGCCTTCTCCTCCAGGCCGCGGCGGGCCAGCTCGATCTCCTCGTTCTTGATCTCGATGTCCCGGTTCTGCTCGGAAAGCAGGCGCGCCTTCTCCTGGAGCTCGTCGTTGGTTTCGCGCAGCTCCTCGGACTGCTTCTGGAGCTCCTGGGTGAGGCTCTGGGACTGCGCCAGCAGCTCCTCGGTGCGCATGTTCGCGCGGATCGTGTTGAGCACGACCCCGATCGTCTCCGAGATGCGGGCCAGGAAATCGCGGTGGACCTCGGAGAACGGGCGCAGGGAGGCGAGCTCGATCACGCCGAGCACCTGGTCCTCGAACAGGACGGGCATGACCAGGACGTCGGCCGGGGTGGCGTCGCCCAGTCCCGAGCCCACCCTGATGTAGCCGGGCGGAACGTCGTTGATCGCGATCGTCTTGCGCTCGAACGCGGCCTGGCCGACCAGTCGCTCGCCGATCGAGAACCGGCTGGGCAGCTCGCTGCGCGTCGGCGTGAAGCCGTAGGACGCGGCCAGCAGCAGCTCGGGATCGCCATCCACACCCGGCTCGGCCAGGAAGAACGCGCCGTGCTGCGCGTTCACCATCGGCGTGACCTCGCTCATGATCAACTGGGTCACCTGCGCGAGGTCGCGCTGTCCCTGGAGCATCCCCGAGATACTGGCCAGGTTGGTCTTCAGCCAGTCCTGCGCGGCGTTGCGCTGGGTGGTTTCGCGCAGGTTGGCGATCATCTGGTTGATGTTGTCCTTAAGCTCGGCCACCTCGCCCTGAGCCTCGACCGCGATCGACCGGGTCAGGTCTCCCTGGGTCACCGCGGTCGACACCTCAGCGATCGCCCGCACCTGGGTGGTCAGGTTCCCGGCCAGCTGGTTGACGTTCTCGGTCAGCCGCCGCCAGGTGCCGGACACGCCCTCCACCTCAGCCTGGCCGCCCAATTTGCCCTCGGTGCCGACTTCGCGAGCCACGCGGGTCACCTCGGCGGCGAAGCTCGACAGCTGGGCCACCATCCGGTTCAGCGTCTGCTTGAGCTCCAGGATCTCGCCGCGCGCGTCGACCGTGATCGTCTGGGTCAGGTCGCCGTTGGCCACGGCAGTCGCCACCTGGGCGATGTTGCGCACCTGGTCGGTCAGGTTGCGGGCCATGAAGTTGACGTTGTCGGTCAGGTCCTTCCAGGTGCCGGCGACCCCGGGGACCTGGGCCTGGCCGCCGAGGATGCCTTCCGTTCCCACTTCCCTTGCCACGCGCGTGACCTCTGCGGCAAAGCTCCGGAGCTGATCGACCATCCGGTTGATCGTCTCGGCCAGCGCCGCCACCTCGCCTTTGGCATCGACGATGATCTTGCGGCTCAGGTCGCCGTTGGCCACGGCCGTCGTCACCTGGGCGATGCTCCGGACCTGGGTGGTCAGGTTGGAGGCCATCAGGTTGACGTTCTCGGTCAGGCCCTTCCAGGTGCCCGAAACTCCCTCCACCTCGGCCTGGCCGCCCAGCATGCCCTCGGTACCCACTTCTCTTGCCACCCGGGTCACTTCGGCGGCAAAGCTTCGGAGCTGGTCGACCATCGTGTTGATGGTGTCCTTGAGCTCGAGGATCTCGCCGCGGGCGTCGACGGTGATCTTTTTGCTGAGGTCGCCCTGTGCGACCGCGGTGGTGACCTGGGCGATGTTGCGGACCTGGTCGGTCAGGTTCGACGCCATGAAGTTCACGTTCTCGGTGAGGCCCTTCCAGGTTCCCGACACACCCTCGACCTTGGCCTGACCGCCCAGCTTGCCGTCGGTTCCCACTTCTCTTGCCACGCGGGTCACCTCGTCGGCGAACGCCGACAGCTGATCGACCATCGTGTTGACGGTGCGCTTGAGCTCGAGCACCTCGCCCTTCACGTCGACGGTGATCTTCTGGCTGAGGTCGCCGTTGGCCACCGCCGTGGTGACCTGGGCGATGTTGCGCACCTGGTCGGTCAGGTTGCGGGCCATGAAGTTGACGTTGTCGGTGAGGTCCTTCCAGGTGCCGGCGACGCCGGGGACCTGGGCCTGGCCGCCCAGGATGCCCTCGGTGCCGACCTCTCTTGCCACTCGCGTCACCTCGTCCGCGAAGCTTCTGAGCTGGTCGACCATCGTGTTGATGGTGTTCTTCAGCTCGAGGATCTCACCCTTCACGTCGACGGTGATCTTCTGGCTGAGGTCGCCGTTGGCCACTGCGGTGGTGACCTGGGCGATGTTGCGCACCTGGTCGGTCAGGTTGGAGGCCATGAAGTTGACCGAGTCGGTGAGGTCCTTCCAGGTGCCGGCGACACCGGGGACCTGGGCCTGCCCGCCCAGCTTGCCGTCGGTGCCCACCTCGCGCGCCACGCGGGTCACCTCGGCGGCGAAGCTCGAGAGCTGATCGACCATCGAGTTCACCGTCGTCCCGATCCGGGCGAACTCTCCCTTCACCGGCCGGCCCTCGATCTCCAGCGCCATCTTCTGGTTCAGGTCGCCCTCGGCCACGGCGACGATCACGCGCGCCACCTCCGTGGTGGGGCGGACCAGGTCGTCGATCAGGCCGTTGACCGAGTCCACCGCGGTGCTCCAACCCCCGCCGGCGCCGTGCAGCCGGGCGCGCTCGGTCATGCGGCCTTCGCGGCCGATGATCTCGGCGACGCGCACGAGTTCGGCCTCGAGCGCCGCGTTGCGCTCGGCCATGTCGTTGTAGGCGGCCTCGAGGCGGCCGATGTCATCTTTGCGCCGCGCCGGCAGCCGGACGTTGAAATCGCCGGCCGCGGCCGCTTGCATCGCATGCTCGAGGCGGGCGATGCCAGGATCGTCGCCGTAGCCGCGGCCATGTCGCGCCGACAGCGTGGCACCGTTGGCGGTCCTTGTGGCGCCCCCGCCGCCGCCCTTGTGGCGGGCCCCGTGGCTGCTCTTGCGGCTCGCCCCGCTGCTGCTCTTGCGGCTCGCCCCGCTGCTGCTCTTGCGGCTGGTCCCGGTGCCGTTCTTGCGGCTGGCTCCGCTGCTGCTCTTGCGGCTGGCCCCGGTGCCGCTCTCGCGCGCGGAACTCTCCCGTGCCTGCGCTCTCTGTCTTGCCACCCCAGCCTTCGCCATTCTTGCGCCTCCGATAGTGCGATAGCCCCAGCGAGCTGCCCCCTGCCTGGCGGCGCGACTGGACGCCGTTGATCGGTGGCACAGATTACCGCTGGACGGCAAGCATTTCGACGCGGCCGACGTTGGATAGACACGTTTGCGGCAGCGCGGCGTCGGCGCGCGCTGCGGCCAGGCGGGGGCGCCTTCCCGCGTCTACCAGCCGCCGCGCCAGTCGGCGTTGGCGGCGCGGCGCTTGGCGGCGGCCATACGTGCGTGCTTGCGCTTTTCCAGGCGCCACTGGATCAGCGACATGATGATGATGACCGTCGGGAAGAAGATGATGGTCAGGAACATCGCGTTCGTGATGTTCACGTCGTTGGTCTCCCCAAACCAGCCCTCGCCCGAGTGCGAGGTAGCCAGCGCCGGCGCGGCGAGCGCGAGAAGCACGACTGCCGTGGTCAGGAGAGTGGCGATGATCCTGGCGCGTCGCGTCACGGGATAAGCGTACCGCTCGGGCCGGTGGCGCGGGGGCAACGCTGCACGAGCGCCCGTCCTTGCCGCATACCATCAATCAACGACATGGCGGTAGTGATTGCATCCGACCTCGGGAAGGACGTAGCGGGCGACCCCCTGCTGCGCGGCATCTCGTTCAAGCTCGAGCGCCGCGACCGGATGACGCTGTCCGGCCGCAACGGCGCCGGCAAGACGACGCTGCTGCGGATGCTCTCGGGCGAGGCGTCGATCGACGCCGGCGAGCTCGTGCTGGCCAAGGACACCAAGATCGCGCTCCACGACCAGCGCCCGCCGCGTGAGCGCGATCTCACCCTGCGCGAGTACGTGCTGACCGGCGCCCGCGAGCTGGTCGCGATCGAGGAGGAGCTGGCCGCGCTCGAGCAGGCAATGGCCCAGGGGGCCCATGACGAGGCCACGCTCGGCCGCTACGCACAAGCGCAGGCACGCCTCGAGCACGCCGGCGGCTACGGCTGGCGCGAGCGGGCGCTGTCGGCGCTGCACGGGCTGGGCTTCCGGGACGACGAAGACCTCGACCGGCCGCTTCACACCTTCTCCGGGGGCGAGCTGACCCGGGCGTCACTGGGGCGCGCGCTGGCCGGCGCACCCGACCTGCTGCTGCTCGACGAGCCGACCAACCATCTCGACATCGAGTCACTCGAGTGGCTCGAGCAACACCTCGCGAGCCTCGACGCCGCGATCGTGCTGGTCGCCCACGACCGGTGGTTCCTGGAGGCGGTGGGCACGTCGGTGCTCGAGCTTGAAGCCGGTCGGGGTCGCTTCTTCAACGGGCCCTGGCACGCCTGGCGCCGCGAGAAGGCCGCTCGCGAGCTCGCGCTCGGCCGGGCGATCGAGCGCCAGCAGGCCGAGATCGAGCGGCTCGAGCGGTTCGTGACCCGGTTCCGGGCCGGAACCCGCGCGCGCCAGGCCCAATCACGGGCCAAGAAGCTGGCCAAGATGGAGCGCCTGTCCCGCGGCCCGTCGGACGGCAGCATGCTGGAGTTCACGTTCAAGCCGCCCGAGCGCAGCGGCCGACTGGTGTTCGAGCTCCAGGACGCCGGGGTTGCGGTCGGCGATCGCGTGCTGCTCGAGGACGTCGAGCTGTGGCTCGAGCGAGGCGAGCACGTGTCGCTGGTCGGCCCCAACGGCGCGGGCAAGACCACGCTGATCGAAACGCTGGCGGGCCGAAGGGAACTGAACGGTCCCCGGGCCGGGAGCGGGCCATTGGTGATGGGCAAGCTGCGGACCGGCCACAACGTCAAGCTCGGCTTTCTCTCGCAGCACACCGAGGAGCTCTCGGCCGGGAGCGCCCGCACCGTCCTCGAAGCCACCACGCACCTCACCAGGCTCACCCCGAACAAGGCCCGCGCGCTGCTCGGGCGCTTCCTGTTCTCCGGCGAGGAGGCGGAGAAGCCGCTCGAGGTCCTGTCCGGTGGCGAGCGCCGGCGGCTGTCGCTGGCCATCCTCGTTCAATCTGGGGCCAACCTTCTGATCCTCGACGAGCCGACCAACCACCTCGATCTGGAGAGCCGGGAGGCGCTCGAGCAGGCGCTGGGCGAGTTCGCCGGCTCGCTGCTGCTTGTCTCTCACGACCGAGCGCTGCTCGACGCGGTCGGCAAGCGCACGGTGGCGATCGAGGACAGAACGCTTCGCAGCTACCTCGGCGGGTGGCCGGAATACGTTCGCGCCCGCGACGAGCGCGCGCGGCAAGCCGCAGCGAGCAAGTCGGCCAAGCCGGTGGCACGAGCCAAGAAAGCCGGCCGCCCGGCCGGGCAACCCGACTACGCACGTGAGCAGCAGCGCCTCGAGCGCGAGATCGAGCAGGCGGAGGCCTCGCTGAAAGCGCTCGAGGATGAGCTGGCCGATCCCACCGCTTGGTCGACCCCGCAGCGCATGGCGCGCGCCACCGCCCGCCATCAGAAGGCCAAGCACGCCGTCGATGAGCTGTACGCGCGCTGGGAGAGGCTGGCCGGCTAAGGGCCTTCCGCGGCGACCGTGCGTCAAGCGACCGGTGACGGGTACGGGTAAGACATGCCCGCCAAGGACGCCGTGATCATCACGCCCTACCGTGACGGGCCGCTGCTGGTGCGCGGACCGGTCGAGCTGAGCTGGCCGGACGGTGCTTCGATTGCCCGCCGCAACGACCCCATCGCCCTGTGCCGGTGTGGCAAGTCCCGCGCGCGACCGTTCTGCGACGGCACGCACAAGCTGATCGGGTTCCGGGCGCCCGGCGCGGGCGCCTGAGCGGCCCTCAATACGGGCAGTCGGAGCCGGCGCCGCTGGCGACGTCGCCGGCTACGCGCGGGCTGTCGAGGATGATCCGCCGTCGCCGCAGGCCGACCAGCAGCGTCTCCTGGTCAACGAAGCTGACCATCGTCGCGACCGCTTCGCGAAACGAGATCGTCAACGAGCGCACCCGCTGCCCGGCCACCTGGCCGTCGACCTCGAGCCGCGCGCCGCCGAAGCCGGGAGCGACGTCAAGCAGCAGCTGCGAGCGCGGCCCGATCACGAGCGGCGGACAGAAGCCGCCATGCTTTGGCAGCGGCGTGAATACGAACCCTTCGAGCCCCGTGGCGAGGAGCGGTCCGCCGGCCGAGATCGCGTAGCCACTTGAACCGATGGGCGTACTCACGACGGCGCCATCGCCGGCGATGCGGGCGAACATGCTGCCGTCGACGTGCGCGATCACTCGCACCTGGCCGCCGCCGGCCCGGACGACGGCAACGTCGTTGAGCGCGAACAGCGGCTCGTCGCCCCTGTGCACGATCGACAGGGCAGGGAACCGGCGGGGCTGCCACTCGCCGGCGGCGAAGCGCTCGAGCGCGCGCGTGACCTCGTCGACCGCCACGGTGGCCAGCGCGCCCAGGCTTCCGCACGCGATCCCCATGACCGGACGCTGCGCCACCGCGCCACTGCGAAGGGCGGCCAGCGTGGTGCCGTCGCCGCCGATCGACACGATCAGGTCGGAGTCGCTGGGATCCGACTCCTCGGCGACGCGCCGCTGGCTGTACGCGGCGGGGATCTGCACCAAGTCGACGCCGTGCTCCTGAACCCATTCTCTGAGCAGGCGCAGCGGGCGATCGATGCTCCGGCTCGGGTGGACGACGATACCGATGCGCTTCGGGGTCCCGCCGGCGCCGGGGAGGGTTCCGGGCATGGATACGGTCGGCGTCTCGGACATCAGCCGGCGGCCACGGCCGGATTGTGCACGGCCGGATTGGCCACGGCCGGATTGGCCACTGCGTCAGCCTCGGCCGCCGCCGGCGCGCGCAGCAGCGAGGTGCGGCCCTCGCCCCAGCATCGCAGCACGTGCGAGGCCCAGCGCGCATCGAGATGGCTGAGCGCTCGCGCGCCCCACACGATGTCCGCCGCGAGGCTCTCGTCCTGACGCGCCAGGCCGCCGGCGAGATCGACGGCGGCGATCGCCTCGTGCACCGCGTCGGCCGTGACGTGCTCGTCAAAGAAGAGCGTTGCCTCACCGTCGAAGCCGAGCCGCCTGATGCCGTCGGCGTACCGGCGGTTGGGGATCGACGAGGTCATCTCAAACAACGCCAGGTGCCCGACGATTGCGCCCCGCCAGCGGCGGTGAAGGCCGAACAGCGACATCAGGTTGACCGTGGCCAGGGTGACCCCCGGAATAATGTCGAGATAGGCGCCGTACTCTGCGTCAAGCCCCAGCGCGCGCATCGCGCGGGCGAACAGCTCGGCGTGGATCCACTCGACCCGGCCCGAGCCATACTCGTCGTGCTGGATCTCGATCAGCGCCGCTTTGGGAGCGCCCCAGAGCCGAGGGATGGCCCAGGAGTGCGGATCGGCCTCCTTGAGCTGATAGGCCGACCGGTGCACGACGAACTCGCGGACCTCATCAGGGCCGGCGCTGATCCTGATGTAGGAGGAGAGCGACGGGCCCTCGTCCTCGGCGATCGCGCGCACGGCCAGGTCGATCTCGTGCGCCGGCACGGACTCAGGTGTGCCGGGCACCGCATCCAGCAACGCGTTCTCGAACGCACGCTCGAGGTCGCGCCGAAGGGCGAGCAGTGACGGCTCCCACTCCCACCCGTCGTCGACCCCGGGCAGCCCGCGATAGTGGAGCTCGTAGCACAGGTAGAGGGCGAGCTGGAGGTCCTCGTCGCTCAGGGGGTCATCGCTCAGGCGCGGTTCGACGCCTGGGATCGTCGCTGGCTCGTCGGACAGCCGGGTTAAGAGCAGGTCGCTGACCGGGCCCCGCGGTGATGGAAGCCTGCGCATCGCAGCTTCAATCTACCGTGGCCACGGCTCCAGAAACTGGTTGGCCAGCCAGCCAGGCACGGCGGGGATGCCCGCCCGCTCCGCGACCCGGCGCTGAGCCATCGCCCCGTTGATGTCGACCATCTGTCGCGCGCGGGCCAGCTCGACCGCCGCGCCCAGCCGTGCCGCGATCGGCTCCAGCGCGTCGAGCAGCTCGTACAGGCACTCGCGCGTTGTCCGGACCGCACCGCTGCCCAGATCGGCCATATCTCCTTCCACGCCGTACCGGCAGGCCGACCAGCGGTTCTGCTCGATCCGCCACGCGGCCGTCGCTGCCGGCAGCTCGCCGGCGTCGTGGCGCTCGCCCAACCAGGCCATCAGCGCCTGCGCCACCGCGGCGATCGCAGCCGCGCCGGCCACGGTGGTCTGACCATCGGGCACGCGCAGCTCGAGCGTTCCCCAGCGCGCATGCGGTCGGAGCTCATACCACCAGCTGGCCGGGTCGGGAAACGTGCCGCTGACCGCGCCCCAGGCGAATGCGCCGGCGTACTCCTCCCAGCTGTCGATGGCCGGCGGCACACCCTGGCGCGGTAGCAACTCGCCGATCTTGGCCCGGACCGAGGCGAGGCCGGTGTCGCGTCCCTCGTAGTACGGGGCATTGGCGGCCAGCGCCGCCAGCCAGGGCAGGTAATCGCGGGCAGCGTTGTACACGGCCAGCGCGCGATCGGCACCCCGGACAGCGACGTGGACCTGGAGCGCGCAGACGAGCTGGCGCTCGGCGATCTCGCCGTACTCGCGGATCGTCCGCTGGTATCGCGGCGTTTGATTCAGCTCGCCCGCGCCGGAGCTCGTGGGATGAAACCCGGCGGCGGCCAGGCGGACCAACCCGTCGGCGCGGGCGGCCAGATCGCGCCGCCCCTCGAGCAGCGCCCGCGCCGCCTCGGGCACCGTCTCGCTCGGCGGAACGATGATCTCGAGCTGGGAGGCGGGGAGCTCGAGCTTGAACCGCGGGTCGTTGTTCACGCGCGCCAGGACCTCGGTCGCTCGCGGCGCGAGTTCGAACGTACCGGGGTCGAGCACCATCACCTCGTCCTCGATCCCCACGGTGTACGGCGCGGCGGCGTCGAATCGCCCGCGCAGCTCCGCGGCCGTGGGGAGGGGGTTTGCCTTCTCGGTGCTCACGGTAGGAGAGCTCACGCCGTGCGCCTTCTGCCCTTACCAGGCGTTTTCCAACCGCCAAGCGACAGCTACATGCTCGCGGACCAGCTCCGGCGGGAGCGCCTCGGGCCGGGGGTGAACGTCCTCGACCTGTGCACCGGGAGCGGTCATCTCGCGATCGTCGCTGCCCTCGCGGGCTCGCCCACCGTAGCCATCGACGTGTCACGGCGCGCGGTGCTGTCCGCTCGCCTGAACGGCCTCCTGAACGGCGTGCGGGTCACCGGGCGGCGGGGCGATCTGTTCGAGCCGGTGGCCGGACGACGGTTCGATGTGGTCGTGTCCAACCCGCCGTACCTGCCCCATCCGGACGAGGAGCTGCCCGAGCGGGGCCTGGCGCGAGCGATCGATGCCGGCCCCCGAGGACGCGCGTTCCTGGATCGCATCTGCGCCCAGGTGGTCGACTACTTGACGCCCGGGGGCGTGGTGCTGCTCGTTCACTCCTCGGTGTGCGGTGAGCAGGAGACGGTCGAGGCACTGGCGGCAAGCGGTCTTCACACCGCCGTGGTGTACCGCCACCGCGCCGCGCTCGGCCCTCGCCTACACGCGCGCGTCGATTGGCTACGGGCGCAAGGAATGCTCCTGGAGAACGACGAGGAAGAGGTGATCGTCGTGAGGGGTGAGGCGCCGCCGCAGCCCCGCCGATAGCTTCGAGGCGCATGACCGAGGGCGGCGGCCGGGCGCGCCGGCACTACAACGTGACGTTCGCACTGCTCGCGCTGGTCGCGGTGTCGTATGCGTTGCTCCAGTCGCTCGTCGCGCCGGCGCTGCCCGATATCCAGCGCGCCCTGCACATCAACTTCAACGGAGTCAGCTGGGTACTGACGGCTTACCTGTTCGCGCCGCACGAGGCGGGCGACCTCTCTCCCCGAGAGCCCGCGGCGGCGTCGGCGGTCCTCTCTACACTGGCAGGCAACGATGGCACCGCTGCGCAGCGATCCATCGCCGATGCGGGTTGCGCTGATCGATGACGACCGCGGCCTGCTCACCGTTCTCGAGCGCAGACTCGGTGCCCTGCGGTGGGAGATCGAGGTGCTGGCTTTCCCCCCGGACGCCGGTCACCTGTCCGGCCTGCGGCTCCACGCGCTGATCATCAATCCCCGGCTGACCGGGCTGGAGTACCTCGAGCACGTGGCCGGCGCGCTGCCGGGGCTGGCCCTGCTGGTGTGCAGCGCGCCCGTCACCGTGTCAGAACGGGTGAAGGGCCTACGGGCGGGAGCCGACGACTGGGTCACCAAACCCTGCCATCCCGAGGAGCTGGTGGCGCGGATCCAGGCCGTGCTGCGCCGGCGGCGCGCCGGCGAGCTGCCCCTGGAGGAGGCGACGATCGAGGCGGGCGAGCTCGCCATCAGACCTGATCGCTACGACGCATACGTGGGCGAGCAGGCCACCTCGCTTTCCCGCAAAGAGTTCGAGCTCCTGCGGCAGCTGGCCGCTGCGGACGGGCGCGTGCTCGAGCGCGAGGATATCTACCAGCGCGTCTGGGGCTACACGATGGCCCGGGGAGACCGGTCGGTGGACGTGTTCGTGCGCAAGCTGCGGACCAAGCTCGAGCTCGTCTCGCCGGGGTGGCGCTACGTGCATACGCACTTCGGGGTCGGCTACCGGTTCGCGGCCGAGCGCGTGGTAGGGGCAGGCGCGGCCGAGCGAGTGGCAGCCGAGGTCGCTGACCCGGATGCCCGCGTTCGCGCTCCCGGGGAGACCTACGCCGCGGTACGCTGAAGTCTGCGGTGAATACGACAGTTCGCAACATCCTGATCGTGCTTGCGATCGCCGCGGCGGTCGCGCTCATCCAGGGCGGTGTGACGGCGGCGAACGTCGCCATCCAGGCGGTGACGCTGGCCTTCCTTGGCACGCTCGTCTGGTTCGCCTCGCTCAGCTACCGCGAGCGCCGGGCCCAGCTCTATTCGCTGGGCGATCGCCGACGCGCCCTGCTCTACGTGGCGCTCGGGGTGGCCGCGCTAACCCTGACCGCCACCTCGCGGCTGCTGGGGAGCGGCGCCGGATCGGTGGCGTGGCTGCTCCTGCTCGCCGGGTCGGCCTACGCCGTTTTCGCGGTGCTCTGGTCGGCGCGGAAGTACTGAGATCCGGGTATCCGCCCGGGGCCGGCTCACCGCCGGCGCTTGGGAAGAAGGCTAGCGAAGGTCAGCTGGCGCGCCGGCCGCGCAGCGCGGGCACAGCCCCTCGAGCAGCACGTGCGAACTCTCGAAATGGAACCCGCGTTCGCGCAAGGTGACGTCGACATTGCCGAGCTCCACGTCGTGCAGCTCATGGCAGTGCCGGCAGCGGAAGTGGTGATGCGGGTTGACGTTGGCGTCGAAGCGCCGCGGCCCGGGCCCCTCGACGAGCCCGAGCAGGCCAGCCTCGGCCAGCTCGCCCAGCGCGTTGTACACGGTGGCGCGGGAGAGGTCGGGGAGCTGAAGACGAGCCTGGTCGAAGACCTCCTCGGCGCTGAGGTGCGCGTTGGCGGCATCGGCGCTGGCAGCGTCGGCGAAGACGCTGTAGATCGCTCGGCGCTGGGCAGTGGCGCGCAGGCCGTGGGCGCGCAGGAGCTGGGCGAAGCTCAGATCAGCGGGGGTGCTGGCGGATCGCGTGGCCATCGAGGTAGCCGGGATCAGAGTAGCGGGGTGCAGCGACGGGAGCGGCATGCCGCGCGTGGGGTGGCACGCCTATCCTCGAAGACGTGTCCGTAGTCCCCGCCGATCGGCGCCGCGAACTGCCCGACGAGCCGGGTGTCTACCTGTTCCGCAACGAGCGCGGCAAGGTCATCTACGTCGGCAAGGCCAAGTCGATCCGCAAGCGGGTCGCGTCGCATTTCTCGAACCCGAGCACGCGTGGGGGCAAGGACCTGGTCGGCATGATCGACCAGGTCGAGGCGCTCGTGGTGCACACCGAGGCGGAGGCGCTGCTGGCCGAGCAGAACTTCATCAAGCAATACAAGCCGCGCTTCAACATCCGCCTGCGCGACGACAAGTCCTATCCCTATATCGCGATCTCGCTCGACGAGGACTTCCCCCGGGTGTACTTCACGCGCGAGCGCCATCGCCGCGACCGTGCCTATTTCGGCCCCTACAGCAACGCCAAGCGAGTCCGCTCCACGCTCGAGGTGCTGGGCAAGGTGTTCATGTTCCGCTCGTGTGAGGGTCCCGAGCCAGGGCGGCGCAGCGGCTCTCCGTGCCTGGACTACTACATCAAGCGCTGCGAGGCGCCCTGCGTGGGCTACGTAAGCCGGGTGGATTACCGGAAGGGGATCGACGGGGTGATCGACTTCCTGTCCGGGCGCTACCGGGACATCGAGCGCTCGCTCGAGCGCTCGATGCGGGAGGCGGCGGCCGAGCAGCGCTTCGAGGACGCCGCGCGGGAGCGCAACCGGCTGCGGGCCGTGCACTCGTTGCTCGAGCGCCAGCGGGTGGCCAACGAGTCAACCGGGACCCTGGACGCGATCGCCGTGTCCGTGCACGAGGGCGAGGCAAACGCGCAGGTGTTCCAGGTGCGCGACGGCGTGCTGTCCGACCGGCAGAGCTTCTACCTCGACAACGAGGCCCACGGCGGGATCGGCGAAGTGGCCGAGGCGTTCATTCTCCAGTACTACACGAGCGCGATGATGGTTCCGCCGCTGCTCGTCGTCCAGCACGAGCTGCCCGTCACGGACGGGCTGAAGCAGGCCCTCACCAGCCGCCGCGACGGCACGGTGGAGATCCGGGCGCCGGAGCGCGGGGACAAACGGCGGATCCTCGAGCTGGCCGAGCGCAACGCCAGGCTCGCTCTGGACCAAGAGCGGCTGCGCTCCGAGCGCCGGCGCCAGCAGCGGGTGGAAGCGCTTGATGGCCTGCAACAGGCGCTCGGCTTGGACACGCTTCCGCTGCGGATCGAGTGCTTCGACATCTCGACGCTGATGGGCACTAACACGGTGGCCTCGATGGTCGTGTTCGAGGGGGGCGCGCCGAAGAAGTCCGACTACCGGCGGTTCAAGATCCGCGGAGAGATCGACGGCCACGGCAATGGCAACGGCGCCGGACGGATGGGGGAGCCGGACGACTTCGCGGCCATGGAGGAGGTGCTCTCGCGCCGGCTGGCCCAGTGGGAGCGTCAGCGCGACCTGTCGCCCCACGAGAAGGACTACGACCCGAGCTTCGCCGCGCTCCCGAACCTGATCGTGATCGACGGCGGCAGGGGCCAGCTGTCGGCCGGGCTGCGGGCGCTGCACGCCTTCCGCGAGCGCGGCGTGTTCGTGATCTCGCTGGCCAAGCGGATCGAGGAGGTGTTCACAGCGGGATCAGGCGAACCGTTGCGGCTCCCCCACGACGCGGTCGAGCTTCAACTGCTCCAGCGGGTCCGCGACGAGGCGCACCGGTTCGCCATCACCCACCATCGCATCCGACGCGACAGGGCGATGACCGCATCGATCCTCGACGAACTGCCCGGCGTGGGGCCGGCCCGCAAGCGCGCGCTGCTCAACCACTTCGGCTCCCCCGACGCGATCCTGGCCGCCTCGCGCGAGGAACTCGAGGCCGTGCCGGGGATTCCCGGCAAGCTCGCTCGCGAGGTGTACCGCGAGCTGCACAAGACCGGGGTGTAGGGCCGGCGGAACGCGTCTAGCGCGTCAACAGGGCGGCGCTGTAGGGCGGGAGCTGGATCGAGCACCAGCCGAGCAGCTGCGCGACCCGTTGCGTCGTCGGCGCGCCGCCGAGGCGTCCGGTATCGGTCTCCGCGCCGAAGGTCTGTCCAGCCAGCGTCACCCCGTCGGCGGCGGCGATGCCCGGCGCGCTTAGCCACTCGAGCTCGGCCTGGTCGCCTCCGAACGGGAGTTGGAGTTCCACCCGGCGCGACCGCGAGCTCTCGTTGATCAACGTCACCCGTGTCCGGCCGTCGGCGCCGCGCGTCGCCCACACCTTGAGCGATCCGGCGCCGGCGTGGACGGGGAGCAGCCGCGCCCTGGGCGGGAAGGCCTGCGCGAACATCAGCAGGCCGTAGTAGTCCGAGTGGACGAAGGCCTGCCAGCCGGCCGGACCGCGCCGGAACGTGAAGAGCTCGTAGGCGGCGCCGGGCAGGGTGTGGATGTTCACGCCGTCAACGCCGACGCCGGCCAGGTTGAACAGCGCGTCGAGCATCCACAGAGCGGAGGCGAACGTGTTACTCACGCCGGAGCGGCTCAGACAGCCGGCCAGGGCGGCGGAGTTCAACTCATCGACGCGGAACTGCAGCCTGTGATCGTGGGCGAGGGCGACGTACGGCGCGAGCGCCTCGGCGAGGCCGGTCGAGGAGCGGCTGCTCAGGAGATTGGCGATCGACGGATAGGAGGGGGAGCTGCGGTCCTTCAGGCACCCCTGAATCGGGTACCGGTGAGCGCTGACCATGCGCAGGCCGGGCTCGGCCGCGATCAGGGCCGGGACTCCGGCGAGCCAGGGCAGCTCGGCGGTGGCCGGGCCGGCCAGGGGCACCCGGGGGAGGAGGGCGGCTGAGCCCCGGAGCTCGCGGATGAACGCGTTCAGGTCGTAGCCGGCGCCTCGGGCATACACCGGCCGGCCGTGCTTGCGGTACCACGGAAACACGCCGTAGACATCGGGTTCGTTGCCCAGTTCCAGCGCTGCCAGGTTGCCCGCCCCGACCCCCCGGACGAGCGCCGCGGCCTCCGCGGCGGTCAACCGTTGACGTCCCGCCGCGAGGTTCACCCCCAGGATCAGCTTCGCGCCGAGCCGGGCGGCGAGCGCCCGCGCGCTGGCCAGCCAATCGCCGCTCAGCGCGTAGTTGACCCCGGACGGGCGCGACATGCCGTGCACCGGCCACCATGTCGCGTCGGTCGTGTTTCCGCCGATCCTCAGGACGAGCGGCTGGCCGAGGTTGCGCAGCAGCTGGATGAACACCGGGTTGAGCGCGGCCGGATCGGCGCCGGTGTAGGCCTCGAGCGCGCTGTACTCCAGCGAGAGCCCGAGGAATCCCGCCGGCAGCGGGGCGCCGGCCGGCGCTGGGTCGACGGTGGCGTACACGGCGGATGACCCAGATGCGTCCTCGGTGGCGTACGCGGCGGACGGCCCAGATGGGTCGTGGGGCCGCGCCGCGGCGTTGGCGGGGTCGCTGTCGGACTTGGTGAGAGCGGCGTGCCAGATGCCCGCTCCCAGTGCCAGGAGCGTTAGCGCGGTGAGGATCGTGGTCTGCGCACCGCGCCACCGCACGAGCGCATCGTGCCATACCTGACGCAGCCGACGCGGCGGTCGTAGCCACTGCGGCGACTTACCCAGTCCCTTGTCCGCTTGACCCGTCAAGCTTCCTAGCATGGAGCTAACAGGCGTGGATGAGCTCGGCGAGCAGATCGTAACCTCGGAGGACGTTGTTAGCGTCCTCACCGACCTGGTGATCATCACTGGGTTCTCGGGCGCGGGCAAGTCGACCGCGATGGCCGTCTTCGAGGACGAGGGCTACTTCTGCGTCGACAACCTGCCCTCGGAGATGATCCGTTCGCTGGTCGAGCTGTTCATGCACACCGGCTCGAAGGTACAGCGCGCCGCTGTGGTGTCCGATGTCCGCGCCGGCACCTACTTCGAGGGGTTCGCGACGATGCTCGACGACCTGCGGGCCAGCGGGGTCAAGCACCGCGTGCTGTTCCTCGACGCGGACGAATCGAGCCTGCTCACCCGTTACAAGGAAACTCGACGCCGGCACCCGCTGGCCCCGACCGGCACCGTGAGCGAGGGCATCGCGCGCGAGCACGATCTGCTGGCGCCGCTGCGGGGCCGAGCCGATGTGGTGATCGACACAAGCGGCCTGACGGCGGCGATGCTGCGCCGCAAGCTGGCCGACGAGCTGCTACCCACCCGCACCCCGGGCCGGCTGGCCGTCACCTTCCAGAGCTTCGGCTTCAAGTACGGACCGGCACGCGACCCCGACCTGCTGCTCGACGTCCGGTTCCTCCCCAACCCGCACTACGAGCCAGACCTGCGGCCGCTGACCGGCGAAGACCCCCGCATCGTCGAGTACATCAATCGCGACGGCGAACTCGATGCCTTCTACGAGCGGCTGCATCCGCTGTTCGACTACCTGCTGCCGCAGTACCTGGCCGAGGGCAAGGCGCATCTGGTGGTGGCGATCGGCTGCACGGGCGGCCGCCACCGTTCGGTGGCCATCGCCGCGCACCTGGCGGCGCGCTACAGCTCCGAGTCCGAGTACCTCGTACACGTGATGAACCGGGACGTGAGCCGGCCGGCGTGATCGACCACGTCGGCTTTGAGGTGGCCGAGCTCGCCCGCTCGGCGCGCTTCTATGACGCGGTGCTCTATCCGCTCGGAGCTCGGCGGATGGTGCAGTCCGACCACGCGATCGCCTACGGGCTCAACGAGCCGCAGGTGTGGATCGTGGTGCGAGGCCGGACGCCCGGGCCCGGGTACGGCCACCTCGCAGTGGCTGCGAGCGGCAAGGCCGCCGTGGACGCAGCCTACGGCGGTGGGGTGGCCAACGGTGGCACCGACGACGGCCCACCGGGTCTGCGGCCGCAGTACGGCGAGCGCTACTACGCGGCGTATATGAGAGATCCCGACGGCTTACGGGTAGAGGTCGTGTCACGCAGATGACCGCTAGCCTTCGGGCTGCCGGCGGAGAGTCGGCATTTTCTTAGGGAGTCGAAGAAGGAGGTGCGCGCATGGCGGTACGCGTCGGGATCAACGGCTTCGGGCGGATCGGGCGCAACGTCTTCCGCGCCGCCTACGAGCAAGGGGCCGACGTCGAATGGGTCGGCGCCAACGACATCATCGACGCCAAGACTGCCGCGCACCTACTCAAGTACGACTCCAACTACGGTCCGTTCCCCGGTGAGGTCGAGGCTGCCGACACCGGGATCCGCGTCGACGGCAATGAGATCCGGCTGTTCTCCGAACGGGATCCGGCAACGCTGCCCTGGGGAGATCTCGGCGCGGAGGTGGTGATCGAGTCGACCGGCCTGTTCACCGACCGCGAGAACGCGTCCAAGCACCTCGAGGCCGGCGCCAAAAAGGTCCTGATCTCGGCGCCGGCCACGGAGCCCGACGTGACCGTCGCGCTCGGGGTCAACTTCGCCGAGGTCTACGACCGCGACAAGCACAACGTGATCTCGAACGCGTCGTGCACGACCAACTGCCTGGCGCCGGTGGCGAAGGTGTTGCACGACACGGTCGGCATCAAGCACGGGCTGATGACCACGATCCATGCCTACACGGCCGACCAACGCCTGCAGGACATGCCCCACCGCGACCTGCGCCGAGCGCGCGCGGCGGCGATCAACCTGATCCCGGCCTCGACCGGCGCGGCCAAGGCGATCGGCCTGGTGATCCCGGACCTGCAGGGAAAGCTGCACGGGTTTGCCATCCGTGCGCCGGTACCGACCGGGAGCGTCGTCGACTTGACCGTGGAGGCGAACCGGGAGACGAGCATCGAGGAGCTCAACCAGGCGATGAAGGCCGCCGCCGATGGTGCTCTGAAGGGGATCCTCCAGTACACCGAGGAACCGATCGTCTCGACCGACATCATCAAGAACGAGCACTCCTCGATCTTCGACGCCCAGCTCACCGCGGTGATGGACGGCACCATGGTCAAGCTCGTCGCCTGGTACGACAACGAGTGGGGATACTCGAACCGCGTCGTGGACGTGGCGCAGAAGCTGCTGTGAAGACACTGCGAGACCTGGGTGATCTGAACGGCAAGCGGGTGCTGGTCAGGGTCGACTTCAACGTGCCGCTCCAGAATGGTCGGGTGGCCGACGACATGCGGATCCGTGCCGCCCTGCCCACGATCGAGGAGCTGCGCCGGCGGGGCGCCCGGATAGTGCTTGTCTCGCACCTGGGGCGTCCCAAGGACCGCGAGGCATCGCTGTCGCTGGCCCCGGTCGCCGAACGACTGGGTGAGCTGATCGATACGTCGGTTCGGGTGGCCCCGGGGGTGGTAGGCGATGACGTCCGGGCCGCGGCTGACGAGCTCGGTCCCGGTGGGGTGCTCCTGCTCGAGAACGTGCGCTATGAGCCCGGGGAAACCAAGAACGACCCCGGGTTGGCCCATGCGCTGGCCGACCTGGCCGATGTGTACGTGGACGACGCATTCGGCGCCGCCCACCGTGCGCACGCCTCGACCGAGGGCGTGGCACGGCTGGTCCCGGAGCACGCGGCCGGATCCCTGCTCGAGCGCGAGGTGGGGACGCTGACGGCGCTGCTCGAGGATCCCGCGCGGCCGCTCGTGTCGGTCCTCGGCGGCGCCAAGGTCAGCGACAAGATCGGCGTCATCGACCGCTTCCTCGAAACCGCCGACACGATCCTGATCGGCGGCGCGATGTGCTTTCCCTTCCTATCCGCACGGGGTCACGCCGTCGGCGATTCGCTGTGTGCCGCGGAGGACGTCGCGCTGGCCGGGCGGACGCTCGAGTCGGTCTCGGGGGCGCGGGCCGAGCTGCTGTTGCCGGTCGACCTCGTGATCGGGGATCGGTTCGCCGAGGACGCCAACGTACGGGAGATCGACGGGGTCGACGTGCCCGACGGGTGGATGGGGCTGGACGTCGGCCAGCGAACCAGAGACACCTACGCCGAGGTGATCGCCCAGGCCGGGACCGTCTTCTGGAACGGGCCGATGGGCGCGTTCGAGCTCCCGCCGTTCGCGTTGGGCACCTCCGCCGTGGCGCACGCGGTGGCCCTGGCGCCCGGCACGACTGTGGTCGGGGGCGGCGACTCGGCGGCCGCGCTGCGCCAGTTCGGCCTCGACGGCGAGGTCACCCACCTCTCGACCGGGGGCGGGGCCACGCTCGAGCTGATCGAGGGCAAGCGGCTGCCCGGGGTGGAGGCCCTGACATGAGCTCGACCGGGTCCGGGCGCACGCCGCTGATCGCGGGCAACTGGAAGATGTACAAAACCGTTAGCCAGGCCGAGGCGTTCATCGCCGCGCTGTTGCCACGCGTCTCGAGTCTGCAGGGCGTCGACGCGGCGATCTGCCCCCCATACCTGGCGTTGCAGGCGCTGGTTGACTCCGCGCGCGGCTCTCGAGTGCAGGTGTACGCACAGAACATGCACCATGCGCCCGAGGGTGCGTTCACCGGCGAGGTGTCAGCCCCGATGCTGGTTGAGCTGGGCGTGCAGGGCGTGATCCTGGGGCACTCCGAGCGGCGCCAGATGTTCGGTGAGACCGATCGCGCGCTCCAGCTCAAGGTGCCGGTGGCGCTCGAGGCCGGGCTCGTCCCGATCCTGTGCGTGGGCGAGACCGAGGATGAGCGCGAGGCGGGCGATACCGAGCGCAAGCTCCGCCACCAGGTCCAGGAGGACCTGGCCCGCGTGGATACCACTCGTCTGGGCGACGTGGTGATCGCGTATGAGCCGATCTGGGCGATCGGGTCCGGGCGCGTCGCGACGCCCGAGCAGGCCCAGGAGGCGATCGCGTTCATCCGGGCGCTGGTGGCGGACCGCTCGCCTGAGCAAGCCGAGCGCACCCGAGTCCTGTACGGCGGCAGCGTCAAGTCCGAGAACTGCGGCGAGCTGCTGTGCCTGCCGGACATCGACGGCGCGCTGGTGGGCGGGGCGAGCCTCGATCCGGAGTCCTTCACCGCCATCGCCGACGCGGCCGCCCGGTCCTGATGGCGCTTCCGGCGGGGCCCGAAGAGCTGCCCGTCGGGGCCTGCGTCCTGGTCGTGCTGGACGGCTGGGGAATCGCGCCGCGCGGTCCCGGCAACGCGATTTCGCTGGCCGACACGCCGGTGTTCGACGAGCTGTGGTCCAGCTATCCGCATTCGCACCTGATCGCGTGCGGGCGGGCCGTGGGACTGCCCGAAGGTCAGATGGGGAACTCCGAAGTCGGCCACATGAACCTTGGCGCGGGCGCGGTCGTGATGCAGGACCTGACGCGGATCGACGAGGCGGCCGGCACGGGCGAGTTTGCCTCCAACCGCGTCCTGCGCGAGGCGTTCTCGGAGGCCCCGCGTGTCCACATGATCGGGCTGGTGTCGGACGGCGGCGTGCATTCGGGGTGGGCGCATTTGCAGGCGCTGATTCGCCTGGGTGCGTCGCTGGGGGTCGAGGATCTGGTCGTGCATGCCTTCACCGACGGGCGCGACACGCTGCCGCACTCGGGCGCCGGCTATCTGGAGACCGTTCAGGGCTGGATGGAGGATGCCGGCGCGGGCCGCATCGGATCGGTGGTCGGTCGCTACTGGGCGATGGATCGCGACCGCCGCTGGGACCGCACGCAGCGGGCGTATGACCTGCTGGTGCACGGTCGCGCCGAGCACCGCGCAGCGTCGGCGGCGGAGGCGGCGAAGCAGGCCTACGACCGCGACGAGACAGACGAGTTCATCACTCCGGTCCGGGTGGGCGACCGTGAGGCGTGCATCCGCCCGGGCGATTCTGTGTTCGCGTTCAACTTCCGTCCTGACCGGATGCGCCAGATCACGCGCGCGCTGGCCGAACCCGGCTTCGACGAGATCGATCGGGGCGGCGCGCGGGTCGTCGAGCGCTACGCCACCATGACCCAGTACGAGGAGGATTGGGGTTACCCGGTGGCGTTCCCGCCCGAGCGGCCCTCAATGACCCTTCCGCGCGTTCTGGCCAAGCGGGAGGTGCGACAGCTGCACGTGGCCGAGACCGAGAAGTACGCCCACGTCACCTACTTCTTCAGCTGCGGCGAGGAGGAGCCGTTCGATGGCGAGCGGCGCGAACTGGTGCCCTCGCCCCGCGACGTCCCGACCTACGACCACAAGCCGCAGATGAGCGCGCCAGAGGTGGCGCGGGCGTTCGTCGGAGCATGGCGCGAGGACTCGCCCAAGTTCGGAATCATCAACTTCGCCAACCCGGACATGGTGGGGCATACCGGCGTGATCGAAGCCGCCGTCCGCGCGGTCGAAACCGTCGATGGCTGCCTCCGGGAGATCGTGGCGACGGTGCACGAGTCCGGTGGCGCGTGCGTGATCACGGCCGACCACGGCAACTGCGACCACATGCTCGAGGACGACGGCAGCCCCAACACCGCGCATTCGCTCAACCCAGTCCCGTTCATCGTCACCGCGTCCGGAGTCCATCTGCGCGAGAAGGGGATCCTGGCCGACGTGGCCCCAACGGTGCTTCAGATCCTCGGTATCGAGCAGCCCGAGGCGATGACCGGGCAGTCGATGATCTCGTCCTGAGGTTCAGCCGGCGGCGGGCGCGCGCTCGCTGAGCAGCTCGGTATGGAGCTGCAGCGTCTCGGCGCACGGCGCGATCCCGAGCTCCTCGCGCAGCAGCGTGCGGAGCTGCTCGTGGCGGCGGGGGCGCGGCGATGAGCGCCGCGCGTGAAATCTGGCCCGTCGCTGACGATCTGTATCACTGAAGCGAACTATACTTGACATCAAGCCACTTAGATTTCATACTGTGGCAGGAACGTAATCTGTAGTCCCAAGGGAGGTTTTGGAAATGGCATTGATCAGGTGGGAGCCCGTCAGGGAGATCCAGACGGTGCAGAACGAGATGAACCGGCTGTTCAAC
The DNA here is from genome assembly GCA_963719355.1 of uncultured Solirubrobacterales bacterium. Taxonomy (GTDB): domain Bacteria; phylum Actinomycetota; class Thermoleophilia; order Solirubrobacterales; family Solirubrobacteraceae; genus Palsa-465. The sequence continues at coordinate 10,940 of CAVRBZ010000012.1, read as the reverse complement.
ACTTTCTTCGACGCGCCCGCCCCAGGCAACGGCGGCCAGACCGCGCTGCGGCGCTGGATCCCGGCCATGGACGTGGTGGAGACCGATGACCACTTCGTCCTGCGCGCCGATCTGCCCGGCCTGAGCGAGGGCGATGTGAACATCGAGCTCGAGGACAACGTCCTGACGATCTCGGGCGAGCGCAAGGTCGAGCACGAGCAGCGCAACGAGGGCTATTACCGCGTTGAGCGCGCATCGGGCTCGTTCTCCCGGTCGCTGACGCTTCCCGAGGGCGTCGACGCCGAGGGTATCCAGGCCAAGTTCGACAGCGGCGTGCTCGAGGTACGCATCCCGAAGCCTGAGCAGCACAAGCCGCGCAAGGTCCAGATCTCGGTCGGCGGCGCCGCCAAGACGATCGAGGGCGCCGAGAACACCGAGTCGCCCGCGAGCTAGTTGTCCTCCCTCCCGTTGGGTCCGTCCGGGCCGGCGCGCTCTCGCGCCGGCCGGACCGGACGCCGTGGGAGCCGAGTAGGGTCCGTGCCGCGATGTTCACGGTTCGGACCCGCTCGCCTGATTCGCGTGCCCGCACCGGCACGCTTCACCTGAGCCACGGCGACGTTCGGACTCCTGCGTTCGTGCCCCTGGCCACCAAGGGCGCGGTCAAGACCCTCGAGCCGCGCGAGGTGGCCGCGCTCGGCTATGAGCTGATCCTCGGCAACACGTTCCACCTGCTGCTGGCGCCGGGCCCCGAGCTCGTCGAGGAGTTCGGGGGCCTGCACGGGTTCATGCGCTGGGACCAGGCCATCATCACCGACTCGGGCGGGTTTCAGGTGTTTTCCATGGGCCACGGGGGCGTGGCCGACGAGATCAAAGGCCGCGGCCGGAAGCGGACCGGAGGTCCCGACCCGGACGGACGAACCGGCGCGATCCTGTCCATCGCCGAGGAGGGTGTGCGCTTTCGCTCCTACGTCGACGGCCGTGAGCGGTTTCTTTCGCCGGAGGGCTCGATGTCGGTTCAGGCCGCCCTCGGCTCCGACATCGCGCTCGTGTTCGACGAATGCACTCCGTTCCATGTCTCGCGCGACTACACCGAGCGCTCGATGGAGCGCACGCATCGCTGGCTCGAGCGCTGCCTGCGCTGGCACGCCGACCACGGGCCGGCCGGACAGGCCGTGTACGGGATCGTCCAGGGCGGCGTGGATTGGGACCTGCGGCGCGCGTCGGCGGCTGTGGTCGCTTCGAGCGGCGCTGACGGGATCGCGATCGGCGGATCCCTCGGTCGTGAGAAGGCCCAGATGCACGAAGTTGTCTCCTGGACCACGGCGGAGTTAGAGCGGCGCGCGCCGGCCCGGCCCCGCCACCTGCTCGGGATCGGCGACGTCGACGACTTGATCGCCGGGGTGGAGCTCGGGATCGACACGTTCGACTGCGCCTTGCCGACCCGGTTGGGGCGCCATGGCGTCGCGCTGGTTCCCGACCCCGTCGCCGGCTGGCGGGTCGATCTGGCCAAGGGCCGCTGGCGTGCGTCACGCGAGGCGATTCTCGAAGGCTGCGGATGCCCGGCGTGCTCGGCGGGTTTCTCCCGGTCCTACTTGCACTACCTCCTCCGCGCCGGCGAGCTGACTGCGCTGCGGCTGGTCACGCTGCACAACCTGTGGTTCATCGCCCGGTTGATGGACTACCTGCGGGCGGCGGTCGACGCGGGGCGGTTGGCCGAGGTGGCGGGCGCGCTGCGGGCTGGCCGGGCGTGTGCGCCTGAGGGACCCTCAACCCGTGTCCGGATGGGGTAGGTGGCCCCACGGACGCCGAGCGAAGCGAGGCCCCAAATCCGCGATGTTCCGCCCTACTTCGTGTGTTGGTTGACCAGGTTCTCGAACTGCTTGATCGCGCTGCTCGTGTCGTGCGCGATGACCCTGCGGAAGTGCACGGCGCTGCTCGACGTGCTCGCCGAGATCGTCACCGCCGCTGCCACCGCGGCGACGAACAGCAGCACGACGGCCAGGAAGGCGATGAAGCGGCGCGCGGCTCGCCCGCTACGCGCCCGCTCGGTCTGTTGCCGATATGCCTCGTCCGGGCCGTACGCCCCCATCGGTGGCGGATATGTCGCCGGGTGGGGATCGAGCTGACGGGTGCGGGCCGTCGCGGGACCTCGCGCGGCGGTGGCCGGGGCGCTCGCCACGCGAGTCTGGGCGGTCGGTGCGCCGCGTCCGGACATGACGCGGGTCGAGGCGGTCTTGCCGAGGTTCCTGGTCCGGGCGCCGTCGGGAAGCGGCTCGAGGCCGCGCGCTCCATTGGCGAGCGTCTCGGCGAACTGAGCGGCGCTGGCGGGACGCTCCTCCTGGTCGAGAGCGAGCGCCAGCGCGACCGCGGCGGCCAGCTCCGGCGGCACCTGCCGGTTTATCTCGTCGACGGCGACCGGCGGTTCGCGCTGCTGCTTGAGGGCGAGCTCGGACAGCGAGTTGGCTTCGTAGGGCAGCCGGCCGGTCAGGAGCTGGTAGGTCACGACCCCGAGCGAGTAGAGGTCGGCGCGCGGTCCGGCCTCGTCGCCGCGCGCCTGCTCGGGCGCCAGGTATGCCGCCGTGCCGAGCACCGAGCCCACCTGCGTGATGCTCGACTGGTCGGTGGCGCGGGCGATTCCGAAGTCGGCCAGCTTGACCACGTCTGAGTCCGACACGAGCAGGTTGCCGGGCTTGACGTCGCGATGCACGACGCCGTTGCGGTGGGCGTAGTCGAGGCCGCGGCAGGCCTGGGTAACGACCTCGACGGCCTGGTCGACGTCCATCCGGCCGTGGTCGCGCAGGAGCTCGGCGCAGGAGTGGCCGGGGACGTGCTCCATCACGATGAAGTGCTGACCCTGCCGCTCGTCGAACCCGAAGTCGAACACCTGGACGATGTTCGGATGCACGAGCCGCGCCGCGGCGAGCGCCTCGCGGCGGAAGCGCGAGACGAAGGTCGGGTCGTCCGCCAGGTGCTCGGCCAGCAGCTTGATCGCCACGTAGCGCTCGAGGCGCTCGTCGAAGGCGAGCCGCACCGTCGACATGCCCCCGACGCCGAGGCGGCGCTCAATCCGGTAGCGCCCGACGATCGATGTTCCATCAGTCACCCGCCACCGCCGGTTCCGTTGCCGTTTCCATTCCCCGCGCCCGCTCCGCCGCTGCCGCTGCCGCTGCCGTTGCCGTTGCCGGTGGTGGTGGTGCTTTCCCCGAGCCCCGCGCCACCAGTCGTCGTAGAAGTAGTACCCGTGTTGGTGGGCGTGGTTGCGGTGGTCGACGTGCTCGAGGTCGTGGTCGTGGTCGTCGGGGTCGTCGTGCTGGTCGAGGTGCTGGTCGACGTCGATGTCGTCGTGGTGGTCGAAGGCGAGGTGGTGGGCGTCGAGGCGGTGGAGGCGGTGGACGCGGTGTGGTGCCGGCACTGCTTGGCCGCGAGCTGCGCGATCGTGCTCGCGCCCTGGGTCAGGTTGCTGCGCAGGGTGGGGTTTACGGTGGCCGGAAGCGTGTGGACCTTGCGGTCCAGAGCCGCGCTCGCGTTGATTGCCGCGCCACAGTTGCCCGCCTGGACGGCCGCGGAGATCTCGTCGGCCTGCCCACTCAGGTCGACCGACTGATTGCCCGAGAGCAGGCCGGAGCTGCCGCCGCAGGCGACGAGAAACGCGGCGGCGAAGCCAAGCCCGCCGGCCAGGATGGCGCGAGGCGCACAGCGCATGCGCGTGCTCACTTTAGACGGTTGCGTGGTTGGCATTTCGTTAGCCGGATTGGTTTCCCCTGGCCCCGGGTGGCGCCCTGGGCCGAGCGCGCTCGCCGGGCTTACTGGCCGTAGGAGAGGCGTTCAGCCAGGGAATCGGGAAGCCGCGCGGCCCGGATCGCGGCCGCCGCGCCGGCGATGTCGTACTCGGTTCGCCGGTAGATGGCCTCCCAGGTTCGCAGATCCAGCTCGAGCCATCCGGCGCGGGCGTCGCTGTCCCGCGGCTGGCCTACGCTGCCCGGGTTGATCAGCCATTCGCCGGCGGTGATGTCGAGTTCCTCGCCGGGCCTGCGCGTCTGGCCGCTGACCGACTCGCCCTCATCCCGCGAGAAGGACAGCGCTACGTGCGAATGGCCGATGAGGCAGACCCGGTGCGATTGGGCGTCGAGGCAGAGCTCGGCCTGCAGGGGCGACAGCACGTACTCCCACACCGGATCCCGCGGGCTCGCGTGGTACAGGCCAACGTTCTCGTTGAGGTGGACCGGCTCGAGCTTGTCCAGGTACTCCCGGGTTTCCGGAGTGATCACGTTCTGGGTCCAGCGCGCGGCCAGGGCGGCGCCGCGGGAGAACTCCTCGAGGGGAAGCGCGCCGCGCACTCCCAGGTCGTGGTTGCCGGCCAGACAGATCGTGGCGTACCTGCGAGCCAGCTCGACGCACGCATCAGGCTCCGCGCCGTAGCCGACCAGGTCGCCCAGACACCACATCTCCTGGCACTCGGACGCCTCGATCGCGTCCAGTACCGCCTCAAAGGCGTGCCGATTTCCGTGGATGTCCGAAACGATTGCGACTCTCATGTGACCGCGGTTGGTGCTCCGCGGCTACAGTCTCGCTGGTGGGGCCCCCGCCGCGCCACCGACTGCTCGAACCGGCGCTGCTGGCCGTCCTCGCCGCTGAGCTTGGCGTACGGCTGCTGTCCCCGCGCGAACGCCCGATCGAGCCTGCCCCGATCGACGTCCACAGCTATTTCAGCGAGGACGAAATCGCGCGAGGGGCGCGGTTCGCCCGTCCGCAGTTGGCGCTCGCACTGACCGCCGCCGCGGTCGAGGTCGGCGCGCTGGCCCTGGTGGTGCGCCGCCCGCCACGGGCGCTCCCCCGGGGATTCAAGCGTCCCTTGCTCGGGGGCGCCGCGACGGGCGCGAGCCTCGCCGTGTCGCTGTCGCTGCCGGCGCTGCCGCTGCGAGCGATCGCCCGTAGGCGCGGGATGACGGTCGGGCTGGTCACCCAGTCCTGGCGCGGGTGGGTAGCCGACCTGATCAAGGGCGGGGCGATCGAGGCGGTGCTCGCGGCCGGGGCGGGCGCGGCGGCGGTGGGGATCACCCGCCGCTATCCCCGGCGGTGGTGGCTTCCGGCCTCCGTCGGCTCGGTCGTCTTCGGGGGCGCCCTGGCCGCGCTGGCGCCCGTCGTGCTCGACCCGGCGTTCAACGAGTTCACGCCCCTTGCCGAGGGCGAGACGCGCTCGGATGTGCTCGAGCTGGCCCGCGCAGCGGGGGTCAAGGTGGGGGAGGTCTATTCGGTGGATGCCAGCCGCCGCACCACCGCTGCCAATGCCTACGTGGCCGGGCTCGGACCGACCAAGCGCGTCGTGCTGTTCGACACCCTGCTCGATCGCTATAGCCGCGACGAGGTCCGCGTGGTGGTCGCGCACGAGCTCGCGCACGTGCGGGGTCGCGACGTGCCCCGGGGTCTTCTGTACGCCGCGCTGGTGGCGCCGGCCGCCGCGCTCGCCGTGCAGCGCTTGAGTTGGGAGCTCTCGCCCGAGCGCGGGACGCCGGCTGCCCTTCCCGCCCTGGCCCTGGCCGCCGTGGTGATCGGCGCGCCCACCGGGTTGATCGGCAACCGCCTGTCCCGGGCGATCGAGCGCCGCAGCGACGCCTACTCGCTGACGCTTACCGGCGCCCCGGAGGCGTTCATCTCGTTCGAGCGGGCGATCGCGGTGCAGAACGTCGCGGACCTCGAGCCACCGCGCTGGCTCACTTCACTGCTGGCTACGCATCCTCCGACGGCAGAGCGGATCGGCGCTGCCGTGAGCTATTCGGAGGGTTCGTCGGGTTCCTGAGTGCCGCCGTACTCGGGCAGGTTCTTGATCCCCTCGCGGGTCTGCCACTTCGAATAGTTGTCCTGCATCGCGTCGATCAGCTCACGCATGAAACGGGCGCTCAGGTTGATCCGCGAGACGACGACGCCCGGGATTTCGTCGTCCTCCACCTCGTGGTCCACGCGCGCGAACGTGATCGTGAACTCGTAGTCCGAGTGGCTCACGTTGGCGAAGTTCGCGTACACGCCGGCCATGATGTCCGGTGCGAAGTGAATGTTGATGTGCCGCTCGGGGCGGCCGGGATCGTCCATGGGACCGTAGGATCCTATCGTGAGGATCCTTCTCGTAGCCGTCGGGAGGCTGCGCCCGCCGTTCTCCGACGATGTCCAGCACTACCAGAAGCTGCTCGCGCGCCATGTCAAGCTCGAGCTGGTCGAGGTGCGCGAAGACGATCACGTCAGCCGCCGCATCCCTGCGCGGGTGTTCGTCTCCCTGCTCGATCGGGAGGGTGAGGAGTTCGACTCGGTCGCCTTCAGTCAGTTCCTCGAGGCACGCCGCCGGAGTGGACAGGACCTCTGCTTCGTGGTCGGCGGTCCGTTCGGGCTCGACCTCGACGACGTCGACCACCGCCTGTCGCTCGGCCGGATCACCCTCCCGCACCAACTCGCGCGCGTGGTCCTGCTCGAGCAGGTTTATCGCGCGCACAAGATCCTGGCCGGAGAGCCATATCACTACTGACGCACCGATGAGTACGTGCCGCCACACGCGGGCCGGCCGCAGAGAACCTGCCTAATGGCGGACTCGAGTCGAAGCGGGGCTTGGACGTTCGCAGGCGAGGGCGGTGCACCGGAGCGCCACCGCGTCCTCGAGCAGCGCGCGCACGCCCGGCGCGAGGTGCGGCTGTTCATGCGGCGACTGGGAATCCTGATCGCCGCGCTCGTGGCGCTGGTGCTCGCCGGCACGATCGGGTTCGTCGTCACCGAAGGCGTCTCCGTGGCCTACGGATTCGCATGGACACTCGACACCGTCACCACGCTCGGCTCGATCCCGGATCCGGGCGACGGTGGCGGGCGGGTGCTCAAGGTCTGCCTCGAGCTGCTCGGGATAGGTACGCTCTTTTACGCGCTGGCCACGGTGGCGGAGTTCTTCGTCTCGGGCCAGCTCAGCGGCGTGCTCGACGAGCGCCGAATCGAGAAGATGATCGATTCCTTCAGCGACCACTACATCGTCTGCGGCTTCGGCCGGGTCGGGCGTCAGGTCTCGCACGACCTGCGCGCGGCAGGCGCCGAGCACGTGGTCATCGACCCGAACCCGGCGAACCGACAGGCGGCTCGGTCGGTCGGGATCCCGGTGATCGAGCGCGAGGCGTCGGACGACGAGGTGCTGGAGCAGGCCGGGATCGAGCGCGCCCAGGGAGTGATCGCCTGCGTGGACTCCGACGCCGAGAACATCTTCATCACGATGACCGCGCGAGAGCTGCGGGCGGACATCCTGATCATCGCCCGGGCATCGGCCGAGGACTCGGAGAAGAAGCTGCTCCGCGCCGGCGCCGACCGGGTGATCTCGCCTTACAAGACCTCCGGATCCGAGATGGCGCGGGTGGCGCTGCGACCCCAGGTCGGCGGAGCGTTCGACGTGGCCGATTACCGCACGGAGGAGATCGAGGTCTCACCCGCATGTGAGGCGGTGGGCAAGACGATCGGCGATGTGAGCGGCGCTGCCGTGATCGTGGCCATCCGGCATCCCGACGGTCGGCTCGAGACCCAGCCGCCGGCGCCGACCGAGCTCCGGGTGGGGGACATGATCATCGCGATAGGCCCGCCGGCGGCGGTGGAGCGGCTCGACCGCATGTTCCAGCCGCCGCGAGGCGTCCCGCCGATGCGGGGAGCAATCCAGGGGCTGTGACGACCGTGGGAATCAAGGCTCCGCTCGATGCGCTGGCCGCGGCCGTCGGCGCCGCCGCCGACGGGGTGCGGGGGAGCGCCGCGGAGCCGACGGCGCAGCCGACCCTGGACCGCCCTCGCCATAAGGCCATGGGCGACTATTCGACCAACGCGGCGATGCTGCTGGCGCCGGTGCTCTCGGCGGCGCCTCACGCGATCGCTGGTCGAATCAAGTCCGAGCTCGAGACGTCGCTGGGGCCGAGCCTCGCCCGGGCCGAGGTGGCCGGCCCGGGATTCCTGAACCTGGTGATGTCCGACGCGTGGCACCGACGCGCGCTGTCCTTCGTGCTCGGCGCCGGCGAGCGATTCGGTGCCGACGGGGCAGAGCGTCCCGAGCGGATGCTGATCGAGTTCGTGTCGGCCAACCCGACCGGCCCACTGGTCGCCGCGAGCGGCCGCCATGCCGCATATGGGGACGCGCTCGCGCGGATCCTCGAGCACCACGGTCACGCGGTGTCGCGCGAGTATTACTTCAACGACGCCGGCAATCAGATCCGGCTGCTCGGCGAGTCGGTCCGGGCGCGGGCTCGGGGTGAGGAGCTGCCCGAAGGCGGCTATCAAGGCTCCTATGTGGCCGATCTGGCCGCTGAGATCCCGGGCGCTGCGGAGGCCGATCCGGATTATCTGGCGCGCCAGGCGGTCGACCCGCTGCTCGCCCGCATCAAGGCGACGCTCGAGCGCTACGGCGTTCACTTCGACGTTTACTTCAGCGAGCGAACGCTGCACGAGGGATCGCCCAGCCAGGTCGAGCGCGCGCTGTCGATTCTCGAGCGGGAGGGTCATCTCTATCAGGCCGAAGGTGCGCTATGGCTGCGCACCAAGACCTTCGGCGACGACAAGGACCGCGTCGTGATTCGCTCGAACGGCCAACCCACCTATCTGGCCGCCGATATCGCGTACATCCAGAACAAGCGCGAGCGCGGTTTCGAGCGCCAGATGGTTCCGGTCGGCTCCGATCACGCGGCCTACGTGCGCGAGATGAAGGCCGCGATGGCCGCGCTGGGAGGCGATCCGGACACGGTCGAAATGCCGCTGCTGCAGTTCGTTCACCTGGTCAAGGAAGGCGAAGCGTTTGCGATGTCCAAACGCCGCGGCGATTTCGTGACGCTCGACGACCTGATCGACGCCATCGGGGTCGACGCTACCCGGTTCTTCATGCTCCAGAGCTCGCACGACCGGGTGATCAAGCTCGACGTGGAGCTCGCGCGCAAGCAGTCGCGTGAGAACCCCGTCTACTACGTCCAGTACGCCCACGCCCGGATCGCCTCGATGCTGCGGCGGTTGCCGGAGGAACGCGTGGACGCGGCGCTGCGCGCGGACTGGGGTGCGGTTTCGCGCCCGGACGGGGATGCGCTTTCGCTTCAGGAGCCCGAGCGCGATCTGATCAAGAAGCTGGTGGCGTTTCCCGGCGAGGTCGCGGAGGCCGCCGAGCGGCGCGCCCCCCACCGGATCACCGCCTACTCACTCGAGCTCGCGCAGGAATTCACCACGTTCTACGAGGCGTGCCGGGTGATCGGCGCGACGCCGCCGGCGGTCGAGTCGCTTCGGATCGCGCTGTCGCTGGGCACTCAGCGGACGATCGCGCTGTGCTTGCGGCTGCTCGGTGTGAGCGCGCCAGACTCGATGTAGCCCCTCGGCGAGCTGTGTTCAGTCGCGGAACTGACTGAGCTCCCGCTCGAGTCGATCCGCCTCGGCGGGCTCGAGCGGCGGAGCCGATGCGGCCGCCGGGCCTGGAGCGGCGCGGGTCCGCCGCCGCCAGCGCGGCAGGGCGATGGCCAGGATCGCCACGCCGGCGGCAAGAATCGCCGGGGGCAGGATGTACACGCTGAGGTTGAGGCCGCTCGCCGGCGGCTTGCCGAGGACGGCCACGCCGTACTGGGCGACGAGGTTCTGCTCGATCTGGTGCTTGGTCAGGCCCTGGGCGATCAATGATCGGATGTAGCCGCGCTCGGCATTGGCCTGCGGCGACTGCGCGACCGCCAGCGGCTCGCGGCAGGACACGCACATCACGTCGTTCTCGATGTCGGTCAGTGACGCTCGGGGTAGCTCGGTTGCCGCTTGGGGTCGCTCGGTTGCCGCTGCCGTTGCCGGTCCGAGCGGGCCGGCCGCGGTCAGGGCGACGAGCGTGCCGACCGTGAGCACGGCGACGAGCGTGAGGGCCAGCCTGGCGCGGATCACGACGGCTCGGCCAGGATCCGAGGGAGCGTGCTCTGCAGCCAGGTGGCGTCGAGCTGGTAGCGCCGCACGGCGACGATCCGGCCCTGGCGGTTGATCACGAATGTCTCGGGCACGCCGGTCGTGCCGAACGCCCGCACGAAGTTGCCGCTCACGTCCCGGATGACCGGATAGGTGATGTGTTGCTGGCGCACGAACGTCTCTGAGTCGCTCGAGTTGTCCAGATAGGTGACCCCGAGGATCGTGCCATTGACCTGTAGGAGTTGGCGCTGTTCGCGCTCGAGGATCGGCGCCTCGGCCATGCACGGCTCGCACCACGAGGCGAACACGTTCAGCACGACCACTTTGCCCCGCAGCTGGGCGAGGCTCTCGGATCCCGTCGCGCCCAGGATCGGCAGCCGGGTCTGCGAGGCCGGCACCGCGGGAAAGTCGCCCCGCGCCACGGAGGCATCGATCGATGAGTTGGTGCCCTGGTGGGCGACCCCGAACGTGAGCAGGGCCAGCAGCCCCGCGGCCGCGGCAATGGCGAGCACCGGGATCGCGAGGCGGCGCATGCTTTGAGAGTAATACGCGCGCGCGGCCGTCCGATCGCGCCGCCTGGCCGCCGGAGGCGCGGCGGCATTTCGGCGAACGTCCCGCCCGTTGCTTTCCAACCTTGTACGACCTTAACCATGTTTGCAGTGGCGGGACTCAGTCGAAGAGAATCGCACTGACATGTCATCGCACCTACACCCGTTCGACGAGTGGGATCCCGGCTACGCCGACGGCGCACGGTCCTCGGCGCCGTTTGCCCTGCGGATCGAGCCGATACAGGCCGACTGGGTGCGCGTCTGCGTCGTGGGCGAGCTGGCGTTGACCAGCTCGTCGGTCTTGGAGCTCGCGGTCGAGCGTGAGCTAATCGCCCACCGCGGGGTGCTGCTCGACCTCTCGCGAATCAACTTCATCGACTCCGCCGGCCTGCGGGCGATGACCGCCCTGGTCCGGACGGCCAAGGCAAACGGCCGCGGGCTCAATCTGAGCGCAGACCTTCCGCCGCACGCCCGGCGGCTCATGGAGATCGTCGGCCT
>CAVRBZ010000011.1:0-112397 GCA_963719355.1 uncultured Solirubrobacterales bacterium | reverse complement strand
TGCACGTGATCACTCGCCTCCGTTCACCCGCCTACGTCGTCATTGACGAATCGACCTCGTGTGCCCCGAGCCGTTGAGCAAGTGTCCGCGCTGCGTCGGCGCCAACGACGGTGAATGCGAAGCTTTGGCGCGCTCCCGGCTTGACGGTGATCTCGAGGCCGGTCGCGCTGCTGACGGCATCACCAAGTCGTAGGGCGAGCGCGGCCTGATCGGCATCGTGTCGCCGTTTTGGCTTGCGGGCGCGTGGTGTGGCGAGTGCCCGCACAGCGGTCTCGAGTTGACGGGTGGACCAGTCGTTGGCGACGGCTTCGCGAGCGAGCCGGCGCCGTTCGGTGTGGTCGTCGGTCATCAGCAGTACGCGCCCGTGTGCGTAGCTGAGTTCGCGCGCGTTGATGAGTTCCTGAGTGTCGTCGGGGAGATCGAGCAGGCGGAGGTGGTGACTGATGGTCACGCGCGATTCGCCGAGTCGGCGCGCGAGCTCCTCCCGCGTGAGCCCGAGATCTTCGATCAGGCTCGCGTACCCGCGGCCCTTCTCGATCGGGGTGAGGTCCTCGCGCACGACGTTTTCGATCAGGGCGTCCTGCAGTGCGGTCGCGTCGTCCTGGTCTTCGCTGACGAGAACGTCGACGGTCTCGGCTTCGATGATGCCGAGGGCGCGCCAGCGCCGCTCGCCGGCGATGATCTGGAAGCTTCCGGGTTCGGTCTCGCGGACGATCAGCGGCTGTAGCAGCCCGCGAGCGCGGATCGATTCGGCGAGGCGCTCAAGCGCGTCCTGTTCGAACAGCTTGCGTGGCTGGTTGGGGTTGGGCGTGACGGCGGTGTAGTCGACGGTTCGTAGCCGGCCTTGGTCGGCGAGGGTGCCGAACAGTGCGCTGCTGGGCGGTGGGGGTGAGCGCCGGGGCCGGGTGAGGATGCGCGTGGGAACGGTGTTCTTGGTCGGCATCAGTCTGGTGCGGTTGCTTGCGTGGTTGGCGAATCGTGATCGCGGGCGAGCGAGTCGGAGAGATCCGCCCGGCCGCCGAGCTGCTCGGTTGTCTCCGGTATGCGGTCGAGCGGGCGCCGCGTCTGCTCGTAGGGGTCGGCGGTCATCGAATTCCCGGCTGCGATGTCGATCAGCACTTGCCCGCACGCAACGCAAGGCTCCTCCGCCGCGGTGCCCTCCGGCCAGATCGGCGAGTGATCCGCGAGCGCGAGCCTGGGGATGCAGTCGACGCACCACACGGTCTCGGCGCCGGTGTCCGGGTCGTTGACGAGGTAGCCGACGGCGGCGTCCGGGTCGGTCACGTCAGCGAGTGCTTCGTAGCGGCTGGCGGCGTCTTCGAGCGCGGCCGCAGCTCCGCGTAGCGCCGCGGCGAGCTGTCGGTCGCTGTCGACCGCGAACTCGAGCCGCTCGATCAGCGTGTGTTGGTCGTGGTCGGCCATCTGGTGGTAGCCGATATTGCGCGCCGATTCGAGGGCGTTGCCGTCGGTGTCCATCGTTTCCCTCCTTCGTGGATCGCAGGAGTTGCCGGGGGTTTCGGGGTGCGTGACGCGCGTCACGGTGCTCACGCGGCCTGGTCCTGGGCGAGTTGCGCGAGTCGCGCCTCGAGCTCTTTGGCGGCTGCGGCGTAGTCCTGAGCTACACGTCCGCCGGGATCGGCGAAGACCGTCGGTACTCCGTATCCGGGGTGGTCGCGAACTGAGCTCTGTTGGCGGATGTGCGTCTGAAACACGTACAGCGGGCCAGACGGGAACTGCTCGGGGTCCGCGAACGCGGTCGCCCATGCGCGCAGCTGGCGGGAGCGGGCGTTGGTGCGGACGAACAGCATCCCGACCGGTCTGATGGCGTGTCCCGCCTCGACGCCGAGCTCGTCGAGTTCGTCGAGGCGCCGCGCGATGGTCTTGGCTTCGTAGACGCCAGGCTCGCCACAGAAGAGGATCCCGTCGGCGGCAAACATGGCCATGCGGGTGAGCGGGGTGACGGCGCCGGTGGTGTCGATCAGCGCGATGTCGGCGGTCTCGTCGAGCTGCATCAGGAGTTGATCGAGGGCGTCGAAGCGCCCGGTCGCGGCGACATCGGCGGTGAGGGCGAGGAGGCGCTCTGAGGTGGCGAGCAGCCTCAGCGATCCGCCTGGCTTGTGGTTGCGCGTGGGGGCGATTGGATCGTCGATCTCGATCGTGGCGGTGAGCGGGTCGGCGCTTCCCGCGAGGAGATCCTCGATCCGCGTGACGTCGTCATCGTCCTCGATGCCGAAGGTCATCTCGAGGTCGGGCTGGTGGGCATCGAACCCGACGAGGAGGACGTTGTTGCCCCGCCGCGCGAGCGCGGGTCCGAGGTTCGCGACGGAGGTCGTCTTGCCGACCCCGCCCTTGGAGGACCAGACGAGGAGCCGGTACATCAGCTGGCCTCGGTTCGATGGTGCCGTGCAGTCATGAGCGCGTCTCCTGACAGGGTGTGGTTGGTGTGAGCCGAGGCTTGGGGCATTGCTTGGTGGTCAGACGGGCGAGTAGCGGAGCTGCTCGTCGATGCGGGTGGCGATCTGACCGAGTTGGCCCTGACGGTTCTTGCGGACGATGAGGTCCATCTCGCCGGGTCGTTCGGAGTCGGGGTCGTAGTAGTCGTCGCGGTAGAGCATCAGGACGCAGTCGGCATCCGCCTCGACTTGTCCCGAGTCCCGCAGGTCGGACAGGAGCGGACGCTTATCGGGCCGCTGCTCGACGGCGCGCGAGAGCTGGGAGACCGCGATGACGGGACAGTTGAATTCGCGTGCGAGGCGCTTGAGACCGCGGCTGAACGCCGAGACGTCCTCGACGCGGTTGCCGCTCGGCTTCTCGGCGCGCATCAGTTGCAGGTAGTCGACGACGAGCAGCTCCAGCCGGCCGTGGCGCACCGCGACCTGGCGGGCGTGCGCGCGCAGCGTGGGGAGGGAGAGGTCGCCGTCGTCGAGCAGGTGAAGCGGAAGACCGACGCTCGCCTGCGCGGCTTTCAGCAGCGGCGGCCAGTCGTGTTCGTGCAGGCGCCCGAGGTGGATGCGGCTCGGTGCGACGCCTGATTCGGCGGCGAGATGGCGCTGGGCGGTCTCGGAGTCGCTCATCTCGATCGAGGCGAACAGCACACGACCGCACTCGACGGCTGCGACGTGCCGGGCGATCTGCAGAGCGATGAGGCTCTTGCCCATCGACGGCCGTGCGGCGACGACGTACAGGCGCCCCTGTTGGAGGCCTCCGAGCAGTTCGTCGAGCGGAGCGATCCCGGTTGTGAGTCCGGGAACGGCGCGGCCGGATTGCGAGCACTGGGCGAGGCGGTCCACCTCGTCGTTGACCGCATCGCTGAGAAGCCGCTGTCGGCCTCGGACAGTGTTCGCGCGGAGCTGGAAGATCAGCTGCTCGGCGCGTTCGATCAGCTCGTCGGACCCTGAGTGGGGTGCGCTTGCGGCAGCCTGGATCTCGTAGGTCGCGCGCATGAGCCGCCGGACTTGCGCGAGGTCGTGCACGATCGCGGCGTACTCGCGGTAGTGGCCGGCCGCCGGCACCCAGCCCGCGAGTTCCTCGACGCTCGCTGGACCGCCGATGTCGTCGAGTTCTCCGTTGCGTTGGAGGTGCGCGGCGACCGTGAGGTGGTCGATCGCCTCGCCGGCGCTGTGCAGCGCCCGCATCGCGGCGAACACTCGCCCGTGCGCGGGTCGGTAGAAGTCGTCGTCCTGGAGGCCGACGTCGAGGGCGGTGTGGAGATGGCGTTCGTCCAGGAGAACGGCGCCGAGCACTGACCGCTCGGCCTCGAGGTTCTGAGCGTGTGCGGCGTTGTGGACGGCCGATGTCATGCCGCGGTGCGCTCCTGGTGGTCGTTATTGCGCTCGGTGAGCTCGGACCATAGGTCTCGGTATTGGCGTTCGGAGTAGTGCAGGGGGTGTTCGCAGAGTGCTGTCCAGCGGGCGGTCAGGACGAAGCGCTCGAGGGTGGGGTGGATGGCGCCGAGCTCGGCGAGCGCCGCGGCGCGGTGGTCTCGCCCGTGTCGCTGGATGGCGCGGGTGAGGTGGTCTTTGGCAGCCGGCCAGCTGAGAGCGCTCTCGTCGGGTGATCTCGGGTCGCCGGTTGGGGGGAACGCCGTGCCGTGCCGGTCGCGGTCCGCGGTGGCGAAGCGTTTCGCGATGAGCTCTTCGGCGATGCGATCGAAGTCGGGAAGGGTGGTGGCCTTTGCCGCCGATGTATGGGTCGCCGACCATCTGCGTGAACCCCGCCGCGATGCGGTCGGGTTCGAGGCGCTCGAGGAGTCGGTCCGCCGCTTCGTGCCAGCGCCGTGTGTCGCTGCGGTACCGGATTGCCGGGCTGCTGCCCAGCGCCGGCTTCCAGGCGTCGATGAACGCCTCGATCACCCAGTCGCTCGTCCCGTATGCCATGGAGCGCCCGTCATCGACCGGTTCTGGCTGACCGCCCTGGAAGTTTTCTCGTTGTTCTTCTGGATCGGCGTCAGCCTGCGCGCGTGCTAGAGGGCGGTGAATCAGGGATGCCGGTGGCGGCGTTTCCGCCCTGCCAGTTCTGTTCCGCCGCTCTGCCAGTTTCGTTCGGGCGCCCCGCCAGTTCGGTTTCACCGCCCTGGCCGTTTCGGTCCGCCGCCCTGCTCGTTTCGTTTCCCGACGCTGCCAGTTCGGTTTCACCGCCCTGGCTGAGTGGCGCTTCGTGGATGGTGTAGATGCTGGGCAGGTTCCGTCCGCCGTTGGTCGGTCGTCGCCGTTCAATGGTGAGCAGACCGGCCGCTTCGAGGATGTGGTGGCAGTCGTCGACGCGGTCGACGTGGAGCCCGGAGTGCTCGGCGATTTGCGAGCGGGTCACCTGCGCCTGCGTCCACGTCCCTTCCGGACCCTGCCGCACGCAGAACTCGAGCAGGACGACGATTAGTCCGAGATCTCGCAGCAGATGCCCCCCGTCTCGAGGCGCCGCGAGCCGGTCGGCCATCGGCACCGTCACGGCGATGAAGCTGTGCTCGTGGATGAGGAGATGCGCGATGCTGATGCTGCCTCCGCGCTCGGGGTCGGGCTGCGTTTCCCTGCGTAGAACACCGGCCTGCTCGAGGCAGGTCAGCATCTTCGCGATGTTTCCCTTGGACACTCCGCCGCGGGCGGCAAGCAGGTCGTAGCTGTAGCGGACGCGGCGTTGCTGGCCGATGTTCCGCTGCTCGTTGGCGAGTTGGCAGAGCAGTCCGTAGAACCCGATGGTGCGGACGCGGCGAGGGCCGGCGGTGTGTTCGCGGATCGCCTCGACCGCGCGCGTGTAGACCATGAAGAAGGGCAGCTCGCGGCGGTCCGCGATCGTGACGGGATCGTGTCTGTGGCCGACCGCCGTCATGCCGCCCCCGCCCCGCTGACGAGAGTGCGCGGCCCCGGCCGACGAGCTGCGACGGGGCTGACGTTCGTGTCTCGAAGAGGAGCAGTTACGCGGTCCGAGTGGGCCGCGATTGCCGCTCCCGAAAATCCTGATGCACCCATATTGCACCCAAATGCCGGCTCGAGCGGAGCGCGGCGATGGGGTGCGATCTCAGCAAACACCTTGCTTTGCAGGTATTTCCCGAGAGTGGGCGATCCAGGACTCGAACCTGGGACCTCTTCCTTATCAGAGAAGCGCTCTAACCGACTGAGCTAATCGCCCTTGGCCCGCAATCGCGGCTTGTCGTCGGGGTCTGCCTGGGCGCCTCTGAGGAGATGGCTTCCATGGCACCTACGGCCGCAGCGAGCTGCACGGACACGGGCATGGTAGCGCCGATCCACGAAGGCGGCCCACCTACGTTTGGCAGCCGCTCCAGCACAGCTTCAGGCTGCGGCTGCCTCGGCGCTGCAGCGGCCGTGATTGCGCGGCCCGCCGCCACAGGCGTCGATCGCCGTCACGGCGGCTGAGCTCAGACCGTGCACAAGCCACCAAACTGCCCCCAGCTGCCGGCCGATTGTGTGAAGCCGAACTGGGCAACCGCCGTGAAAGCCGCGAGCGACCTGGTCGAGTTGCGCAGGGACGCCGACTTCGCCAAGGGTCGGTGACCAACATCCCGTGTCTTGACCGGGCTTGTTTCCTACCGCTTCAGATTCAGTGCCACAGCTTCACGAATGAGGTTCTTCAATGCAGCTTCGTCAATCTTGTCACTTTCTCTAATGTCAATGGCACGCCTCACGTTGCCGCCAAGGCTCGAGTTGAACAGGCCGGCAGGATCGTTCAAAGCAGCACCTTTGAAGAATGTCAGCTTCACGACTTCCTTGTAGGTCTCACCAGTACAGATGCCGCCGTTGTGGGACCACACTGGCGTGCCGGGATTCGTGGCCTTCACCCACTTCCATTCCTCGACGACATCGGGGTCCGCGCTCTTGATGATTTCTCGCACCTTGCTTAGCGTCTTGCCGCGCCAATCGCCTAAGTCGTTAATCTTCTGGTCTATCAGCTTGGAAGCATCCGTCTCGTCATGTGCCATTTGTATCCCTTACTCAGTTGATGCGGCTCAGGTCGGACTCATTGCCGGTACGTGGTGAGGCGAGCTCACGTACATACCGGACATTCACTCCTCGCGACTCTCAACGGCTATTGGGTAAGTAAAGCCTCAAGGCTTCGCTGTCAGAGAAGCGTTAACCGTGAGCTAATCGCCCGTCGTCCGCGCGATTGTACCGGGGTCCCGGAGACCCGCCTCCGGAAAGGAGCCGACTCGGGCCGAATCCGCAACCGCATGGTTGCGGTTCTGCGGAAACGTCCCGGGCAAGCGGCGCCGGACCGGCCACGCGCCGCGCTCAGCCAGCCACCGCGCGTACTCGAAGCCGCCGGGCGGTGTCGAGCGCGTCGTCCAGCGACTCGAACGTGACCTGCACGCGGTATCCGGCGGCCTTGGCCGGGGTCACGTCGACGTCGCGTCCGAACGCGGCGCCGAGCGCGTCGGCGATGAGCTCGACGGCAGCGACCTGATCGGGGTGGAGAGCCCGCTTGGCTCGGCGGGGTCGCCGGCGGTCCGGCGAGCCGGCGGCGCGGGCGCGCGCCTCGAGTTCACGGACCGACCATCCGCCTCGGGCGGCGTCGCGGGCCAGAGCGCGACGGCTGCCCTGATCCTCGGCGAGCAGCAGGGCCCGGCCGTGCCCTTCGGTGAGGGCGCCGCGTTCGATCAGCGCGAGGGCCTCGTCGGGCAGGTCGAGCAGGCGAATCAGGTTCGAGACCGCTACGCGGCTGCGGCCTACGCGCACGCCAACCTGCTCTCGGGACAATCCAAGCTCTTCGGTCAGAGCAGCGCAGGCGCGGGCTTCCTCGACCGGGTTGAGGTCCTCGCGGGCCATGTTCTCGATCAGCGCCATCTCGAGCGACGCCGCGTCGTCGTGCCGTCGCACGACGGCGGGAACCGAGCCGAGCTCGGCGAGCTGAGCGGCGCGCCAGCGGCGCTCGCCGGCGATCAGCTCGTAGCGGCCGCTAGGGAGGGGCCGGACCAACACCGGTTGGAGGACGCCACGCACCCGGACCGAGCCGGCCAGCGCGATCAGCGACTCTTCGTCGAAGTTTTGGCGCGGCTGATGAGGGCTCGGGTCGATCATGTCGACCGGAATCGGGCGGAGCTCCTGGAGCTCGTCCCGAGGGGCCACGGACAGGATCGCAGCGAGACCGCGGCCCATCCCCTTGGGTCGTTCAGCCACGGGCGGCCACCTCCTTTGCCAACTCGAAGTACGCCTCGGCGCCGGCGCAGTCAGGATCGTGGTGGATGACCGGCTTGCCGAAGCTGGGTGCCTCGCCGATGCGGATGTTGCGCGGGATCACCGTGTCGAAGACAAGTTCGGGGAAGTGCTCCCGCACCTCGCGCTCCACGTCCTGGGCCAGACGCGTGCGGCCGTCGTGCATCGTCAACAGCATCCCGGCCACGGTAAGCCATGGGTTGAGGTCCCGCTGCACCAACGACAGAGTGTCGAGCAGTCCGGCCAGCCCTTCCAAGGCGAAGTACTCGGCCTGCACCGGGACGATCACCCGATCGGCAGCGACCAACGCGTTGACGGTCAGCGGCCCGAGCGAGGGCGGGCAGTCGACGAGGATGAACGCGTAGCGCTCGCGCACCGGGGACAGAGCGTCTCGCAGTAGTGTCTCCGAACCCGACATCCGCGGCAACTCGACGTTGGCGCCGGCGAGGTCGGGGCCGGCCGGAACTATCGAGAGGCGCTCGATACCGGTCGGCCGAATCACCTCCTCGAGGGTGGCCGAACCGATCAACACGTCATAGGCGGTGTCCGTATTGCCCTTGCCGACGCCTAGACCGATGGTGGCATTGGCCTGGGGGTCAATGTCCAGGAGCAGCGCCTCGTAACCGGCCTCGGCGACACACGCCGCGAGGTTCACGGCGGTGGTCGTCTTGCCGACTCCGCCCTTCTGGTTTGCGATCGCGTAGACGGTCCCCATGCGTGCGTGACGCTAGCGCCGGCCCCGGTCAGATCATTGGGGGGATGGCGCCGGCGGCGTCAGATCATTGGGGGATTGCGAGGCCGCGGTCAAGTCATCGCGGCAATAGCGCCCGCCGTGGCCAAATCACTGCCGCGGTCAGATCGTCGCGGCGGTCAGCGGGTGCCGAGCGGACGCTTGAGCGCCGCGCCGGGCCGGCGTGGGAATCCCGGCGGAGTATCCGTGACCTTCGACATGAGGTGTAGATGCCGGCTTTCGGCCGCTGGATACGGCTTCACCCGCACGACCCCGACCGGTTCGAGGCCGACCTCCGCCGCCGCGACGGCGCCGCCGCGCTCAGCGGCCGGGTCCCGCCGGCCGCGCCACACGACCAGAGTGCCGCCGAGCACGAGCAGCGGCGCGGCATACTCGACGACCACCGCGAGCGGGGCAAGTGCCCGCGCAGTCACGAGATCGCACGCACCAAGGCCTTCGGGCCACGATTCCGCCCGCGCGTGTACGACGCGAACGTTCGCCACCCCGCACACAACCACGGCCCGTTTGAGAAACGCGCACTTTCGTGCCGCGCTCTCCACGAGCGCCACCTCGGCGTTCGCGAGGGCGATCGCCAAAGGCAGACCGGGAACGCCGGCGCCGCTGCCCAGATCGGCAACGGCCCGGGCGTCACGGACGCGGTCGAGGTCGAGCGCCACGAGCGAATCGGCGAGATGGTCGTCGATCACCTTCCGGGGATCGCGCATGGCGGTCGGGGCCAGCGGGTCCTCGACCAGCAAGCGCTGGAGCTGGCGTAACTGGGCGACGGCCTCGGTCGACAAGCGATAGCGCTCGGCGAGGACGTCGAGGGCCGCCTCGGCCTTTGCGCGCAATCCGGCTCGCGACGCCACGGTCCTAGCCCAGCATCTCGAGACGAGAACGCTCGCGGGCGATATAGCCCGCGTAGCGTGTGACCATCTCCTCGAAGCGCTCCGCCGCGTAGGCGTCAACGCCGGCGTGCAACACGCCCTCGAGCAGCGGGAGGACGTCCCTGACCAGCGCCGTCCCACGGGCCATCCACTGGTAGTAGGAGCGGCCACCGTGGTGATATGGCCCGTATAGACGGGTCTCGGGAAAACGCTCCATCAGCCACCGGAACAGGGCCTCGTGGCGGATGTGCATCCGCACCGTGACCTGGGGCTGCTTGCCGTCGCCGCCGAACGACGCTTCGCCGATCAGCATCCCGACGAACAAGCCGTGCTCGAACTCCGACAACCCCGTCATACGCGATGTTCTACCCCCCGCCTTGTTTCACCGCGCGAAAAAACGTGAAACTCGTGGGGGGCCAGCGGGTGGTGCGTGACGCCGCTCCCTGGTTCATTACCGCCGGGTTGCGCTTCGGACGGGACCAGGCGCCGAGGGCGGTCCGGGGATCCGGTGAGCGCGCGCAGGTGGGCCTGGAACAAGGTGGCCGGCGAGGCCGCGCGGGGCAAGGCGCGACCGCGCGCTCGGCGGAATCGGCTTAGCCCGCGGGTGGGCGTGGAACAGGTTCGCCGGCGAGGCCGCTGCGCAGTGCACGCGCAGGTTGGCCGCCGCAGCCGCTGCTCAATGCACGAGCGGCGCCACCACAAGCCGCCGATCGGGCTCTTCGCCCTCGCTGTAGGTCTCGACGTCGTGCCGGCTCTTCAGATGCTCGTGGACCACTTTGCGCTCGAGAGCGGTCATCGCCTCGAGGGTGACGGATCGCCGATCGTGGACGGCGGCCTCGGCGGCCTGATCGGCGGCGGCGCGAAGCGCGACCGCGCGCCGCTCGCGATACCCGGCGGCATCGACCACGACGCGCTTGCGGCTCACGGCGCCGCGGCAGGCGATCCGGTAGGCGATGTGCTGGATGGCGTCGATGGTCTGGCCGCGACGGCCAATCAGCAGACCGAGATCGTCGCCCTCGAGGTCCGCCCGCACCTCCTCGTCGTCCTCGTGGACGCGCACGCTGGCATCGACGCCAACGCCGGCGACGATCCGCTCGAGCAGCTCCTGCACGCGTGCGGCTGCAACGCCCATCTCAGCGTCCACCGTCTATCTCCTGCGTCCGGATCGCTTCTTCTTCTTGCGAGGTGGCGGGGGTGGGGCCGCGGATCTTCGGGTCCGGGTGCTGCCGGCGGCGACCTTCTCAAGCTTGGGCTCGGATGGCTCTGACGACTTGGTGCGGCCCCGGAGCAGGCCTCCGATGCCGCCCCCCGAGGAGCCGTTCGCGTCGGGTTCGGGCGGGGGGCCGCCGCCGCCGGGTCCGGCTCGGCCATCTCCACCGCCGGGCGGCCCCGCGCCGGCTGTCGCCGGCGCCGGGGTGGGAGGCCCGATAATCCTCCGCACGGTGTATTGCTGACCCATCGTCCAGAAGTTCGTCGTGATCCAGTAGACAAGCAGCCCGGCCGGGAAGTTGATGACGATCACGACGAAGAACAGCGGCAGCACCAGCATCAGCCGCCGCTGCATCGGATCCATCATCGGGCTCGACATCATCAGGCTCGAGGCGAGCTGGGAGCCCACGTAGAGCACGAGCAGGACGATCAGGACCCACCCAGTTGCCTTGTCGGTGAGGTCCGGGATGAACAGGAAGCCGGCGCCGTGTCCGGCGCCGCACGGAGTCGTGGCGGTCGTATGGTGTGCTGCCTGATACGCGTGCTGGATCTCGGGGCAGATGTTCTTGCGCAGATCCTGGCGCAGCATGTAGAAGAGCGAGATGAAAACCGGGATCTGCGCCGCGAGGGGCAGGCAGGAGCCGAGCGGATTGATCTGGTTCTCCTTGTAGAACTTCATCAGCTCCTGCTGCTGGCGCTGCTTGTCGTCCTTGTACTTGGCCTGGAGCGCCTTCATCTGCGGCTGCATCTGCTGCATCTTCTGCATTGAGTGGAACTGCTTGACGGTGAGCGGTAGGAGGACGGCGCGCATCACCACCGTCAGCAGCACGATCGAGAAGCCCCAGGAGATCCCCACGCTGTTGTGGAAGAACTTGAGGACCGCCTCGAAGACATCGATCAGCGGCTGGAAGATGTTGGCGGAGACGAACATGGTCACGTGCTCCGGACCGGAGCTCGGGGCTTGAACAGCCGCTGGTCCTCGACGGGGTCGAAGCCCCCGTGACTCAACGGGTTGCACCTGAGCAGGCGCCAGCCAGCCAGGACAAGCCCCCTGAGTATGCCGAATCTCCCGATGGCCTGCGCGGCGTATTCAGAGCATGAGGGGTAGTACCGGCAGCGCGGCCCCAGCAGCGGTGAGAGCAGGCGCTGATAGAGCCGGATCGGCAAGACCGCGAGGCGGCGCAAAACGCTCACGCTCGCCCACCGGTCGAGCCGGAACTCATCCGTCCCTCTGCGCCGGCGATGGAGCGGCCTCCTGGAGCAGTTGCCCGAGAGCACGCCGGATTCCGTCAAGACCCTCGCGGTCAGCTAAGGCATTCACCTCGTGCCGGGCCACGATCACCGCGTCGGTGCCGGCCGGCAGGCGGTCACCCTCGAGCGCGAACGCCTCGCGCAGCAGTCGCTTGACCCGATTGCGCTGCACGGCGCCGCCGACCTTGCGGGACACCGAGAGCCCTAGCCGGGGTTGATCTGCCTCGCCGCGTGGAAACACGTACAGAACCAATTCGCGGCTGGCGTGGGAGCGGCCGTGCCGGAACACGCGGTCAAAGTCGGCGCTGCGCGACAGCCGCATCCGCCCGGCCCGCGGACGAGCCCCCGGCGGGCCGACCATCAGACCGTCAGGCGCTTGCGACCCTTGGCCCGCCGACGCTTGATCGTGAGCCGGCCGGCGCGGGTTCGCATGCGGGCGCGAAAACCGTGCGTGCGGGCGCGCTTGCGCTTCTTCGGCTGGTAGGTGCGTTTCATGGCTCACGAGCTCCGAGGGGGAACAGCAGCCAGTATACGCAGCGCCCAATCGGCAGATCCAGGGCCGGCGCCGGGACGCGGGTGGCCCGGCAGCGCGGCGAGCGTATCGGCAGGTGACGGATCGGGTCCAACGGCGCCCGAGCCGGACTCGTCGCCAATGCCAGGCACACGCCCCACCGCCCCCGCCAGCGCAAGCCGGCACACGCCCCACCGGACCGGCCGGCAACGCCGGCACTGCCCACGAGCGAGCCTCAGCGCCTTTTTCCCGCGCTTTGCGTCCGAGCTCCCCCGCGCCGGCAATGACGGCGCCGTGGCGCTGGTATATTCGCCGCCCCCGGGGGCCCTCTCTCGCCCCTCCTTGCCAATCGTTTCGAGTTCGGTCCCGCCAGGGGTCGCTTGTCGCTGTCCGTGCCCGCTCCATCCACCGCTGCTTGGCACGAGCTCCGCGCGGAGCTCCGGCGGGCCGTTGGCGAGTCTCAATACGAGATTTGGCTCGAGCCGATCGAGCTGGTCGCAGTCCGCGACGGCAAGCTCTTCCTCGCCGCGCCGCCGGCCATCCGGCCCTGGGTCGCTAAACGTTTCGGACGCGTGCTCGAGCGCTGCGCCCGGGCGGCGTTTGGCAGCAACGTGCAGGTCGAGTTCTCGACCCACCGTCACCACCTGGCTGGCCAGCCAGCCAGCCAGCCCGCACAGCGTCAGGCCAGCCCCGAGCTCGACCTCGATGCGGGTGCCCTCAATCCTCGCTACAGCTTCGAGCAGTTCATCATCGGCGACGGCAACCAGCTGGCGCACGCGGCGGCGCTTGCGGTGGCCGAGCACCCCGGCCAGGCCTACAACCCGCTGTTCCTGCACGGGCCGCCTGGGCTCGGCAAGACTCACCTGCTTCACGCCATCGGCAACTACATCACCGCCTTCGGAGGTGGCGCGAGAGTTCGCTACACCACGGTCGAGGCGTTCACGAACCAGTTCCTCCGCGCGCTCGGATCCCGCTCGGTCGACCGCTTCAAGCAGACCTACCGCGACGCCGACGTGCTGCTGATCGATGACGTCCAGTTCCTGGCCAGCAAGGCCAAGACGGAGGAGGAGTTCTTCCACACGTTCAACGCGGTGTACGAGACCGACCGCCAGTTGGTGCTCACGTGCGATCGCCTGCCTCGCCAGCTCGTCGCCGTCGAGGAGCGCTTGAGGGAACGATTCGAGTCGGGCCTAGTGGCCGTGATCCGCCCCCCGGATTTCGCCACGCGCCTGGCGATCCTTCGCAAGCGGGCCGTTCTCGACGACATCTACGTCGAGGATCAGGCCGTCCTCGAGCTGGTCGCGGCACGCATCACCGACAACGTGCGCACGCTTGAAGGCGCTCTGATCAGGATCGTCGCCTATCACTCGCTGACGCAGTCGCCGATCGACGTCCAGCTCGCCGAGAGGGTGCTGGATGACATCCATCCACGGCGCGGCTCAGAACCCATATCGATCAACGCGATCCAGGAGACGGTCGCCACGTACTACGGCGTGAGTGCCGCAGAGCTCCGGTCGCAAGGCCGGGCGGCCCGCGTGAGCTGGCCGCGCCACGTCGCGATCCACCTTTCCCGGGAGCTCACGGACACGCCCCTCCAAGGCATAGGCGAGGCATTCGGGGGACGCAACCATGCCACCGTGCTGCACGCATGCAAGCGTGTCGAGAAGCGGGCCGGCAACGATCAACAAGCTGTTGACGAGCTGGCCGAGCTCAATCAGAGGCTCCGGCGCGATACGTAACGACCGGGACGATTGCCAGACTTGCCTGTTCTCTCGCGCATGCCATCTTCCCCGCTCGATGCGGGCAATCGGGCGGTTTTCAACAACCACGACCACCCTATGACTTCTACATCCCCATGAGGTATTCATCGTGAAGATCTCCTCGGAGCGCGACGCTCTGCTTCGACAACTTCAGACCGTGAGCAGAGTGGCCTCGAGTCGCAGCGCCATCCAGGCGCTCTCGGGAGTCCAGTTGGTCGTCGAGTCAGGTAAATGCGAGCTACGCGCAACCGACATGGACGTCGGCCTCCGCGTTCCGGTTCCCGCCGACGCCGTCCGCGAAGGCGTGGTCGTCCTGCCGGCTCGGCTCCTCCTCGACGTGGTCCGGCTTCTTCCCGCCGACAACGTGTCGCTCGAGCTCCGCGCCGCCGAGCAGGACGTCGAGCTCGTCTCGGGCAACGCCACGTTCCACATCCGGACCCTGCGAGGCGAGGACTTCCCGCCCTTCCCCGAGCCGGAAAGCCAATCAGCCGTGTCCCTTCCCGTTGAGGCGTTCGTCTCCACAGCTCTCAAGGTGGCGAGCTCGGCCTCTCGCGACGAGACGCGACCGGTCCTGACCGGCATCCTCGTGTCGGCCTCGGACCGCGAGCTGCGAATGGTCGCCACTGACTCCTACCGCCTGAGCGTCAAGGAGACGGTGCTTGAGTCACCGCTCACCTCCGGCTTCGAGGTGAACGTGCCGGCTCGTGCTCTCCAGGAGCTCGCTCGGATCGCCGGCCACGTCGAGGACGAGGAACTTCGGATCAGCGTGCGCCAGAACCAGATCCTGTTCGAGCTGGGCGGGATCGTCCTTTCCTCGCGCCTCATCGACGGCCAGTTCCCCAACTACCGCCAGCTCGTCCCCGAAACGTTCGAGCACGAGCTCCGCCTCGCCGGCACCGAACTCACCGATGTGGTGCGGCGTATCAGTCTGCTGGCTCAGAAGAATGCGCCGCTGCGGCTATCGTTCAAGGCGGGCGAGCTGACGATTTCGGCTCAGACGCCCGATATCGGGGAGGCTTTGGAGTCACTGCCGGTCTCCTTCCAGGGCGATCCCCTGGAGATCGGCTTCAACCCCGAGTTTCTGCGCGCCGGCCTGGAGGCGATCGAGGAGGGGGAGGTCGTGGTGAAGCTGATCAGCCCGCTGCGGCCGGGACTGATCGAGTCGGGTGACGAGAGCCGGTTCCGCTACCTGATCATGCCGATCCGGCTGAACGTGTAGGCCCAGCTTGCCATGCAGGTCCTCAGCCTGAGCCTGCGCGACTTCCGCAGCTATCACGACGCCCGCGTCGAACTAGGCGACGGGCTGACCGTGGTCACCGGTCCCAACGGTGCCGGCAAGACCAATCTGCTCGAAGGTCTCTACTTCGCCTGCACCGGCCGGTCGTGCCGGACGAACAACGAGCGCGAGGTGGTGAGGTTCGGCGCCGGCACCGCTCGCACGGTGCTGAGATGCCAGGACGCAGACGGTCTGCACGAGCTGTCGGTCGGGTTCTCGCCCGGGCAGGCCAAGGTCATGCGGGTCGACGGCGCCACCGTCGACCGATTGGTCGAGGTCGCGGGGCGTCCGCTGGTCAGTGTGTTCCTTCCCGACCGCCTCGAGCTGATCAAGGGCGCTCCGGGCCTCCGCCGCGCCCATCTCGACCAGTTCGTGGCAGCGCTGTGGCCGGCGCGCGCCACCACGCGCCGGCTCTATGGGCAAGCCCTGGCCCAGCGAAACGCGCTGATCGCTCGCATCAGAGCCGGCCGGGGCTCGCCCGCGTCGCTTTCGGGCTGGGATGCGCAGCTCGCGCGCCATGCAGTCGCGCTGATGAGCGACCGGCAAACGGCCATCGACATGATCGCCGAGCCGTTCGAGCGCATCGGAACCGCCCTGGGGCTGGACAGCGAACCGAAGGTGTCGTATCGGCCCCGCTCGGCGGCCACCGACGCAGACGGTCTGGCCCGGGAGCTGGCCGAACGTCTCGACTCAGACCTCGAGCGCGGCTTCACCGGGCACGGGCCTCATCGCGACGATCTGTTGACCGAGCATGGCGGGCACGACCTGCGGGCGTATGGCTCGCAGGGACAGCAGCGGCTGGCCCTGCTCGCGCTGCTCCTGGCCGAACGCGCGGTGCTCGCCGCCCACCGCCCGAGCCCCCCCGTGATGCTGCTCGACGACGTGATGAGCGAGCTCGACCGCGATCGCCGGCAGGCGTTGGTCGACCTCCTGCGCGCCAGCCCCGGCCAGACGGTCATCACCGCCACCGACCTCGAGCACGTGCCGGGATCCACGGACCAAGACGTTGCTCACCTGCCGGTCGCTGGTGGTCGTCTTCTCGCCATGGCTGCGACCGGATGACCGGATACCGCCGCGCCCCACGCCGGCTGACCCTCGCCCTCGATCAGATCCGCGACGAGCTCGAGCCCGACAGCCTCCTCGCCGAGGTGCAGCGCGTGTGGCGGGAAGCCGTCGGCGCCGGGATCGCGGAGGAAGCCCAGGCAACGAGCGAGCGGGGTGGGGTCCTCACGATCTCGTGTTCGGCCTCGGTGTGGGCTCAGGAACTCGACCTGATGGGCCCGGCCATCGTCGGGCGGTTGAATCAGCTGCTTCGCTCAGGGGAGATCTCGCGCCTTCGCTGCGTGACCTTGCCGTCCGGAAGGTGATGATCTGACCCTGCGTGGCAGCGCTTCGGCGGCCGCTTTGTCACACGATCCAGCGGGCTCTGCAAAGTGGCCGTTACGCCTCTGCGAATCCTCTCCGTTTGCTGGAGTTTGCAGGTAAAAGTCGAGGTTCGAGTGCCCGGATCCGACGCCGCGTTGTGCTAGACTTATGTGCACAATCTTCGACGCCCCGGGGCGCGCGCCAGGTTGCGCGGATCCGGGGCGTCTCGATGTCATCGGAGGATCGTTGGCAACTGACGATGGCGCCACGAGGCGCCCAGACAACCAGGGCAGCTATGACGCACAGGACATCACGGTCCTGGAGGGCCTTGAGGCCGTACGCCGACGTCCCGGCATGTACATCGGCTCGACCGGCGAGCGCGGGCTGCACCACCTGGTCTACGAGGTCGTGGACAACTCGGTCGACGAGGCCCTCGCCGGGCGCTGTGACCACGTCGAGATCACGATCCATCCGGACAACTCCGTAACCGTAGTCGACAACGGCGCCGGGATCCCAGTTGGGATCATGGAGAAGGAGCAGCGCCCGGCCGTCGAGGTCGTGCTCACCGTCCTGCACGCCGGCGGCAAGTTCGGCCAAGGCGGCGGCTACAAGGTCTCCGGCGGGCTGCACGGGGTCGGCGTGTCGGTCGTCAACGCCCTCTCCGAGCGCCTCGACGTAGAGGTGCGCCGCGATGGCTACGTCTGGACACAGTCCTATGAGCGCGGTCGGCCGCTGGACGACTTGAAGCGAGGCGAAAAAACCGACGAGACCGGGACCACGATCACGTTCCTGCCCGACGCCGACGTATTCGAGACGCTGGATCTCAGCTTCACCACGCTCGAGGAGCGCATGCGCGACACCGCGTTCCTGACCCGCGGCCTGCGCATCACGCTGATCGACAAGCGCGGCGAGGGCCACAGGGCCGAGTTCCACTACGAAGGCGGGATCGTCGACTTCGTCAAGTACCTCAACCGCAACAAGGACCCGATCACCAACAAGGTGATCTCGTTCGAGGGCGAGGGCGACGAAGGTCAGCTCGAGGTGGCGATGCAGTGGAACTCCTCCTATCAGGAGTCCGTGTTCTCGTTCGCCAACAACATCAACACGATCGAGGGCGGATCGCACTTGAGCGGCTTCCGCTCGGCGCTGACCAGGGCGCTCAACGATTACGCGCGCGAGAAGGGCGAGCTCAAGGAGAAGGACGAGAACCTGACCGGTGAGGACGTGCGCGAGGGTCTGACCGCGGTGATCTCGGCCAAGCTGGCCGACCCCCAGTTCGAGGGGCAGACCAAGTCCAAGCTCGGGAATCCGGGCATGCAGGGGTTCGTGTACTCGATCGTGTACGCGCGGCTGTCCGAATTTTTGGAGGAGAACCCCCAGGATGCAAGACGGGCGATCCGCAAGAGCGTCGACGCGGCGCGGGCGCGGGCGGCGGCGCGCAAGGCGCGCGACCTGACCCGGCGCAAGTCGGCGCTCGAGAACTCGGCGCTCCCGGGCAAGCTCGCCGACTGCTCGGTCAAGGACCCGGCGCTGGCCGAGCTGTTCATCGTCGAGGGCGACTCGGCCGGCGGTTCGGCGGTGAGCGCGCGCGATCGCAACACGCAGGCGATTCTGCCTCTGCGGGGGAAGATCCTGAACGTCGAGAAGAGCCGGATCGACAAGGTCCTCCAGAACCAGGAGATCCAGGCGCTGATCACCGCGATCGGTACCGGCGTGCGCGACGAGTTCGACATCACCAAGGCGCGCTATCACAAGATCGTGCTGCTGACCGACGCCGACGTGGACGGCGCCCATATTCGGACGCTCGCGCTGACGCTCCTGTTCCGCGAGATGCAGCCGCTGATCGAGGCCGGCTACGTGTACATCGCCAAGCCGCCGCTCTACCGCCTGACGAAAGGTCAGAAACACCGGTACATCGAGCGCGAGTCTGAGCTGGAGGACATCCTCCTCGGCGACAAGTTCGAGAAGATCGACGTCTTCGACCGCTACAACAAGCCGCTGAAGCTCACCGACGCCCGCTGGAAGCGCTTCAACCGGCTGCTCAAGCAGTACGACGGCTGGGCCTCCGCCCTGCGGGCGGCGCACGGCCACGGCGTGATCAACTTCCTGCAGCAGGCGCGCCTGCTCGAGGAGCAGATCACCGACATCGACGGGCTCCTGCGCCACGTCGGCAAGGAGGGCCAGAACGGTGACTCCCACCGCGCCGAGCTGGTCTCCGAAAACGATCACGAGGTTGTGATCCGCACCGTCGAGGCCAAGACCGGGC
This sequence comes from uncultured Solirubrobacterales bacterium, assembly GCA_963719355.1. Classification (GTDB taxonomy): domain Bacteria; phylum Actinomycetota; class Thermoleophilia; order Solirubrobacterales; family Solirubrobacteraceae; genus Palsa-465. The sequence goes on along the minus strand of CAVRBZ010000011.1, from coordinate 93,481 downwards.
TGGCCGCCACCCACAGCATCCCTCGGCCGACGCTCGAAGCCGAGGAGTATCACCGGCTGGCCGAGGTTCACCGCGAGCTCTTGGAGCTGGTCGGGATGCCGCCGTTCCACATCCAGCTGGGCGAGAACGCGAAGGAGGCGCTCACGTTCGAGGAGCTGCGCGAATCGGTGCTGGCCGTTGCTCAGCGCGGGATCGAGTACTACCGCTTCAAGGGGCTGGGCGAGATGGACGCGGACGAGCTGCGGGACACCACCATGGACCCGTCCAGCCGGACGCTGGTGCAGGTGACCATGGAGGACGCGGCGTCGGCCGACCTGGTGTTCTCGATGCTGATGGGCGACCAGGTCGAGCCACGGCGCGCGTTCATCGAAGAGAACGCCCGGCTCGTGTCGAACCTCGACGTCTAGGAGGACGGCGATGGCATCGATCGACGCAATCAGCGGCGGCAACATCGAGCCTCGCGGGCTCGAGGAGGAGATGCGCTCGGCGTATCTCGACTACGCGATGTCGGTGATCGTCGGCCGTGCGCTGCCCGATGTCCGCGACGGCCTCAAGCCCGTCCACCGCCGGATCCTCTACGCGATGAACGAAATCGGCCTGCGGCCGCCGCGCAGGCACGTCAAATGCGCGACGATCGTCGGCGAGGTGATGGGCAAGTACCACCCTCACGGGGACTCCGCCATCTACGACACGCTCGCCCGGATGGCGCAGGACTTCTCGATGCGCTATCCGCTCGTCGACGGGCACGGCAACTTCGGCAACATCGACGGCTGGGGGGCAGCCGCGATGCGCTACACCGAAGCCCGGCTCGACGCGCTGGCCACCGAGATGCTGCGTGACATCGACCAGGAGACAGTCGACTTCGCGCCCAACTTCGACGGCTCCAAGCAGGAGCCACTCGTGTTGCCGTCGCGCTTCCCGAACCTGCTCGTGAACGGCGGCGCCGGCATTGCCGTCGGTATGGCCACCAACATCCCGCCGCACAACCTCCGCGAGGTGGTGGCGGCGACGCTCGCCTACATCGATGACCCCGACATCGACGTCGAGGGCCTGATGAAGCACCTCAAGGGGCCCGACTTCCCGACCGCCGGAACGATCCTCGGCCGCGAGGGCATCCGCGACGCCTACGCCACCGGTCGCGGGCGGATCCGGGTGCAGGCCAAGGCGCACATCGAGCCGATCGGCCAGGGCAAGGAGGCGATCATCGTCACCGAGCTCCCGTTCCTGGTCCGTAAGGGCGGCGACGGCGGCGTGATCGAGAAGATCGTCACGCTCGTCCACGAGAAGAAGCTCCCTGAGATCACCGACATCCGCGACGAGTCCGATCGCAACGGGATGCGGATCGTCATCGAGCTCAAGCGCGACGCGATCCCCAAGGTCGTGCTCAACAAGCTGTTCAAGCACACGCCGATGCAGCAGACCTTCGGCGTGAACATGGTCGCGCTGGTCGACAACGTGCCCCGCACGCTCTCGCTGCGCGAGGTCATCGGCCACTACGTCGACCACCAGCGCGAGGTCGTCGTTCGCCGGACCAAGTACGAGCTGCGCCGGGCCGAGGAGCGCGCGCACGTCCTCGAGGGCCTGCTGATCGCGCTGGCGAACCTGGACGAGGTGATCGCCCTGATCCGAGGATCTCAAACGCCCGAGGTGGCACGCAACGGCCTGGTCGAGCGATTCGAGCTGACCGTCGTGCAGGCCCAGGCGATCCTCCAGCTGACCCTCAGCCGGCTGACCGCGCTCGAGGCGGACAAGATCAAGCAGGATCACAAGGACCTGATCGAGCGGATCAAGGAGCTGCGCGAGATCCTCGGGGACGAGAGCAAGGTCATGGCGCTGATCAAGGAGGAGCTGTCGGAGATTTCCGACTCTTACGGGGACGATCGCCGCACCGAGATCGTTCACGCCGAGGGTGACATCGACATCGAGGACCTGATCGCCGATCAGCAGATGGTGATCTCGATCACCCACTCGGGCTACATAAAGTCGCTGCCGCTTTCCACCTACCGCCAGCAGCGTCGAGGTGGCGTCGGCGTGACCGGAATGGAGATGAAGGAGGACGACTACATCGAGCACCTGTTCGTCTCCTCCACCCACGACTACCTGCTGTTCTTCACCAATCGCGGAAAGGTCTATCGGCTCAAGGTCTACGAGCTACCGGAGGCGTCGCGGACCTCGCGAGGCCGTGCGCTGGTCAACCTGCTCCCGTTGCGCGAGGGCGAGCGCGTGCAATCCGTGCTGGCCACCCGAGACTTCGGCGAGGGCCGCTACCTGGTGTTCGCCACCCGCAACGGAATGGTCAAGAAGACCGAGTTCACCGCCTACAACACGCCGATCAAGGCCGACGGGATCATCGCGATCAACATCCGCGACGACGACGAGCTGGTCGCGGTGCGCCGTACGAGCGGCCATGACGACATCATCCTGGTCTCCCGCTCTGGCCAGGCGGCGCGCTTCAACGAGGATCAGGTGCGCCCGATGGGCCGCGATACCAGCGGCGTTCGCGGGATGAACGTCTCGCAGAAGGGCAACGCCGTGCTGGCCATGGACGTCGCCCGCGACGACCAGGAGCTGCTCGTGGTGACCGAGAACGGCTACGGCAAGCGCACGCCGATCCCCGACTATCCGGTCAAGGGCCGCGGCACAATGGGCGTCAAGACGATCACCCTGACCGAGAACAAGGGCGCGCTGGCCGGCGCACTCGTCGTGCGCGAGCACCAGGAACTGGTGTTCATCTCCCAGAACGGGATGGTTCAGCGCACCTCGGTCCGGGGCATCAACCGCTACGGCCGCGCCTCGCAGGGCGTGCGGGTGATGAACATCCGCGACGACGACCAGGTCAGCGCGGTGGCGCTGGTGGTCGAGTCCGAGGCGGCGGCCGCCGCGCCGGTAGTCGAGGAATAGGGGAGAGCGAACCGGCCTGATCCAGCCCCGGGCGGGTCGCACGTGATGCCGCCCGCGTCATTCGCTAATCTGATCGTCACCAGAGAAAGGAGGTGGTCCGACTGTCTGAAAGTTCTTGCGGGACCCTGGAGGTGTCCGGCCGCTAGGTCGGAGGCTGACCCCGCTTAGCGGAGTCCCCCCGAGACACCGTCGGCGCGAGCGCCGGGACTGGTCCCTCCGGCACGCACCAGTTCGCTCCGGTGATGCCAGCCAACTTTGAAGGGCGCCGACGTCGACGGCGCCCTTCATGCGTCAGGGGCCATGTCCCGTGCCGCCGGCGCGTCTCAAGTCGGGAGCGCGAGGCCCACGAGATAGGTCGCTCCGCCGACGATCACGCCGGCAAGCGTCATCTCCAGTCCCGCGGACCACCAGCTCCTGAGGGTGACCAGCGACTTCGCAGCTCCGACCAGGAAGTGGGCCACCAGGGAGACGATGGCCGCGGCGACGATGGCCACCGTCCCGGTGGTGAAGATGAACGGGATGACCGGGACGATCGCGCCGAGGCCGGTGGAGACCCCGGCCGCGAACGCTGCCTGTGCCGGGTCGCCGCGGTCGCCGGCGACGCCGAACTCTTCGGCCGACAGCGCCTGAAGCATGGCATCGGGCTGCTTGGCGAGCTGCTCGGCCATGGCGTCGGCGGTCGCCTGGTCGACCCCCTTCAGCTGGTAGAAGAGCGAGAGTTCTTCCTGCTCCTCCTCGGGGTGCTCGGCGATCTCCTGTCGCTCGCGCTCGACGTTGGCCGCCGCCACCTCGGCCTCGGAGCGCTCGGCCAGGAACGCGCCCGTCGCCATCGAGAGCGCGGACGCGACCGCGGCCGACACGCCGGCGGTCAGCACGAGGCTCGACCCGCCGGTGGCGCCGGAGACGCCGGCGACGATCCCGAACACCGCGGCGAGGCCGTCGTTGGCCCCATAGATCGCGCCGCTGATCCAGCCGCCGCCGGTCCGGTGCCACTTCTCGCGGCCGATGATCTTGTCGAGCCGAGCCTGTGCCGGGTGCACGAAAGCCGGGACATCGGCGTCGCTGCCGCCCTCGGGGCGACCGGAGCGCATCTCGCTGACTGCATGGGAGTGGGCCCGCTCCTCCTTGCGGATCCCGCGCAGCAGTTCGTCGGTCACCGGGTCGCCCGTGGAGCGCTTGTACAGGTCGTCGACCTCGTCGTCCTCGGCCGCCTCGCGCGCGGCGAGGAGCCGATCGACCGGGGCTATGCGCGCCTGGAGGCGCAGCCATGGGGACAGATGGACGCTCTCGGGCGCGGGAACCGGAATGTCGAGCTCCCCCATCCGCGCCTCCAGGCGCCGGCGATGGCCGCTCTCCGCGTCCGCCATGCGGCGCAGGATCTCCGCCTCGCGCTCGGGCATCCGTTCGGAGATGGCCTCGTACACGCGCCCGGCGATGATCTCGCCGCGCCACGCCTCGAGCAGGCGCTCGCGCACCTGGTGATCGTCCGTGGCGTTTGCGGACATCGGAGGGTTCAGGCTGCCAGGTACTGCTGCCAGGCGACCGGAATGGTCGGACTCGCCACGTGGATGAATACGGTGGCGCTCGGCGTGCGGGGCTGCTTGAGGAGGCGCATGCCGACCTGGCGGGGCAGGGCGTCTCCCTTGCGCCGGTTGCACGGGGCGCAGGAGGCGACGATGTTGTCCCAGCTCGAGCCCCCGCCCTTGGAGCGCGGAATCACGTGGTCGACGGTGAGGTTCGAGCGCGAGCCGCAGTACTGGCAGGTCCAGTTGTCGCGGGCGAACACGGCGCGGCGGGTGATCTTGCGCCGGTGCGTGTCGCGCGGAATGCGCACGTAGCTGACCAGGCGAATCACCACCGGGCGGGCGATCGTCGTGGTCGCCGAGTGCAGCTCCCAGTCGCCGTGATCGATGACCTCTGCCTTCTCCTTGAGCAGCAGGACGACCGCCCGCCTGACCGTGCAGACGTTGATCGGCTCGTACGTGGCGTTCAACACGAGCACCCGGCCAACCTCACGTCCGCGTCGCTGGTGCTCTGGAGGCGACGCGGACCAGACTGGCGCTGGCGCTGAGGAGGCCATGGCTCGCGCCAGTGTACCGACGCGTCCCACGGACCGGAGGGTGTTCACCCGCCCGTAAGCACGGCCTTCACTAGACACTCACACGGAGGCGGGGGCCGCCAGACGCCGCGTCTCACACGACCGCGGCGGGGAACGACCCAAGCACGCGGAGGACCTCGACGTGGGCGCGCAGGCCGGTGAGCGCGTCCGCCACGTGCGGCTCGATGTCGCGACCCTCGAGATCGAGGAAGAACATGTAGCGGCCCAGGCCCTGCTTGCGGGGGCGGGACTCGATCCGGGTCAGGTTGACGTCGCGGCTGGCGAACTCCGAGAGGCAGTGGACCAGCCAGCCCGGCGCTTCGGCTCCCATGCCCCAGAAGACGATCGCGGTCTTCCAGGGCCCGACGGGCGGTTTCGGCGATCCCGGGCCGCCGGGTGGCGCGCCGCTCGGCCCGAGCCACACGAATCGGGTCTCGTTGTCGGGCACGTCCTCGACGCCGGCGCGGAGTACGTGGCAGCGGTAGCGCTCGGCCGCCAGGCGGTTGCCCAGCGCTGCCCACGGCCCGTCGTGCTCGGCCACGATGCGGACGGCCTCGGCGGTCGAGCTGCCGACCATCACCCGCGCTTGGGAGAGCCGGGAGCGGATGAAACGCGCGCACTGCGCGGTCGCCTGCGGGTGCGATACCACCGCCTCGATCTCGGACAGCTCGAGGGCAGTACGGGCGATCAGGCAGTGGCGGATGGGATGGACGACCTCGCCGAGGATCGCGACGTCTTCGGTCTCCATGGCCAGCGCGTCGAGGGTGGCGTTGACCGAGCCCTCGAGGGAGTTCTCGATCGGGACCAGGGCCCGCTGAGCCGACCCGAAGTGAACCGCCATCACGGTGTCGTAGATCGTCGGCTGCGGGATCAGGTCTAGCGGCTGGCCGGAAGTGGCGCTGATCAGTGCCTCCTGGGTAAACGTGCCCTCGGGGCCGAAGTACGCGACGCGCATGTCCGCGGGGACCTAGCTCACGCGCTGGCGCCCGTCAGCCCCGAGCGCGCGGCGGATCGCCTCGTCCTCCTCGGGCGAGAGCTCGAGCTCGGGCTTGCCCTCGCGAACCTCCTTGGCGTACAGCCGGGCCTGATCGCGGTGGTGGATCGAGGACAGCACAAGCCCCGACCGGTTCGCGTCGAGGAGGGCGATCGAAGTCGATTGGCGCCCCGACATCTCTCCATAGGCGTCATAGCGGATCAGCGCGTGATAGGCCACCGCGTGGTCGATGCGGCGCTCGGCTGTGGCCATCCGGGCATCGAGGCGCTCGGCCGCGTCCTGGACGTAGCCGTACAGCGCTTCGAACTGGTCTTGGAGGGCGGCAGCATGCCCGACCAGGTCCTGCTCGCGGTCGCCCAGGACCGTGCGCTGAGCGGCCCGCAGCCGGCGCAGCCTGAGCCCCAGGATCGCGCAGAGAAGGAGGGCCAGCAGGGCGACGGCGGCCGCAGCCATCGCGACGATTCCAGCCGTGCTGGTCAGGTTGTGCACTGCCACAGGATACGGTCAGGCCAGATCTCCAGGGGCGCGAACCCCTACTGGAACGTGACCTGGAACGTCTGCGTGTTGTGGGTGGTGACGGTCTCGCCGGGAACCTTCTCGATGGTCGCGGTCACCGTGTAGCTTCCCTTCGGCGGCGCCGAGTCGAGCGTCACCTGCGCGGTGTATTGATGGCCGGGCACGGTTTGTGGCACGGTCGTCTGTCCGCTGATCGACGTGCCGCTCACCGACACCTTGACGACCACGTTGGTCTCCGGGTTCTGCCCATCGTTGGTGAACGTGCAGGTGAAAACTGGCGGCGGGCTGGCCGGGATCGTGTTGGTCGACCCGGTCGACAGGGCGGTGCCGCCGACGCTCACCGACTGCATTGCGTGTCCGTGCGCGCCGGGCGCGGCCTTCGTCGTGTGCGGGGGGCTGGGCAGCGAGACGTGGAGCTGCCTGGCGACGTTCGTGGGGTTCAGCCAATCGATCGAGGGCAGGAACTGGCTCGAGTTCACCTGCTGACCGAGGCCGCCGACCGCGATTCCCGCGCCGCGGAGCGCGCCGATGATCTGCGGCACGGAGTAGTTGATGTAGAGCACGTCGGACGCATAGAAGCGCGCCATCTCGGCCGCGATCGCGTTGATCGCCTGCTTGCTGGACTGCGAGTTGAGCGCGGGCTGAACCTGTTTGGCGATGTTCCGCATCCCGTCCGCGCGCATCTGGAGGGCCTGCACGAAGTCCTGCTGGGCGCCCTTGACCTCGTCGGGGGTGTTGATGCCCTTGGCCTTCGAGAGCTGGCTGCTCGCGTCGGAGGCGGACTGGCTCAAGTTGTTCTGGAGCGCGGGGGGGTCGCTCGTCGGGCCGGACAGGGCACGGAAGAAGTTAGTGCCCGTATTGACCGACTGAGCGTTCAGGGAGGCGACGCTGGTGTTGTAGTCCTTCAGCGCGGTCTTGCGGGCGTTGGACTCGCAGCTGCTCACGAGCAGCGCGATCAGCACGATCGCCAGCACGACCAGCGCGACCAGCGTGATCTGGCGGATGAGGATCGTCTGGCGGGTGGCCGGGCGAGGCCGCCGGCCGCCGCCGGTCGGCCGGCGTCGGCGCGGGATCGTCCGTGGCTCTGTACGAGTCTCCTCCGGCTCGTCGAAGAACGACACGCTGCTCGCTCCTTGGCGGGATCGGGAACGCTCAGTATGACCGGCGCGACGGCGGTAAGGCGATTCTGAACGCGGCCAGCCGCAGGGGAGGGCCTCCTCGCCTCGAAAAGATGCCCGTGCGCACGCGGGTGCAGACCGGCTCAGAGGCCCCGACGGTGCGCCGGCCGGGCGCCGCCCCGCGCCGCGATCGCACCCGACGCGCCGACGCGCCGCTCGTGCTGGGTCGCTATCGCCTGTGCCGCCGCCTGGGCACCGGAGGCTTCGCCACCGTGTGGCTGGCCCACGACGAGCGGCTCGGCCGCGACGTGGCGGTCAAGATCCTCCCCCGCGAGCGCGTCATCGGCGGCCGGTTCGAACGGGAGGCGCGCGCGGCGGCCAGGCTCGCGCACCCCGGGATCGTCACCCTGTACGAGGCGGCGGTCGACGACGAGGGCGCCTACCTCGTCTCCGAGCACGTCGCGGGCGTGACGCTCGAGGATTTGCTCGCCGAGGGCCGGCTCTCAGACCGCGACGTGGTGCAGATCGGCATCGCCCTGTGTGACGCCCTGGCCCACGCCCACGCCCACGGGGTGATCCACCGCGACGTGAAGCCGTCCAATGTGCTCGTGCCCAATCGTCACGTGACGCCCGCACAGCTCGCTCGCCTGACCGACTTCGGCGTGGCCCGCGTGATCGGCGCAGACACGCTGACGCGGACGGGCGACGTGATCGGCACGGACGCCTACATGGCGCCCGAACAGGCGCAGGGCCTGCCCGCCGGAGCCTCGGCCGACCTGTTTTCGCTCGCGCTCGTCCTATACGAGGCGCTCAGCGGCGTCAACCCGCTCCGCAGCGCCAGCAGCGGATCGCGGACGCGGCGCGGGGGTGTCCACCTGCCGCCGCTGCGCCGGCAGCGCCGAGACCTTCCGCGCGAGTTGGGCCAAGCCGTCGATCTCGCGTTGCGCCCTCGAGGAGGCGAGCGGGGAACGATCGAGGAGCTTCGCGGCGCGCTAATGGCGAGCGTGGGGCGGGTGGACGACGCGCCGGGCGTGGTGGCCGATCCGTGGCCGAGCCGGACGGCACGGGTTGAGAACCGGGGTGGCAACGTGGTCCTGCCGGCGCCCGGGCACTCGCCGGATCGCGGCGAAGCGTCGGAGCGCGGCGAAGCGTCGGAGCGCGGCGAAGCGTCGGAGCGCGGCGAAGCCGGGCGGATCGCGCGCTGGCCGCGCCGCGCGCTGGCCGGCGCCGCGGCGGCAGGCCTGAGCATATGGGTCGTGCGCCAGGCGCCCGGGGCGTCGCCGATCACGCCCGCGCTTGCCGGCTGCGCGGCGGGGCTGGTCGTGGCGACGGCGCCGCGCGCCGGATGGCTGATCCTCGCGGCGCTGGTGGCGGCGGCACTCGCAGTGCATTCCCAGGCCGAGATGGCGGCGACGATCATGGCCGGCGCACTCGTTCCGGTGGCGCTCTCCCCCCGCGACGGGCCGACGTGGCCGCTGGCCGTGGCCGCCCCGGCGCTGGCGAGCCTGGGCCTGGCCACGGCCTGGCCGGCACTGGCGGGGCTCAGTGTTCGCGGCCACCGCAGGGCCGCCCTGGCCGCCACCGGAGGCGTCTGGACCGCGCTGTGGCTGGACGGGCTTGCTCGACCGAACCTCACCGCGGGCACGCTCATCTGCTGCGGGGTCTGGGCGCTGGGCGCGCTCACGCTGCCCTGGACCCGGAGCCCGCGTTGGCCGGCGCTCGAGTGCGTCCGCCTGGCCATGTGGGCAATCGCCCTCGGCCTCGGCACGACGACGGCCGCCCACCTGGGCGGCCCCGGACCGCCGGGTTCGCCGCTCCTCGGCGCGTTCGCCGGTGCGATTGTGGCGTTCGCCACAAGAAGGTTGACCACCCGCTTCCGGGGGCAGCAGATGCGCATTGGATCGCGTGCTGACCGCGTACCATCGCGTTAGCTGGCGACGGGATGTCGCGGCCCTCCCATGAGCGTTCTAAAGAGTCTGGAAAACAAGATCGCCGGCCTCGTCGAGGGCACGTTCAGTCGCGCCTTCAGGTCCGAGGTGCGACCGGTCGAGATCGCGCGCAAGCTGGCCCGCGAGATGGAGGAGCACAAGTCGTTCTCGGTCTCGCGCACTTACGCGCCGAACGAGTATCGCGTCTTCCTGTCCCCGCGCGACCGCGAGCGGTTCGCCGGCTATGAGGCCGCGCTGATGGCCGAGCTGGCCGGGTACCTGCTCGAGCACGCTCGTCGAGAGCGGCTGACGCTGCTCTCGCGCCCGGTGATCGAGTTCGAAACCGACGATCGGCTCGGACTGGGCGAGTTCGGGATCCAGACCAGAGTCGCCCAGCCCGAAGACGAGCCGGTGAGCGCGGCGCCCGAAGCCCAGTCGGGGCGCACGATGGTCTACTCGAACGCCGAGCGGGTGTCGGAGCCGCTCGAGGAGCGCGGGCGCACGCGGACCCAGACCGCGCTGCTCATGATCGACGGCAAACGAGTCGTGATCAGCCCGGCCGGCGCCGTGCTCGGACGCGGGCGCCAGTCGGACGTCGTCTTGGCCGACCCCAACGTCTCGCGCCAGCACGCGGAGATCCGCCCGCGGGGCGGATCCTGGGTCATCACCGATCTCGGCTCGACCAACGGGTCGCAGCTCAACGGGCGCCGCATCGACGGTTCCGAGGTCCTCCGGCCGGGCGACGAGATCGAACTCGGCGCCTCGGTGCTGACCTTCAGCGTGGAGTAAGCGATGCTCGCGCCCGTCTCGGTCGCTCTGAAGTTCGGCTTCCTGATTGTTCTCTACCTGTTTCTCATGTGGGTGGCTTGGAGCGCTCTGCGCGATCTGCGCCGGGGGCGCGGCGGGGTGGTCCGCTCGGATCGAGCCGCCCCCTACGACGCCACGGGCATGTACGACGCGGCGAGCGATTTCGCTGACGCGGACGAGGACGGATTCGAGCCGCGGCTGATGGTGCAGCGCGCGCCCGGACACGACACCGGGAGCACGTATGAAATTCCCACCCACGGCGCTACTCTCGGCCGGGGAGACGTCGAGATCCGGCTCGACGATCCGTTCGCCTCCGCGCACCACGCTCGCCTTTCGCGGGAGGGCCACGTCGTCGTGATCGAGGACCTCGGATCCACCAACGGGACCTATCTGAACGAAGAGCCGCTGAGCGGCCCCCAGCCGCTGCATCCGGGCGACCGGATCAGAATCGGCGACTCCGAGTTCTCCTACGAGCAATGAAGGCACTATTTGTCATCCGCACCCCGCCGCCCGCGAGAATCGGCTCGTGATCATGCTGCGCGCAGCGGAGGTCGTGTGCAAGACGGACACCGGGCGGCAGCGGCGGGACAACGAGGACAGCGCGTTCGCACGTCCCCCGATGTTCGTGGTGGCGGACGGCATGGGCGGCGCTCAGGCAGGCGAGGTCGCTTCGAGGATCGCGATCGAGGCGTTCGAGCAGGGCCTGCCCGGCGACGGCAGCCCCGAGGAGCGGCTGGCCATGCGGGTTCGCGAGGCCAATCACCAGATTTACGAGCGCGCGAAGGTAGACCGCGGACGGGCCGGGATGGGCACCACGCTGACCGCGGCGTATGTGGATGACGCCCACGTGGCGATCGCCCATGTCGGCGACAGCCGGGCCTACCTGTTCCGCGGCGGGACGCTCCAGCGCCTCACCCAGGATCACTCGCTGGTCGATGAGTTGGTACGCCGCGGCAAGCTGACGGAGGAGCAGGCCGCAGAGCACCCCCAGCGCTCGATCATCACCCGGGCGCTCGGCCCGGAGCCAGACGTCGAGGTCGACACGTGGACCTATCCGGGGCGGTCGGGCGACGTGATCCTGCTCTGCTCGGACGGCCTCACCTCGATGATCTCCGAAGACCGGGTCAGAACGATCCTCGAATCGCACGAGAACCTCGACGCGGCGGCCGAGGCGCTGATCAACGAAGCCAACGAGGCGGGCGGCCGCGACAACATCACCGTGGTCCTGTTCCGCCTCGAGGACCTCGACTCCAGCGACGGCGCGGCTGATCAGGAGACGATGGTGGGCATCGCGGTGCCGGGCCGGGCGTCCGGAGATATCGCCGGCGGCGGGCAGGACTTGCAGAGCGGCGTCGGCGCCGCACGCTCCAGAGGCTCGACGGCGGTTGCGGTGGCTTCTGCACCCGCAAAACCCACGAGCAGAAGAACACCACCGTCGGCGCCTCCCGGCACCCGGCGGCTGCGCCCTCAGCCGCCGGTGGTGCAGCGCCGGGAGCGGCGCTTTGGCAAGCCGCTCGCGGCGCTCCTGGCCATCGTCATCGTGCTGGCGCTGATCGGCGGAGGGGGCTACCTGGCCAGCCGCCAGCTGTATTTCATCGGCACCAACAGCCAAGGCGTGGTCACCATCTATCGCGGCCTGCCCTACGACCTTCCCTTCGGCGTTCCCCTGTATGAGACCTACTACGTCTCGGGCGTCCCAGCGTCGGTGATCCCGGCCGTCCGGCGGGCAGGACTCCTGAACAACAACCTGCGCTCGCAGTCGGACGCGACGTCGCTCGTGATGGACCTCGAGCAAGGGAGGATCTCGCCGTGAGCGGCCGCAGCGGGAGCCGCCGGTGAGGCGAGATCACGGGAACATACGGTGAGCGCGCGAAACCGCGAGCTCCTCGGGCTGATCCCGGCGTCGCTGCTCGTCACGGCGGGCTTCGCCGGCGTGTTCATCCAGCGCTCAAACGCACTGTCGAACGTGTCGCTCACCTACGGTGCGCTGTTCCTGGGGCTGTGCATCGCCGCACACGTGTTCATCCGGCTGACGCTCCCGCGCGCCGACCCCTACCTGTTCCCGCTGGTGGCGGTGTTGGCCAGCTTCGGGCTGGTCATGATCTACCGGATCAGCCCCACCCTGGCGCGCCAGCAGGCGCAGTGGTTTGTGCTCGGGCTGGTCCTGTTCGCGGGCACGATCATCGTGTTCCGCGACTACCGCAAGCTCGAGCGATATCGCTACACGATCGTGTTGATCTCGCTCGGGCTGCTTTTGCTCCCGCGCCTGCCGGGTATCGGCTACGCCGCCAATGGCGCCTATCTTGGTGTGCGGATCCCGGGCCTGTTCGTGTTCCAGCCGGCCGAGTTCGCCAAGATCGGCTTGGTCGTGTTCCTGGCCAGCTACCTGCGCGACACGCGGCAGGTGCTGGTGCAAGGCGGGCGGCGGTTCCTCGGCGTGACGCTGCCGCCGCTCAAGCAGTTCGGCCCGGTCGTGGTGATCTGGGGCCTGGCGATGGCCACGCTGGTTGTGCTGAGTGACACCGGCTCGTCGGTGATGTTCTATGGCGGCCTCTTGGCCATGCTGTACGTCGCGACCAACCGGCTGTCGTTCGTGGTGATCGGCGTGATCGCCGCGGCCATCGGGTTCTGGTACCTCGGCAAGCACATACCCCACATTCACGCCCGCGTCGAGACGTGGCTGCACCCGCTGAATCCGCGGCTGTACCACGCTCCGCTCGGTAGCTATCAGGTCGCGAACTCGATGTTCGCGCAGGCGGCCGGCGGGCTGTTCGGCCAGGGCTTCGGGCGCTCGGCGCTGAGCTTGCCGAGCGGGGCCGCCCTGCTGCCGTTCCCCCAGACCGACATGATCTACGCAGTCATCACAGCCGAGTTAGGGCTGTTCGGGGCGGTGGCTGTGCTGATCACCTACATCATGTTCGTAGCGCGCGGGTTCAAGACGGCGCTTCTGGCCCGCGACTCATTCTCGACGCTCCTGGCGGTCGGACTGAGCTCGATGTTCGCGCTCCAGGTGTTCGTGATCGTGGGCGGGGTGACGCGGGTGATCCCGCTCACCGGCGTGACGCTCCCGTTCATCTCCTACGGCGGGTCATCGATCGTGGCCAATCTGGTGCTGCTGGCGCTGCTCTTGCTGATCTCCGACCGGGCGAGGAGGCCGGTATGAGCACACCGATCGTGCGCCTGTTCGCGGTGATCGTCGTGCTGTTCGCGCTGCTGGTCGTGTTCACCTCGCGCTGGACGGTGTTCCAGGCTGCGTCGCTGAACAACAACCCGCTCAACGTTCGGACGCTGCTCGACGAGCTGCAGATCAAGCGCGGGCGTATCCTCGCCGACGACGGCACCGTGCTGGCGCGGTCGGCGCCGGCGCCGGGTCACACCTGGTCGCGCACCTATCCAACCGGCTCGCTGTTCTCGCAGCCGGTCGGGTTCTCGATCGCCGCCCAGGGGCGCGCGGCTGGACTCGAATTCTCGCGCGGCCCGGAGCTCCGCGGCGTGAAGACCGGCCTGGACTCGATCTTCGGCCAGCTCGGCCCGCGCCCGGTGGGCGACGACGTGCGGACCACGCTCGACCCGAAGGCGCAGCGCGTGGCGGTGCAGCAACTCGGCGGGCGCGGCGGGTCGGTGGTCGCGCTCGATCCACGCACCGGCGCCGTGCTCGCCATGTACGCCAACCCGACCTACGACAACAACCACGTCGACAACCTCGCTCCAGGTCAGTCGACCTTCAACAACTCGACCCAGGCCGCGTGGCCGCCGGGCTCGACATTCAAGGTGGTCACCGCGACGGCGGCGATCGACAGCGGCAAGTACACGCCGAACTCAGTGGTCAACGGTGATTCGCCCAAGACGATCTCCGGCGTCCCCCTCCAGAACGACAGCAACCAGAGCTTCGGGAACATCGACCTGACGACCGCGCTGACTTTCTCGGTGAACACGGTGTGGGCGCAGGTGGCCGAGCACGTGGGCCGCGGCACGATGACCGATTACATGAAGCGCTTCGGCTTCTACGCCAAGCCACCGCTCGACTACCCGCCATTCGAGCTGCGAGCGAGTCGCCCGGTCGCGCCGAATGGGCGCCCGTATCCGGCGGGAAGCCCGAACCAGGACATCGGGCGGATCGGGATCGGCCAGGGCGGCCTGCTCGTGACGCCGCTCCAGATGGCGATGGTGGCGGCCGCGGTGGCCAACCACGGCGCGCTGATGAAGCCCCATCTGACCGACAGGGTGCTCGACCAGGACGGGCGCACGGTGAAGACGATCGACCCGACGGCGTTAAGCCAGGTGATGAAACCCTCGACGGCGCAGCAGTTGTCGCTGATGATGCGTCGTGTGGTCGAGGAAGGCACGGGTACGCCCGCTCAGCTCGGGGGGATCTCGGTGGCCGGCAAGACGGGCACCGCGTCGATCGGCGCTGCCGGGTCGGGTCTCACCCAGCCGTGGTTCATCGGATTCGCGCCGGCGGAGCACCCCAAGGTGGCGGTGGCGGTGACGGTCGCGCAGACCCAAGGCGGCTTCGGCGGAACCGTCGCCGCGCCGATCGCCAAGGCCGTGATGCAGACGCTCCTGGCAGAAGGCAAATGATGGCCGGCCTCGGCCCCGGCACGATCATCGACGGCCGCTACAAGGTCCTCTCGCGCCTCGGCGCCGGGGGCATGGCCGATGTGTTCCTCGCCGAGGACGAGCAACTGGGCCGCAAGGTCGCGCTGAAGCTGCTCTACCAGCGGTTCGCCGAGGATCCGGGGTTCGTCGAGCGGTTCCGGCGCGAGGCCCAGGCGGCCGCCGGGCTGCAGCATCCCAACGTCGTCGGCGTGTACGACCGCGGCGCTTACGACGGGACGTACTACATCGCGATGGAGTACCTGCCCGGCCGCTCGCTCAAGCAGTTGATCCGTCAGGAGGCGCCGCTCGAGCCCATCCGGGCGATCGACATCACCCTCCAGATCCTGAAGGCGGCCCGGTTCGCGCACCGTCGGGGGGTGATCCACCGCGACCTGAAGCCGCACAACGTGATCGTCAACGACTCGGACGATGCCAAGGTGACCGACTTCGGGATCGCCCGCGCCGGAGCCTCGGACATGACCGAGACCGGCTCGATCATGGGCACGGCCCAGTACCTGTCGCCCGAGCAGGCGCAGGGACATGCCGTCAGCGCCGGCTCAGACCTGTACTCGATCGGCGTGGTCCTGTACGAGATGCTCACTGGGCGGGTGCCGTTCGATGCCGAGTCAGCCGTCACCATCGCGCTCAAGCACGTTTCCGAGGCGCCACCGCCGACGACCGTGTTCAACCCGGCCGTGCCGCCAGAACTCGAGCATGTGGTCATGTGGGCGCTGAACAAGAACCCGGTCGACCGCCCGGCCAATGCCGACCAGTTCATCACGGCGCTCGAGCAGGCACGCAGCTCGATCCTGTCCGGCGAGCGCGGTCAGCGCACGGCGAGCATGGCGGCGCTCGCGGGGGTGGCCGCGGCACAGTACGCCGTCGCGGGCGCCGCGGTCTCCGGTCCGCCGCCGGCGCCTCCGCCGACGGCAACCGACGTGTATGACGGCAACGGGACGGCGCTGGCGCCGCCGCCCGAAGAAGAGCCGCCCCACGAGCGGCGGGCGTGGCCGTGGATCGCGCTGCTCGTGGCGCTGCTTCTCGCCGGTGGTGGGGTGGCCGCCTACCTGCTCACGCGCCCGGTCAAGGTCGCTGTCCCGCCTGTGGCCGGGGAGCAGTTCAGCACCGCGCAGGCCCAGCTCCAGAACGCCGGCTTCACGGTGAGCCAGGTCCAGGTGACCAGCGCGCAGAAGGCGGGGACGGTGATCCGGCAGGTTCCGCTCGCCGGCACACAGGCAAAGGAGGGCTCGACGGTCGCGCTCACCGTCTCCTCGGGTCCGGGCAACACCACCGTCCCCACGGTGGTCGGCGAGCCGGCGGCGCAGGCCAAGGCGAACATCGAAAGTCAGAGCCTGAATGTCGGGAACGTCCAGCATCAGTCGAGCACCACGATCGCCTCGGGCCGGGTGATCGAGTCGAGCCCGACCGCGGGAACGAGCGTGCCGGTGGACAGCAAGGTGACGCTGATCGTCTCCACCGGCCCGCCGTCCGTGCAGGTGCCCGACGTGACCAGCGAGGACGTCGGCCAGGCCAAGGCCACACTCGAGGGGCGCGGCTTCAACGTCGGGACCGTCGATGAGGTCTCGAGCGCGGCCACGCCGGGGACCGTCATCAACCAGAGCCCGGGCGGCGGCGCTTCGGTTCCCAGCGGCTCTGACGTCACCCTCGTCGTGGCCAAGGCGCCGCTGACGGTGGCGGTGCCAAACGTGGTCGGCAAGACCACCGGGGAGGCCGACGCCACACTCGGCGCGGCCAGCTTCCCTGCAGTCGCCCATCAGCAGACCGTGACCAACAAGAGCCAAGATGGCATCGTCCTCAGCCAGAACCCGACCGCCTCGACCCAAGCCAAGAAGGGGGCCAGCGTGACGATCGTGGTGGGCAAGTACGTGGCCCCCACACCGACCACGACCACGACCACGACCAACCCGACAACGACGACGACGACGCCGGCGACGACGGCGACCGGCACCACCTCGACGCCGAAGAAGAAGAAGAAGTGAAGCCGGCTCGTGTCGCGGTGCTCGGGGGAGGCCGCTCTTCCGAGCACGAAGTGTCGCTCGCTTCGGCGGCATCGGTGTCCGCCGGGTTGCGCGACGCCGGGCACGAGCCGATCTCGATCGAGGTCGGGCGCGATGGAGTGTGGCGGTGTGACG
Source organism: uncultured Solirubrobacterales bacterium (assembly GCA_963719355.1). Lineage (GTDB taxonomy): Bacteria > Actinomycetota > Thermoleophilia > Solirubrobacterales > Solirubrobacteraceae > Palsa-465. Next base: position 76,367 of record CAVRBZ010000011.1, on the reverse strand, counting down.
GCGGCTCGGAGGTGGCGGTGCGCCCGGGCCGTGGCCTGGAGGGGGTAGACGTCGTCTTCCCGGTGCTGCACGGGCCGTTCGGCGAGGACGGGACGGTGCAGGGGCTGCTCGAGTGCCTGGGGGTCCCGTACGTGGGCGCGGGGGTGCTCGCCTCCGCGCTCTGCATGGACAAGGTGATGTTCAAGGAGCTGATGGGTTATGTCGGGCTCCCGCAGGTCGCCTATCGCGCGGTCACTGCCGAGTCGCTGGCCTTGGATCGCGCCGGGGTGCTGGGCGAGCTCGACGCGCTGGGGCTGCCTGTGTTCGTCAAGCCGGCGCGGCTCGGCTCGTCGGTGGGGATCGTGCGGGTCGTCTCCGCCGAGGAGCTGCCGGCCGCATTGGAGACGGCGTTCGAACACGACGCGCTGGCCATCGTGGAGGCAGCGGCGCGGGGGCTCGAGGTCGAATGCTCGGTGATCGGCAACGGCGACCCGATCGCATCGGAGCCCGGCGAGATCGTGTTGGCCGCGGGCGAGGCGGGCTGGTACGACTATGAGGCCAAGTACGCGCCGGGCGGGATGCAGCTGGTCGTGCCGGCGCGCGTGCCCATGTGGGTTCGCGAGCGGATCCAGTCGGTGGCGATCGACACGTTCCGGCACACCGGGTGCAGCGGCCTGGCCCGCGTGGACTTCTTCGTCGAGGGCGAGCGCGTGCTCCTCAACGAGCTCAACACGATGCCGGGCTTCACGTCGACGAGCGTGTTCGCCTCGCTGTTCGAGGCCAGCGGCGTGTCGTACGCCGAGCTGCTCGGCCGGCTTGTGCAGCTGGCCTTCGAGCGCCAGGCAGCCGATCAGCGCCACCGGCATTAAGCTGCGCGGCGTGCGCGAGATCCAATCGGTCGCCGTGGTCGGCGCGGGGTTCATGGGCGCCGGCATCGCCGAGTCGGCCGCCGTCGCCGGTCTTCCGGTGATCGTGCGCGACGTGGACGACGCTTCGCTGGAACGTGCCGGCCAGCGAATCGAGACTTCGCTGGCGCGGGCCGTGCGGGGCGGCAAGCTCTCCGCGCCCGACGCGGGCGCGGTACGCGAGCGCATCGAGCTGACGACGGCGCTCGAGGCCGTCAGTCACGCCGATCTGGTCGTCGAGGCGGTGCCGGAGGACGAGCGGCTGAAGCTCGAGGTGATGGGCGCGATCGACGCCGTGGTCGCGGATCACGCGATCGTGGCCTCCAACACCTCCTCGATTCCGATCGCGGAGCTGGCCCAGGCCATCCGGGAGCCAAGCCGCGTGCTCGGGCTGCACTTCTTCTCGCCGGTGCCGGTGATGATGCTGGTCGAGGTGGTGGTCGCGCTCGACACGAGCGATGAGGCGGTGGCGCGTGCCAAGCAGTTCGTCGAGCGGCTCGGCAAGCGGCCGATCGAGACCAAGGACCGCTCGGGCTTCATCGTCAACATGCTGCTCGTCCCCTACCTGATGGCCGCAGTGCGGATGTACGAGGAGGGCTTCGCCTCCCGGGAGGACATCGACAACGGCATGAAGCTGGGCTGCGGTCACCCGATGGGGCCGCTCACCCTGTGCGACTTCATCGGCCTCGACGTCCTGTACGCCGTGTGCGACTCGCTCTACGAGGAGTTCAAGCGCGACGAGTATGCGCCGCCGCCGCTCTTGAAGCGGATGGTCGCGAGCGGGCGCCTGGGCCGGAAGTCCGGCCGTGGGTTCTACGGCTACACCTAGCTAGCTAACTAGCGCGTCAACCGGTACAGGATGATCTCGTTCAACGTGACCAGCATCTGCCGCGGTGGCAGCGTTTTGATCCACACCAGGTAGTAGCGGTATTTGGTCCCGCCCGGCCCGCCGGTGCCCAGCGTGATCGGCTGCTTGTGCTGGACTGAGGGAACGTCGGCCAGCTTGCTCCAGCCGCCCGGCCCGGCTTTGAACATCTCCGGATCGGGTGGAGAGTCGCTAGCCCAGATCTGGGCTCGGAACCCCGGGGTCTGCGTGTAGAGCACCATCTCGTGGACGGCGATCGGGCGGCGCATGTCGACATACAGACCCACACCGTCCTTCTGGAGCGAGCCGCTGTAGTAGTGCTCGGTCACCCAGGCGGTGTTCGCGTTGCCGTCGATGGCCAGGCCATCGAGCTGGGGGCTCTGGGTCTTGGGGCCGCTGATCGCGTCCGGGTTGTAGTCGCGCGCGCAGGATGGACAAGGGCGGACCTGGGTCAGGTGCGCAGCCGGGGGCGGGGCCGCGAGCTTCGGCACCTCATGATGGGTGCGCGTGACCAGCAACCACGCCACCCCCCCGCCCGCGATGGCGAGCAGCAGCAGCATCAGGCCGACGGCTCGCCCCGGATGGCGGACCCGGAACGGGATTCTGCGCCGGGTCTGCGAGGGCAGGGTCCGCAGCACGCTGGTGACTTCGCCCGTGGCGCTGCCGGCGCGGGCAGTCTCGATCGCCAGCACGTCCTCCAGATCGGCGATCAGCTCGGCATCGTCCGCGTAGCGGTCCTCGACCCGTTTTGCCGTGGCCGTGTCGAGGACCGCGGCGAGCGCGGCCGAGACCTCGGGGCGCTTGTACTGCACGTCGGGGAGATGCTCGCGCACGTGCTTCATCGCCACCGCCACCTGGTTCTCGCCCTTGAACGGGACCTCGCCGGTGAGCATCTCGTAGAGCACGATGCCCAGCGAATAGAGGTCCGACTGACCCGTGACCGGGCGCCCGAGCGCCTGCTCCGGAGAGACGTAATCGGTGGTGCCGAGCACCCGGCCATCGGCGGTCAGCCCCTCCTCGTCGCGCGTCCTGGCGATCCCGAAGTCGGTGACCTTGGCCGAGCCCTCCTCGTCGATCAGGACGTTCTGGGGCTTCACGTCGCGGTGGACGATGTGGCGGGCGTGGGCGGTGCCGAGCGCGCGCGCGATCTCGATCGCGTACGCCACCGCCTCGGTGATCGGGAGGCGGCCGTTGCGCCGGATTCGCTCCTTGAGCGTCTCGCCCTCCACGTACTCGAACACGATGTAGGACCGGCCGTCGTCCTCCCCGTAATCGATCACGCCCACGATGTGGGGGTGCGAGAGCTGCGCGACCGCGCGCGCCTCGCGGCGGAAGCGCTCGAGCTGGTCGGAGTCGGCGGCGATCTCGCGGTTCATCAGCTTGATCGCCACCGGACGCTGGAGCGTTTCGTCGGTGGCCCGGTACACCGTCGACATCCCGCCCGCACCGATCCGAGCCTCGAGCCGGTAGCGGCCATTGAGCGTGGTGCCGAGCAGCGTGGTCATCTTGATGGTTCTCTTCGAGGGTAAGGCGACATCGAGCGAGGGAAGCCCCAGTCTTCTATTTTGCGCTAGATGCCGGTGGTCCACACGTACTACTACACCGACCCCATCTGCCCTTGGTCATGGGCGCTTGAGCCTGCGTTGCGCAAGCTGGCTTTCGCGTTTGCCGGGAGCTTGTCGGTGACGTTCGTGATGTGCGGGATGGCGCGGGAGGTCGGGGACCCGGCGCCGCTGGTGGGCGAGATGCTGGAGGCCTCTGAGGAGAGCGGGATGCCGGTCGACGCCCGCATGTGGCTGGCCGGCGCGCCCCGCAGCTCCCACCCCGCCTGCCTGGCGGTGATCGCGGCGGCGGAGCAGGTGGATCCGGCGCCGTACCTGCGCCGCCTGCGTGAGGGGCTTCTATGCCGCCGGCGCAAGCTGGACACCGCAGACGCGCTGATCGAGGAGGCGCGAGGGGTGCCGGGGATAGACGTGGAGCGGCTGCGGGTGGCGCTGGGATCGCACGCGATCCTCGAGGCATTCGGAGGCCAACTGGAGCGCTGCGCCGCGGTGCCGGCGGAGCACCACTCGCCGGGCACGGGGCGGGTCAGTCTGCCCTCGCTGGAGTTTCTTGGCTCCGGCGGCTCGGTTCACGGCGTGTACGGGTTCTCCGACTACGGGGCGCTGCGGGCGGCGGCGGTGGCGGCCGGCGCGTCTGCTTCCGGGGGCTCGGCCGGGCCGCCGTCGATCGAGGACGCGCTGCGCCGGTTCGGAACGATGGCCACGGCCGAGGTCGCGGCGGTGTGCGACCTGCCCGGGCCGCGGGCGCCGGCCGAGCTGTGGCGGCTGGCCATGGAGTGGCGGGTGCGGGCCGAGCGGGTCGGCACGGGCCATCTGTGGTCGCTCGCCTGAAGGGCAGGAAGTCGCACGCCTGGCTCGCCGGCGCGCGAGTGCGGCGAAACTCGTGCCAGGGGGCGTGTGCGAAATACCGCGATAGTGGCGGCAAATCGCGGTCTCGCTCCTCGGGGTGATCCCGTGGAGGCGGTCTCGCTCCTCGGGCGATCCCGTGGCGGCGGTCTCGCTCCTCGGGTGATCCCGTGGCGGCGTTACTCGGGGCGATCCCGGACGAGGCGGCGGACGATCAGCGCGGCCAGGCCGATCCGGTAGATCGCGTAGGGCAGCAGCGAGCTATCGCGCTCCAACGCCTGGATCAGGCGGGTCGAGCCGAGCGTCGAGACGAACGCCGCGCCGGCGCCGGCCGCGAAGGGCATCGCCGATCGGGGCGGCAGCCCACGCGCGCGCAGCCGCAGGCCCTTCAGCAGGGTCGCGCCGCCGATGACCGGCAGCGCGGCGTGGCGCGAGAGCCGGTTGGCGTCGGCGCGGGTGAACCGCCGCCACCGCGCCGCCGCCAGCGTGGCGCCGTTGCGCGAGACGCCCGGTAGGAGCGAGCAGGCCTGCGCCACCCCCAGCCACAGCGCGTCGACCGCGCCGGCCTCCTGGTGAGAGCGTTCCTGGGGCGCCCGATCGGCCAGGGCCATCGCGATCGCCCCGCCCGCCAGCCCAGCCGCGACGGTCGGCGGGGTGCCCAGGTGGCGTTCGATCGGACGCTCGAAGCGGTAGCCGACCACGGCCGGTGGCGCGAACGACAGCCCAACGAGCAGGATCCGCCGCAGGCTCAGCCCCCGGATGGCCTCGTCGACCTCGCGCCGCAGGCTGATCAGCAGCGCCGCGGCGGTGCCGGTGTGCAGAGCGACCTCGAACGACTTGCGCAGCTCGTCGTCGAGCCGGAGGTAGTTCCAGCCGGCCAGCCACGGCACCACCGCGATGTGCCCGGAGGAGGAGATCGGCAGGAGCTCCGCGGGTCCGTGCAGCACGCCCAGGGCCGCGGCCTGCCAGAGCGGCAGATCCTGCGACGCGACGCTCGCGCCGTGGCGCACGGTCAGGCCACGGCGGTCGGATCACCTCGCCGGGTGCGGGCGATCCGGAGGATCAGATAGGCGATCGCGGCTACGAGCAGGGCCGCGGCGACGTAATCCACGTACTCGAGGTTGTGCCGCCAGTTCTCCCAGCTTCTCCCGACCGCATCGCCGAGGACGCCCAGTGCGGTGATCCAGATGAGCGAACCGATGGTGCCGAAGGTCGCGAAGCGGACGTAGCCCATCCTGGCCACGCCGGCGGCGTACGGGAACGCCGCGCGGGCGAACGGGATGCACCGTGACACCAGGATCATCGGCGCGCCGTAGCGCTCGAACCAGCGATGGGCGCGCTCCAGCCGGTGCTTGGAGATGTGCAGCTTGTTGCCGTGCCGCTCGACGACCTCCTCGCGCCCCCAGTACCCGATCGCGTAGGCGATGGAGGCTCCGAGCATGTCCCCGAGCACGCCGAAGACGATGATCCCGATCAGGCTCAGATGTCCCTCTGAGACGTTGAAGCCGGCGAACAGCATGGTCGGCTCCGAGCCGGGCAGGCCGACGACGCCCGAGGTCATGGTGAGCAGCGCGACGCCCGCCAGCCCCAGGTCGCGGATGATGTGCGTAGCGAGGGTGACGAACGAGTCGGTGACGGAGGCGAGGGCGAGCAGCACCGCGGGCAAATGTAGCGACCGGCGACTAAGGGTTTGCTCACCCGTGCAGAATGAGCCGTCGTGCGAATCTGGGTCGACCTGACGAACTCACCCCACGTCCTCGTCATGCGGCCGGTGATCGACGCCCTGCGCCGGCGCGGGCACGAGGTCGAGGTGACGGCGCGTGATTTTGCCCAGACACTCGAGCTGTGCGAGCGGTTCGGGATCGCCCACACAGCGGTCGGGCGCCACCGCGGCGGCCGCATCGGCGCCAAAGCGCTGGGCCTCCTCGAGCGCTCGCTGGCACTCACGAAATGGGCGCGGGGGCGCCGCTTCGACCGCGCGCTCGGCCACGGTTCGAACGATGTGACGGTCGCCGCCGCGCTGCTGCGGATCCCGTCCTCGACCACGTTCGATTACGAGTGGGCGACGGTTCAGCACAACGTCAACTGCCGGCTGGCGCGGATCGTGATGGTGCCGGAGGCAATTCCGCCCGAGCGGCTGTACCGCTACGGCGCCCGGGGGAAGATCCGGCCCTATCCGGGGCTGAAGGAGGAGTACTACCTGGCCGACTTCGAGCCGGACCGCGCGATCCTCGGCCAGCTCGGGCTCGACGCGGCAAAGCCGATCATCGTGGTGCGCACGCCGCCCGCGGTCTCGCTCTACCACCGCTTCGAGAACGACCTGTTCGCCGGCGTGCTCGCGCGGCTGGCCGGCGCTCAGACCGTGGTGCTTCCCCGAACGCCGGAGCAGCGATCGGAGCTACAGCGCACCGGCCGGTTCATCGTGCCCGAGCACACGATCGACGCCCAGTCGCTGATCGCCTTCGCGGATGTCGTGGTGTCGGCGGGCGGAACCATGAACCGCGAGGCGGTGGCGCTCGGAACGCCGGTGTACACCGTGTTCGAGGGGCGGCTGGGAGCGGTGGACGAGCGCCTGATCGCCGAGGGGCGCCTGCGGCGCCTCACCACCCCCGAAGAACTCGAGATCGTCAAGCGAACATACGCGGGCGAGAATCACCGCGTGCGGCGCGACCCCGGCCGAATGGCCGACCTGCTGATCGGGGCGCAACCTTAGCCGCGCAGGCCGTGTTAGGGTCCTCGACCCGCGCAAGGAGGCTGCCCCGTTGTCCCGCATCAAATTCCGACGTCCCACCGCCGTCATCGCGGCGTTAGTCTGCACGATGGCGCTGGTCGCCACCGCCCAGGCCGCTCCGATCGGGGCCTACACGACCAAGGGCGCCTGGAGCTTCGTGTCGGCGCCCAGGCTGCATCCGCCGAAGCTGACGACCACGACGAAGACCCAGCACGGGCTCTCGCCGGGCTACTTCATGACCGGGGTGTTCAGGAACCTGACCGTCAGTGCGCGGATGACGGGCCAGAGTGGCCCGCTGATCCTCGACAGCAAGCTGCAGCCGGTGTGGTTCAACCCGATCGGCGTGAACGCGCTCGCGGCGAACCTGCGCGTGCAGACCTATAACGGCAAGCCGGTCCTCAGTTGGTGGCAGGGCAGGGTGAGCGGAACTGGGGCGACGACGAGCGGCGAGGACGTGGTTGTCGACCAGCACTACCGGCACGTGGCCACCCTGAAGGGCGCGGACGGCTGGATCATCTCCGAGCACGAGATGATCATCAGCGGCCCGAACGCCTGGGTCACCGCCTACAAGATCGTGCCGATGAACCTGTCGCGATTCGGCGGCGATGCCAACGGCAGCGTGCTCGACTCCGCCGTTCAGGAGTACGACCTGAAGACCGGCAAGCTGCTGTACACGTGGGATGCACTTAACCCGGGCGGAACTCCGAACATCCCGCTCTCGCAGTCCAAGTACAAGGCGTTCCACGGTATCCCCTGGGACGCCTACCACATCAACTCGATCCAGCTGACCGGCAACGAGACCTTCCTCGTTTCGATGCGCAACACCTGGTCGGCATACATGGTCAACCGCCTGACCGGCGGGATCGACTGGACGCTCAGCGGCGATCCCAAGCTGAGCACGGTCGCGCTACCGGCCAAGGCACGATTCCAGTGGCAGCACGACGTGGAACTTCACGACGGCAACGTGGTCAGCGTGTTCGACGACCACTGCTGCGGCGTCAAGTCCATCAAGGGCGGGCACGTGGAATTCATCACGCCGACCGCACCGTCCCGCGGCCTCGTGCTGAAGCTCGATCTCACCAAGCACACCGGCAGCTTGGTCAACCAGTACATCCGCGCGAAGTTCTTCGTCGTCGCGTTCCTGGGAAACACGCAGCTGCTGCCGGGCGGCAACGTCACGCTCGGCTGGGGCTCGCGGCCGTTCTTCTCGGAGGTCTCGAGCAAGGGGAAGGTGCTGTTCGACGCGGCGTGGCCGGACCCCGACCTCAGCTACCGCACGTACGTCCAGAAGTGGGTAGGCACCCCCTTCTTCCCGCCGAGCGGCGCGGTTCGCAACAATCACGGCAAGGCGACCGTGTACGCAAGCTGGGACGGGGCGACGCAGGTCGCGAGCTGGCGCGTCCTGGCCGGGTCGAACGCCAACAGCCTGAAGGCGATCGCGAGCGAGAACAAAACCGGCTTTGAAACGAGCATCCCCCTCAGCGGCGCGTTCAAGGTCTACAAGGTGCAGGCACTCGACTCCAGGCACCACGTGCTCGGCACCTCGAATGCGTTCCCAACCAGCTCGTCGAACTCTGGGCTGCCGCAGGGTTACTAGGCGCGCATACTCGACCCGTGCCCGGACGGGGTTGTAGAGGCCCGGGGTGCTGCGAACCAGCCCACTGAAAACGTTCGGGCTCGCGATCCTCGCGTGCATGATCGCGGCCGCGAGCGCCACTGGGAAGACCAAGCCGTCCCCGGCGCCCAGGCCGCCACCGGGGCCGCCTCCCGTGTACGTGTTCCCGATCCCGGGGAGCCACTTCGCCTCGCCGGCGACCCAGATCACCTTCCGTGGCCTATTCGTCGGCCAGCTCGGCGCGATCACGGTCACCGGCTCTCTCAGCGGCGGGCATCCGGGCACGCTTGAGGGCGATCCCGACGGGAACGGGGCGAGCTTCGTCCCCACCACGCCGTTCAGCCCCGGGGAGGTGGTGACCGTGAGCACGGGGCTGAACATCGAGGGATCCCACAACGGCAGCTATCAATTCCAGGTGGCGATTCCCGCTGGGCCTGTCCCGTTCGCGCATCGGCCCGCGGCGCCGCGCGTGAAGGGCGACGTGTGGTTCTTTCACTCGCGCCCGGACCTGGTCCCGGCGGCGGTCACGCTCACCAAGCGCGGCGGCGCCGGCGACGTCTTCCTGGCGCCCCAGGTCGGACCGTTCCAGCAGGGCCCCGAGATCGTCGGAGCGGACGGCAGCCTGATCTGGTTCAACCCCCTGCCAAAGGACTACGCGGCGACTGACTTCCGGGTCCAGCGGTACGGCGGCCAGCCCGTCCTGACCTGGTGGCAGGGCAACGAGAGCGCGGGTGTCGGCAACGGGCAGGACATCATCATGAACACCTCCTACCAGGTGGTGAAGACCGTCTCGGCCGGCAACGGCCTGTCGGCCGACCTGCACGAGTTCACGCTGACGCCGTGGGGAACCGCGCTGATCACCGCCGCGTACCCGGTCTACGCCGACGCCTCCGCAGCGCATGGAGCGCGGAGTGAGGTCGTCCTCGACTCGGTGGCCCAGGAGATCGACGTCGCCACTGGGCTGGTGGAGTTCCAGTGGGACAGTCTGGACCACGTCCCGCTCACCGCCGGCTACACAAATCCTCCGAACCAGCCCAAGAAGAAGGGCCAGCCGGCGATCCCCAACGGCGTGTGGGATCCCTACGACTACTTCCACATCAACTCGGTCGGGCTCGATCGGGACGCGAACCTGGTGATTTCGGGACGAAACACCTGGGCGGTGTACAAGGTCAACCATCGCACCGGCGCGACCATGTGGACGCTGGGGGGCAAGAGCTCCAGCTTCAGGCTTGGCCAAGGGGCGTCGTTTGCCTTCCAACACGACGCGCGGGTCCGGGCCAGTTCGGACGGGATCCTCACCCTGTTCGACGACGGCGCCGGTCCACCCTACGTGCACTCGCAGTCGCGAGCGCTCAAGCTCCGACTCGACCTCAAGCATATGACCGCGAGAGTGGTGAGCCAGCTGGGCCACTCCCCGCCGCTGCTCGCGAGCTTCGAGGGGGGAGATCAGGAGCTTCCCGACGCCGAGGATTTCATCGGCTGGGGCCAGCAACCGTACTTCAGCCAGTACAACGCACGGGGCAAGCTCGTGTTCGAGGGGCGGTTCGTCGACGAGAACATCAGCTACCGCGCCTACCGCTTTGCGTGGAGCGGCACCCCGAGCACGCCGCCGGCGGTCGCGGTCACGCGCCATGGCTCCAAGATGACGGTCTACATGAGCTGGAACGGGGCCACGGGCGTGGCGGCGTGGCGCGTCTTCGGCGGAAGCCAGCCGAACCGGCTTCTGGCCGTGGCGAGCGCTCGGAGGCGTGGGTTCGAAACCGCGATCAATTCACGCTCCCACGCGTACGTCGCGGTGGAGGCGCTCGACGGCAAGGGCCAGAGCCTCGCGCGCTCGCCCGTCGAGAAGGTGCCCTAAGCGGCGACCATCGAGCCCCCGGCTAACCGCGCCTTAAGCCGGAATCCAGCGGGATCGTCACTACAATCCCCGCCGCATGCGGCGGCGGATCAGATCCGCGGCCTTTCCCGTTCACCGTCACTCGGTGCCCCAGCTGCTCGTGGACGGGATATTGGTCGCGCTCGCTTACTACCTTGCCTTCCGGCTTCGGTTCACCGATGGTCTCGGCGGGGCCAACGAGCGCTACGGCGATCTGCTCACCCAGACCATCTACTGGGTGGTGCTGGTCTCGCTTGTGACCCTGGCCCTGTTCGGCCAGTACCAGCGGCTGTGGACGTTCGTGGGCCAGCGCGACTATGAGGCCGTGGTCAAGGGCCTGGTCGTGGCGACGCTGGTGATCGTGGGGGGGATCGCCTTCCTGCACCCGGTGACGACCACGGTCGAGTTCCAGACCACGCCGGTCACCCTACCGGGAAGCGTAATCGCGCTGTTCTTCCTGCTCGCGCTCGCCTTCCTGATCGGCACGCGCTTTCTCGTGCATCTGGTCGTGGAGGGACGCGTGCGGAGCTTCCGCGCCGCCAAGGGCGCGCGCGACGTGCTCATCGTCGGCGGCGGCGACGGCGGCCGACTGGTCGTACGCGAGCTGATCCGCAATCCGCAGCTGCGCCTGCGCCCGGTCGGCTTCGTGGACGACGACCCCCGCAAGCAGCGGATGAAGGACGAACATGGGTTGAAGGTGCTGGGGACGACCGACTCGGAGGATCTGGCCCGGATCCTCGACGAGGTGGAGCCCGACCAGGTCGTGATCGCGATTCCCTCCGCGCCCGGCACCCTCCGCGCTCGGGTGGTCGTGGCGTGCCGGAAGCGCGCTATCCCGGTCCGGACCACGCCGACGGTGTTCGAGTTGCTCAGGGACAGCGCCGGACATCTGAATGTGACCCGTCAGCTGCGCGAGGTCCGCGTCGAGGACATCCTGGGCCGCGAGCCGGTTCGGATGGAGATCGAGCGGGTGGGCGCGTACCTGTCCGGGCAGGTCGTGATGGTGACGGGTGCCGGCGGATCGATTGGCGCCGAGCTGTGCCGGCAGATCTCTCGCGTCGCGCCCCGGGCGCTGGTGCTCGTCGATCACGCCGAGGACAACCTGTTCGAGATTCTCCGCGAGCTCGAGGAGGACCGGCATGTGCGCACCGCGGTTGGAGTGCTCGCCGATTGCAGGGAAGAGGAGCGGATGCGCGAAGTCCTCTCCGAGCACCGGCCGAGCATCGTCTTCCATGCCGCCGCCTACAAGCACGTGACCATGATGGAGGTCAATCCCGTCGAGGCGATTCGCAACAACGCGCTGGCCACGCGCGTGGTGGCGCGGATCGCCGCCGAGACGCAGGTGGGGACGTTTGTGCTCGTCTCCACCGACAAGGCGGTCAAGCCGGCCACCGTGATGGGCGCCTCGAAGGCACTCGCCGAGTGGGCGGTCGAGGCGGCCGCTTTGCGTTACCCCGGCACCCGGTACGCCACGGTGCGATTCGGCAACGTGCTGGGCTCGTCGGGATCCGTGGTGCCAATCTTCCGCCGCCAGATTGCGGCCGGCGGACCGGTCACCGTCACCGACTCGCGGATGAAGCGCTACTTCATGACGATTCCAGAGGCCGTGCAGCTGATCATCCGGGCCGGCTCCTTGAGCGAGCGCAGCGGCGATGTGTTCGTGCTCGAGATGGGCGAGCCGGTGTCGATCCTCGACCTGGCCGAGACGATGATCCGGCTCTCCGGGCTGGAGCCTGAGCGGGACATCGCGATCGAGATGGTCGGCGCGCGGCCGGGCGAGAAGCTCCACGAGGACCTGTTCAACCCCTACGAGCGCCTGCAGCCGACTCCCGCCCAGAAGATCCTTCGGGCCGCCCACGAGCCGCTCGATCCACAGTGGGTGGAGATGACCTTCGGGGAGATCAACCTGCTGGTGCTCGAGGGCGACGCGGCGGCACTCGCCCAGCACGTGGCCAAACTGGCCCGCTCGCGCGTGGCGGCGCCCGAGGCAAAGCCCAGCCTGCCCCCTCTGCCCACGTAGACTGCGCCGCGCATGGACTCGCTCCCCCTCGGCCTGTCGGTCCACCACTTCGTCTCCTCGGTCGGAGCGGAGGTCGGCTTCGCGTCGCTGATCGCGGTCGCCATCCTCGTGCTGCTCTACTTCGCGCAGGCACGGGAGACCGCCACGCTCCGCACGCGGGCCGACGAGGCGGGGCTCAAGGTGCAGGAGCTCGAGGCGCAGGTGGCGGAGCTGACCGAGCAGGTCGCGGCTCTGCCGGCGGAGATCTCGGTGAGCCGGGCCGCCGGGGCACGCGTCGCGGCGGCCCGGGGCGGGGCCGGGGCGCCAGGACGCGTCGCGGCCGGCGTGCCGGCAAGCGCCGGAGCCGCCGCCGCCCTGCTCCTGCCGGCGGCGCCGGCCGGCGTCGCGGCGCCGTCGCTCGCGGCGGCCACGCGGCTGATCCCTGATCCTGACTGGTTCGCACACGAGCCCGAGCCTGAGCCCGCGACTGCGGCGGCTGGCGCGAACGGCGACGGGCATCGTCCGGTCGCCGCACCCGCCGCACCCGCGGCGGCCATCCAGCGGCCCCTCGAGGCCCCGGTCGGGGCGCCTGCCGGGTTGGCCGCCCCGCCGCCGGGCGCGCTGCCCGGCCCTGGTCGCGCTCCCGGCGGGCGTCGTCCGGGACGTCCGTCCGGCGCGATCGCGCAGGGTCGTCCCCCCGGCGGCGGCCAAACGCGTCCGGGCGGGCCGGCGCGCCCGCAGGGGACGCCGATGCGCGCGCCGCGGCGCCGCTCCAAGGGCCGCCTGGCGCTCGGAGCGCTGGTCGCGGCGCTGGCCGTCGCGGCGGTCGCGGCCGGCGTGATCGTCCTGACCCACCGCGCCGGCTCCTCGAGCGCGGGGACGTCGTCGCCCAGCAGTTCGCTGGCCAGCGGGCGGACGAGCCAGGCCAGCGCGGTGCGTCCATCAACCGTCACGGTATCCGTGCTCAACGGGACCGACATGCAGGGGCTGGCCGGGCACGTGGCCCAGCGGCTCGTGGCCGGGGGTTACCGGAAGGGCGACGTGACCAACGCCTCCGACCAGACGCAGACGAGGAGCGTCGTGGCCTACATGGCTCCGGCCGACCGGCGCGATGCGCTCGCGGTGGCCGCCGCGCTGAAGCTGACCCGGGCTTCGGTGCACCCGATCGACGAGAGCACCAAGGCAATCGCGTGCCCACCCACGAAAGCCTGCTCCTCCTCGGTCGTCGTGACGATCGGTCGCGATCTCGCGACCCAGTAGGACCACTAGTGCGAGACCTGCTCGACCTCCCGGAGCGGAGCTCCAAGCCGCGGAACGCTGGCGTCACGCACGTGATCGATCGCGGCCTGTCGATCGCCGAGATCGAGGGGATGATCGAGGTGGCGGGCGAGTTCGTCGACATCGTCAAGCTTGGGTGGGGCACCGCGCTGGCCACCGGCAATCTCAAGCCCAAGCTCGAGTGCTACCGAGCGCACGGGGTCCCGGTCGTGCTGGGCGGAACGCTGACCGAGCTGGCCATCAGGCGGGGCCGGCTCGACGAGCTGATCGTCTGGGTGCACGAGCTGGGCCTCGGGCACTTCGAGATCTCTGACGGGACGATCTCGCTGGAGCACGAGCGAAAGCTGGAGCTGATCGAGCGCTTGGCCCGGGAGTTCACGGTGCTCTCCGAGGTGGGCTCCAAGGACGACACGGGCGCGATCACGCCGCCCTACGTGTGGGTCGAGCAGATGCGGGCGGAGCTCGGGGCCGGCGCCTGGAAGGTGATCGCCGAGGGTCGCGAGGCGGGCACCGCCGGGATCTTTCGGCCGTCGGGGGAGGTACGCGAGGGCCTAATCGGGGAGATCGTGCACGAGATCGCCCCGGCCCGGATCATGTTCGATGCGCCGCGCAAGGACCAGCAGGTGTGGTTCGTGCGCCGGTTCGGCCCGGAGGTCAACCTGAGCAACGTCCCGGTGGGCGAGGTGCTCGCGCTCGAGACGCTCCGGCTCGGGCTGCGCTCGGACACGCTCGGCATCGGCGGCCGGTGAGCACTTCCTCGTTGGACGGGGTGCTGCTGGCCCGTCACGGCGAGACTGACGACAACCGTCAGCCGATCCGTTTTCAGGGGTTCCGGGACACCCCTTTGAATGACACCGGGCGCGCGCAGGCGCACGAACTGGCTGAGCGGGTGGCGGCGCTGGAGGAGCCGATCCGGTCGCTGTGGGCGTCGGACCTGAGCCGCGCCCGGGAGACAGCGGAGATCGTCGGCGCTCGGACCGGGCTCGAGCCGCGTCTGGATCCGCGCCTGCGCGAGGCCAACCGCGGCGTGTGGGAGGGGCGGCTGTTCATCGACGTCAAACGCGAGGAACCCGAGCAGTTTGCCGCCTGGATGCGCGCCGGCCCTTCGTGGCGCTTTCCCGGTGGCGAGTCGCTGCAGGAGCAGCAGGACCGAGTAGTGGCGGCGCTGACGGACATCGAGGCTTGCGGCGCGCTCCCCGCCCTGGCCGTCTGCCACGGGGGCTCGATCCGCGTGATGCTGTGCCTCCACGATCCACGGGGGCTAGATGCGTTCCACACGTTCGAGGTCCCGAACGTGGCAGTCGTCCCGCTGTGATGAGCGGGTCCGTGATGAGCACCACTCGGCTCTCGACGGTCGCGTTCGGGGTTCTGGTCGTGGCGACGATCGCGGCCTTCTTCGTTACCCAGCACCTGAAGGTGACCACGCCGCTGATCCAGGGCGCGCCCCGGCCCGTCCCGGGCGTGATCAACCCCCTGCACGGCGTGCCGTGCGTGGGCGGCCGCAACACCGGCTCGACCACGATCTCGTTCTACCTGCAGCACCGTTCGGATGACGTCGACGTGTACGTGGTCAACGCCGGGGACGAGATCGTGCGCTCGGTGGCGACCGGGCGACACATGCGCAAGGACGTTCGGACCCCGGACGGAGTGTTCCACTGGGATGGGCGTCTATCCGATGGGCGCGTGGCGCCCGACGGCACCTACCACTTCCGGGTGGCCCTTTTGCACCAGGGCCGGACGATCGATCTGACCGGGGTGCCCGTCGAGGTCAAGACGGTGCCGCCCCGGCCGGTGGTGGTGAGCGTGTCGCCGTCGACGATCCCGACCGCGTCCGGGGGCATGGACGTGACCATCCGCTACGCCGGCAACGAGAACCGGGGTGCGACGATCTTGCTCTACCGGACCGGTGTGACGGGCGAGCCGCGGTTGGTCAAGACCTTCCTGACGCCGTGGAAGGGGCAGACGGCCGTGTGGGACGGGAGGATTCTCGGACGGCCGGCGCGTCCCGGGAGCTACCTGGCGGGGATCGCGGTGACCGACGCGGCGTGCAACACGGGCCGCTGGCCGGCGCAGCTTCCGCCTTCGCCGGCCGAACTGGCGCGTGCCGGCGTGACAGTCCAGTAGTGGCAACGGGCGGGCGTGGGCGCCGCGTGTCCCGGACGCGCCGTACCGTTAGAAGCGGATGACGGCTTACCTCAAGCGCCTGGTGAGCTCGCTGGCGGCCTACCAGGTCGCGGATGTGGTCTCGAAGTTCATCGCGGTGCTGCTGCTGCCGGTGTACACCCGGTACATCGCGCCCGCGGGCTACGGGGTGGTCGAGCTGCTGGCCAACGGGGTGATCCTGATCAGCATCCTGGTCCGCTTCGGGATCATCGAGTCGTTCCTGCGCTTCTACTTCTCCGACGAGGACGCCGCCCGGCGGGAGGCGCTGGCCCGCCGCTCCGTGCGCTTCCTGCTCGTGAGCAGCACGTTCGCGTCGCTGGCCCTTGCCGCAGCCGCCACACCGCTGTCGCGGCTGGTGCTGGGCTACCCGGACCCAACCACGTTTCGCATCGCCGTGCTGGGCCTGTGGGCGTTCACGAACCTCGAGCTGGCGTATGCGTTGCTACGCGTGGAGGAGCGTCTTCGCACCTACGCGACGGCCTCGCTGATCAATGTAGGACTCACGGTGGGCGCCTCGCTGGCCCTCGTCGTGGGGCTGGGTAAGGGTGCCCGGGGACTCCTTCTGGGCAACTATGGTGCCTCGACCGTCGTGCTGCTGGGGCTGTGGTGGACGCTGCGCGGTCGTCTGCTCGGGCCGGGGCGGCGCGGGGCCGAGGGTCACACCGTGCTGCTGCGCTTCGGGCTCCCGACCGTCCCGGCCGAGGCGTCCGTGTACGCGCTCAGCATCATCGATCGCTATTACATCTTTCACGGACAGTCGCCGAGGCTGGCCGGGCTGTACTCGATCGCGGTCAAGCTGGCCGGCTCGGTCGCCTTCATCGCCCGCGCCTTCCAGTACGCCTGGCCGCCCTTGGCCTACTCGGTCCACGATGATGCCGAGGCCGCCCGACTGTACGGACTGGTGACCACCTACTACCTGCTGGTGAGCGGACTGGTCGTGGCCGGACTCGCCCTGCTCGGGCGCTGGGTCCTGCGCCTGCTGGCCGCACCCGCGTTCTACGGCGCGTACCGAGCGCTGCCCTGGGTGGCGCTCGGCTGGGCGCTGTACGGATTGTGGGTGGTGTTCCTGGTCATCGCCGGCCGGGCCAAGGTGACCACGCGCAACTTCCCGGCCGCGCTGGCCGGACTCGCCGCGAACGTGATCATGCTGGTGATCCTGGTGCCGCCGCTGGGCATCGCCGGAGCGGGGATCGCGCTGTGCGGGGCCTACGTGGTGATGATCGCGGTCATGCACGTGCTGACCCGGAGGGCATTTGCGGCCGCGTTCGAATGGCGCCGGCTGGCGCAGTTGGCGCTGGTGCTGGGCGGACTCGCCGTGGGAGGCGAGGTGCTGCTGCCGACGCACGGGGTGGCCGGTTTGGTGACCCGCGCCCTGGTCCTCGCGGCCATGCCGTTCGTGCTGCTCGCCACGGGATTTGCCCACCGCCAGGAGATCGCGCAGGCACGGGCGCTGCTTAGGCGTGCGGCGAGGCGGGGGATGGCCGGTGAGCCCGCCTGAACTCAGCGCGACGGACGGGGGATCGGCCGGGATTCGTCCGGCGGTCAGCATCGTGATGCCGTTCGCCGGCGAGGAGCGCGCGGCCCAGGCCGCGCTCGACGCGCTGCTCGCACTTGACCTGCGCCCCGGCGATGAGCTGATTCTGGCCGACAACTCAGGCGTGGCGGCGGCCCGCGGCGGCGTCGCGGTGATAACGGCGAGCGGCGAATCTTCGCCCGCCCACGCGCGCAACGTGGGCGCCGCCGAGGCGCATGCCGATTGGATCCTGTTCCTGGATGCCGACTGCCGCGCGCCCCAGGGGTTGCTCGACACATACTTCGCGGCACCGGTGGACGGCGACGTGGGAGGCTTGGCCGGCGAGGTGGTGCCGATGCCCGGCGGCGATTCGCTGGCCTCGCGCTACGGCTCGGCCCGCAGCTTCCTCTCTCAGCAGGCGCACCTGAACCACCCGTACCGTCCGCGCGCGGTCGCGGCCAACCTGCTGGTCCGGCGGGCCGCCTTCGAGCAGATCGGCGGCTTCTACGAAGGGGTCCGGGCGGCCGAGGACACCGACTTCAGCTGGCGCCTGCAGCAGGCCGGGTGGCGATTGGAGCTCCGGCACGCTGCGCGCGTCGAGCATCGCTACCGTGCGACCGTCGCTGACCTGCGCCGGCAATGGCGCGGCTACGCGGCCGGCCGCGCGTGGCTGGCACGCCGCTACGAGGGATTCACGCCCCAGCCCGCCGTGGTCCGGGCGGTGGGGCGCGTGCGCGGGCGGACACGGACGCGTTTGAGGTTGCCCGGCCCGGAGGCCGCGGCGGCCGGCGCGGGGGCGTCGGGGGTCCAGGACCGTGGGGCTCCGGCTCGGCATGCGGGGGCGCTGGAGCGCGGCCGTTTCCTCGCCCTCGACGCGCTGCTGTCGGCCGACGAGCTGGCTGGCCTGGCCCTGTCGAACCGGCCCATCGGACGTCCGCGGACCGTTGCCGACGTGATCGTCGTGGCCGATCGCTTCCCGGCGCGCGGAGACCCGCTCGTGGAGTTCGTTCGCGCGCTCGGGAGCGCGCGCGTCGAGGCGGCCGCTCGGCCGGACCGCCCCGACGCCGAGGTCGCGCGCGCAGTCGTCACCGACTACCGCGAGGACGACGGCATAGCCGCTCGCACGGGGGCACTGGTGGCGCTGGTGGCCCGCCATCCGCTGCGCTCGGCCGTCGATAGGCTGGCCCGGCGGCGGGGGGAGCCGAAGCTGTCGGCGCTGGCCCCAGCTGCCCTGCGGCTGGAGCGCGACCCCCGCGCCCGGGTGCACGCCCTCGGGGGCGACGACGCCCGGACCACCGCACGCCGCCTGGCCCGGCTGGCCGGGCGGCCACTGGATGAGCCGCACCGTTGATGCACGTCCACATCGTCGACCCGTCGGCCTACACGCCCCCCTACGATCACGCGCTGTCGGGGGCGCTGGCGCACGCCGGGGCAACCGTCGAGCTGATCACGAGCCGGTTCGGTTACGGCAACGTTCCCGAAGGCGACGGCTACGCGGTGCGCGAGCTGTTCTACCGACATGCCCGGGGCGCTCCCGGCTCGCGTGCGCGGACGGCCGCGAAGCTGCTCGAGCACGTGCCCGACATGTGGCGCTACCGCACCGTGGCCGAGCGCGCGGACGTGATCCATTTTCAGTGGTTGGCCGTCCAGGCAATCGATCGATACTTGCTCCCGGCGAGGCCGATCGTGTTGACCGCCCACGACCTGCTCCCACGCGAGCCTCGGCCCGGTCAGGCCTGGGCACAACGTCGGTGCTATGACGCGGTCGACGCGATCGTGGTGCACTCGCGCTACGGCCGTCGGCAGCTGATCGACGCCCTGGGGCTCGACGCGGCCAAGGTGCGCGTGATCCGCCACGGGGCTTTCGAGCACCTGACCGTCCAGCCATCCGAGGTTCCCCTGCCGGCCGA
The DNA here is from genome assembly GCA_963719355.1 of uncultured Solirubrobacterales bacterium. Taxonomy (GTDB): domain Bacteria; phylum Actinomycetota; class Thermoleophilia; order Solirubrobacterales; family Solirubrobacteraceae; genus Palsa-465. The sequence continues at coordinate 57,125 of CAVRBZ010000011.1, read as the reverse complement.
GCTGGCCGCGGTGCGCTCGCCGGTCGTGCTGTTCTTCGGCTTGCTTCGCCCCTACAAGGGCATCGAGACCCTGCTCGACGCCTGGCGCGGCGTCGCGGGCGCCGAGCTGTGGATCGTGGGGCGGCCGCGGATACCGCTCGAGCCCCTTCGCGCGTCGGCGCCCGCCGGCGTCCGCTTCGTCCCGCGCTTCGTCTCCGAGGCTGAGCTGCCGGCGTTCTTCCGCCGCGCCGACATCGTGGTGCTCCCCTACGCCCGCACCGAGCGGCTCGACTGGTCGGGGGTCCTGGCCACCGCGCTGGCCTTCGGCAAGCCGATCGTGGTCAGCGACGTAGGCGGGCTGGGCGAGGTCGCCGCGGAGGGAGCCGCGCGGCTCGTGGCGCCCGACGATGCGGGCGCCCTGCGCGCGGAGCTTCGGCGATTGCTGGGAGATGCGCAGGAGCGCGAGGGCCTGGCCTGGGGCGCGCTCAGCGCGGCGCAGGGGTCCTTCTCGTGGGAGGCGAGCGCGCGCGAGACCCTGGAGCTGTACCGAGAACTGGTTTTATAGCCCGCCGTGACCGTCGTGGCGATCGTGTTCTGGGTCTCGGTCGGCCTGGTGCTCTACGCCCACCTGGGCTATCCCCTGCTCCTCGGGCTGCTCGCGGCGCTGCGCGGCCGTGCAGGCACCGGGCGTCCCGGTTCTGCGCCCGAGGCCGAGCTGCCGCTGGTCTCGGTGATCGTCGCCGCCTACGCCGAGGAGGGCGTGATCGGCGAGCGGGTGGCGAACATCCGCGCGCTCGAGTACCCGCCCCAGCGGATCGAGCTGATCGTGGCCTGCGACGGGTCACCCGATGCGACCGCCTCGCGCGCGCGGGAGGCGGGCGCCGACGTGGTGCTCGAACTGCCCCGCGGCGGAAAGATCCGCGCTCAGGACGCCGCGGTGGAGCGGGCCCGAGGCGAGATCGTGGCCTTCTCGGATGCCAACGCCGCCTGGCAGCCGGATGCGCTCCGCCGGCTGATGGTGCCTTTCGCCGATCCCCGCGTGGGCTACGTGTGCGGCGAGGTGCGGCTGGTTGACGCCGCCGGGTCAAACCAGGAGGGGCTCTATTGGCGCTACGAGCTCGTCCTGCGCGCGCTCGAGTCGCGGGTGCGGTCGGTGACGGGCGGCAACGGCGCGATCTATGCCACCCGGCGCGAGTCCTATCTGATCGTCGATCCGATCATGGGCCATGACCTGTCGTTCCCCTTCAACATGGTCAAGCGCGGTTGGCTGGCGCTGGCCGTGCGCGAGGCGCAGGCCAGCGAGAAGATGGTGCCGACGATCGAGGGCGAGTTCGCGCGCAAGCGGCGGATGATGAGCCACACCTGGCCGATCGTCCTGCGCGGCGGAATGCTCTCGCCCCGCGGCTATGACCCGACGTATGCGTTCATGATCGTCTCGCACCGGATCCTCCGGTACCTGACGCCCTTTCTGCATGTCATCGCTCTGCTCGCCAACCTGGTTCTGCTCGGTCGGGGATGGGTGTACGCGCTGACGCTGGCGGTCCAGGTCGGCGTGCTGCTGGCCGCCGCGCTGGCGCGGCTGGTGCCCGCCCGGCCGTTGCTGATCGCCCGTTACTACGTGCTCACCACGGCGTCACTGGCGGCCGGCCTGTGGGATTGGCTGGTGCATGGCACCTCGGCGGGCTGGGAGCCGGCGGAGGGGACGCGATGAGCTATTCGGCGCGAGCCCTCGATCTGGCGATCGGCGGTCTCGGCTCTGTGCTGACGGCTCCCGTGGCGGCGCTGCTGGCGCTTGCGATCCGGGTCGAGTCGCCCGGCCACCCGCTCTACACCCAGACGCGCGTGGGCAAGGACGGCGAGCTGTTTGAGATCTACAAGCTGCGCACGATGGTCCGCGGCGCCGAGTTCACCGGCGCCGGCCTGGCCATCCAGGAGGGCGATGACCGGATCACGCGGATCGGGGCGTTCCTGCGCCGCTACTCGCTCGACGAGCTGCCGAACCTGTGGAACGTCCTGCGTGGCGAGATGTCGATCGTGGGGCCGCGTCCGACGCTGGCGGTGCAGGTCGAGCAATACACCGAGCGCCAGCGCGGGCGGCTCGCGGTGAAGCCCGGGATCACCGGCTGGGCGCAGGTGAACGGCCGCGCCGCGCTGCCCTGGCCCGAGCGGATCGAGCTCGACCTGTGGTACGTCGAGCACCGCTCGCTGCGGCTGGACCTGCACATCCTCGCGCGGACGGTTCGGATGGTGCTCGGCGGCCAGGGCATCTACAAGGGAGAGAGGGGTGGATGGATCCCGCCGAGCCCGACGTAGCGGTTCTGGTGACCGGCGTCGGCAAGCGCTACGACATTGTTTCGGCGTTTGCCCAGCACGCCCGTGTGCTCGCCGCGGACCCGAATCCGCTGGCCCCGGCGCAGTACGCGGCGCACCATCGCTCCCCGGTCCCGCGCATCGAGGACCCCCAGTATGTGCCGGCACTGCGCGTGCTGTGCGACGAGTTCGCGGTCGGCGCCGTCGTGCCGCTCACCGACCTGGACCTCGAGGTTCTGGCGGTGGCGCGTCACGCCGGCGAGCTGCCGGCCTTTGTCCCTGATCCCGAGATAGCCCGCGCCACGTTTGACAAGTACGAGACACACCTGCTGCTCTCGCGGCTGGGGCTGCCTTCGCCGCCCACCGTGTTGCCGGGCGACCCGGTCGAGGCCTATCCCGTGATGGTGAAGCCGCGGTGGGGGTCGGGCGCCCGCTCGATCCACCGCGCCGACGACGAGCGCGCCGCGTCGTTCTTCGTGGACTACGTCCGGGAACCGACGATGGTCCAGCGCTTCATGGACGGGCCGGAGTTCTCGATCGACGTCCTGTGCGATCTGCGCGGGCGCTGTCTCAACGCCATTCCCCGGACGATGATCGAGTCGCGCGGCGGCGAGTCGATCAAGGGCACGGTGATCGCGGACGAGGAGCTGATCGACCTCGGCCGGCGGGCGGCGGAGGCCCTGGGGGTCCGCGGGCCCGCCACCATCCAGGCCTTCCGCGATCGGCAGATCGGCCTCGGGATCACCGACGTCAACACGCGCTTCGGCGGCGCCTTCCCCGCCCCCATGTACGCCGCGCTGCCCGGCCGCACCTACCCCGAGCTGATCGTGCGCATGGCGCGGGGCGAGGAGATCGAGCCGCACGTCGGCGAGTTCCGCGCCGGCATCACCTTCACCCGTTACTACTGGCAGCTCGAGCTCGACGCGGAGCTTCGTCCCACCGGGCGCGACATCGTCGACCCGCCCGGGCCGCCGGCGCCGCGATAACGCCCTGTAACTTGCAGGGGCAACGTCAAGAGGAGGACCGAACATGGCAAAGAGCTTGCGATCGCTGAACCGCCGGGTGGTCGCCATCACGGGCGGAGCGCGCGGGATCGGGCGTGCCACCGCGGCGGCGCTGATCGCTCAGGGCGCGCGGGTGGCCCTCGGCGACATCGACGCGCCGCTGGCCGAGAAGACCGCGTCAGAGCTGGGGTCGGGGACGATCGGCCTGGCGCTCGACGTGACCGATCGCGAGAGCTTTGACCGCTTTCTGGACGAGGTCGAGCGGCAACTGGGCCCGCTCGACGTGCTGGTCAACAACGCCGGGATCATGCCCATCGGCCCATTCGCGGAGGAGACCGACGCGTGCGCGCAGCGGCTGGTCGACATCAACCTCCACGGGGTGATCCTCGGCTCAAAGCTGGCCATCGCGCGCTTCATGCCGCGGGGCCGCGGGCACATCGTGCAGCTGTCTTCGATCGCCGGCAAGGGCGGCTTCCCGGGCGGGGCCACCTACTGCGCCACCAAGCACGGGGTCGTCGGCCTGACCGAGGCTCTGCGCTCCGAGCTGCGCGGGACCGGTATCGAGATGCACCAGGTGGTCCCGATCGGTGTCAACACCGAGCTCTACTCGGGCGTCTCGGCGGCGCGGGGCTTCCCCACCGCCGAGCCGGAGGACGTCGCGAACGCGATCGTCGAGCTGCTCCAGACCGGGAAGTTCGAGCTCTACGTGCCGCGGTCGACGGGGGCCATCACGCGCCTGCAGGCGCTCGTCCCGCGCCGCGTGACCGAGGCGGTCATCCGCTGGACCCGAGGCGACCAGCTGCTGCTGGCGGCCGACCGCGGCGCCCGGGCGGCGTATGAGGAGCGGATGACGCAGATGATCAACAGCTCCCGGGTACCCGCGGACCAGGAGCGAACCGCGGCCTAGCGGAGCTACACGGATCGGCCTACGCCCGCGAGCCCAGCCAGCCGGCGATCAGGCGGCCGATCTCGGGACCGGCGTCCTCCTGCAGGAAATGGCTGGCGCCGGCGACGACGTGATCGATTTCGCCGCCGAGCGCGGCGGCGAATCGCCGGCCCGTCTCGAGCGGCAGCACCGGATCGCAGTCCGCCCACAGGAACAGCTTCGGACGGGTGTCGCCCCGGAGCGCGTCGAGCACTCGCGCGCCGGCGGCGGCGCCCGGCGCATCTCGAGACAAGGGCAGCATGAGCGGGAACGCTCGCACTCCCGCCTTGGAGGCGGCGTTCGGGAACGGCGCGTCGTAGGCGGCGATGACCTCGTCGCCTGGATCGTGCAGACACGCCCGGCGCACGAGCAGGCCGACCGGCACGTCCTCCGTGCGCTCGACGAAGTTCCGAAACGCCATCCACGCACCGGTCATCCGCTGCTGGCCGGTGAATAGCCCGGTGTCGAGCACGACCATGCGGGCGATGCGATCCGGGCTCTCGACGGCGATACGCAAGCCTATGGGGCCGCCCCAGTCGTGCACGACGAGGGTGACGTCGCGGAGGTCGAGGTCTTGCAGGAGGGCGGCGACGCTGCGGGTGTGGCGGTCGTAGGTGTACCAGCCGAGGTCGACCGGCTTGTCCGAGCGACCGAACCCGGGCAGGTCGGGGGCGATCACGCGGAAGCCGGCCTCGCGCACGGGGGGAATCACCCTGCGCCAGAGAAACGACCAGGTCGGCTCGCCGTGCAGCATCACGACGGGTGGACCGTCGCCGACGTCGAGGTGGGCGAGGCGAAGGCCGTCGAACTGGCGATACACGCGGTCAAACCCGAAGTCTGGGAGGTCGGCGAGAAGCTCGTCCGGGGTGCGGATCGCGTCGGTCATCGGTTGGCGGGCAGGTCGAGGAAGCCGTGCGGGCGCGTCTAGGTGGTGTGAACCTACCGCGGCCGCGGCGCTTCAGGGTCCGCGGACGAGCGCTTGCGAGGCGTCGGACGCCACGGTGATCTCGATTTCCGATGGGAACCGCTCCCACGCGATCAGGTCGAGGGCCTGGAGGCGGTCGAGCGTGGCCTGCAACGCGGCGGCCTGGGTGCGGCCGGCGTAGCGGCGGGCGATCGTGAACGACCAGCCGCCGGCGGCGGGAGGATCGCTCACCCCGAGGAGCTGCTGGTAGCGCAGATCGCTGACCGCGCTGGTCACGGTGAGGCTCGACCGGGGCGACCCCGACAGTGATCGCACCCGGGCGGCCAGCGCGATCAGCAGGTCGAGCGCGGGCGGGCGCAGCCCTCGGTAGAGCGCCGGGGTGAAGCCGAGCCGCGACGCCAGCGCGCCGATGCCTGCGTCATATCGCAGCCCCAGCCGCGCGGCATTCGAAGGCAGCGGCAGGACGGCGCGCACGGCGTAGGCGCGATCGAGCGCGGCGGGGTCGCCGAAGGGACGGTCGCGGTCAGGAGGATGCAGGACCTGCGCGTTCGATCCCACCGCGGTCTCGAGCGCGACCAGCCGCGCCAGCGCCCCGCGGTCGGTTCGGTACATGCGCATGATCCGCTGGGCGCCGAGCAGCCGCCAGTAGTAGAGCGAGGAGTCGTCGCCGAAGCTCGCGAGCAGGTGATACGCCGCGGGATGGTGGTCGGGCGCCGTACCGAAGTACAGCTGGACGTAGGGCACGGCCCGGCCCGAGTCGTACTCGTTCAGCACGCTCTGCAGGTTTCCGATCCCCATGTGGTAGGACTCGAACGCCAGGTCCCAGCGGCCGAAGCGCCGCTCGGCGATCTGGAGGTAGCGCACGGTGGCGGCGAGCGCCTTGCCCGGATCGAAACGGTCGTCGATCCTGGCCCGGGCCCGCACCAGTCGGGCGAGGCGGGCGTCCTGGCCGCGGGCCGCCGCATCATCGATCTGGGCGGTGAGCCGGCGGCTGCGGGCCAGGTCGATGTGCATGCCGAGCAGCGACTGGCCGGTCTGCGCGAGGATCTGAGTCAGCCCGGAAGCCGTCGCCGGGTCGCCGCCGGCGATGACCGCCGGACGGCCGGCGCTCTCGACGAACACGAGCGCCTCGAGCAGGCCGGGGTCGATGCCGGTCCCGGCCACCGCGGAGTCGATCAGCGGCCGGAACGCCACAACCCGGGCTGCGGTGGCGAGCGCGCCCCCTGGGCTCTTGACGAACAGGACATGGTCTGAGCCGGCGGTGGCACGGGCGACGAAGTCCGACCGGCGGCCCGGCACGTAAGCGACGGGGTCCCCCGGCTTGGCCGGCTGGCCGATCCCGGGCAGGGGCAGGGGCGCTGGAGCGGATTTGTCGGCGGAGCGGATAAGCAGGGCGGCGAGGACGATCAGCGCGGCCAGGGCCGCGAACGCGGCCACCCGTCGGCGGCGGATCCTCGCGCGTCGCGAGCGCAGCGTGGTCACGCGCCCCGGGGGCACCGCGTCAGCGCCGTAGAACGAAGCGCATGCGGTGGCACGCCGCCGCGTGGGCGGCGTCCACGTGGCTCGGGAACACCTTCCACCCGCCGGCGATCGGATAGATGTTGACCAGCGGGTGCGGGTGCGTCTTCAGGTAGGCCGGGCCGACGTACAGCACGCCGGTCTTGATTCCGGCGTACCAGGCAAAGACGCTCTGATAAGCGATCGGGATCTTGGGCTGCCCGCAGGCGAACATGTTCGAGACGCCGAGCGTCGAGACGACGGTCGAGAGGCGCCCGATCTCAGCGGTGCGCGCGCGCTCGTGGCGGAGGTCCTGGCGCTCGAGCCGGTACTGCCGGTGGGCGGCGCCCAACATCGAGCCGGCCACGATCACGATGGCCAGGGCCGTTCCCCACGTGCCGAGGAGCGCCGCAAGCCGCGCCGATGTCCGGGCCCCGGCGATCCGGTGGACAAGCTGCACGATCAGCCCGGGGAGTTCATGCACGATCCGGCCCACGAACACGGCACCGAGGATCGCCACCACCGCACCGGCCTCGAACATGTAGCGCGGCACCGCCGGGTAGCCCTTGAGCGCGAGGGCGATCTCGATGATCAGCCAGGCCATTGCGCCCGCGGCCAGCGCGAGGATCGCCAGCTTTCGCCGCCAGATCGCCCAGGCCAGGGACAGCAGGGCCATGATCCATACCGGGTTCGCCTCGAGTTGGTGAAAGCGGTCGATCGTGCCCGTGACCTTGTTGCCGTGCACCGCGCGCGGGGAGTTCTGGGCGATGTTGCCGGCGGTGAAGAAGCTCTTGGAGGAGATGCCGGGAATCACGAACCAGAGGACCAGCAGCGCGCCCAGGGCGGCGTAGAGCCAGATCCGGAACGCCGGGTCCTTCCACCACAGCCACAACCCGGCCAGGCCGAGGAACGGCCACACCTCCGGGCGGCCGAGCCCGGCCAGTAACCACATCCAGAACGCCCAGCGGTGCCGCTCCTCGAGATGGAAGTCGACCGCGGCCAGGCAGAGGGCCACGATCATCGTGTCGGACTCGGCGCTCAGGATGTAGTGCCAATAGTTGGCCGGCGCGATCGGGTCCTGCATCAGGAGCACGAACACGCCGGCGAACAAGCCGGCCACGTAGGAGGCGTAGCGGCGCTCGGGACGCGAGTAGGTCAGGCGGAAGGCGATCCGCCACGCGAAGATGACCCCGCTGAGCGAGATCGCGACCGAGGTGACCATCCAAAGCCACAGGGCGTAGTGCCCGACGACCGCGTAGGGGACCGTGAACAGGAAAGGCAGCGGCTTCCAGGACGGAGCGCCGTTGGTGTCCAGCTTGAGGTGAATGGTCAGCTTGCCCCAGGCCAGCCAGCCGTACGGGTCGTAGCCCGGCCGGACGCGGGCGTACAGGACGATCAGCAGCGAGACGATCAGCAGCCCGGCCGCCGCGAGCACCCAGCGGTAGCGGTAGGCGAGTTCGGCGAGATCCGCGCGTGGGCGGTCGCGCCGCGCGCTCGGAGGCGGCCCGGCAGAGACTTCGATGGGCGGGGCGTCTAGAGTCTGCTCGGACACGGGGGCGGCGCGGACGGTAGCAGCCCGCTTCGACTGCACGCCCCTCCAGCGGCACGGCGCTTTCCGGTTCGGATCGGCCGGCCAAGGCCCGCGAACGCGAGTGCCGCTGAACGGGCGCCGCAGCCTCGCTCGTAGCACCCGCGGGCCGGCGCCGCCGGCCGGTCTGACAGGTTGCGTACGGTTCGTCGGCTATCCTCGTGCGCTCGTGGGCCATGGTTGCCTGGAACTTGGCCTATCGACGCGCCGTCTGATCGGCTCTAGAGCGCTGAAGATCTTCCCCTAGTCGAACGTCAGGCATTGGAGCGGCTACATGCGAATTTTGGTTCTTGGCGGTGACGGATATCTCGGGTGGCCGACCGCCCTTCATCTGGGCGCCCTCGGGCATGAGGTGGCGGTCAACGACAACTTCGCCCGGCGGCGCTACGACGAGGAGATGGGCGTCGAGAGCCTGGTCCCGATCTGCACGCTCGAGGAGCGGGTGGCGGCCTGGGCCGAGGTCTCCGGGAACACGATCGGAACCTACGCGGGCGACCTGTGCGATGCGCCGTTCGTCCACAAGATGGTGGGCGACTTCCGGCCGGACACGATCGTCCACTTCGGCGAGCAGCGTGCCGCGCCCTACTCGATGATCGACCAGGCGCACTGCGTCTACACGCAGACCAACAACATCGTCGGCACGCTCAACGTGATGTACGCGATCGCCGACATCGACCGCGACATCCACCTGGTCAAGCTGGGTACGTTGGGCGAGTACGGCACGCCCAACATCGACATCGAGGAGGGCTGGCTCGAGGTCGAGCACAACGGCCGCAGGGACCGTGTCCTGTACCCCAAGCGGCCGGGCTCCTTCTACCACCTCTCGAAGGTGCACGACAGCCACAACATCGAGTTCGGGTGCCGCATCTGGGGCCTGCGCGCCACCGACCTCAACCAGGGCGTGGTGTACGGCGCCGACACCGAGCAGACCAAGCTCGACCCGCGCCTGGCCACTCGCTTCGACTACGACGGCGTGTTCGGCACGGTGCTCAACCGGATGGTGATCCAGGCGGTGCTCGGGCACCCGCTGACGGTCTACGGCAACGGCTCGCAGACGCGCGGCCTGATCAACATCGTCGACACGGTCGAATGTATCCGGCTCGCCTCCGAGAATCCGGCCGACCGGGGCGAGTTCCGCGTGTTCAACCAGTTCACCGAGCATCTGTCGGTTCGCCAGATCGCGGAGACGATCGCCGAGGAGTACCCGGGCGAGTGCACGATCGACCAGGTCGAGAACCCGCGGGTCGAGGCCGAGAACCACTACTACAACGCCAAGCACACGGCGCTGGTCGACCTCGGCCTGAAGCCGACGCTGTTGTCGATGGCGCTGATCGACCACCTGTTCGAGGTCGTCGAGCGCCACAGGGACCGGGTCGACCTGGCCGCGATCATGCCGACCGTGAGCTGGCGCGCCACGACCAGCGAGCTGCCGCAGACCTCGGCCGGCGCGCTCGCCCAGACGTGAGCAGCTCCCCGCTCGACGGGCGCCGGGTCCTGGTGACCGGTGGCTCGGGGTTCATCGGGCGCCACGCCGTGGCCTCGCTGTCGGGGGCGGGGGCCCACGTCCGGGTGGTCGATTCCAAGACGCACCCGGACCCCTCGGTCGACATCGTCATCGGTGACATCGCCGACTCCGAGGTCTTGGACGGCGCGTTCGCCGGCGGCATCGACTGGGTCGTGCACCTCGCCGCGGTGACGTCGGTGCTGCGCTCGGTCGAGAACCCGGGCGCCACGTTCGAGACGAATGTCGTCGGCACGCACATGTTGTTGGAGGCGGCCCGGCGCGCTGGTGTCGGTTCCCTGGCCTTCGCCTCGACCAATGCGGTGACCGGGCCGATGCAGGCGCCGGCAATCGTGGAGAGTGCGGTCCTGACGCCGCTCACCCCCTATGGCGCGACGAAGGCGGCCGGCGAGATGCTGATGTCGGCGTACACCGCCTCCTACGGTATGCGCTGCGTGTGCCTGCGGCTGACCAACGTGTACGGCCCGGGCATGCAGGCCAAGGACAGCATCGTGGCTCGTCTGATGCGGGCGATCCGGCTCGAGCGCGAGTTCGAGATCTACGGGGACGGCCGTCAGGTCCGCGATTACGTTCATGTCAGCGACGTGATCGCGGCGGTTCGCCTGGGCCTCGCTCGCGAGGACTGGAAGGGGCCGATCGTGATCGGGTCGGGCAAGTCGCTCTCGGTGCTCGAGGTGGTCGACACTGTGCGGGAGGTGACGGGCGCGCCGCTCTCGGTGCGCCACGGGCCGGCCCGGCCTGGCGAGATGCCGGCGGTGATCGTCGACCCCAGCCGGGCGCTCTCGGCCGGATGGTCGCCCCGCTACGGGTTCGCCGACGGGGTCCGCGGTGTGTGGGAAGAGTGGTCCGTGGCCGATATGGACACGATCGTGGCTGGGATGCCGGTGGCGCCGGTGATCGCGTCATGAGCACGGTGTCCGGACAAGCTTCGACGCAAGGACGCGCCGGCTTCGATGTCGAGGCCGAGCTGGCGCGGCTCCCCGCTGATGAGCGGGGCGCCGCGGCTGCGTTCCTCGGGGTTCATCCCCCTGGCCTGGGGGCGCCGCTGGCGATCGTCATCCCCGCCTATAACGAGGAGCCGACGGTGGCCGGCGTGGTGGCCGAGATCCCCCGCCAGGCGGCGGGGCTGAAGACCGAGGTGATCGTCGTGGTCGACGGCGCCCGCGACGCCACCGCCCCGCGGGCGGCGGCCGCCGGCGCGCTGGTATGCGACGTGCCCGTCAACCGTGGTCAGGGAGCGGCGCTGCGCCTGGGCTACTGGCTGGCGCGTGCGCGGGGGGCGCGGGTGATCGCCACGATCGACGCCGACGGCCAGTACGAGCCCGAGGAGATCGCCCGTGTGGTCGAGCCGATCCTGCGCGGACAGGCCGACTTCGTGTCCGGGTCGCGCCGGCTCGGCGCCGAACTGACCACCGACAAGGTCCGTCACCTGGGCGTGATCGTGTTCGGGGCGCTGATCAGCACGCTGGTGCGCCACCGGGTCACCGATCCCGCCTGCGGGATCCGCGCGATGCGCTCCGAGGTGGCCGGCGCGGTGAAGCTCGAGCAGCCGCAGTACCAGGCCTCGGAGCTGATGATCTCGGCCGCGCTGCACGGCTTCCGCCTGGCCGAGGTGCCGACCACGATGCGCGACCGGGGGGTCCACGCCACCGGGACCAAGAAGGGCGGGAACTTCGGCTATGGGGTGCGGTTCGCGCGGGCGGCGTTGCGCACCTGGAGGCGCGACCGGAAGGCAGCGCGAACGCGGCTGCGGCCGGAGAAGATCCACACTTCGTAGACCGTGAAGCGGGCCACGAACAGCACCGCGAACACCGCCAGGTAGGAGGCGGTGACGAGCAGCACCCGGATGCCGTGGTGGGCCGGGATGCTCTGCACGTGGCGCTGGGTCCAGGCGGTCGTCTCGGCGGTGATGAACAGCGTCAGGGCGGAGACGATCACATAGGCGACGATCTCGCGGCCGAAGGCGACGCGCCCCTGCACCCTCCAGGCCCAACGCCGGTTGAGGATCCAGTTGGGGATCGCGCCGGCGAGGAACGCCACGATCGAGCACGCGGTGGTGCCGGCGCCCATCACGTAGAGGATCGCGAACACGATCGCGCTGGTCGCCGCGGCCACGACGGAGCCGAGCGTGTAGCGGGTGATGCGGGCGCTGAGCGGCGACTTGAGGATGCGACGTCCGAGAGGGGACTTCGCCAGTCGCACGCCGAGCGGAGAATTGCGCAGCGCGTGGTAGCGGTTAGTGATCACCGAACAGCGATCGTAGCGTTTCCCGGGTCAGTTGAGCGTAAGGCACCCATCTGGAGGTGGCGCCGGGGGTAGCGGTACGGTGCCCGGGGCCATGCGGATTCAAACCGCGAGCGATCCGCTCGTGCTCGACGACGACCTGGTGATTGCCGGCGAGAACGCCTTGGTGTTGGGCGGTCTGCCCGAGGGTTTCTTCGACCTCATCTACATGGATCCTCCGTTCAACACGGGTCGGGCTCAGGCGCGGCATTCGCTCTCGGTGGCGCCTAGCGACGAGGGGGACCGCGTCGGCTTCGGGGGGCGCCGCTACCGCACGCGTCTGTTGCGGACGCTGGCGTTCCACGACACGTTCGTCGATTACCTGGGGTTTCTCGAGGTGCGGCTGGCCCGGGCGCGCGAGCTGCTCGCCCCGCACGGCACTCTCTACTTCCACATCGACTACCGCGAGGCTCACTACTGCAAGCTGCTCCTCGACGAGCTGTTCGGCCGCGAGGCGTTCTTGAACGAGCTCATCTGGAGCTACGACTATGGCGCCAAGCCGCGCCGGCGCTGGCCGGCCAAGCACGACACGATCCTCGTGTACGTGCGAACTCCCGGTGCTCACTGGTTCGACGCGGACGCGGTCGAGCGGGAGCCCTACATGGCGCCGGGGCTGGTCAGCGCCGAGAAGGCCGCGCGCGGTAAGCGCCCGACCGACGTCTGGTTTCACACGATCGTCCCGACCAACGGCCGCGAGAAGACCGGCTACCCGACCCAGAAGCCCGAGGGCGTGCTGCGGCGCATGGTCGCGGCGTCGTCGCGAGCGGGGGCCTGGTGTCTGGATCCGTTCGCGGGCTCGGGAACGCTCGGGGCGGTGTGCCAGGCGCTCGGCCGGCGGTTCGTGCTGGTCGACCACAACCCGGTGGCGATCGAGGTCATGCGCGAGCGGCTGGGCCATGCTGGCGCGCCGGCGAACGCGGGCCGGGCGGAGGCCTTATTCCCCGGGACCGTGGACCAGCGGCACGAACTGCACGGCCTCTAGTTGCCGGCGGCTGACGCGGTTGCCGGCGCGGACGGCCAGCATCAGGTGCTGCTCCCGGCTCCCCACCGGCGCCACCATCCGACCGCCGTCCGCGAGCTGGCTCTCGAGCACTCGCGGCGGCTCCTCGCCGGTGGCCGCGGCGACGTTGATCGCATCGAATGGCGCCTCCTCGGGCCAGCCGTCCCAGCCGTCGCCGACTCGGAAGGTGACGTTCTCGATCCCGAGCTCGGTGATGGTGGCCTGCGCCTCCGCGGCCAGCTCGGCGTGGCGTTCGATCGTCCACACGTGCTCGGCGAGCAGCGACAGCAACGCGGCGTGGTAACCCGATCCCGTGCCCACGTCGAGCACGCGGTCGGTTGGCTTCAGCGCGAGCACCTCGAGCATCCGCGCCACCACGAGCGGCTGCGAGATCGTCTGGCCGCCGGCGATCGGAAGGGCCACGTTGGCATAGGCGCGGCCGCGCTGCGAGCGGGGCACGAAGCGCTCGCGCGGGATGCTCGCCACGGCGGCCAGCACGCGCTCGTCGGCGATCGCCGGACGCAGGAACTGCGCTAGCTGGGCCGCTTCTCGCGGAGACATGGCGCGCCTACGGCTCCTCGGCATCGGCGTCGAGCCACTTGTCGAAGAACTCGTCGGCCTGCAGGTCGACCAGGTCGGCGCGCAGCATCTTGATGAGCTTCGAGGCCTGCTTGGCTGCGAGGTTCCAGTACAGGATCACCTCGCCATCCTCGACCGACACCACCTCGATCCGGTCGGTGCGGCCGGGATCGGACAGGAACGCAGGCTCGCGTCCTCCCCGTGAGACGATCAGCTGGTAGGCGCGGTTCGCCTTCATGGCGCGGCTCCGGCTCGGCCGAGGGCCTCGCTGGCCTCGCGGATCGCCTCGCTGCCCGCGTAGACTCGGTCGCCGACCTGGATCGCCGGCAGCTCGGTGGCGCCTGCGTGTTGTGCGCGCCGCGTCGCGGTGCGCAGAGCGCTGGCGGTGCTCGCCAACTCGATGCCCTTGCGCAAGGCGTGGGGATGCATCTCGCAGGCGGCGCCGGCGATGAGGATCGTGTCCTCCTCGCCCAGGTCACGGCCGCCGGCGAAGGCCTGCCGGAAGGCCGCCAGGCTGAACGCGACCGCCCGGCCGATTCGCTTGGCGTAGGTGGCGGCGAGCATGGCCTGGATGCTGTCGGGGGGCCACTGGCTCGGCCACCGGACCGGTTGCAGGCCGAGCTCGGCGACGTGGCGCTCGAGCTGCGCGCGGGCGCCTGCGTGGCGCTCGATCTGCGGGCGGGCGCCTGCGTCCGGGTCGGCGGCGACGGGGTTGGCGGCGACGGGGTCGGTCACGGGGTCGGTGGCCGCAATGTCCGAGCCGAGCACCGGCTCCCACTCAGGCACAACCGGGAGCATGGCCATGATTGTCTCGGCGGCTATGTAGCAGTGCGGGCTGCCGAGGTCGTAGTAGAAGACGGGCTGAGCCTGACCCACGTCAGCCGTGGATGAGCCATCCGTCCGCGGCGCGCCCGGCCTCCATCACCGCCTCCGACAGGGTGGGGTGGCCATGGATGATCCGGGCCACCTCGGGATACCCGCCCTCGAGCGCGCGCACGTTGACCAGCTCCTGGATCAGCTCGGTAGCGCGAGAGCCGACGATGTGCCCGCCGAGCAGCTCGCCGTACTGCTTCTCGCCCACGACCTTGACCAGCCCGGTGCGGTCGCCGTAGACCGTGCCAGCGCCGACCGCACCGTACTGGAGCTTGCCCACGACCACGTCGTGGCCCTGGTCGCGCGCCTGTTGTTCGGTCAGGCCGAAACTGCCGACGTTGGGGGTGCAGAAGGTGGCCCGGGGCACGTCTGCGTACTCGATCGGATGCGTCTCGCGTCCGACCGCGTCCTCGACCGCGATGATCCCCTCGTCGGAGGCCTTGTGGGCGAGCGCCGGGCCCCGGACGAGGTCGCCGATCGCGTAGATGCCCTCCGCGCTCGTCCGCATCGCGCCGTCGACTTCGAGCAGCCCGGCAGTGCCGCGGTTTACGCCGGCCGCGCCAAGATTCAGCGCCTGTATGTCCGGAGCTCGGCCGGTGGCGATCACGAGCCACTCGGCCTCTCCGGCCTGGTCGCCGTGCGTGTAGCGGCAGATCGACTCAGTCGATTCGACGTTTTCCACGAACGTGTTCGTGTGGATCGTGATGCCCTGGCGCTTCAGGCCGCGGTCGACGACCTTGGAGATGTCGGCGTCCTCGGTGGGCAGGACGCGGTCCAGCGCCTCGAACAGCGTGACCTCGGCGCCCAGGCGCGCATAGGCGGAGGCGATCTCGGCTCCCGAGGCGCCGGCACCCACCACGGCGAGGGTCTTTGGGAGCTCTGGGAGGGCCCACGCTTCCTCGGTCCCGATCACCCGGCCGTCGAACTCGGTGCCCGGAATCGGCCGCTTGACCGACCCGGTGGCCAGGACGATGGTCTTGGCGGAGATGGTGTTGTTGGCGACCGTGAGGTTTCCGCCGCCGGCCAGCGCTCCCTCGCCCTCGATCAGCTCGATCCCGTTCTTCTTGAACAGCCCGGACACGCCGCCAGTGAGGGTCTTGACGACTTTGCCGCGCCGGGCCAGGACGCCGCTCCACTCGATTGTCGGCTCGACTACCTTGATCCCGTAGTCGTCGGCCTCGCGGACCTCGCTCAGCACGTCCGCGACCCGCAGGATGGCCTTGGCGGGGATGCAGGCGTAGTTGAGGCAGCGGCCGCCGACCTGGTCGGACTCCACGACCGCGGTCTTCATGTCGAGCTGGGCGGCGCGGATGGCGGCTACGTAGCCGCCGGGTCCCGAGCCGATCACCACGCAGTCGTACGAGGCGTCTGGCATGCGGCCGGAGACTATAGAAGGGCGCCTGAGCGGGCCTGACCGGGGGTCAGTGGGCCGGGCCCTTGGGCATCTGGAGGCGGCTGAGCACGCGGACGAGCTTGTAGAAGAGGTAGCCGCCACCGCCGACCACAACGACCGCGGCCACCAGCGCCAACAGGTTGTTGGCGCGCATGAGCAGCAGCGAGAAGTACAGGATCACGAAGGCGAGGATCGCCTGGAAGGCGAGCACGGCCCAGTAGCGAAGCTGCCACATGCCCCACGCGCAGGCCAGCATCAGAACCGAGAAGAGCACCACGCCGCCGGGCGCGGTGTGAGCGGTGCCGACGCGGAACGAGCCTTTGACGATCACCACGGCGAGGTCACCCACCCCGATCAACAACGCGATTAGCGTTGCCACCTTGAGGGGCCAGGGCCGCTCGCCGGGGGCAAGCGGCGTGAGCGTGGCGCGCGCGGCGGCGTTGCGCTCCTCGGAGCGGCTACGCCCGGCCAATGCCCACCTCGGCGTGTGCGGAGATCGCGCGCGCCGTGACGGCCTTACGCAGGGTCCGTGCCGCCGCCGCCGGATCGGCAGCCTCGGTAACCGCGCGAACCACGGCGATCCGCTCCGCGCCCGCCTCCCGCACCGCCTGCACGTTGGCCGGCGAGATGCCGCCGATCGCGAAGAACGGCACCGGCGCATGGCGTACGGCGTAGCGGACGAGCTCGAGCCCCACGGCCGGCCGCCCCGGCTTGGTCGGCGTCTCATGCACCGGCCCCACCCCGATGTAGTCGAGTGGCATGCCGGCAGCGGCGTCGACCTGCTCAGGATTGTGCGTCGAGAGGCCAACCAGCCGATCGGATCCGACGAGCGCTCGCGCGGCCGCCACGGGGGTGTCCTCCTGGCCGACGTGCACGCCGTCGGCGCCCGTGTCTGCCACCAGGTCAGGTCGGTCGTTCAGGATGAAGAGGGCGCCGAAATGCGCCGCGACGCGCGCGAACCGCCGCCCGGCGGCCACGATCGCTGTGTCCGGATGGTCCTTCATGCGCAGCTGAAGGACGTCCACGCCGGCGGCCAGCACGGCCTCGAGGAACTCGTCAGCCTGGGCATCGCACACCAGATAAAGGCGGGCGGCTAACAGTCGTTCGCGACGGACGGACATATATCGAAGTGTGGCAGGAGCGCGGTGCCCAGCCGCCGCCATCCCCGCGCTAGGATTGATCGAACGGGAGCCCTACCACCGGGCTGAGAGGGCGGGCCGAGCCAGCCGACCGTCTGAACCTGAACCGGGTAATGCCGGCGCAGGGAGCCGCATATCTTGCCGAATCGATCCAACTCATTTGATGTCGCCGTTGTAGGCGCGGGCGTCATCGGCCTCGCCGTCGCATGGCGCGCCGCCCAGCGCGGACTGAGCGTGGTCGTGCTGGAACGCGCAGGCGATATCGGTACGGGGACCACACCGGTGGCGGCAGGCATGATCGCGCCGATCAGCGAGGCCCTGGCCACCGAGCGGCCGCTGACGCGCCTCGGACTGGCGAGCGCGCGGGCATATCCGGGCTTCGTCGCCGAGCTCACCGAGGTCTCTGGTGCCGATATCGGCTACCTGAACTGCGGCACGCTGTTCGCTGCGCGGGATCCGGATGAGGCGGAGGCGCTCCTGCGCGAGCTGGCCCTCCGGGAACGGCTGGGCCTGCCCGCCCACCGGCTGCGCCCGAGCGAGGCGCGGCGACTCGAGCCCGCGCTCGCGCCGACGCTGCGGCTCGGGCTCGAGATCCCCGACGACCACGCGATCGAGCCACGCAAGCTGGCCGCGGCCCTCGGCCGGGCCGCAGTCAAGACCGGCGTCGAGGTCCGCCTGAACGCGACCGTCAGTCGCCTCACGATCGAAGCCGATCGCGTGACGGGTGTCGAGCTCGCCGATAAACAGCGGGTGAGCGCCGAGCACGTCGTGATGGCCGCCGGCGTCTGGACGCACACCGTTACCGGCCTGCCGGAGGAGGCGCGCGTGCCGATCCATCCCGTCAAGGGCCAGATCCTCCGCCTCCACGATCCGAACGGCCCTGGCCTGCTCACGCGGGCGCTGCGCGTGACCGGCGCCTACCTCCTCCCCCGCGGCGACGGCCGCTACGTTCTGGGCGCCACCATGGAGGAGCGCGGCTTCGACACCACGGTGACCGCCGGCGGCGCGTTCGAACTGTTGCGCAACGCGTTCGAAGTCCTGCCCTCGGTCACCGAGCTGGTGATCGACGAGCTGTCGGCGGGGCTGCGTCCCACCACGCCCGACAACGCCCCGGCCATCGGCCCCGGCGCCGTCCCCGGCCTTCACTGGGCGACGGGCCACTTCCGGCACGGGATCCTGCTCGCGCCGGTGACCGCCGAGATCGTGGTCGCCGGTCTCACGGGCGCGGACCCGGGCGAGCTGGCGGCGGACTTCGCTCCCACGCGATTCAGCGGGCTTGCGGTGGCGGCATGACGGTTCAGGTGACGGTCAACGGGGATCGCCACGAGCTCCCGGAGGGCGCCACCGTGGCCAGCGTCGTCGAGGGGCTGCATGACGCTCCCGAGGGCAGGGGCATCGCGGTGGCGGTCGAGGGGGAGGTCGTCCCGCGCGCCCAGTGGCCGAGCACCGAGCTACGCAACGGAGCATCCCTCGAAGTTGTCGTGGCGGTCCAGGGCGGATGACCACCACGGCGCAGACCCCGTTCACGATCGCTGACCGGGAGCTCCATTCCCGCCTGATCCTGGGCAGCGGTGGCTTCACCAACCATGAGGTCCTCGCGGCGGCGTTGGAGGCCTCGGGCGCCGAGCTGTGCACGGTCGCCCTGCGCCGACTCGACCCGGCCGCACGGGGATCGATCCTCGATGTGCTCGACGGCGCCGGGGTCGGGGTGCTGCCGAACACGGCGGGCTGCTACACGGCGCGCGACGCCGTCATCACCGCACAGCTGGCCCGGGAGGCGTTCGGGACCGATTGGATCAAGCTCGAGGTGATCGGAGACGACCGCACACTGCTGCCGGACGCGGTCGAGCTCCTCACGGCCGCCGAGACCCTGGTCGACGAGGGATTTGTGGTGCTTCCCTACACCACCGATGACCCGGTCCTGGCGCGCCGGCTAGAGGACGTTGGCTGCGCCGCGGTGATGCCGCTCGGCTCCCCGATCGGGAGCGGGATGGGAATCCGCAACCCGTACAACATCTCGATCCTGATCGAGCGTGCCGGCGTGCCGGTGATTCTCGACGCCGGCGTCGGCACCGCATCGGACGCCGCGCTGGCGCTCGAACTGGGCTGCGACGCGGTTCTCTGCGCGAGCGCGATTTCCCGCGCCCACGATCCGACCGCGATGGCCCGCGCCATCCGGCTCGGCGTGGAGGCGGGATGGCTGGCACGCGGCGCCGGGCGGATCCCGCGCCGCCGCTACGCCGAGGCGTCGACACCCGACGAAGGATTGCCGGTGTTCGACAATGCCTCCCCGTGACCCGGGGCCCGCGACCCTCCCTCCCGTGAACGTCGATGAGCTGATCGATGGCTGGGAGCGCGCCTGGTCCGGCAAGGACGAGAAGGCGTTCGCGGCGGTCTGCTCGCGCAAGATCCACTACGAGGACCCGCTCACCCCGGAGCCGCTCGAGGGCGTGGAGGAGCTCGGGCGCCACGCCTCCCGGCTGTGGGCTGGCTTCCCGGATGCGCGCGTGGAGCAGACGGGCGCGCGGCTGACCAACGAGCGCTATGTGGCCGCGCCGTGCAAGTTGCTCGCCACCCACCGGAACCCTCTCGACGGGCTGCCCGCGACGAACCGCTTCCTGGTCGTGCATGGGATCTTCTACTGCGAGGTCCGGCGCAACCGTCTCCTGCGGGTGCGGGGGTTTTTCGACCTGTATGGCGCCGCGACGCAGCTCGGGATCCTGCCCGCTCGGGGGACGCTCGGCGAAAAGGCCCTGCTGATGCTGCGCGGCTTCGGGCTGCGCGCCGGGCGAGGCGCGTAGAAGAGCATGAACATCGCGATCCCGCTCTTCGACGGCATCACCGCGCTCGACGCGATCGGGCCCTACGAGGTGCTTTCGCGGCTGGACGGCGCGCGGGTGGATTTCCTGTCCACCGAGCCCGGGCCCAAGCGCACCGAGAACGGAATGCTCGCCTTGACCGCCGACGGCGCTCTGGACGACCTGCCGCACCCGGACGTGATCGTGATGCCCGGGGGCTTCGGCACCCGGGCGCTGATGAAGGACGAGCGCGTGCTCGAGTGGGTGCGCGGCGCGCACCGGACCTCGCAGTGGACTACGTCGGTGTGCACCGGGGCGTTGGTGCTTGGGGCGGCTGGGATCCTCGACGGCCTCGAGGCGACCACCCACTGGCTGCTGCTCGACAAGCTCGGGGAGCTCGGGGCCACCCCGGTCACGCGGCGCGTCGTCGAGCAGGGCAAGATCATCACGGCGGCGGGCGTGTCCTCCGGGATCGACATGGCCCTGACGCTGGCGGCCAGGATTGCCGGCGAGGACATGGCCCGCGCCATCCAGTTGGGCATCGAGTACGACCCCGAGCCGCCGTTTGATGGCGGCTCCGTCGCGAAGGCGTCGCCGGAGATCATCGAGCGGGCGCGCGAGAGGTCCTGAGACGCCGCCGAGCGCGCGGGGCACTCAGGGGCCGTGGCGCTTTTGGTCCGAGCAGGCGCCCTTTCTCGCCACAGCCACCCGGACCGGGGCGTGATCGGAGAGCGGGGCATGGTCGAGGACGACTGCCGGGCCCGCTGGTTCGAGGCCCCGGACGAACACGTGGTCGACGCTGTGCCCGCCGACGTACCGGAAACCGCTCAGCGAGAGCTGCCTGATGTTGAAATCTCCGCCGAGCACCACCGGTCGGCCGTTCGCCCAGCCCAGGGCGCTCGCGGCGGCGCGATGCGCATCACGGGCCGGCCCGCCGGCGTGCAGGTTGGCCACCCACATGCCGGCGGTGTGCAGCCGCACGGCGTGGACCCAGCGTCGTTCTGGCCAGACGCACAGCCGCCTCATACGGTGCTCCGCGATCGTCTCTTTCCTGATCAGGATCGCGTTGGCGCCCCCGCCGTTGGATTTGATCACGTCCGGCCAACGCACCGCCACAGCGCGTCTGACCGGCAGGAACGCGTTGCGGGAGGTGAGGACGGACCGCGCGTCTGCATCGAGCCGTGCGGCCAGCATGTGAGGCCACCAGGGCGGCATCTCCTGGAGCAGCGCCAGATCCCACTCCCAACCGGCCAGCGCGCCCGCGAACTCGTCGAACAGATCCCGCCTGGCGCCCGGCACGGCCCGGCCATGAAATACGTTCCAGGTGAGCACGCGCAACATCACGACGGCAACGTACACTCACCGCTTGCCGCGCCATTTCATCACCGGGACCGAGTTGAGCGCCGAGGAACTTCGCGCGCTCGCGGAGCGCGCGCTCGAGCTGAAGGCCGCGCCGTACAGCTCGGATGCGCTGCGCAAGCGTACGGTGGCGCTGATCTTCCAGAAACCATCAACTCGCACGCGCGTCTCGTTCGAGGTCGGCGTCGCCGAGCTGGGCGGCCACCCGATGGTGCTCCGCACCGACGAGCTGCAGCTCTCGCGCGGTGAGTCGATCCGCGACACGGCGTATGTGCTCTCGCGTCACGCAGCCGCGATCGGCGTCCGGACCGGGGACGACGAGCTGGTGGCCGAGATGGCCGCACACGCCGCTGTGCCGGTGATCAACATGCTCACGCCCCGTCACCACCCGTGTCAGGCGCTGGCCGATCTGGTCACGTTGCGGGAGGCTTTCGGGCGGCTCGACGGCCTGAAGATCGCCTACGTAGGCGACGGCAACAACGTCGCGCGGTCCTTGATCGACGTGGCAAGCCGAGTCGGGGTCGAGGTGCGGGTCGCCTCGCCCGACGGCTACCAGCTGGAAGATGGTGCCCTCGGCGTCTTGACCGACGACCCCCGCGAGGCGGTGCGCGAGGCCGACGCGGTGTACACCGACGTCTGGGTGAGCATGAGCGACGATCCGGCCACCGCCGCCGGGCGCCGGCAGATGCTGACTCCCTACCGGTTGGACGCCGAGCTGCTCGACCGGGCGGCACCACACGCGATCGCGCTCCACTGCCTGCCCGCGCACCCGGGCGAGGAGATCACCGAGGAGGTCCTGTACGGCGAACGCCAGCGGGTGTGGGACCAGGCCGAGAACCGCCGCCACGCGCAGAAGGCTCTGCTCGAGCTCCTGATCGATGCCTGACGCGGGCCTGACCGAGCACCTGACAGACCGCGCCCGCGAAGCTCTGCGCCTCGCCGGCGAGGAGGCGCGCGAGCTTCGCCACAGCTTCGTGGGCACCGAGCACATCCTGCTCGCGCTCCTGCGCGAGGACGAGGGCACGGCGGCCACCGTAATGAAATCCTCGGGCGTCACCTACCAGCGGGTACGCGTGGCCGTGGTCCGAATGATGGGCGTCGGGATCGCACCCGTCGGCGGGGAGCTGTCGTTCACCGGTCAGGCGCAGGACGTGATCGAGCGGGCACGTCGCGAGGCGTCGATCCGCGATCAGCCGCAGGTCGGCACCGAACACATCCTGCTGGCGCTGATCCGCGCGCACGACGGCGCCGCCGCGCGGATCCTGCTCCAGCTCGACGCCGATCCGGCGGACATTCGCGCCGCGCTGTCATCCTAGTTCCCATGGAGCCCGCGACGAGCACGACCGGCGCCCGGCCGGCCAAGGGTGAGTTGCTCGAGCTCACCGTCGACTCGCTGGCCTTCGGCGGCGCCGGGGTCGCCCGCCTGAACGGATACGTGGTGTTCATCGCCGACGGGATCCCCGGCGACCGAGTCCGGGCGGTGGTCCAGAAGTCAAAGCGGGCCTATGCGCAGGCTCGCACGGTCGAGATCCTGGAGCCGAGTCCGGATCGCCTGCCCGCCCAGGCGAGCCACCCGGGTGCGCCCTGGCAGATCCTGCCCTACGACCGCCAGCTCGAGGCCAAGCAGGCCCAGGTCGACGAGGCGCTGCGCCGGATCGGCCGGCTCGAAAGCTTCGAGCTCGAACCGATCCTGCCCGCGGTCGCGCCCTGGCGCTACCGAAACAAGCTCGAGTACTCGTTCGGGACGGGCGCCGGCGGCCGGCTGGTGTGCGGCTTCCACGCCCCGGGCCAATGGGAGGAGATCGTCGAGGTCAGCGACTGCCTGCTGGCCTCTGCGCCCGCCAACGCGGCGCGCGAACGGGTGGTGCAGTGGTGCCGTGCACAGGGTCTGACCGCCTATGACCGCCGGACGCGAGACGGCCTGCTGCGCAACCTGGTGGTCCGCGAAGGCAGGCGCACGGGAGAGCTCCAGGCCCGTCTGGTCACCGCGCCCGGCGAGCTCGATCGCGCCGGGCTCACCGAGGCAGCCGGATCTGTCGAGGGTCTGCTGTGGACGCAGACCGACAGCGTCGCCGAGACCACCCAGGACGGCCAGACCGAGCTGTTGGCGGGCGGCAACCGGCTCGACGAGGAGATCGGCGGCATGCGGCTGCGGATCTCGGCGAACGCCTTCTTCCAGACCAACACCGAGATGGCCGAGCGGCTCTACCAGCTGGCGATCGAATATGCGCAGCCGGCCGGGACCGACCGCGTCTACGACCTGTACTGCGGGATCGGGACGATCGGGCTGCTGATGGCGCCGCGCGCGGCCGAGGTGTGGGGACTCGAGCTGATTGAGGAAGCGATCGCCGACGCGATCGCCAACGCGCGCCTGAACGAAATCGACAACGCCCATTTCTTCGCCGGCGACGTGCGGCTGGCGCTGCGCGAGTTGGTGGCGCGGGCCGGACGGCCGGATCTCCTGGTGGTCGATCCACCGCGGTCGGGGTTGTCGCAGAAGGTCGTGCGGCGGATCATCGAAGCGGCGCCGCGCCGGATCGTGTACGTCTCCTGCAACCCGACCACGCTCGCTCCCAACGCTGCTCAGCTTGTCGAAGCGGGATACGAGCTGCGGCGCGTCCGTCCGGTCGACATGTTCCCGCAGACGCCGCACATCGAAGTGGTGGCGCTGCTCACCCGCAGCGCGTAGCCGCCTTTGGACCGGGCGAGAGCAGGGCCGCTAGCTATGCGGTCGACCGCGGGCACGCGGTGGGCGCCGGCAAGTCGGCGCGCCGACTGCAGTACGGTTTCCGCCCCGTGCGCGCCGTCACGATCACAGACGACCAGCTGAGCGTGGAGGACCACCCGGATCCGACGCCCGGCGCCGGCGAGTGCCTCGTCCAGGTGCGCGCCGCCGGGCTCAACGGCGCAGACATGATGCAACGGCGCGGGCGATACCCGGCGCCCCCGGGCGCGCCGCAGGACATCCCGGGGCTCGAGCTGGCCGGCGAGGTGATCGACCGGGGCCCCGGATCCAATCGGTTCGAGCTCGGCGACCGGGTGATGGGGATCGTGGCCGGCGGCGGTCAGGCCGAGCGCGCGGTGGTCCACGAGCGGATCCTGATGCCCGTTCCCGCCAACCTCGATTGGCCGGAGGCCGGTGGCATCCCGGAGGTGTTCACCACCGCCCACGACGGCGTCTTCACGCAGGCGGGCCTCAAGCCTGGCGAACGGCTCCTCGTGCACGGTGGTGCGGGCGGTGTGGGCACCGCCGCGATCCAGTTGGGACACGCCGCCGGCGCCCGGGTGACGGCCACCGTCCGCAACCCCGACCACCGTTCGAAGGTCGCCGCGCTCGGGGCCGAGGTGATCGCGCCCGAGGGATTCGAAGAGCGGGGACCGTTCGACGTGATCCTCGAGCTGGTCGGCGCGCCGAACCTGCCCGGCAATCTCCAGGCGCTGGGTTTCTGGGGTCGGATCATGGTGATCGGGATCTCCGCCGGCGCCCAGGCCGACGTCAACCTCGGCCTGGCCATGCAGAAGCGCGCCCGGATCCTCAACTCAACGCTCCGCCCCCGCCCGCTCGAGGAGAAGGCGATGACCGCGCGGGCGATGGAGCGCTCGGTCCTCCCGCTCCTCGCCGCGGGCGTGGTTCACGTCCCGCTCGCCGCCACCTATCCGCTGGCGGACGCGGTTGCCGCGTACGACCGGTTCGCCGAGGGCGGCAAGTTCGGGAAGATCGTTCTGACGATGGGCGGCTGAGGCGCAGTCCGCGAGGTCGGGCTGCTAGTCCCCGGCGAAGGCGTCGTCCTCTTCGGCGACCGGGACGACCTCCTCCGCGTGGACCGTGCACAGCGCCGGCCCGCCGGACTCGAGCGCAGCCTCGATCTCCGCCGGAGTCAGCTTCGCGCCGCACTCCTCGCAGCGGTCACCGATGTGGTCGAGCGACTTCTCTTCTAGGTCCATGGGGGCGAGTCTAACCGCCGCCGCGCGTACGGTTCGAGCCGTGCTCCGGATCGTAGATCGGGGTCCGGCCGCTCGTGACGTGATCGGCACTAGTACGGCGGCAGATCCGCCCACCACTGCCCGAGCACCCGGAAGGACGCCCAGAACTCCCGCTTGGCGTCCTCCTCGTCGAGCGCGTCATCGATGTTGGGCACGTACAGCGCCTCGAGGGTCGGGGTGAGCTGCTGGAGCTTTCCGGGGGCGGCGCGGATGTCGCGGCGCAGCGGGAGGTCGAGTTCGTTGACCACGGCCAGCGCGTCGGGTCCCATCACCACCACGATCTTGGGCGAGACGATCTGGATCTCCTCGACCAGCCGGGCCACGCAGCCCGGGTCGGCCATGGCCGGGTCGGGCACCGGGCACTTGACGCACAGCGTCCCGTAGACGGCGAGCGGATCGATCGAGAGCCGTTTCAGGGACTTCATCAGCGCGTTGCCGGCCCGCCCGTAGAAGGCGACGCCCTCTTCGACCTCAGAGGGCCGCGCCGAATGCTTGATCAGGAAGATGTCGGCCTGCGGGTGCCCGGACCCCAGCACGGGCATCAGCGCACCGCGCGGACACTGCGTGCACGTCTGTACCTCGCGCGAAAAGGCGTTCAGCTCCCGAATCGCTCGCTCGAGGTACTTCTCCCGGATCTCGTCGTCGGTGGCCGGCATCGCTGTCCGATTGGACGGCTCGCGAGCTTGTCCTTGCGAGTGCATCAGGAGTTGCGGCTCCCCCGGCCGGCGGCGCGGGGGCGGTCGCGGCCCGTGGCTCGGCGCACCCGGCGCTCCCGAGAGGCCCGGCGCGCCGCCTCCGGCAGCGCCTTGGTCTGCAGGAACTTGAGCGCCTGGACGTACAGGAGACTGGCCGGGTTGCGGATGATGTCCGCGTCGCGCAGGGACTCGAGGAACTCCTCGGGGCCGTCGAACTCGCGCATCCGGATGCGCACCGAGCCCAGGCCCTGGGGCACGTGCGCGTCCGAGCCGGCGCCGGCCGGGATGCGGTATTTGGCGGCAAACCGCGCCGCCTCGTCGTTGAACTCGGTGATGGCCACGCGCGGATTGAACACCTCGATCGCATCCACGTCGTCGAGCACGTCGAGCAGGTGCTCGTAATCGGGTACCGAGTGCAGCCGGTCGAACGGATGGGGCATGTAGACCAGGCCGCCCTGGCGCTTGATCTCCGCGATGGTCTCCTGGAGGGTCATCCCGCGCGGGATCTTCTCCTCGATGAACAGCCCGATCACCTCGCCCTGATCGGCCGTCTTGACCTCCTCCCCGACGATCACCCTGATCCCGTCCGCCCGTCGGCGTGCTTCGTGTGCGCCCGAGACCTCATTGTGGTCGGTGACGGCGATCGCCCCCAGCCCCCGCGCCCGGGCCTCGGCCAGCAGCACCTCGACCGGCGTGGCGCAGTCGTAGGAATGGTCGGTGTGCATATGCAGGTCGACGTCGACCATGCGGCGGGTGCCCAGATGCGCGCGGACGGCGCCGTTGCCGCGGGTGTCATGTCGACGGGCGATCAGCCGTTCGTACACCTGCTCGAGGTCATCGGCCACGCGCGGCCAGCCGAACTTGACTTTCAGCTCGGTGGCCCGGACGCGGGCGCGCTCGCGCAGCTCCGGCTCCTCGATGATCCGCTTCAGGTGGCTGGCCAGGGTCTGCGCGTCCCCGGGCTCGAACTCGAAGCCGTACTCCCCCTGCCCGAGCAGCTCCTCGTAGGCGTCCAGGCGCGAGGCCACCGGGAGCACCCCGGCGGCCAGCGCGCGCACCAACGTGCCCGGCGCCGGCCGCAGCCCCTCCGAAGCGAGCACGAGCACATCAGCTCCAGCCAGCGCGTCGGCCTGCGAGATCCGCTCGGAGTCGACGAACTCGACCCGCTCGCGCAGCGCCCGGCTGAGGGTCGCCGGCGGCGCGAGCGGCCTCGGTGACCACACCGTGGCGCGCCAGCCCGGCTCGTCGGTCAGGGCTCGGAGCGCGCGCAGGAAGATGCGCAGCGCGGCGCGCTCCTCGCCGGCCGTGAACATGAGCCGGACGTCGGTGTGCGGGTGGGGCGTCACGTCCACCCGAGCGCCGGGCAGGATCACGTCGTAGTCGCCCGGGAAGTAGCGCTGGAGCAGGTCGCGGGTGGCGCCGAAGCTGGCGGTCCGCGCATCGAGGCGTCCGAACAGCAATCGGGTGAGCTGGCGGGTGAGCTGGGTCGAGAGGATCCGCTCGGTCGGCGCGTGGAAACTGCCCACGTTCAGCCCGCGAGAGTGGCGCAGGGCGGCGCTCGACGCGCTGGGGGCAAAGGGCTCGTGCACGTGCACGAGGTCAAGCGTCAGGTTGGCCAGCGCATCTTCGATCGTCCTGGCTACGTCGAGCGGCAGCGAGGCGGCCCGCCGGCGCGTGGGCGAAAACGGAAGGACCTCCCCCACGCCGAGCACGAGCGGCTCCTCGTCGGCACGCTCGAGCAGCGAGTCGGCTGTGCTCCGGATCGCCCGCCGGCTGTCCCGCACCAGCGCCGCGGACTGGGACGGGGCGATGATCAGTACGCGGTGCCCGCGCCGCGCCAGCTCGCCCGAAACCTCCGCCACGTAGTCGTTGACTTCGTGCGCCACCTCCCAGGCGAACGGCGTGACCTGCGCGATCGCGAGCCGCTCGCTGGGCACGAGCGGCAGTTTATTTGTTCCTCAGCTCGTGCTGGCCTTCGACTTCGTGGATTTTCCTGCC
Source organism: uncultured Solirubrobacterales bacterium (assembly GCA_963719355.1). Classification (GTDB taxonomy): domain Bacteria; phylum Actinomycetota; class Thermoleophilia; order Solirubrobacterales; family Solirubrobacteraceae; genus Palsa-465. The sequence goes on along the minus strand of CAVRBZ010000011.1, from coordinate 29,274 downwards.
GACACCTTCCGCGCGAACTTGGCGATGTACTTCTCGGTCAGCTCACGCGCCTCGGAGTCGGGGCGCTGGTTCATCGGCGACTTCATCAGGTAGGAGCTGGGGCCGTCGAGCTGCCCCGAGAGGCCGTGGTCGAGGGCTAGCTTGCAGCACCGGACGGCGTCGATGACGATCCCGGCCGAGTTGGGCGAGTCCCACACCTCGAGCTTGAGCTCCATGTTCAGCGGCACGTCGCCGAAGGCTTGGCCCTCGATCCGGATGTGCGCCCACTTGCGGTCGGTGAGCCACGGCACGTAGTCGGACGGACCGATGTAGACGTCATCGGCGGGAAGGGTGTGGCCCATGATCGAGGTCACGGCGTTGGTCTTGGAGATCTTCTTCGACTCCAGGCGCTCGCGCTCGAGCATGTTGTAGAAGTCCATGTTGCCTCCCACGTTCAGCTGGGAGGTGCGCTGGATCTTTACGCCGCGGTCGTGGAACAGGCGGGCCAGCTGGCGGTGGACGATGGTGGCGCCGACCTGCGACTTGATGTCGTCGCCGATGATCGGCAGCCCGGCCTTCTTGAAGCGCTTGTCCCAGTACTGCTCGCGGGCGATGAACACCGGGATGCAGTTGACGAATGCGCATCCGGCCTCGAGCACCTGCTCGACATACCACTTCGTCGCCTCCTCGGAGCCGACCGGCAGGTAGGACACGACGACGTCGGTGTGGGTGTCCTTGAGGATGTCGACGATGTCGGCGGTCGGGCCAGGTGCCTTGGTGATCTTCTCCTTGAGGTACTTGCCGAGACCGTCGTGGGTCATCCCCCGCTCGACCGGGACGCCGAGCTTCGGAACCTCGTCGGCGAACTTCAGCGTGTTGTTCTGCCCGGCGAAGATGGCGTCGGAGAGGTCCTTGCCGACCTTGTCGGCGTCGATGTCGAACGCGGCGCTGAACTCGATGTCGCGCACGTGGTAGCCGCCCAGGTCTACGTGCATCAGCCCGGGAACAGGCTTGCGCGGGTCGGCGTCGCGGTAGTAGCGGACGCCCTGCACGAACGAGCTCGCGCAGTTGCCGACCCCGATGATCGCCACGCGAACCTTGCCGTCCTGGTAGCGCGCAGCGCCGTTGGTGGAACCGTCGGTGGTGCTCACTTCAGAGTTGCCTTTCTCGAGGGGTCCCGCGGCCAATACCCTGTATCCCGCGGGGGCGGGTTCGTTACACCGGCTGCTGGGCGAGCGCCTTCAGCTGCCGGCGCACGTGGAAGATGCGCTGCAGGGTGGTAAGCACGGTCAGCCCGGCGAGCACGTACACCGCCGGCGCCAGCAACTCGAAGTGGCCGAGGCTCGCGCCCTTGGCGAACACCAGCCCGATCGAGAGGATCACGACGCGCACGGGGCGGGTGGCCAGGCCGACCTTGCACTCGACGCCGAGCGCCTCGGCCCGGGCGCGGGTGTAGGACACCATCAGCGATCCGAGCACCGCCGCCACCGTCGCCGCGGCCGCCACCTGGTTGTGGCGTGAGGCGAAATAGGCGCCCACGGCGATCAACACGATCCCCTCCTCGAGGCGGTCGAGGGTCGAGTCCAGGAAGGCGCCGAACGGCGACCCCTTGCCCGACATACGTGAGTAGCGCCCGTCGAGCGTGTCCATGATCGAGCCGACGATGAAGGCGATCCCGGCCAGGAAGAACAGGCGGCCGACGATCAGCGCTGCGGCAGCGAGGTTGAGCGCGAAGCCGGTGAGCGAGATCGCGTTGGGAGTCAGCCGCGACTCGATCAAACGGTTGCGCATCATCGCTTGAGGGGTCGGCCCCGTGCGCGGCGGGCGGGGGCGGCGCGGGGCCCCGTTGCGGGGACGTCGGCGACGGGTTTGTTCGGGAGTGCTCACGCCGTGGCCGGGGCGAACGCCCATGCGTCCGGCCGGGCTCGCGCCAGCAGCCTTTGCGCCAGCAGCGCGGACATGCCAGCGGTCAGGGCGCCGAGGAACACATCGATCAGGTAGTGGTTGGCGGTGGCCACCACGACAAACGTCACCAGCAGCGGGTAGAGCGCCCAGGCGATCTTGCCGGGGCGCCACGACACGAGCCGGACCATCGACCCGCCGATCATCACCGCGAAGCACACGTGCATCGAGGGTACGGCAGCGTAAAAGTTCATGAACGCTTTCGTCGGTCCGAAGTCGATCGAGCCGGTGCCGCCGGTCACGAAATTGGAGATGGCGTCGGTGAAGCCCCATTCCGGCATCAACCGCGGCGGCGCCGTCGGGTAGAGCCAATAACCGATCAGGGCGAGCCCCATCGCGATCATGAACATGTTGCGCACGAAATAGAACGACTGGTTGCGCCGAGCGTAGATGAAGGCCAGGACGCCGAACGTCACCACGAAGTGGCCGTTCAGGTAGATCCAGTCGGTGACGTCGATCAGCCAGTGCGTGTTGAGCGCCCACGCCTGGATGCTCGGCTCAATGAACACGTGCAGCGTGCGCTCGATGTCGATGATCCGCATCGCGTCGCCGAACGGCTTGTACGGGTTGTCGCCGGCGACGATCCCCCGCACCAGGTTGTACAGGAGCAGGGCGCCAACGAACAGCAGGACCTGACGCACCAGGTCGACCCAACCGCGCGGCAAGAGCCGCGCCTCGATGAACGCAAGGACGCGGTTCATGCCAGGAATCCTAGCGAGCCGGGATGTCCGGCTTTCAGTCAACTGCAGCGCGGCGATCGTGCCGCGATCCGGGTTAGCGAGAAGCGGATAGCTATGTGCAGGGCGCCCGGGCGGGTTATGTCGAGCCGCGTGAAGGCGCCCGCCGGTGCCACGCATCCCGAGCCTCGCGTGACCGCCCAATACGGGCTATAGCGCACGCGGATGTGCGCGGGGCCCGTGTGGGCAGCCTGTAGGTCGAGCGAGTTCGGCCCGAGCCCGGTGAGCGTGGCGGCGCCCTGCACGATCGGCGTCGGATCCTTGACCGCGTATACCCGCCAGTGGCGGGTGTGGAGGACCAGGCGCAGGTACGGGAGGCCGCGATTGATCAGCGCGACCTCGCGCTTGGCCGAATAGTCGAGTTCGGCGTCCGGCACAGCCACGAACCGGACTGCGTTTTGATGCAGCCAGGTGCCGTAGCGGGCGGACGTCAACGAGCCGTCGTAGAACAGCCGGTTGTACTTCGTATCGAGCTGGCGCTCCCACCCGCGGGCCAGCGGGAACTCCGGCGCCACCGCGTACGCCTCCCAATGAAACAGCGTGAACGGGATCTCGATCCGAAACGGCGGGCCGGGCTGGCGGCTCAGAAAGGTCATCATCGGCTGGAAGTAGGCGGAGGTGACCTCGCGGTTGTCATCGGCTGTGCGTAAGTCGCGGACCGGCGCCTGCCATTGGAGGTACAGCAGCGGGACCGCGACAAGCAGCAGCGCCACCGGGCGCCGGCGCCACCAGAGGAGCGCGACGATCGGACCGGCGATCAGCGCCCCGAGCCGTGTGGCATTGCTGCCGACCGGACTCGGCACCGCGTATGACGCGACGCACCCGAGCGCGTACAGGGCCACGCCCGCCCTCAGTACGCGGTCGGTGCGTGGGATCACCGTGAGTGCGGCGATCAAGATCACGACGATCGGCCACAGGGCCGAGAAGGCAAATGGCTCGGTGCCGCCCTCCGGGAACATGGTGGCGAGCGCCAGCACGGGTAAGGCGGCCGCGATAATCACGCCGAGGCCGGGCAGGGCGGCCTTCAGGGTTCGCTCGTCCGAGTAGGCGCCGGTCGCCTGCGCTGCCCCGGCCAGGGCGGCGAACAGGGCGTCGACCGGACTGGCCAGCGCAGTGAGCGCGGCGCAGGTCATGGCCAGGCCGGGGCGCCGGCGCTGCAGGGCCAGCGCCGTGCCCAACGCCGGCACGAGCCCGAGGGCGAAGGTGAGGCGGCCGGTGAACAGGTTGACGGCCGTGGCCACTCCGAACCAAAGCGCCCCCAACCAGGCGTCCTCCCCGAACCGCCGGTACACCAGCGATTCGAACAGCGCCGCGCTGACCGGCGCGCTGATCGCCGCGACCAGCTGCGGCGTGAGCAGTGCCCCCAGCGGCGGGAATAGCACGCTGTAGCCGGGGACGTTGTGGCCTCCGTACCACCAGTTGTTCCAGATCCCGAACCCCTCGGTGGCGAACAGCTTGCCCCGCAGCAGGTGCGCAGCCAAGTCCTCGCTGCGCGGCGCGATGATGATGTAGGCCGCCGCGATCACCGCCGCGGCCAGCGTCGGCAGGACCCGACGCCATGTCCACGGCCGCCTATCCCTCGAGTAGCGCCGCGACACGATCCACCACCTCGGGCCGGTCCAACCACGGCCAGTGTCCGGCGCCGGCAATCCGCTCGATCGTCGCCCCGGACAGGCGGGCGGCATATGCGTCGGCCAGCGCCGGCGGGTACCACGGGTCCTCCTCGCCCCAGATGATCGCTGGGTTCGCGTCGGCTGGGTTCGCGTCGGCGGCCGCGGTTCCTCCTCCGAGGGGATGCGGCCCACCACCACCAATCACATCATCCCCCGCGGACCGGACGAGACGGAGGATCGCCCGCTGGGTGCCCTGGTCGAACTGGCGCCACACGGCGGCGATCCGCTCCTCCGGCCACGCGTCGGCGCGGCCGGAGCCTCGCCGCAGCGTGCGCGCCAGGAGCGACTTGGTCGTCGCGCCCATGATCAGCTCCCCCACTCCCCGGATTCTCCACAGCCGCACGACCCGCGGCCACCCGCCCCCGCCGAGCAGCGGTGGCGGGTTGATGAGGATCAGGCGGCGAACACGGGCCGCCTGTCTTCGGTTGAGCAGCAAGGCGATCGCGGCGCCCCAGTCGTGGCCGACGATCTGGACCTCGCCGATGCCGATGTGCATCAGGAAGCGCTCAACGAAGTTGGCTAACCCGTTCACCGAATAGTCAAGATGGCCGCCCTTGCCCGAACGTCCGAACCCGATCAAATCGGGAGCCACTCCGCCAGTTCGAGCGAGGAACTCCAACCAGTCGTCGCTGCTCGTGGGGATCCCGTGCAGGTACAGCTTCGGTATGCCGGGCGCATCGGCGGTGCGGTAGTAGACGGGTGAGCCATCGAGATGGAACGTGTGCTCGTCGACGCGCACCCGTCCGCGAGGATAACGTCCGCGCGCGTGAGCGTCACGAGCCCCGATCCCTCGTGGAAGCGCCCCTCCCGCCGCCGTGTGCGCGCGATCCGCGATCGGCTTCGGCTCGTCTACGGCGTCCCCCTGGCCGAGCCCCACGGCCACCCCATCGCCGAGCTGATCCTCACCGTCCTTTCGCAGTCGACCAATGACCGCAACCGGGATGTCGCATATCTGGCGCTGCGCGAACGGTTCCCGACGTGGGAGGAGGTCCGCGACGCGCCCGTGGACGAGGTCGAGGAGGCGATCAGGCCAGGCGGCATCTCCAAGGTGAAGTCCGCCCGGATCAAGTCGATCCTCCGCGCGATCACCGACACCGCACCCGCGGACGCCCTCGACCTGGATCCGGACGACACCCTGTCACTCGGCTGGCTGGCTGGCCAGCCGGTCGAGCCGGCGCAGCGTTATCTCACCTCGCTGCCTGGCGTCGGGCGCAAGACGGCCGCGTGCGTCCTGCTGTTCGCGCTCGGCATGCGAGACGTGCCTGTCGACACACACGTTTCGCGCGTGGGCACCCGCCTGGCTCTGTTCCGCCCGGGGGCGGCGTTTGGAGAGATGCACGACGTGATGCTCGAGATCACCCCGCCGGGAGAGGAGCTCGAGCTGCACTTGAATCTGCTCCGTCACGGCCGGCGGACCTGTTACGCGCGCCGGCCGGCCTGCCGCGACTGCGCCCTGCAGCGCATGTGCCCGAGCGCGTTCAAGGTGGGTTGAGCTGCCGGTCCAGATGTGGGGTTGTCGGAACCCGCAGCCTGACGTCCGGATGCACCCCCGGCCCGAGCTCCGGATGCACCCGCGGTCTGACGTCCGGATGCACCCCCGGCCTGACGTCCGGATACATCGGCGCCCGGGCCGTGCATCGGGCGTCCGGCGCGCGGCCACCAGATCGGCCCGAACAGCCGGTCCGGCGGACGGAGGCCGAGTTTCTCCTCACTCGCCAACAACGCGGACGCGAGTGCGGCCAAACTCGAGCCAGAGCCGACCGAATATGAATTCGGCGCCGGCGGGAGGCCGAGTGAGGAGAAACTCGGGTTCGGGGGTGCGATTGGCTCTTTGTCGCATAAGTTGGGTGGAGGGGCGATGCGCGTCTGGCCGCCCTCGGGCCCGGTCACGGTGGCTAACCTGACGATCGGCCGGCCCACAGGGCGGCCAGAAGCGCGTGCACCCCATCCCAAATCTGCTACCCTCTCGCTTAGATTTTTGTGAACGAAGAGGAGTAGAACTCGATGGGAAAGACGATCGGAATCGACCTCGGAACGACCAACTCGTGCATGGCTGTGCTCGAGGGTGGCGAGCCGACGGTCATCGAGAACGCGGAGGGCGGGCGTACCACGCCGTCGGTCGTCGCGTTCGCGCAGTCCGGTGAGCGTCTGGTCGGCACGGTCGCCAAGCGCCAGGCGGTTACCAACCCGCAGAACACGGTCTTCTCGATCAAGCGCTTCATGGGCCGCAAGGAGGCCGAGGTGCGCGAGGAGGAGTCGATCGTTCCGTACAAGGTGGTCTCCGGCCCCAACGGGGACGCGCGGGTGGAGGCCGGCGGCAAGCAGTACAGCCCGCCGGAAATCAGCGCCATGATCCTCGGCAAGCTGAAGGCGGACGCCGAGGCATACCTCGGGGAGAGCGTCGACAGCGCCGTGATCACCGTCCCGGCGTACTTCAACGACGACCAGCGCCAGGCCACCAAGGACGCCGGGCGCATCGCCGGCCTGGACGTCAAGCGGATCATCAACGAGCCGACCGCGGCCTCGCTGGCCTACGGGCTGGACAAGGAGTCTGACCAGACCATTCTGGTCTTCGACCTGGGTGGCGGCACGTTCGACGTGTCAGTGCTCGAGATCGGCGACGGCGTGTTCGAGGTCAAGGCGACTGCCGGCGATAACCATCTCGGTGGCGACAACTTCGACAAGGCCGTCGTGGATTGGCTGGTGGCCGAGTTCAAGCGCTCGCAGGGCATCGACCTGAGCGCCGACCCGATGGCGCTGCAGCGGCTCTACGAGGCGGCCGAGAAGGCCAAGATCGAGCTCTCAACCACGCAGGAGACGCAGATCAACCTGCCGTTCATCACGGCTGACTCGAGCGGTCCGAAGCATCTGGACACCCGCCTGACGCGGGCGAAGCTGAACGAGTTGACGGCAACGCTGCTCGACCGCACGGTCGCGCCGGTGCGCCAAGCCATCGGCGACGCCAAGGAGAAGGGCGCCGACAAGATCGACCACGTCGTGCTCGTGGGCGGCATGACCCGTATGCCCGCCGTGCAGGAGAAGGTCAAGGAATTGACCGGCAAGGAGCCGCACCGGGGCGTCAATCCGGATGAGGTCGTGGCCGTCGGCGCCGCGATCCAGGCCGGCGTGCTGGCCGGCGACGTCAAGGACGTCCTCCTGCTCGACGTGACCCCGCTCACGCTGGGGATCGAGACCAAGGGCGGCGTGATGACCAAGCTGATCGAGCGCAACACGACGATCCCGACCCGCAAGTCCGAGATCTTCTCGACGGCAGAGGACAACCAGCCGAGCGTGGAGATCCATGTGCTGCAGGGCGAGCGCGAGATGGCGGCCTACAACAAGTCGCTGGGTAAGTTCCAGCTGACCGGCATCCCGCCGGCGCCGCGGGGCATCCCGCAGATCGAGGTCGCGTTCGACATCGATGCCAACGGGATCCTCAACGTCTCCGCGAAGGACCTCGGCACGGGCAAGGAGCAGAAGATCGAGATCCGCTCCGGCTCGGGGCTGGGCGACGAGGAGATCAAGCGGATGGTGCAGGACGCCGAGGCGCACGCCGAGGACGACCGCCGTCAGCGCGAGTTGGCCGAGGCCCGCAACAACGCCGAGAACGCGGCCTACCAGGCCGAGCGCCAGCTCAAGGACCTGGGCGACGCGGTCGATTCGAGCTCCAAGGAGGAGATCGAGGCGGCGATCAAGGAGGTGCGCGACTCGCTCACCAGCGACGACACCAGCCAGATCAATGCCAAGACCGAGGCGCTGCACAATGCGTTCCACAAGGTCTCGGAGGCCATGTACCAGCGGGCCCAGGAGCAGCAGGCCGAGGCCGGCGCGACGAGTACCGATGGCACGGGAGCCGCGCATACCAACGGCGCCGGCGCCGAGGAGGACGTGGTCGACGCTGAGGTGGTCGACGAGAAGTGATGAAGCACGAACACGACATCGCGGAGGCCGCGCGCGAGGTGGCCGACCAGGGGGCGCCGGACGGCGCCCCCGAGTCCGCGCCTGAGACCGCGCCCGCGCCTGAGACCGCGCCCGCGCCTGAGACCCCGCCCCTGGGGCGGAGATCGGCCGGGGACGCGGAGGCGGGGGCGGCCGGAGACGAGAGCATCGAAAGCACTGACCACGAGCGCCAGCTCGAGCACGACCTCGAGGAGCTGACAGCCAAGGCCGAGAAGGCCGACGAGTACCTCGAGCTGGCCCAGCGCACTCGCGCGGACTTCGAGAACTACCGCAGGCGGGCGGCCCGTGAGGCGGCCGCCGCCCAGGAGCGCGGCATCGCCAAGCTGGCCAAGGAGCTGCTGCCGGCAGTTGACAACCTCGATCGCGCGCTCGAGGCGGCGAAGTCCGCCGCGGCGAGCGATGGCGCCCGGGCCGCGGCACAGGAGAACGGCGCCTCGACGCTGGTATCGGGCATCAAGCTCGTCCACGACGACGTGATCGCGGCGCTGGCCCGGGCGGGGATCGAGCGCTTCTCACCCGAGGGCGAGAAGTTCGACCCCCAGCAGCACGAGGCGATCGCCCAGCATCCGGTGGAGGGCACGGAGTCAGGCACCGTGATCGAGGTCTACCAGCGCGGCTACCGGCTCGGCGAGGTCGTGATCCGACCGGCGCGCGTCGTCGTCGCGGCATGACCGGGAGCGAGCCATGGCCGGCAGACCCGACTACTACAAGATCCTTCGCGTAGGCAAGAACGCCTCCGACGAGGAGATCAAGAAGGCCTACCGAAAGCTCGCGCGGCAGTACCACCCGGATCGCAACCCGGGGGACAAGAACGCGGAGGAGCGATTCAAGGAGATCTCGCAGGCCCACGACGTCCTGTCGGATCCCGAGAAGCGCAAGGTGTACGACCGCGGCCAGACACCCCTGGGCGGGTTCACCCCCGGCGGGTTCGACCCGAGTTCGTTCAGCGGCGGCTTCGGCGACATCCTCTCGAATCTGTTCGGCGGTGGCGCCGGAACGGGCACCGCCGGGCGCACGGGCGGAACCGCTCGCGGTCGCACCAGCACCGGACGGGCCGGACGGACAGCCCAGACCGAGGGCCGCGATCTGGAGACCGAGGTCTCGCTGACCTTCGACCAGGCGGTGCATGGCACCCAGGTCCCTCTCTCGGTGCCGACCTCCCAGCCCTGCCCGACCTGTCACGGCACGGGCGCCAAGCCGGGCACGAGCCCGAAGGTGTGCCCCGTGTGCGACGGGCGCGGGATCGAGTCCCAGAGCCAGGGGATCTTCTCCATCTCGCAGCCGTGCTCGAACTGCAACGGCTCGGGAACGGTGATTGAGGATCCCTGCCCGACATGCCACGGCACGGGCGCCCAGCGCAACATCCGCAAGCTTCGCGTCAACATCCCCGCCGGCGTGCGCGACGGCAGCCGCATCCGGTTGGCCGGGAAGGGCGAGGCCGGCCTGCGCGGGGGTGAGCCGGGCGATCTGTACGTGATCACCCGGGTGCAGGAGTCGCCGGTATTCAAGGCGGCGGGCGACAACCTCGAGGTAGAGGTGCCGCTGACCATCCCCGAGGCTGTCCGCGGTGAGGTCGTCGAGGTGCCCACGCTGAACGGATCCAAGCGGCTGCGCGTCGCGCCTGGGACCAAGCACGGGACGATCCAGCGGCTACGCGGCGAGGGTCCGCCGAAAGCCGGGGGCAAGGGCCGCGGCGACATCCACTACCGGTTCGTGATCGACGTTCCCGAGAAGCTTTCGCCCGAGCAGGACGAGGCGATCGAGCGGCTCTCGAAGGTGATGAACGGCGATCCGCGGGCCAAGCTGTTCGCGCAGGCAGGGTCCGGCGGCACGAAAGCGAGGAACAGCTGATGGCCACGCGTCGTGTGCGTAGCTCGACCCGCATCGAGGTCTCCTCGGACCGCGGAGTCTTCATGATCTCGGTAGCGGCCGAGCTCGCGGACATGCACCCCCAGACGCTGCGGATGTACGAGGCGCGGGGCCTGATCGAACCTAAGCGCTCCCCCAAGGGGACGCGGCTGTACTCGCGCAAAGACGTCGAGCGGCTGCGTCGCATCCAGGCGATGACCGCCGAGCTGCGCATGAATCTGGCCGGCGTCGAGCGCGTGTTCGAACTCGAGGAGAAGCTCGAGGCAATGGAGCGCAAGGTCAAGGCGCTCGAGAAGCGGGCGACCGAGCTGAAGTCCGAGGTGGAGCGACTCGAGCGGGTGCGGCGCGAGCTGCGGGCGGAGATCGTGCCCTATGCAAAGGGCGGCGCGATCGTCCGGAACGCCGACCTGAAGAGGTTCACCGTCCAGGTGCACCGGCCGGACATCGGAACACAGCCTCCGGCCACGTGAGCGCGGGCCGACCACCCCGGACGCTGGCGGGGCGCTACCGGCTGGAGGAGGTGATCGGTCGCGGCGGCATGAGCACCGTGTACCGCGCGACCGACCTGGCGCTTGACCGCGTGGTGGCGGTCAAGGTCGCGCTCGATCCGCTGGCCGAGGAGAATCCAGTCTACGTCGCCCGCTTCAAGCGAGAGGCGCGCGCGGCGGCGGCGCTCAGTCACCCCGGCGTGGTCACCGTATACGACGCCGGCGCGGACGGGTCGACGCGCTACATCGTGATGGAGTACGTCGACGGCCGCAGTCTGTCCGATGTCCTGCGCGACGAGGGCCGGCTCGCACCGGCCCGCGCGGCCGGGATCGCCGCGCAGGTGGCGGACACGCTGGTCGCGGCACATGCCGCCGGGATCGTTCACCGGGACATCAAACCCGGCAACATCATGGTCAGTGCGAACGATCGAGTGAAGGTGCTCGACTTCGGGATCGCGCGCACCGCCGACGCGGTGACGCTGACCCAGACGGCCTCCGTGCTCGGGACCGCACCGTACATGTCGCCCGAGCAGGCGATGGGGAACCCGGCCGACGCGCGTTCGGATATCTACTCGCTGGGCTGCGTCCTCTACGAGATGCTGACCGGCAAGCCGCCGTTCATGGCCGAGGTGGCGGCCGCGGTTCTCCACCAGCACGTGCGCGTCGCCCCCGAGTCCCCACGCGCGCTCAACCCGGCGATCCCGCCCGCACTCGATGCGCTCGTCCTGCACATGCTGGCCAAGGCGCCGGAGGATCGTCCCCAGACCGCCGCCGAGGTCCGCGACCGGCTCGCCGGACACGCCTCGGACACCCCGACCGCGCCGACCACGCGGCTGGCCCCGGCGGCCGCGGCCGTGGCAGGGGCGGCGGCGATGGCGGCGGACGTTCCCCAGGCTGCGACGGTGTCGCAGCCCGGCACGGTTCCGCCCGAGGCGACGGACGCTCCGGCGGCGGCGAGCGACGCTCCGGCAGGGGCGACGGATGTTCCGGCGGAGCCGACCGTCACCCCGCCGGGGACGGCGGCCACGCGGCCGATGCCGCCGGGCGGCCCGTCGCGCTCGCCGCGTCGCGGCCTGTGGGCGACGTTGGCCGTGATCGCCATGCTGCTGCTGGGTGGCGCGGTGGCGCTGGCGCTGACCAGCGGGGGCTCCACAGGCAGCGGCACGTCGCCTCCGGCGACTGGCACCCAGACGAACCCGGACACCGGCACGAACGGGACCACGCCGACCAACCAGACGACCCCGACGACGCACACGACCACGACGACTCCGACGACTCACACGACCACGACGAGAACCACGACCCCGACGACGACCACCGCGCCCACGACGACGTCGCCGACGACAACCACGGCCACCCCTCCCGGGCAGGGCGGCACGCCGCCAGGCCAGGCCAAGAAGGCCAAGAAGAAGTGAGTGCGAGCAGACCGCGCGCGCTTGGCGGGCGAGCGGCTCGATGGCGTCCCCGGTCGCCCTCCACGCGCTGAAAATATGTCATAATCTAAGTCATAGAGACTTAGATTTCGCCAGACTTCGAGAACCCGGAAACCGAGAACGCCTATGCAACCAGACAGATTTACGATCAAGAGCCAGGAGGCGCTCCAAGCCGCGCAGCGGCTGGCCGATGAGCGGCGCAACCCGCAGACGATGCCCGAGCACGTGCTCGCCGTGCTGCTCGAGCAGGAGGGCGGGATCGTCGTGCCCATGCTGCGCAAGCTGGGCGTCGACCCCGCAGCGGTGCGCCAGGACAACGGGCGCGCGCTAGACGCGCTGCCCCAGATCCAGGGCGCAGCCACTCCCGAGCCCGCCGGCGGCTCGAGCGAACTCGTCCAGATCCTGCGCGATGCCGAGAAGCAGATGCGCGAGCTGGGGGACGAGTACGTCTCGACCGAGCACCTGATGCTCGCCATCGCGCAGCATCCCGGCAAGGCCGGCGATGCGCTGCGCGCCAATGGCGCCGGCCACGACCCGCTCACCAAGGCGCTGTCCGAGGTCCGCGGCAGCCACCGTGTCACCGACGAGAACCCCGAGGACAAGTACAGGGCGCTCGAGCGCTTCGGTCGCGACCTGACCGAGGCCGCCGCCCAGGGCAAGCTCGACCCGGTGATCGGCCGTGACGATGAGATCCGCCGCGTGATCCAGGTCCTCAGCCGGCGCACCAAGAACAACCCCGTGCTGATCGGCGAGCCCGGCGTGGGCAAGACGGCGATCGTCGAGGGCCTCGCCCAGCGGATCGTGTCCGGCGACGTGCCCGAGAGCCTCAAGGACCGCCGGCTGGTCGCGCTCGATCTGAGCGCGATGGTGGCCGGCTCCAAGTACCGCGGTGAGTTCGAGGACCGGCTGAAGGCCGTGCTCAAGGAGATCGCCGACGCCCGGGGCCAGATCATCGTGTTCATCGACGAGCTGCACACGATCGTCGGCGCCGGCGCGGCCGAGGGCGCCATGGACGCCGGCAACATGCTCAAGCCGATGCTCGCGCGCGGCGAGCTGCGCGCGGTCGGCGCCACCACGCTCGACGAGTACCGCAAGCACATCGAGAAGGACCCGGCGCTCGAGCGCCGCTTCCAGCCGGTGTACGTCGGTGAGCCGACGGTCGAGGACACGATCGCGATCCTCCGCGGGCTCAAGGAGCGCTACCAGGTCCACCACAAGGTCCGTATCCAGGACTCCGCGCTGGTCGCGGCGGCCACGCTCAGCCACCGCTACATCGCCGACCGGTTCCTGCCCGACAAGGCGATCGACCTGGTCGACGAGGCCGCCGCGCGCATCCGGATGGAGATCGACTCCAAGCCGACCGAGATCGACGAGGTGGACCGGCACATCATGCAGCTCGAGATCGAGCTCCAGTCACTGGGCGACGACGATGATCCCGGCACGGTGGCGCGGCGCGAGCAGCTCGAGCGCGCGCTCGCCGAGGAGCGCGAGCGCTCCAACGCCATGCACGCCGAGTGGCAGCGCGAGAAGGAGACCGTCGGGGCGGTGGCGGAGCTGCAAGAGCGCCTCGAGCAGGCCAAGATCGAGCTCGAGCGCGCGCAGCGCGAGGCCGACCTCGGCCGGGCCGCCGAGCTCCAATACGGGACGATCCCGGAGCTCGAGAAGCAACTCGCGGCGGCATCGCAGGCCGAGCAGACCGGCGCGGGCGAGGCCCGGTTCCTCAAGGATGTCGTCGACGCCGAGGACGTCGCCGAGGTCGTCGCCAAGTGGACCGGGATCCCGGTCAGCCGCCTGATGGAGGGCGAGATCGAGAAGCTCGTTCACATGGAGGAGCGCCTGCATCAGCGGGTGATCGGCCAGGACGAGGCGGTCGAGGCGGTATCTAACGCGCTCCGGCGCTCGCGCGCCGGCCTGCAGGATCCCGATCGGCCGATCGGCACCTTCCTGTTCATCGGCCCGACCGGCGTCGGCAAGACCGAGCTGGCCCGGGCGCTGGCCGAGTTCATGTTCGACTCGCAGGACGCGATGATCCGGATCGACATGTCCGAGTACATGGAGAAGCACTCGGTCTCGCGACTGGTCGGTGCGCCGCCGGGCTACGTCGGCTACGACGAGGGCGGCCAGCTGACCGAGGCGGTCCGCCGGCGTCCGTACGGCGTGGTGCTCCTCGACGAGATCGAGAAGGCCCACCCGGACGTGTTCAACACCCTGCTTCAGGTGATGGACGACGGCCGACTGACCGATGGCCAGGGCCGCACCGTGTCGTTCAAGAACACCGTGCTGATCATGACCTCGAACATTCCGGGTGGCCGCGCCGGTGTCGACGCCCACTTCAAGCCGGAGTTCATCAACCGCCTCGACGACATCGTCGAGTTCCACTCGCTGACCCGCGAACAGATCTCGCAGATCGTCGACCTCCAGGTGGCGCGGCTGATCGCGCGGGTGCGCGAGCGCGGGATCGAGGTCGAGCTGACCGACGACGCGCGGACGCTCCTGGGCAACCTGGGCTACGACCCGACCTACGGCGCTCGGCCGTTGAAGCGGGTCATCCAAAAGCGGCTGGTCGACCCGCTGGCGCTGGCCATCCTCGAGGGGCGTTTCACCACCGGCGACACGGTAAAGGTCGACGCGGCCGAAGGTGAGCTCGTGCTCGAGCGGCTCGAGCTTGCAGCCCACTCGGCATCCGGCCTCGTTTAGTCGGGCTGCGCTCAGTCATCCGGCGCCGTCGCCGCCGCGGCGTAAGCAGACTGCGACGGGGCCGGGCCTGCACGCCCGGCCCCCTTGCTGTAGAAGTCGGGCACTGCGAGCCACACGAGGAGGGAGCAGTGCCGACCTACATCATGCTTTCAACGCTCGCCCCGGAAGGGGTGCAGACGATCAAGAACAACCCGTCCCGGATTCGAGAGGTGAACCGCGAGGTCGAGCAGCTCGGCGCCACCGTCAAGGCGCAGTGGGCGACGCTCGGCCAGTTCGACTTCGTCAACGTGGTCGAGGCGCCCGACGAGAAGACGATGGCGCGGATCTCGCTCGAGCTCGGCTCGCGCGGAACGGCCAAGTACGAGACGCTCGTAGCGATCCCGATCGACGACTTCATTGACGCCATCTGAGTCACCGCGAGTCCTCGTCGTCGGCGGCGGCGGGCGAGAGCATGCGCTGATCCAGGCGCTGGCCTCCTCGCCGCGACGCCCCGAGATCCTGTGCGCGCCCGGCAACGCCGGGATCGCCCGGGACGCGCGGGTGCTGCACGTGGCCGGCGACGACATCGACGGGATCGTGGCGTCGGCGAGTCGCGAGGCGGTCGATCTGGTGGTGGTGGGGCCGGAGGCGCCGCTGGTGGCGGGTGTGGTCGACGCGCTGGCGGCCGCGGGGATCCGTACCTTCGGGCCCATTCGCGAGGCGGCGCGGCTCGAGGGGTCAAAGGCGTTCTGCAAGCAGATCATGGCGGCGGCCGGCGTGCCGACAGCTGGATATCAGGTGGTTCAGGATCCGCGGGCCGGCCTGGCCGCCATCGAGCGGTATCCGGCGGTGATCAAGGCGGATGGCCTGGCGGCCGGCAAGGGCGTGGTCATCGCCGCCGACGAGGAGCAGGCGCGCGAGGCGCTGCATGCATTGCTGGTCGAGCGGCGGTTCGACACGCGGCAGGTGGTGGTCGAGGAGCACCTGGAGGGGGAGGAGCTCTCGCTGCTGGCGCTGTGCGACGCCCAGACGGCGGTGCCGCTCGCCTCGGCCCAGGACTACAAGCGGATCTTCGACGGCGACCAGGGGCCGAACACCGGCGGCATGGGCTCGTACTCGCCGGTGCCGGCGGTGGACGACGCTCGGGCCCGGGAGATCTGCGCTGCGGTCCATCAGCCGGTGCTGGACGAGCTGGCCCGGCGCGGGATCCCGTTCCAGGGGATGCTCTACGCGGGCCTGATGATGACCGCGGATGGCCCCAGGGTGCTCGAGTTCAATGTGCGCTTCGGAGACCCCGAGACCCAGGCGCTGCTGCCCCGGCTGCGCTCGGATTTGCTCGAGCTGCTCGAGGCCGCGACGGTGGTTGGCGGCCTGAGCGGGATCGAGCTGGACTGGTCAGGAGAGATGGCCGTGACGGTGGTGCTGGCCAGTCGCGGATATCCGGCCTCGTCCTCGCCCGGGGACGTGATCACCGGGCTCGACTGGGCGCCGCCTGGCGTGTTCCTCACGCACGCGGGGACCGCGTTCGACGACGCCGGCCAAGTCGTGACGGCGGGGGGGCGGGTGTTGAACGTAACGGCCCTGGGCGCCGACGCGGCGTCCGCCCGGGAGGCCGCCTATGCTGCCGCCGACATGATCGAGTTCGACGGCAAGCAGGTGCGGCGTGACATCGCGCTGCGGGTCGTCCAACCGGCGGGCGCTCGCTCGTGACCGAGTTCCCGCGGCCCGCTCCCGAGACGTACGCCGAGCCGGTGCCCGAGCTCGAGGGACTCGAGGTCGACGCGCCCCTGGTCGGGATCGTGATGGGCTCCAAGAGCGATCTGGAGCGGATGGCGGCGGCGGAGAAGGAGCTGATCGACCGCGGGATCCGCTGCGAGGTGCGGGTCATGTCCGCCCACCGTGAGCCCGACAAGGTCGCCGACTACGCGCGCAACGCGCGGGTGCGGGGCCTGCGCGTGATCATCGCCGGCGCCGGTCTGTCCGCGGCGCTGCCGGGGGTCCTCGCCGCGCACTCGGACCTGCCGGTGATCGGGGTGCCGCTGACCAGCCGGACCTCGGTGGCGGGCGGTCTCGACGCGCTGCTGTCGATCGCGCAGATGCCGCCGGGCGTGCCGGTGGCGTGCGTGGGGGTCGACAACGCGCGCAACGCCGCGGTGCTGGCCGTGCGAATCCTAGAGAGCTGAGAGGTCTCGGTCGGCTACTGGCGGGCGTCGCCGGCGGCCCGCGCGCGCAGGAACTCCTCGCACACGGCGATTGCATGCTCGATCGTGCGCCAATGCAGCGCTTCCGGCACGTCGGAGGGCCAGTGGTAGTTCATGGGCAGCTTGGTCTCGTCGACCGAGGCGAGCGTCGCCACGCGGTAGCCGGCACGCAGCGCGATGATCGCGTCCGTGGCGGCGGTGGTCCGCAGCCCGCGGACGATCGGAATGCCGGCGGCGGCGGCGGCGCGGTCGAGCCCTTCGCGCATCTCGAGCGGGTAGTCGCGCATGCGCAGCATGCCCTCGCCCTCGACCACGACCAGGGTCGGTCCGCCGACGCACTCAAGGCAGATCATCTCGGTCCGGTCCCGGTCGAGGCCGGCGAAGTGGCGTCGGCCGAAGGCCTGCATGCCTTCGCTGAAGGATTCCTCCGAGCCGGTGGAGACCAGCACCACGCGCAGGCCCTCGACCGGGCGGTCGCGAAGCGCGGCGGCCAGCGCGATCAGCGCGCCGACCGCGGCCAGGTTGTCGTTGGCCCCCGGCACCGGCGCCCGCAATCCGATGTCGGTCATCGCGGCCGTGGCTCCGCCCGCCATGGCCGCGCCGGCACCGAGCAGGCGTCGCAGGCCGAGGATCGCGCCGAGGCAGACCATCACGGGTCCTATCCAGACCGCGTACAACAGCGGAAAGCTGGTGCCCGAGCGCGCGTGCAGGCGCGGGGCGAGCTTGAGCGGGATGCGGGGGAGGATCGGATGGAAGATCAGGCCCGAGTGCGCCGCGTCGTGGTGGGCGATCAGCACGACGGTCCGCTCGCCGTGCGGATCCCCCGCCTCGGTCACGACGTTCCAGGTCGCTCGATGGGGGAGCAGCGCGCGACGGAACCAGCGGCGGCCGTGCCCGAGGTCGTCCCACAGGGCGGCGGCGCCGACGCCGCCGAGGAGCGCGGCGAGCACCCGGGTCGGCCGGCATCGCCGCCGGCGCAGCGCCACCACGCCCGCCGCGGCAGCGATCCCGTTGATCAGGCCGATCGGCCACCAGTACCCGCCATGGGCGCGCTCCTGCTCAACCGTCGCCTGGTACCCGAGCGCGCGCAGCCTCGCAGCAATCGACTCCGCCGCGCGCCGCTCGCCATCGGAGGCCGAAGGCCGCTCGATTGCCGCCAACTCGTGAACCGCCGCCCGCCAATCGCCGGCCCGATCCGAATCCGTGGTCACTCGCGGCACGATAGGTGGATTCGCTGGCCCGCGCGGACACGGAGGTCGGGTATCTACTCTTGGCGGTCGCGATGCTGATCGTCAAGGCAACGCAGTTCGCCGGCGGGTGAGATCCGAGTGATTCCCCGCTACACGCGTCCCGAGCTGGCGGAGGTGTGGTCCGACCACGCCCACTTCGAGGCCATGCGCGAGGTCGAGGTGGCCGCCTGCGAAGAGCTGAACGGGCCCAGCGAGAATGAGCTCGAGGCGATCCGGACCGCGACCTTCACGGTCGAGGCGATCGCGGAGCGCGAGCGCGTCACCGATCATGACACCGCCGCGTTCGTGGACGTGCTGGCCGCGTCGGCCGGCGCGGCCGGGCGCTGGATCCACCACGGGCTCACCTCGAGCGACGTGCTCGACACGGGCCTGGCTCTGCAACTGCGTCGCGTCGGGGAGATCGTCCTGCCCGACGCCCGCCGACTGGTCGTGGCGTTCGCGCACGCGGCACGGGAGCACGCGCACACGCTGTGCGCCGGGCGCACGCACGGCATCCACGCCGAACCGACCACGTTCGGGATCAAGCTGGCGGGCTTCGCGTTCGAGGCCCATCGGAACGCGGAGCGCCTGACGCGGGCGTTCGACCAGGTCGGCGTGGGGGCGATCTCGGGCGCGGTCGGCACCTACTCGGCCACCTCGCCAGAGTTCGAGGAGCGGGTGCTGGCGCGGCTCGGGCTGGCCCGTGAACCGGTCTCGACCCAGGTGGTGCCGCGCGACCGCCACGCCGAGTTACTTCAGGCGATTGCGCTGGCCGGCGCGGGCATGGAGCGCTTCGCGACGGAGATCCGCAACCTGGCGCGCACCGAGGTGGGCGAGGTGCGCGAACCGTTCGGCCGCGGCCAGAAGGGCTCCAGCGCGATGCCGCACAAGCGCAACCCGATCAAGTCCGAGCAGGTGGTCGGACTGGCGCGGGTACTGCGCGGCAATGCCCTGGCCGCGCTCGAGGACGTGGCGCTGTGGCACGAGCGCGACATCTCCCACTCCTCGGTCGAGCGAGTCATCCTGCCGGACTCGACGATCCTGCTCGACCACCTCCAGCGGCGTGTCCTCGGGCTGGTCGGGGGCATGGTGGTCGATGTCGATCGGATGCGCGAGAACCTCGAGCTCACCCACGGCGCGCTGTTCTCCCAGCGCGTGCTGCTCGCGCTCGTGGAGTCGGGGATGAGCCGCGACGACGCCTACCGGGTCCGTCCAGCGCCTGGCCCAACAGGCGATCGACTCAAGGGTGCATATGCGCGACCTGCTCGCCGCTGACCCGGCGGGCGCGGACCTTGACCTGGGCGTGGTCTTCGACTACGCCCCGTACGTGCGCTACGCGGATGAGATCGTCCGGCGGCTGGACGCGATCGCCGCGCCGGAGTCGGTCGCCCGGGCCTGACCGGGCGTCACCGCGGGTGGATCCCGCCGTCGAGCGAGACAACCTGATTGGTCATGTACGGGTTGCGCAGGATGGCCACGGCGAGATCGGCGACCTCGTCGGGTTCACCCAGGCGGCCCACCGGGACGCGCGAGCGAAGTTCCTCTGGATGGCCCGGCAGCATCCCGGTCTGCGTGATGAGCGCGGGCGCTATCGCATTGACGGTGACCCCGTCGCCGGCGGTGCGGCTGGCCAGGAAGTGCGTGAGGCCGTGCAGGCCGGCCTTCGAGGCGGCGTAGTGCGGCCCGACGATACCTCCGGTGAACGCCGCCACCGAGGAGACGAACAGGATGCGGCCGAAGCCCCTGGCGCGCATGCCGGGCAAGGTCTGCTGGGCGAGCAGGAAGGGCGCCCGGAGATTCACCGCGATCATCTCGTCGAAGTCCGCGAGGGAAACCTCCTCCAGCGTCTGCCGGCGGCCGAGGCCGGCCGCGGCGACGAGCACGTCGACTGAACCCAGGTGCGGCTCGAGCGCCGCGAGCAGCTGGGCCGGCGCTTCTGACCGACGCAGATCCGCTCCGAGAGCCAGTGCGTGCCCGCCGCCGGCCACGAGCCGATCAGCCAGCTGCTGGGCAGGCTCGGCGTTGGCACCGTAGGCGAGCGCGAGCGAGGCGCCCTCGGCCGCGAGCCGGCGCGCGATCGCCTGACCGATCCCGCCGCTCGCGCCGGTGATCAGCGCCACCTTGTTGCCCAGCGGGTTGACCTGAGGCATCGGGCCAATGGATACCTTGTCCGTCTACGATTTGCGCCGCCGTGCCCTCGCGCAAGCATCAGGAGCTGTTGACCGCGGCGGTGCACCGCGATGGCGAGGCGCAGCGGGCGCTGCTGGCCGGGGACCGCGACTCGGCCCGAGCCGAGTTCGCCGAGGCGGCCGAGCTGTACCGGCAGTCGTGGGAGGTGGCGCCGCCTACCGCGTACGGCCGGTTGGTGGGGATGCTCAAGTCCTCCGCGCTGGCCGGGAGCGGCGCGTCCGAGGCGGGCTATGTGCTCGCGCAGCTGCCGGACGCCGACCCGCAGTCGGCCACCGCGTCCTACGCGCGGGCCCTCGCCGCGCTGATCCTGGGGCATGACGAGGACGCACGGGTGTGGTCGCTGCGGATGAGCGCCGGCGGCGACGCATTTGCTCGCACGGCCGAGGCGGTCGCAGCGCTGGCCGGACATGACGCGGCAGGGTTTGCGGGTGCGCTGGAAGAGATCGTGCGCGATTTCGAGCAGCGCGCCGAGCACCTCACCGGCGTGGCCATCGCCGACACTGCGCTCATGCTCGGGGTGCTGGCAGCACGGCGGGGGATGGTCGTGGCCATCGAAAGCCCGGTCCTGCCGGCGCTCCAGTGATTTGGGATGTGCCGGGAGGCGCGGGCGGGGCCGGTGGCGCAGCGTGTGTGTGGGGGCGTCGCCGATGCGGCGTACGCGGGGCGTCAATCGCGGACATCGCCTCCGCCCGGCATCCCGACCGCCCGGCGCCGTGTAAAACGCCCGAAGCCCCTCGCGCGTGATCGACCTCGGGGACATAAGCATCGTGCCGGGTGCTCATGTCCCCGCAGCCGGTGAGGGGTTGTCGGTGTCGGGCATTAAGCACGCCGCGGGGGTTGGTTTCGGGGTTACGCACGGCGCGGGGCGGTTTGGGGATCACACGACTGCGCCCTGCGCGGCCGGCCCGCTTGTCGCAAAGAGCTGAAATCCGCTCGATCCCGCCGCCGATCCCGTTGCTAGGATCGACTCAGTGACCGCCCTTGCCGACCTGCCCCTGATCGCTTCGGGCAAGGTTCGCGAGATATACGAAGGGCACGATCAGACGCTGCTGATCGTTGCCTCCGACCGGATCTCGACCTACGACGTCGTTCACCCGACGCCGATCCCGGACAAGGGCGCAGTGCTGACCGGCCTGTCTACTTTCTGGTTCGAGAGAACCGCGGGAATCGTCCCGAACCATGTCGTGTCGCTGACCGACGGAGTCCCGGCCGAGGCGCGCGCTCGCGGCATGCTCGTGCGCAAGCTCGAGATGCTCCCGATTGAGTGCGTGGTGCGCGGCTATCTGAGCGGGTCGGGCTGGAAGGACTACCAGCGCACCGGTGAGGTGTGCGGGATCGCGGTGCCATCTGGGCTGAGCGAATCGGACCGGCTGCCCGAGCCGATCTTCACCCCGGCGACCAAGGCCCAGGAAGGCCACGACGAGAACATCGACTTCGAGCAGGCCGCCGAGTTGGTCGGCAACCGTGGGCTGACCGAGAAGGTGCGCGAGGTCTCGCTCGCGGTCTACGGCCACGCCGCCGAGCACGCCCGCGAGCGGGGCATCATCCTGGCCGATACCAAGTTCGAGTTCGGCCTGGATGGCGCCGGAGAGTTGACCTTGGGCGACGAGGTGTGCACGCCGGATTCCTCGCGCTTCTGGCCCGCCGACCAGTACGAGCCGGGCCGTCCGCAGCCGAGCTTCGACAAGCAGTTCGTCCGCGACTGGGCCTCGTCGACCGGCTGGGATCGCAATCCGCCCGCGCCCGCCATCCCCGACGACGTCGTCGCGCGCACGCGCGAGAAGTACATCGAGGCGTACGAGCGGATCACCGGCCAGGCGTTCGTGGCCTGGCTCCAGCGGACTCGATGAGAGCGCGGGTCCTGGTCAGGCCCAAGGCGGGAATCCTCGACCCGCAGGGCCAGGCGGTGGAACGCGCGCTGCCAGCGCTCGGTTTCGAGGGTGTGGGCAACGTACACGTGGGGCGCATGATCGAGCTCGACGTCGAGGACCCGGAACGGCTGCCCGAGATGTGCGAGCGGCTGCTGACCAATCCGCTGATCGAGGATTGGGAGATCGAGGAGGCGGAAACCGGGGGCGAGGGATGAAGTTCGGAGTCGTCCGTTTTCCTGGTTCCTGCGACGACATCGACGCTCTGCAGGCGTCGACCCGCGTGGGGGACGCCGTACTGCTCTGGCACGCCGACCACGACCTCCAGGGGGTCGATGCCGTGATCGTGCCGGGCGGCTTCTCCTACGGCGACTACCTGCGCGCCGGGGCGATCGCGCGGTTTGCTCCCGTGATGGCCGAGGTCGAGGAGTTCGCACGCGAGGGCGGCCTGGTGCTGGGCATCTGCAACGGCTTCCAGGTGCTGTGCGAGGCGCATCTGCTGCCGGGCGCGCTGTTGCCGAACGTCTCGCTCAAGTTCGTCTTCCGCCAGGTGGAGCTCGAGGTGGTCCGTGCCGAAGGCCCGTTCACCGGCGCGTGCGCACCCGGCCAGCGCCTGTCGATCCCGGTCAAGCACACGACCGGGCGCTACTACGCGCCCGACGATCGGCTGGACCGATTGGAGGCGGCCGGGCAGGTCCTGCTTCGCTACGCGCCCGGGGACAATCCCAATGGCTCGTTGCGCGACATCGCCGGCGTGCGCAACGAGACCGGGAACGTGTTCGGCCTGATGCCCCATCCCGAGCACGCGGTCGATCCGCTCGGCGGCTCCGCCGACGGTCTGAGGATCTTCGAGTCGATGCGAGCCCATGTCGAGCAGCCCGTACTCGCTTGAGGAGCGCCACCGGGCGCTCGGGCTGACCGACGAGGAGTACGCCCGGATCCTCGACCGGCTCGGGCGGGCCCCGAACGATGTCGAGCTGGCCATGCTGTCGCTGATGTGGTCCGAGCACTGCGGCTACAAGCATTCGCGCCGACTGCTGCGGCGACTGCCGACCGAGGGCCGTCATCTGCTGATGGGTCCGGGCGAGAACGCCGGCGCGGTCGACGTGGGGGGCGGCCTGGCGGTGGCCTTCAAGGTCGAGTCGCACAACCACCCGAGCGCGGTGGAGCCGTTCCAGGGCGCCGCCACCGGCGTGGGCGGCATCCTGCGCGACGTGTTCGCGGTGGGAGCCCGGCCGATCGCGGTGCTCGACTCGCTCCGTTTCGGCGAACCGGGGAGCTCTGAGCGATCGCGGTATCTCCTCGATCGGGCGGTCGCTGGGATCGGCCACTACGGCAACTCGGTCGGCGTGCCTACGGTCGGCGGCGAGATCTACTTCGAGCAGACCTATGAGCAGAACTGCCTGGTCAACGCGATGTGCCTGGGCCTGGCGCCGCACGACCGGCTGATCCGCAGCGCCGCCGCCGGCCCCGGCAACGTCGTTGTGCTGCTGGGCGCCCTGACCGGCCGCGACGGGATCGGCGGCGCCTCGGTGCTGGCCAGCGCCGAGCTGGGCGAGGGCGATGAGGCCAAGCGCCCATCGGTCCAGATCGGCGACCCGTTCACCGAGAAGAAGCTGCTGGA
Organism: uncultured Solirubrobacterales bacterium; assembly: GCA_963719355.1. GTDB lineage: Bacteria > Actinomycetota > Thermoleophilia > Solirubrobacterales > Solirubrobacteraceae > Palsa-465. The sequence goes on along the minus strand of CAVRBZ010000011.1, from coordinate 5,385 downwards.
GTGCTGCCTGGAACTGCTCGAGCGCGAGCTGCTGGTCTCGCTCCAGGATCTGGGCGCGGCCGGCCTGACCTCGGCGGCGTCGGAGATGGCGAGCAAGGGAGACGTCGGACTGACCATCGACCTGTGCCAGATCCCTCTGCGCGAGCCCGACATGGAACCGTTCGCGATCATGGTCTCGGAGTCCCAGGAGCGGATGCTGTGCGTGGCCCGGCCCGAGTGCGTGGGCGCGCTGCTCGACGTGTGCGAGCGCTGGGAGGTCCTCGCCACCACGATCGGGTGCGTGACCGACGGCGGCTCGCTGCAGGTCCTGCACCGAGGAAGCGTGATCGCGGAACTGCCCGTGTCGGTGCTGATCGATGACTGTCCGCTTTATGACCTCCAGCCCGAGCCGCCGCCCAGCGGGCTGTATGGCGCGGCGCCGGCCGCGCTGAGCGGGAACGAGTCACCTGCGCAGACGCTGTTGGCGCTCCTGGGCTCGGCCAATCTGGCCTCGCGCCGGCCGGTGTTCGAGCAGTACGACCCCGTCGTTCAGTCGCGCACGGTGCGCCGGCCCGACGAGGCCGACGCCGCCGTGCTCGTCCTCCCCGACGGCTCGGCGATCGCCGTGGCCATCGACGGCAATGGTCGCCGTGTCGCGGTCGATCCGCGCCGCGGTGCGGCCGAGGCGGTGTACGAGTGCGCGGCCAACTTGGCCTGCGTGGGCGCCGAGCCGCTCGGTCTGACCAACTGCCTGAACTTCGGCAATCCGGAGAAGCCGCGCGTGGCGTGGCAGCTGGTCGAGGCCGTTGAAGGGCTGGCCGAGGCGTGCGAGGCGCTCGAGGTGCCGGTGGTCGGCGGAAACGTCTCCCTGTACAACGAAGCCCCGAGCGGCCCGATCTTCCCCACGCCGGTCGTGGGCATGGTCGGCAAGCTGCCAGACGCCGGCATGGCCGGACGCCTCGGGTTCGCGCGCGAGGGCGATGCGATCGCGCTGGTCGGGCGGTTCGAGCCGTCGACGGTGGGATCCGAGCTCGAGAAGCTGCAGGGGCGCGAGCCGGTCGGCGAGCTCCCGGTCGTGCAAACGACTGCTGTCCGTGATGCGCATGAAACCGTCCGCAACGGCATCCGCTGCAGGGCGCTCCAAAATGCGCATGACATCGCCGAAGGCGGTCTGGCCGTCGCCCTGGCCGAGTGCTGCATCGCCGGTGACCTCGGCGCTTCGGTGCGGCTGCCGGAGGGGGTCGATCCGTTCGGCGAGGCGCCGGGACGCGCGTTCATCGTCTCGGGCGCGGCCGAGGCTCTCGCCGGCGACGAGGTGATCGGCCGGGTGGGGGGCGACGCGCTGGTGATCGAGGGGCTCCTCGAGCTCGCAGTTTCCGAGCTCCGCACGGCCCGGGACAGCGGCCTGGCCGAATGGGTCTGAAACGATGACTAGGCCCGCTGCTAGCCTTGCCAGCTGGCTGGGCATGCCCCCTCCCGTGAACGACCCTCGCGATGGCCCTCGCGACGAGTGCGGTGTCTTCGGAATCTTTGCTCCGGGACACGACGTCGCCCGTGTCGCGTACTTTGCCCTCTTCGCGCTGCAGCACCGGGGCCAGGAGTCGGCCGGCATCGCCACCGCCCACCGCGGGCGTGAGATCATGGCGATCCGCGACCAGGGGCTGGTCGCTCAGGTCTTCGACGAGCACAAGCTCCGTTCTCTGCTGGGCGACATGGCGATCGGTCACGTCCGCTACTCGACCACCGGCGCCTCGGAGTGGGAGAACACCCAGCCGATCGTGCGCGACGATCGGCACACGCTGGCGCTCGCCCACAATGGCAACCTGATCAACGCCGTCGAGCTCCACGCCGAGCTGCGCGAGGACGACGTGCCGTTCAGCTCGACCTCGGACTCCGAGATCATCGCGGCGCTGCTGGCCACCCATCCGGCCGCGCGGATCGAGGACGCGGTGGCCGACGTGCTCCCGCGCCTGCGCGGCGCCTTCTCAACCGTGGTGCTGACCGAGGAAGCAGTGGTGGCCTTCCGCGATCCGCACGGGCTGCGGCCGCTGGTCCTCGGGATGATCGAGGACGAGGACACGGGTCAAGCTTCGTACTGCGTGGCCAGCGAATCGTGCGCGTTCGATCTGATCGGCGCGAAGTACCTGCGCGAGGTGCTGCCGGGCGAGGTTGTCACTTTGACGGATGGCGGCGTGCAGACGCGAATGATCGCGGGCGGGGAGCGGCGCGCCTTCTGCGTGTTCGAGTACATCTACTTCGCCCGGCCGGACTCCAAGATGGCCGGCACCGTGCTTCAGGTGGCGCGGGGGCGGATGGGCCAGATCCTGTGGCGCGAGGCTCCGGTCGAGGCCGATCTCGTCATCCCGGTGCCCGACTCGGGTAACGCGGCGGCGCGCGGGCTGGCTCGGGCCGCCGGCCTGCCCCAGGACGATGGTTTCATCAAGAACCGGTACGTGGCGCGAACGTTCATCCAGCCGGGCCAGGAGCTGCGCCGCCACGGTCTTCGGCTCAAGTTCAATCCGCTGCCGGAGGTCGTCGCAGGCAAGCGGCTGATCGTGGTCGACGATTCGATCGTCCGCGGCAACACCACACGGCAGATCGTGCAGATGCTGCGCGACGCCGGCGCGGCCGAGATCCACCTGCGCATCTCGGCGCCACCGATCAAGCATCCCTGTCATTACGGGATCGACATGTCCACCCGCGCGGAGATGATCGCCCACGAGCGGACGGTCGAGGAGGTCGCCGAGGAGCTGAGGGCGGACTCGCTGCACTACCTGTCGCTGGACGGCGTCTACGAAGCAGTCGGGGTGTCGCGCGAGGAGCACTGCGACGCCTGCTTCAGCGGCGACTATCCGCTCGAGGGCACCGAGGAGGCCCGCGGCAAGTACGCGCTCGAGCTGCCGCTGGTCAGGGCCTGAACGCTTGAACGTCGCCATACTGGCCTCGGGCGCCGGGACGAACCTGCAGGCGTTGTTGGATCGCGTCCATCGGCGCGACGGGATCGAGATCGTGGCCGTGGCGTCGGATCGAACCGACTCGCCGGCGCTGCGGCGCGCGCAGGCCGCGGGGGTCGACGTGGCGACGTTCCCGGGAGATAGGTTCGCCTCGCGCGAGGCGCGGGATCGTGCCATGGCCGACTGGCTGATCTCGCGGGGGGTCGAGCTCGTTGTGCTGGCGGGATACATGCAGCTCGTCTCGGACGAGTTCCTGGACCGGTTCCCGGATCGCGTGATCAACGTCCACCCGGCGCTGCTGCCCGCGTTTCCGGGCTTGCGCGCCGTGGAGCAGGCGATTTCGTATGGCGTCAAGGTGTTCGGGGTCACGGTCCACTTCGTCGACGGGGGCGTGGACAGCGGCCCCGTGATCCTCCAGCGGGCGGTTGAGCTGCCGGACGTCCGGGACGCGGAGGCAGTGCTCGAGCGCCTGCATCCGGTCGAGCACGAGCTGCTCCCCGAGGCGGTCCGGCTGATCGCTCGAGGCGCGGTCACCTTCGAGCCGGGGAACCCGCGGCGTGTCGTGATCGAGCGGTAGAGTCGAGGCCGTATGGAGCGGGGTACCCAGCATGCGAGCCGGTTTGCCCCCGTTGCCGCCGGCGAGGTCAGGGTCGCGCGTGCGTTGCTCTCGGTGTCCGACAAGACCGGGCTGGTCGAGTTTGCCCGCGGCCTGGCCGAGCTGGGGATCGAGATCGTCTCCACCGGCGGCACCGCCCGCGAGCTGACCGGCGCCGGCCTGCACGTGCGCCAGATCTCGGACCTGACCGGCTTTCCCGAGATCATGGACGGGCGGGTCAAGACGCTCCACCCGAAGCTCTACGGCGGGCTCCTCGCACTGCGTGACGAGGTGAGCCATATGCGCCAGGCGGAAGAGAACGAGGTCGAGTTCGTGGACCTTGTGTGCGCGAACCTGTACCCGTTCGAGCGCACGGCGGCGCGGCGAGGAGTCAGCGACGCCGAGGTGATCGAGAACATCGACATCGGCGGTCCTTCGATGATTCGCGCGGCGGCCAAGAACTTCCAGTTCGTCGCGCCGGTCGTCAGACCCGAGAGCTACGACGCGGTGCTGGCCGAGTTGCGCGAGTTCGACCGGCGACTGTCGCCGACCACGCGCGAATCGCTCGCCGCCGAGGCGTTTGCCTATACGGCGCGCTACGACACCGCGATCGTCCGCTGGTTTCAGGAGAAAGGCGCCGACTTCCCGGCGCTCATGGTGCGGGCGTTTGAGAAGGTGCTCGAGCTGCCCTACGGTGAGAACCCGCACCAGCGCGCGGCCTACTACTCGCAGGTCGGGACCCGCACCCACGTGCTGTCGATGATCTCCCAGCTCGGGGGGCGGGAGCTGTCGTTCAACAATCTCCTGGACCTGGACGCGGGGCGTCTGCTGATCAGCGAGTTCCAGATCCCCGCCTGCGCGATCATCAAGCACAACAACCCGTGCGGCGTGGCCGTCGGCACGACAGGGCTCGAGGCCTACCAGAAGGCGTTCGCGTGCGACCCTCTGTCCGCCTTCGGGGGCGTGGTGTGCCTGAACCGTCGGGTCGACCGCGCCTTGGCCGAGGCCGTCGTCGGGCAGTTCGTCGAGGTGCTATTCGCGCGGGGCTATGACGAGGACGCGCTCGAGGTGCTCGAGACCAAGCCGAACATGAGGATTTTGGATGACCGCGAGCGCCGCAACCCCGACATGATCGACCCGGCCTTGCGGCAGGTCATCGGGGGGATGCTGGTGCAGGATCGCGACTACGACCTCGAGGAGCGCTCAGAGATGCAGGTCGTCTCCGAGCGCGCGCCCACCGAGGCCGAGTGGGGTGAGCTGTCGTTCGCGTGGAAGGTGTGCAAGCACGTGCGCTCCAACGCCGTCGTGTTGTGTAAGGACCTCGCCACCGTGGGCATCGGCGCCGGGCAGATGAGCCGGGTGGACTCGGTGCGGCTGGCGATCGAGAAGGCGCGGTCCTCATTGGTCGGGTCGGTGCTGGCCTCCGACGCGTTCTTCCCCTTCGCTGACGGTCCGCAACTGGCCATGGGGGCGGGCGCGATCGCGATCATCCAGCCCGGCGGCTCGGTGCGCGACCACGAGGTGGTCGAGGCGGTCGATGCCGCGGGTGCGGTGATGGTCTTCACGTCCCGCCGGCATTTCCGCCACTGAGCTTCGCGCCTTCGCTGGGCCGGCGGTTCGCTGGGCCGGCGGTTCGCTGGGCCGGCGGTTCGCTGGGTCGGCGGTTCGCTGGGTCGGCGCCGGATTTAGCGATCTACTCGCGTACAGGTCAGGTGCATCGCCAAAGTTCGCGGACGTGCGCCATGATGAGCGTCCGCCGCCGTAGCTCAGTTGGCAGAGCAGCGGACTTTTAATCCGAGGGTCGCAGGTTCGAATCCTGCCGGCGGCAGTTAGAACGTCCTGGTAATCGATAGGTTC
>CAVRBZ010000010.1:0-230178 GCA_963719355.1 uncultured Solirubrobacterales bacterium | reverse complement strand
GCCCAGCGATCTATGATCCGGCTCCGGTCAACCGACAGACAGGAGGAGCGATGAAGATCGGCCGCTTGCTGCTGAGACTCACCGTGGGGGGCTTTTTCGTCGGCCACGGCACCCAGAAGCTGTTCGGATGGTTCGGCGGACACGGAATCGAGCCGACGGCCCAGATGTTCGAGGGGCTCGGGATGCGACCCGGGCGCAGGAACGCGATCGCGGCCGGCGTGGCCGAGGCGGGCGGCGGCGCCGGCCTCGCCCTGGGCTTCGCCACGCCGTTGGCCGCCGGCGCGGTGACCTCGGTCATGCTGACCGCGATCCACCGCGTCCATCTCAAGAACGGCCCCTGGGTCACCAACGGGGGCTACGAGTACAACGCCGTGCTGATCGCCGCGGCGCTCGCGCTAGCCGAGGTCGGCCCGGGCGAGCTCTCGCTCGATCACACGCTCGACCAGGAGCGCAGCGGCGTTGTTTGGACACTGCTCGCGGCGGCGATCGGCGCGGCGGGCGCGATCGGGGCCCACCAGCTGGCCAAGGCCCAGCCAGAGTCGGCTGCCCCGCCGATGGCGACCGATTCGGCCGACGCCGCGACGGCGCCGGCCAGCGCCGACGCCTCCGCCGCGCAGACACAAGAGGCCGGCGCCACGCAGTAGCCCCGAGCCATGACCTCGGGAGAGGCTGCGTTCGGGTCGCTCGACCACGAGGCGGGCGGCGAGACCCAGCGGACGCGCGTCATCTTCGGCGCGCTGCTGCTGGTCTTGCTGCTCGCCTCGCTCGATCAGACGATCGTCTCGACCGCGCTGCCGACCATCGTCGGCGACCTTGGCGGGCTGTCGCATCTGTCGTGGGTGGTCACCGCCTACCTGCTCGCCTCGACGGTCGTCGGCCCGCTCTACGGCAAGCTCGGCGACCTTTACGGCCGCAAGCTCATGCTGCAGGTCGCCATCGTGCTGTTCCTGGTCGGTTCGGCGCTGTGTGGCCTGTCGCAGAGCATGACCGAGCTGATCGTGTTCCGCGCGGTCCAGGGACTGGGCGGCGGTGGGCTGATCGTGACCACGATGGCCGCCGTCGGCGACATCATCGCGCCGCGGGATCGCGGCAAGTACCAGGGCTATTTCGGCGGGATGTTCGGCATCTCCACCGTGATCGGGCCGCTGCTCGGCGGCTTCTTCGTCGACAGCCTGTCGTGGCGCTGGATCTTCTACGTCAACCTGCCGCTCGGCCTGCTCGCGCTGGTCGTGATCGGGGCAGCCTTCCCGGCCCGGACCGAGCATGTCGACCGTCAGATCGACTACCTCGGCGCCGCTGTCCTCGCCGCCGGCCTGTCGGCGATCGTCCTGTTCACCAGCCTGGGCGGCACCAGCTATGCCTGGGGCTCGCCGTTCATCATCGTGCTGATCATCGTGAGCGTGGTCCTGCTCGTGCTGTTCCCGTTCGTCGAGGCGCGGGCAGCCGAGCCGATCCTCCCGCTCGCGCTGTTTCGCAACCGCACGTTCGTGGTGACCAGCGCGGTCGGCTTCATCATCGGGCTCGCGTTGTTCGGGGCAGTCACCTTCCTGCCGCTTTACCTGCAGGTGGTCAAAGGGCACAGCCCGACGGTATCCGGGCTGCTGATCACGCCGCTGATGGCCGGCCTGCTTGTCACCTCGATCGTGAGCGGCAACCTCATCTCGCGCTTCGGGCGCTACCGGATGTTCCCGATCGCCGGCACCGCGATCATGGCCGTCGGGCTGCTCCTGCTCTCGACCATCACCGTGTCGACGCCCACGCTCACCACGGCTGCGTACATGCTCGTCCTGGGCCTCGGCCTCGGCATGGTCATGCAGGTGCTGGTGCTCGCGGTGCAGAACTCGGTCGACTACCAGTACCTGGGCGTGGCCACGTCTGGCTCCACCCTATTCCGCCAGATCGGCGGCTCGATCGGCGTCTCCGTGTTCGGCGCGATCTTCTCGAGCAACCTCGCCAGCGAGCTGGCCAGCCGCATTCCCCGGACGGTCCACGTTCCCACCGCGGCCAATCCGGCCGTCGTCCGGCATCTTCCCGCGGCGGTCCGCGCGCCGTACATCGATGCATTCGCTGCCGCCCTGCAGCCCGTGTTCCGCCTCGCCGCCGTCGTGTCGGTGGCCGGCTTCGCGCTCAGCTGGCTGCTGCGCGAGCTGCCCCTGCGCCAAACCGCGGCCGCCGCCGGGGTGGGCGAGAGCTTCGCCTCCCCGCGCCACCAAACCTCCGAGCGCGAGCTCGAGCGGATCCTCAGCTCGCTGCTGCAGCGCGAGGAGCGCCAGCGCGTCTACGAGCAGCTCGTCGAGCACTCTGGGGTCGACATCACCCCGCCCGAGAGCTGGGCACTCAACCGCATCGGCGAGCGCTCCTCGCCGCACAGCGTCCCGGAGCTGGCCGCCGAGCTGCACGTCGCACCCGAGCAACTGCGCGAGCCGCTGGCGGCGCTCACCCGGCGTGGTTACATCGTCACCGACGCCGACCGCGCGCTCGAGCTCAGCGAATCGGGGCGGGCCGCCCGGGAGCGGCTGATCGATGCAGGCCGCGCCGAGCTGTGCCAGCTGCTCGACGGCTGGCGGCCGGACGAGGACGAGGACATGCAGCCCGTGCTCCGGCGGCTGGCCGGCGCGCTCGTGGTCGAGATGCCGGCGTGAAATCGTCGTTGGGCGCTCAGGCCGGGACGGTCACGGGCGCCGCCGCCACCACGTCGGTCAGCCACGGGTAGCGCGCCGTGTCCTTGCCGGCGTAGTCGGGATCCAGATAGATGAAGCAGCGCTGGATCTGCCAGTCGCGGATCTCGAACACATCGCACCACCGTCCCGCGCCCCATTCGGGCACGTCGGCCCGCCATGGCCCATCGCGGTGCTCGCCGTAGCTCGTGCCCTCGCATACGACCAGGTCGCTCCCCGAGAAGATCCAGTTGAAGTTCGCGTAGTCATGGCGGATCGACTTGAGCGTCGCCCCGACCTCGCCGAACATCCGACCGATCTCCTCGCGCCCGTTGGCGATCCCCCATTTCGGGAACGCCACCTGCGCGTCGGGCGCGAACAGCTCGAGGATGCTCTCACCCGTCGACGTCACGCCGCCGTTGTCAAACGCCTTCAAGTACTCCAGCGCCACCGACTTGCGCTGCTCGTCGGTCATCGTCTGACGGCTCAGGGCCACTGCACGCTCCTTCTCCTCGGGTACGGCCGCCGAGCATGACGCGCCGGCGCGCAAAAGACAAGCCGATCGGCAGACACCGCCCGTCGCGCCACGAAGTGCCGCGGCGAGCCGCTACACGTCCGGATGCCGCGGCGCGTAGCGATGGTGCAGCATGAGCGCGTTCCCGTCCGGGTCGGTGAAGAACGCCATGTGGCAGACGCCGGTGTCGAGGATGTCGCCGTGGAACTCGACCCCGCGGCTCTCGAGCACCGATCGTGCCGCCGCCACGTCATCGACGTGCAAGGCGATCGGGTTGGGGTTGACCTCGTGCTTCATGCCCATCTTCTCGGCGTTGTAGACACTCAGCGTCAGGTTGCCCGTCTCGTACTCCGTGAAGTGACGCTCGGGCAGGTAGACCGAGCGGGGGAGGCCGAGCGCCTCGCCGTAGAACACGGCCGCGGCGGCGATGTCGCGGGTCGGCACGCCGACGAAGTCCACGCCGCGCACCAACTCGGAAGTCCGCGGCCCGCTTGCACTGGTGGCTGTCATCGTTCTCCTCTCGATCGGACGGTCCTACCCACACTAGTGCCATTGGCATCGATCACCTCGATGAGCACCGAAGCAAGCCGCGCGGCGATGCTCGGCCACGAGAACCGCTCGACCGCCGCCCTGCGGGCCAGCTCACCGCGGCGCCGGCGCTCCGGCGGATCGTTGACCGCCTGCACCATCGCCTCCGCCAGCGCCGGCTCGTCGTCGAGCGCCACCAGCCAACCGGTGCGCCCGTCCTCGACGATTGCCGCGGGCCCCAGCGACCGCACCGCGATCACCGGCAGGCAGCAGGCCATGGCCTCGACGATCACCTGCCCGAACTGCTCGCGCCGCGAGGCGATCGCCATCACGTCCGACGCGCCGTAGAACTCCGGCAGGTCCTCCTGGGGATACCAGCCCGCCAGGTACACGTCCGGCACCGCGAGCCGCGCCGCCACCTCAGCCGGATGCTCGCCCTCCCACTCGCCCGGATGGCCGCCCACCAAGACCAGCCCGGCCGGAGCGCTGAACCGTTTCCGGGCGCGGCCGAACGCGGCGATCAGGCGGTCCACCGCCTTGACCGCGGTGAACCGCCCCACGTACACGATCACCACCCCCTCAGCCAGGCGAGCCGCGTCGTCGGGCGCATAGCGCGCGCTGCCAGGCGCCTCCCGGGGCAGCCATCCCTGCGGTGCGTCGACCAGCACACCGCGCCAGAACTTCGCGCGGTCGATCGGGCGCGGTTTGAACAGCTCCACATCCGCCCCGTTGGGTAGCGCCACGATCCGCTCCGGGCGTACGTCGAGCAGCCTGACCGCGCGCTCGACGCCCGCGGGCGCGACCAGCAGGCGCGCGCTGCGCCGCGCCCAGGTCTGGATCCGCTCGGCCCAGCGGTCCGCATACCTCCAGCCCGCCGGCGCCCCGGCCATGATCTGCTCGAGCATCAGCAGCTCGGTGCCGTGCAGGTGACTCACCACAGGCACGCCGGGCGCGACGCGCTCGGCCGCCGCGTGGATCGGTGTGAGGTGGTGGAGGTGCAGGATGTCCGCGCTGGCCGCGCCCGCCTGCGCCAGCGCGCGCGCCCAGGCTTGCACCTGGCGCTCAAACTCGAGGTCGTCGAGGGCGGCAAACACCCGGTCCGGCTCGCCCGGCCGGTCCTCGAACGAGGGGTGTATGGGCGCCGTGCCGAGCGCTCCCTCGAACCGAAGCGGCTCGCCGCTCGCCAGCGCCGGCCCGAAGTCGACCGCCTGCACCTCGCCGTAGAAGCGCTCGGCGTCGCCTAGGCTCCCGGACCCGGTGAGCGAGCCGGACACCAGCGTGACGGCCCAGTCGAGCGCGCGCAGCCCTCGCGCGAGCGCGCGCGCCACGTGGGCGGATCCGCCGCGGGGCGAGAACAGGATCGCCGAGACCACCCGATGAGCCATCCGTGAACGAATGCTTATCACGCGAGCGACTCCGAGGGCCACGCGCGTCACCCGCGCGGTCGGCCGCCGAGGCGCCGCGGCGGCTAGCGCGCTTCGAAGGCGATTGCGGTGACGACCGGCCGTCCGTCGAGCAGGTCGACGCCGTGCTGCTCGCGCGGACGGTTGCGCAGCCGTCCGCCGTAGACGAGCGAGGTCGAACCGCCTCCATCCAGGTTGAGCGCTTCGCTCGCCCCCAATTCGACCAGCGCGTCCGCGAGCTCGACCAGCGTCATCCCCACGTCGCGCCGCGTACGGCCGTCGCACGCCACCGCCAGCAGCTGCTTGCCGGCAACCGCCAGCGCCGCCCGCGGATAGCGCCCGAGCGTGATGTCCGAATCGAACTGGTGCGCGCCGGCCGCGAAGCCCTCGCGATCCTCGCCCTCGACGATCGCGCGGCGGCCGTCGAGCACGAGCAGCGGGCCCGCCTGCAACACGTCGCCCGCCGGCTCGGCGCCCAGCATCAGGCGCGGAGCGATCCGCAGGCGCCCAGCGACGATCTGAACGCACGCGCGCACGTCGCCCCACGGCGCATCGAACGGCACGAACGGACAAACCGACCCGTCGATCCGCAGCTCGCCCAGCGGGAGGTAATCCGGGCGCAGAAAGAAACCGCCGACCACGGCGTGCAGGACTCCCTGCGAGCGACACCACCGCACCAGCTGACGTCGCGAACTGCGCGTTCTCGATCACGGCGCGCTCGTACAGATCGAAGGACTCCCGCTCGCTACTCCGCGGAAGCTTCGCGATCGACGCCTCGCCTCGTAGCATAGGCCTCGATGGAGACGCCGATCGAGAGAGCCCAGCATCGCCCGCACGCGACCGGCCGAAGGCTGGCGCAGGCGTGATGGCCTACAGCGCAGACGAAGCGCGCCGGCGCCTCCTCGACGATTTGGCCGCAGCAACCGACCAGCTCGCGCTCGCCCTCGCCGCCCTCGGCGAGGCCTACGAGGAGCTCGACGAGCAGACCGCCGACCGTCTGGAGGAGGAGCTTTTCCGGCCCGTTCAGGCGGGGTACGGCCGCCTGCGACGCACCCACGCCGAGTTCGCCGGGCGCCACCGGCTCCCGACACGAACCTTCCAGCGCAGCTCGGGCGGGCTGCACTCCGGCGATCCTCGGGTGTACGTCGAGCGGGCCGTCGAGGCGATCGAGCGCGCCGATCACGCCCTGGCCGAGCTCCAGGACTCGATGCTGCCGGTCGAGGTGGGCGACCGCGAGCTGCGCGACGGGCTGTCCGAGGTCCGCGAGACGATCGCCGAGCTTCCCGCACGCGCCCGACGCCTGATGAGAGCCCAGGGCCGCTAAGCCGCGGCCGTCACTGATTCCACCTGCCGGCCATCCTCATGCCTCCTGCTTCTGTCGGTTGCCGGATTTCTTGCCGGAGCGCATCTCGGCCAGCGTCTGCTCGAGCGCGGCCATCAGATCAGGCACCTCCTCGGGCGTGGTGTCGCGCGGCTCGGGCGCCTTGATCGTCTTGCCCTTGCGCTTGCGCGAGACGACGTCCTGCAGGCGCCGGCGGTAGCGGTCCTTCCACTCGCCCGGCTCCCAGACGCCCGAGAGCTCCCCGATCACCGCCACCGCGGCGTTCAGCTGCTGGGCCGAGGGCTTGTGCGACTTCTGCCTCGCCGCCTCGATCTCCTTGGTCGCCCGCACCTCGTCATCAAACAGCAACGTGCTCAGCATGAGCGCCCCGTCGTGGGCCCGGACGATCGCCAGGTACTCCTTGGCCCGCATCACGAAGCGCCCGAGCGCCGCCCGATCGCTCCGCGCCATCACGTCAACGAGAAGCCGGTAGGCGCGTGTCGATCCATCGTCGGAACCGGCCGGCAGCAGGTAGTACGGGTGGTCGAAGTAGATCGGGTCGACCTCGCCCAGGTCCACGAACTGCTCGATGTCGACCGTCCGCGTGCGACGTGGCTCGATCGCCTCGAGCTCCTCGTCGGCGACGATCACCTGGCCGCCGTCCTCGAGCTCGTATGCGTGCGTGATCTCCTGGTAAGGAACCTCGACGTCCTCCTTCGAGCACCAGCGCTGCACCTCGATCGGCGCACCGTCCTTCTCGTGGAGCTGGCGGAAGTGCAAGTCGAGGTCGCGCACCGCAGTCACCAGCACCACCGGAACGTTGACGAGGCCGAAGCTCAGCGATCCGGTCCACAGCGAGCGCGGCATCGGTCAGCTCCTCGAACCCGATCGCGATTTCGACTTCTTCCCCTTGCCCAAGCTGGCCTCGAGCGCCGCCATCAGATCGTCCGGCGCCTCCGGCTCCTCATACTCGGGCAGCTCGATCTCCTCGCCCTTGGCTTTGCGGGCAATCAGCTCACGCACACGCTCTTGGTAGCTGTCCTTGAACGCGGTGGGGCGAAAGCGCTTGTGCAGCGAGTCGACCAGCTGCTCGGCCATGTCGAGCTCGCGCTCTGAGGGCTTGCGGCTCGGCGTCGGGATCTCGAGCTTGTGGGCGGCCACCAGCTCATCGGCGAAGCGCATCGTGTGCAACACGAGCACGTCGTCGCTCGAGCGCACCGCGACCAGGTACTCGCGGTTGTGGAACACCCAGCGCCCGAGACCCGTCCGCTTCGCGCGTTCCAGTGCGTCGTGCAAGAGCCGGTAGGCGTCCTCGCCGTCGGAACCTGCACCGAGGTAGTACGTGCGGTTGTAGAAAACCGGGTCGACCTGGTCGCGGTCGACGAACTGCTCGAGCTCGATCGTGTGCGAGCGCTGACCGGCGGCGGCGTCGATCTCCTCCTTCTCCAGCATCACGTACTCGCCGCCACGCACCTCGTAGCCCATCGCGACCTCCTTGTAGGCCACCTCCTTGCCCTCCTTAGAGCAGATCCGCCTCTGCATGATCCGCGCGCCGTCCTCGTCGTGGACCTGGTGGAAGTGGATGGTGTGGCTCTCGGTCGCGGAATACACCTTGATCGGGACCGCGATCAGCCCGAAGGTGATCGTCCCGTTCCAGATCGAGCGCGGCATTTGGCCCCGTGCCTACCCCGATGCGCGCGGTGTACGCCGGCGTCCAGCCGGGTACGCGGTAAGCAACATAAACCACATGCTTGAAGGGAGGGCGAGATGGGTGCCACGAGCGAGGAGACCGGTCACGTAACCGGGACGAAGGACAAGCACTACAACCTCATCTGGTTCACGGAGCAGTGCCTGAGCAACGCCCTGCGCCTCGAGACCTACATCCAGGACGCCGAGCGTGACGGCGACTCGGAGCTCGCGGACCTCTTCCGGCGCGCGCAGGCCGATAGCCGCAAGGGTGGCGAGCAGGGCAAGGAGTACTTGCGTAAGCGGCTCTGACCCAGGGCAGGCCGGCGCTGCCCCAGGGTCGGCGCCGGCCCGTTTGCCCCCGAGGCCGGGGTAGCCTCGGCCCAAGGAGGTTGGCGGCGCTGGTCTACCTGATCGTCGGGCACCTGATTGCCCGGCTGCTCGTGCGCATGACCCCGCGCCGGCGGGCGCTCGCGGCGTAGCCGTTTTTGGGCCGCCTTCGGCGGCGTCCCTGGGGCCGTTCCGCCGGGCGTCCATGCCCGGCGGGCTGGCGTGCCACATCCGGCGGATGCCGAGCGAAGCGAGGCCCCAGGCCTACCGCGCTTGTACGAATCTGCCCACCGCTTGGACGAATCTGCAAACGTTTGTCGAAATTCGTGCTTGAGCGAGGTTACTCGTGGGTATCCAGCTCGCATGAATTCCCTAGGGATCGGACGCACCGACTCAACCGAGCTGTTCGTCCGCTGGCAGCAACACGGAGACCGAAGCGCCCGCGATGAGCTGGTAACCCGCTTCCTGCCCCTGGCGCGCAAGCTGGCTCGACGCTACGCCGGGGCGAGGGAGCCGTTCGAAGACCTTCTGCAGGTGGCGAGCCTTGGTCTCGTCAAGGCCGTCGACCGCTTCGACGCCGAGCGCGGCACCGCGTTCTCCTCGTTCGCCGTGCCGACCATCCTCGGCGAGCTCAAGCGCTACTTCCGCGATCTCGGCTGGTCCGTACACGTTCCGCGCGGCGCGCAGGAGCTGGCGCTCAAGGTCGAGGAAGCCCAGCAGCAGCTCACCACCAAGACCGGCCGGCCGCCCAGCGTGCAGGAGCTGGCCGAGTACCTCGAGATGAGCATCGAGGACGTGCTCGACGCGCTTGAAACCGCGGGCGCCCACCACTCGACGTCGCTCGACGCCCCCCGCGAGGACGCGGACGGCGAATCGGGCTCGCTGGCCGACGCCTTCGGCCAGGAGGACGAGCGCTTCGACCTCGTCGACGCAAGCGTCACGATCGCCGCGTCGGCCCATCAGCTGACCGCGCGGGAGCGGCACGTACTCGCGCTCAGATTCGTACAGGACATGACGCAGACGCAGATCGCCGATGAGATCGGCGTGTCGCAGATGCAGGTCTCACGGATCCTGCGTCGCGCGCTCGCTCGTCTACGCGAGATGACGGAGACCGGCGACGAAGCGCCCGTCAGCTGACGGTCGGTTTCGATCCCAGCCGGGGGCGGCGCCGGCGTTGGCGCCGCGGGCTGACGCGGCGCCGCGTCAAGAACACGCCCGCTCGAACCATACTTCTGTCCGGTGCGGCGAAGATTGCATGCCCCACCGGTCCGAGAGCTGTTCGATGACCTTGAGTCCCCAGCCACCGCCGGGCGCATCATGGCCGACGCGCTTGGCGAAGCCCCGTCCGTGATCGAGCACCCGGCACCGAACCCGGGGCCGGCACTGAACATGGCCGTTGACGACCAGGTCGAGCATCAGTGGGTCGTCGTCGTCCGGGGCGCCGTGAACGATGCCGTTCGTGACGAGCTCGCTGACCATCAGCTTCACATCGTCGAGGATGCGCTCGGGCAGCCGCGACGCGAGTTCATGAGCGATGATGCGCCGAGCCTGGGCCGGAGCGTCCGGCTGGGGGTCGATCTTGTACAGGGCACGAATGCGCGGACCCATCACTGCGCATAGGTGTACCCGGCAAGCAAAGCCAGGAAGCACCTGCGCCGAAGGTCCCCACGGCGGAGGCACGCGTGGCGCTGAATGAGGACGCCCCCGCCGTTCGTCTCGAGCTCGACTCGAGGCCGGAGACCCTGACCCTCGTCCGTGGGGTTCTGGCCGGCGTCGCCGAGTTGATCGGCCTCGATCCCGAATTGCTCGACGATCTGAAGACGGCGGTCAGCGAGGCTTGCAACAACGTCGTTATGCATGCCTACGAGGGGCAAACCGGCCCACTCGGGTTGCGGATGTACATCGAGCCCGAGGCCATCGAGGTGGTCGTGGCCGACCGGGGCGCGGGTCTTCCGCCGCTCGCGCCGGCGGACGAGACCATCCATGGCGTCGGGCTGTCGGTAATCCGCGCCCTGGCCGAGCGGGCCGAGTTCCGTGCCCGGACCGAGGGCGGCACCGAGGTGCGGATGACCTTCGCCGGACAGCGAAACGGTCAGCCCCTCTTCCACCTGCCCACCGGTCCCGGACCCGACGAGCACGACGCCGCATGGCTGTCCGGAGACGCCGTGGTCTCCCTGTCGCCGGTCAGCCTGCTGGCTGGCGTCCTGGGGCGGGTGGCGCGCGCGCTGGCCGCGCGAGCGCGGTTCTCGCTCGACCGCTTCTCCGATGTGTATCTCGTCACCGATGCGGTCGCCGCTCACGCCGGGCGGTGCGCCAAAAGCGGGCGCATGTCGTTCGCGATCTCGACCGGTGCCCAGCGGCTCGAGCTGACGATCGGACCGTTCGTCGATGGAAGCGGCAGCCAGCTGCGCCAGCGGGCGCCCGACTACAGCGCCGCCTCGGCCCTGACCATGCTCAGCGACGAGCTCGAGGTGCGCCCCCTCCAGGAGGACGGCGGCGAGGTCCTCTTCGTGGTCGTGGTCGACCGCCCGCGCGGCTGATCGACCCCGCGCGGCCCCGCCCCGCCGCGCCCGGGGTCACTCGTCGGGCAGGAGCTCCTCCGGGCGGTCGACCAGCGTCATCCGCTCGGCCACCCCGGTGAGGTTCAGCAGCCGCTGCACCTGCTGGGGGCCTCTGACCATGGCGAGCTGCCGGCCCTGCTCCTCGGAGCGCTGATGGGCGCGGACGAGCACGCTGAGGCCGGTCGAATCCATGAAGTCGAGGGCCCTGAGATCGATGATCAGCATCTGCGAGTTCGACACAGCGGCCCGGTCGAGCTCCTCCTGGAGCGCGGGACTCGAGGCCAGATCGAGCTCTCCGCTCACCGCGATGATCGTTGCCTGACCCTGGCTGCGCACCTCTAGCCGGAAGTGACTCTGCACTGGGGTGCGAGCCTACTGATCTCGTCTGGCGCACGTGGGCCGGGTGCTGCGCCGCCGCGCTGCCCGGCGTTTGTCGGCACGGCCACCGGGTAAGCGGGGGTTCGATGTCCAGTCCCGATCCAGCTCGCGAACAGGCCGATCTGGCTGCCGCCGAGGCGGCGGCGATTGGCGGGCGCCCGAGTTCCGAGCCGCCCTCGCAGGAACACCCCGACGAGGCTGCCCGTCCGGTTCTCGAAGCCGGCGGCGGTGAGGCGGAGGGCTTTGAACAGGCCGAGCGCGAGCTCATCGAACACGCGAGCCACGGCGATCAGCACGCCGCCCGGCAGGCCATCGAAGATGCTCCCGACGAGAGCGATGACATTCGCGCCGCCGCCGCAGGCGAACCCGATCTGGAGCGCTCAAGCGAGCGCGAAGAGGATCTGCCCTGATCTCGGCCGGCGGGGTCCTCCGCACGGCCGCAGTGCCGGCCGTGCCGGTTGACATGCGTTGTCAGCGGCGCTAGCGGGTAGTCACCCGCCGAGACGGCGAAAGGAGGAGTGAAATGATCGCCCTTATCGTCTTGCTGCTTATCCTGGCCCTGTTCGGCGGGCTTGGGTTCGCTGTCCACATCCTGTGGATCGTGCTCATCGTCGCGCTCGTGCTGTGGCTGATCGGCTTCCTGGTCGGAGGCGCCGAGGCGGGCCTCGGACGGCGGCGACGGTGGTATCGCTGGTGAAGTCCACCTGAGGCGGCGGCCGCCGTTGGGCAGCCCCCGGCGCCTGCTTGGCGCCTCCCGCGGCGCTACCCGCTGCCTACTTCGGCGCCTCGCCGGTGAGCTGGCGTAGTCGCTGCAGCGAGCGCCGCAACAAGCGGGAGACCTGCATCTGGGAGACGCCGACGCGTTCGGCAATCTCCGACTGGGTCAGGTCCTCGCCGAAGCGCAGGTAGAGGATCTCGCGCTCGCGCTGGGGCAGGTGCTTGGCCGCGGCGAAGATCGTTGTCTGATCGTCGACCAGGCCAAGGCGCTCATCCTCGTCGCCGATCGCGTCGAGGCGGCTCGCGTCCTCCTCGCCGGTCAGCGGGGCGTCGAGCGACACGGTGCCGTAGGCCTCGGCCACCTGGAGTCCATCCAGCACCTCCTCTTCGCTCAGCTCGAGGTACTGCGCCAGTTCGTCGACGCGCGGCGGGCGCCCCGTGCGCGCGCTGATCACCTGGCGGGCCTCGTTGATCCTGCGCGCCCGCTCCTGCGCGCCGCGGTCCACGTGGATCGCCCACCCCGTGTCGCGGAAGTAGCGCTTGAGCTCGCCCACGATCGTGGGCACCGCGAACGAGGTGAAGGCGAAACCCCGCTCTGGGTCGAAGCGCTCGACTGCCTTGACCAGGCCCAGGCTCGCCACCTGCACAAGATCGTCGTAAGGCTCGCTCGACTGTACGTAGCGCCGCGCGAGCTTGCGAGCCAGGGGCAGAAAGCGCGCGATGAGCTCGTCGCGCGCCTCACGGTCGCGATCGCTCCGCCACCGCTCGAACAGCTCATGCGAGTCAGCCACGGACATCGGTCCCCCCGCCTGAATCCCCGGCACCGGGGATCTCCTTTCGCAGACCGTCCTCTTTTAGCACAGAAGAATGTTTCCATGCGCCGGCTGGGTGGCGTGGCTGTGCGAACACTGCGAAGCGACCGCGGGCGGGTCTCGGCAGCCCGTCCTCCCGCACGTTGCGATACTCACCGCGATGTCCGGTTCCTACACCTCCAGGTTGGCGCGAGAGCTCGCGCCCGACATGCTCGACCGATTCCTCCGCTATGTGCGAATCGACACGCAGTCGCGACGGGATCGCACCTCGTCCCCGAGCACGCCCGGTCAGCTCGAGCTCGGCCGCGTCTTGGTCGACGAGCTGCGCGTGGCCGGGTTGCAGGACGCTGCGCTCGACGAGAACGGGTACGTGTTCGCGACGCTTCCCGGTCGCTCCGACGGCGCGCCGGTCGGCCTGATCGCGCACATGGACACGAGCCCCGACGCCCCGGGCCACGGCGTTGAGCCGATCGTGCACCGCATGTATGACGGCGGTATCCTGGCCCTCCCGCGCGAGAGCACGCGCCTGGATCCCGAATCGATGCCGGAGCTGGTCGGCAAGCTCGGGCACGACATCGTCACCGGCAGCGGTGACACCCTGCTCGGCGCGGATGATAAGGCGGGCGTGGCCGAGATCATGGCCGGCGTCGCACACCTGGCCGCGCATCCCGAGCTGCCGCGGCCGACGCTGAGGGTGGCATTCACGCCCGACGAGGAAGTCGGGGCCGGCGCCAGCCTATTCGACATCGAGCGGTTCGGCGCGCGCTGCGCCTATACGCTCGACGGCTCCGAACTGGGCGAGCTCACCGACGAGACGTTCAGCGCGCTCGAGGTGATGCTGACCGTGCGCGGCGTGGACGTCCATCCCGGTCAGGCCACCGGCAAGCTGGTCAACGCACTTCGCTTGGCCGCGCGGATCATGGCCGCGCTGCCTTCCGACACACTCACGCCAGAGACGACCTCGGGCCGCGAGGGGTTCATCCACCCGGTCGAGCTGACCGGCCGCGCCGCGCGGGCGCAGGCGCGGTTCATCGTGCGCGACTTCGACGATCGGAAGCTCGACGAGCACGTCGCGCTGTTGGAGCAGGTGGCGGGAGAGATCGTGGGCGCCGAGCCGCGGGCGCGTCTGGAGCTCGAGGTGCGCGAGCAATACCGGAACATGCGCGGCGTATTGAGTCAGGTGCCGGTGGTCACCGATGCTGCGGAGGAGGCGATCCGCGCCGAGGGGATCGAGCCGATCCGCCAGCCGATCCGCGGCGGCACTGACGGATCGCTTCTCAGCGCGATGGGGCTGCCGACCCCCAACATCTTCACCGGAGGGCACGAGTACCACTCGGTGCGCGAGTGGGCTTCCGTCCAGGACATGGCGGCCGCCGCCGCGGTCGTGGTGCGACTGGCCGGGGTGTGGTCCTCCCGGGACGGGCATGCCCGCTAACTTCTCCGCCTCCCTGGCGTCGGTGGACGGAGCGGTCATGCTCGCCTCGCGCGCGGTGATCCCGGCCACCGACGAAGGGCTGCTCCGGGGCGACGGTGCGTTCGAGGTAATCCGTCTGTATGACGGGCGCCCGTTCGCGTTCGATGAGCACCTGCGCCGGTTGGAGCGCTCCGCGTCGAACTTGCGCCTCCCGGTTGACGTGGAGGCGATCAGGGCCGACGCCCGGCGGCTGCTCGCGCACGCCGGCGGCGGGCCGGCGCATGAGCTGCTGCGGATCGTGGTGACCCGCGGGGGCCGGCGGCTGCTCTTGACCGAGCCGATGGTTCGGCAGCCCGATGTGATCCGGCTCGGGTCGGTGACCTACTCGCCCACGCGGGTCCTGGACGGGGTCAAGTCGCTTTCCTACGCGGCCAACATGCTGGCCACGCGGCTGGCGCGTGAGCGGGGATTCGACGAGGCGCTGCTGGTCACCCCGCACGGCCGGGTGCTCGAAGCCCCGACCAGCTCGATCTTCTGGGTGGCTGAGGGCTCCCTGTTCACACCGCCGCTCGATGAGCACATACTTGCCTCCATAACGCGGGGGCTGGTGATCGAGGCCACCCGGGCGGAGGAGCGGGCGTGCACGCTCGACGAGCTGCTGCGCGCAGACGAGGCCTTCCTGACCTCCACCACGCGGGAGGTGGAGCCGGTCGCGGCGGTGGACGACCGCAGGTTCAATGCTCCTGGTCCGATCACGCAGCGGACCGCCGCGCAAGTCGGCGAGCTGATCCGCGAACGCCTCGCCGTCACCACTCCATGAAGGTCCTCACGGTCGTCGGGAACCGCCCCCAGTTCATCAAGGCGGCGGCCGTCTCGCCGCGACTGCGCTCCGATCACGAGGAGCTCCTGGTTCACACCGGCCAGCACTTCGACGACGAGCTCTCGGCGGTGTTCTTCAGCGAGCTCGGCTTGCCGGCGCCTGAGGTTGAGCTGGGGATCGCGCTCGGCTCGAACAGCTCCCAGACCGCGCGGATGCTGGGCGCACTCGAGCCGATCGTCTCGTCCGCGGCACCCGACGCGCTGCTCGTCTACGGGGACACGAACTCCACGCTGGCCGGCGCGCTGGCCGGGGCGCAGGCCGGCGTACCCGTGGCGCACGTGGAGGCCGGCATGCGCTCGTTCGACCGCTCGATGCCCGAGGAGCTCAACCGCGTCTTGACCGACCACGCCAGCTCGCTGCTGCTCTGCTCCTCCTCGGTGGCGCTGGCAAACCTGCGCGCCGAGGCCGTGTCCGGGGCGGTCGAGTTGGTCGGGGACGTGATGGTCGACGTTGCCCTCGCCGCTCAGCCGCGGGCGCGGGAGCGGGTCGATCTGCTCGCCTTGCGCGGGCTCGAACCGGGCAGCTACCTGCTCGCGACCGCCCATCGCGCCGGCAACGTCGACGATCTCGGTCGGCTCCGTCTGCTCGTGGAGCTGCTGCTGGCCATGCCGCTACCGGTGCTCTTCAGTCTGCATCCGCGCACCCGCCGGCGCCTCGATGAAGCCGACCTGCTGGCGCGGCTCGAGAGTTCCGGCCGGGTGATCATCGCCCCGCCGCTGGGGTACCTGGAGACGGCCGCGCTGCTGTGCAACGCGCGGGCGGTGCTGACCGACTCGGGCGGTCTGCAGAAGGAGGCCTATCTGGCCGGGGTGCCATGCGTCACCTTGCGATCGAGCACGGAGTGGACCGAAACCGTCGAGCACGGCTGGAATGTGCTGGTCGATCTTGACCGCGAGGCCGCCCGCTCGGCCGTCCTGCGCGCGCCGCCGGCGGATCGGCCGCCGCTGTACGGCGATGGGCACGCCGGGGAACGCGTGGTGGCGGCTCTGGGGCGTCGCGTCGCCGCTCTGGAACGCGTGGGACCGCCGCATAGACTGCACGTCCAATGAGCCCGGGGCCACCAACCAGCGCGGCGCCACCAAAGAGCGCGGGGCCACCAGCAAGCGCGGCGCCACCAACCAGCGCGGCCCCGCCAACCAGCGCGGCCCCGCCAACAAGCGCGGGGCACCAATGAGCGAGGGACCACCCCGCATCGCCGTGGTCGGCCTGGGCTACTGGGGCCCTAACCTGGCGCGCAACTTCAACGCGATCTCGGGCTGCGAGCTCGCCTGGCTGTGCGACGCCTCCGCGGACGCGCGGGCGCGGGTGAGTGGCGCTTTCCCGGGGGCGCGCGTGACGGCGGAACTGGACGAGGTGTTGGCCGATGATTCGGTGGACGCCGTCGCCCTCGCCACGCCCGTCGCCACCCACGCCCCGCTGGCCGTGCAGGTGCTCGAGGGCGGCAGGGACTGTTTCGTGGAGAAGCCGCTCGCCCAGACCGTGGCCGACGCCGAGCGCGCGGTGGCCGCCGCCGAGGCTCAGGGGCGCGTGCTGATGGTCGGGCACCTGCTCGAGTACCACCCCGGCGTGCAGCACTTGAAGCAGCTCGTCGAGTCGGGCGAGCTCGGCGAGCAGATCTACTACATCTACGGCAACCGCCTGAACCTGGGCAAACTGCGCGCCGACGAGAACGCCCTGTGGAGCCTCGGCGCCCACGACGTGTCGGTCGTGCTCCACCTCGCCGAGGAGGAGCCGTGGGAGTTCGTCGCCCACGGCGAGTCCTACGTCCAGGACGGCGTCGAGGACGTGGTGTTCTGCTTCCTGCGCTTTCCCTCGGGCCTCTCGGCTCACCTGCACCTGTCCTGGCTCGACCCCCACAAGGAGCGCCGCTTTACCGTGGTCGGCTCGCGCCGGATGGCGACCTTCGACGACATGGCCCTCGAGGGCAAGCTCAAGGTCTACGACAAGGGCTTCGATCAGGACTCGACCAGCTACGGCGAGTACATCACCCGCACGGGCGGCATCTTCTCCCCCCAGATTCCCAACGTCGAGCCGCTGCGGGTCGAGTGCGAGCACTTCGTCGAATGCGTGCGCCACCGCGCCCGCCCTCGCTCGGACGGCTTGAGCGGCCTCCGCGTCGTCCGTGTCCTGGAGGAGCTGCAACGGTCGCTTGACGCGTCCGGCCGCGAGGTCGCCTCCCCCAAGTAGAGTGCCCTCGCGATGGAGACCTGGCACGTCCTCGAGCTCGACCTCGAAGCCCACCACCCCCAGGTGCTGCGCTCCGATGCCGAGACTCGCGTGGTCGTAATCCGCCTGCCCGCCGGGGAGCGGCTTCAGTCCCATCAGGTGCACGAGCGTTCCTATCTGGTCGTCGTCGACGGCGAGATCACGATCTCACAGGAATCGGGCTCTGTATCCGGCGGAACAGGGTTACTGGCGCACTTCGAGCCCAATGAGCGCCGCACGATCGAGGCGGTGAGCGACGCGCGGTTCGTGCTGGTGCTGGCCCCATGGCCGGGCGAGGGGCACCCGTCACACCCCGCTTCCTCCGGGTCCTAACTGGTTCGACTCCCCGCGCTGCCAACGCAGCCCGTCTCCCGCGCCGGCAACGGACCCCGTCCTCCGGCCGGCAACGGACCCTTTCCTCGGCGCCGGCAACGGAGCCCTCCTCTGCGCCGACACGCCAGCCCGACTCCCGCGCCGGCAAGCCGCCACGCTCCCCGCCGGCAAACCTCCGCCGGCAGCACCCGGCGTGCACAACTCCCGAAACCGTCCGCGCACCACCCCACAACCCGCACATAAGCGTCTGTCAGGCGCTTATCTCCCGAAGGCCCGGGCAAGGATCCGGCTTTCCGACGTTTTGCACCCCCCGGACTGGGGTCATGTCTTGCACCGCGGCCCGCGGCGCGCCGACTCAGACGGACGCCGAGGCGGGATTGCCCGAGCCTGCCATATCGGCACTGGCCTGTGTCCAGATGACCTGGTCACCGCGGGGACCGACGCCGACCAGCGCGATGGGGACGCCCACGAAGTCCGACACGAACTGGAGGTAGTCGCGGGCAGCCGCCGGCAGGTCCGCCTCGTCGCGGCAGTCGCTCAAATCTTCACTCCACCCGGGCAGATTGACGTACTCGCCGCCGGCATGGTGCAGCACGGTCTGGTGATAGGGGAAGTAGTCGAATTCGGCTCCCTCCGGCCCGCGGTAGCGCGTGCACACGCATATCCGCTCGAACCCGGATAGGACATCCAGCTTCATGACGGCCAGCGCAGTCAGTGAGTTGATCCGGGCGGCGTAACGGAGCGCGACCAGGTCGAGCCACCCGACCCGCCTCGCCCGCCCCGTCGTGGTGCCGTACTCGCCGCCTCGCTCGCGGATCTCGTCGGCGAGCGAGCCGTCCAGCTCGGTCGGGAACGGGCCGGCGCCGACCCGGGTTCCGTAGGCCTTGATCACCCCCCAGACCTCGTCAATGTCCTTGGGCCCGACGCCGGCGCCGACACAGGCCGCTCCCGCCACCGGATTGGATGAGGTGACGAACGGATACGTGCCGTGGTCGATGTCAAGCAGCGCGCCCTGCGCGCCTTCGAAAACCACGGTCTGACCCGCGTCGAGCCGCTCGTGCACGAGCCGGACCGTGTCGGCGATGTAGGGCGCCAGACGGTGACCGTGGGTCACGTACTCCTCGGTGATGGTCTGTAGATCGAGCTGGGGATCCTTGGCGAACGGCCGCAGCGACAGCCGCTTGGGCTCGAGCGCGGCGAGGATCTTCTTCTTCAGGATCTTCTCGTCGAGCAGATCCTGGACGCGAATCCCCAGCCGAGCCGCCTTATCGGCGTAGCAGGGGCCGATTCCACGCCGGGTCGTACCGATTTGCAGCTTGCCCAGCTTGGCCTCGCCGGCATGGTCGAGCATCAGGTGGTAGGGCATGATCAGGTGCGCGTTGGCGGAGATCCGCAGCGACCCGGTGTCGACCCGTCGTCGTCGCAGTTCCTCGAGCTCGTCCGTCAGCACCCGCGGATCGATCACCACCCCGTTGCCGATCACGCACAGCGTGTCCTTGTGCAGGATCCCCGACGGGATCAGGTGCAACTTGAACGTCTGAGCGCCGCGGACGATCGTATGGCCGGCGTTGTTGCCGCCTTGGAACCGTACGACCGCGTCCGCGCGCTCCGCGAGCAGATCGGTGACCTTCCCTTTGCCCTCATCGCCCCACTGGGCGCCAACCAATACGATTCCTGGCATCGGCGAAGGAGTGTACGCACGGCATGGGCGTAGTCGCGGACGGTTTGTCGCGGCGAGCGCCGGCGAGCCCAAGGGGACGCCAGACTGGGTGGTGCCCGGACCGCCACCGGCACCCTCTCCCGATCCAGCGCCGCCGACGCCCACCCCAGATCCGACCCCGCCAATGCCCGGCCCGCCCGATCCAACACCGCCGGCGCCGACGCCCGATCCCTCACCGCTGCCGCCGCGCCCAGGGCCGCAGATCTGACAGGGCAGCGCCCCGGACCGATCCGAACCCCGTCTACGCCGCGAACAGAACGCGCTCGGCGATCACACCGAGGCTCTGTGCGAGGCGTCAGCCGTCGCTCCCAACGAACTCGATCCGGTTGCCCCACGGGTCGTCGCTGTAGAACCGGCGCGTGCCGGGGATCGCGTCGTCCCACCGTACCGAAGCGCCCGCGGCCTTGAGTCGCGTAGCGAGCCGATCGAGGTCTCCGAGCCGGACCTGCAGCGCTGGGTGCGCCTTGTCCGCGGGCGAGAAGCGCTCGCTGATGCCGATGTGAAGCTGATGAGCGCCGCAGGCGAACCACACGCCGCCGCGCGGCTGGAGGGCGGCTGGCTTGGGCACCTCCGTCAGGCCGAGCACCTCGCCGTAGAAGCGCCTCGCCTGCGGCTCGCCTCCGACCGGCGCGGCGAGCTGGACGTGATCGATGCCCAAGAGCGGGATGGTCTCCCGATCGATCTCCACTGGCATGCGGCGATGATCGCACGCCGGGCGAGCCCCTGGCCGCGGACGGTTTGCAATGGCGCTACGTTCTGCTCGTGGCCGATGAACCCATCACCGAGGAGCTCAAGCTCACCCAGATCGAACGCGAGCAGGCCGAGCGCCGGCGCGCTCGGACGGTTCCGGACGACGACGAGGCGGCGCAGCACCAGCGGCGCGCGGACAAGGCCCGGTACCTCGCCGAGAAGCTCGAAGCGCGGGCCGAATCCGAGCGTAATCAGGAGGAATGAGCCTGCTCGGTTAGGCGCGGCGCGCCGGCGTAGATCACGCCGAGCGCAGGTCCATCCGCCGGTCGTGCCCGAGCAGCGGCAGCTCGTCGCACATTTCGGTCAACCGTGACACCGTCCGCGCGGTGATCTGCTCACACAGCGCCTCCCGGTCCAGGATGTTGGTCGTGATCACCATCGACCGCTGGTCCTCGTAGCGCGCGTTGACGATCGAGTACAGCTCCTCGAGCACCCAGTCCGTGGTCCGCTCGGCACCCACGTCGTCGATGTGCAGTAGGTCCACTGCCGTGAGTCGGTCGAGCAGGTCGACATGCGAGCGCTCCGCCCGATGCGTGTCTCGGATCTCGTTGAGCAGGCGTGGCAGCGAGTAGATCGCCACCGACCGTCCCGCCTCGAGCGCGGCTTTGGAGACAAGCATCGCCAGCGTGGTCTTGCCGGTTCCGACGGGCCCCATGAACCACAGTCCGCGTCCGGCGTCCAGGTGTTCGTCGATCCGGTTCGCGAACCGACGTGTCGCCGCCACCACGGCCGGATCGATTTCGGTTACCGGATAGCGCTCGAACGCCACGTCGCAGTAGCGCCGCGGGATCACTGCGGAGAGGCTGCGCGCCTTGCGCAGCGCGATGATCTGCCTCCGGCAGCGACAGTCGTAGGCGGTGTTCGATGCCTCGTCGTAGATCAGCCCGCTTCCGTCGCAGAGGTCGTAGGGGCAGTGAGTCATGCCGCGCGGCGCGCCGGCGCCGCGCCACTCGCCGGCGCCGCGCCACTCGCCGGCGCCGGCGCCGACGCCCACCCCCGAATCAGCCCCCGACCAGCTCATCTCATCACCTGCTGATCTCGATACCGGCTCATCCCGCGAAATGCTCGCCGGCGTAGTTCATGAACTTCGGATACTCCTTCTGGAAGGTGAGCACAACGTCCCCGACCGGCCCGTTGCGGTGCTTGGCGACGATGATGTCGGCCTCACCCGGCCGCTCGGAGTCCTTGTCGTAGTACTCCTCGCGGTAGATGAACATCACGAGGTCGGCATCCTGCTCGACCTGTCCGCTCTCGCGAAGGTCAGACAAGATCGGTCGTTTCTCGTGTCGCTGTTCGACGGCTCGGCTCAGCTGAGACAGCGCGATCACCGGGACGTTCAGCTCGCGGGCCAGCGACTTCAGACCGCGGGAGATCTGGCCCACCTGCTCGACTCGGCTCTCGACGCGGCCCTCGTGCCGCATCAGCTGGAGGTAATCGATGATGATCAGCCCGAGGCCGTCTTCGAGCTGATGGTGGAGGCGACGTGCCTTGGCCCGAACCTCGAGGACGCCGGTATCGCTCGAGTCGTCGATCCACAGCGGCGCTTCAGAGAGGCGCTGGCAGGTGGCCAGGATCTTCGGCCACCGATTCTCTGCGACGCGGCCCCGGCGCAGCTCCTCGCCGCGGATCCGCGCCTGTGAGGCGACGAACCGCTGTGCCAGCTCGGACTCGGACATCTCGAGCGAGAAGAGCGCCACCGGGCTGGGCTTATGCGAGGGGTGCCCGGTGCCGAGCACGGCGTTCTCCGCGATATTCGCAACCAGCGCCGATTTGCCCATGGATGGACGCGCAGCGATCACGATCAGGTTGCCGGGCTGGAAGCCGCCCGTCATCTCGTCGATGTCCTTGAACCCGGACTGCGTTCCGGTCAGCGGTGTCTTGAGCGTGGACAGCCGGTGGAGCTTGTCGGTCTCCTCGTGGAGCACCTCGGCGATCGGGCGAAACTTCTTCTGGCGATCGTCGTGCGCCACCTCGAGCACCGACCGCTCGGCCCGCTCGACCAAATCCCGCGGTGGCGCCTCCCGCGACAGCACACTGGCCTGGATCTCGTATGAGGTGGTGAGCAACGCCCGTAGCTGTGCGTTGTCGCGGACGATCTGGCCATACTCGCGCGCGTGACCGGCGGCCGGGACCCAGCCGGCCAACTCGTCGATCGCCGCCGGGCCGCCGATCTCGTCGAGCTTCCCCCGCTGCCGGAGGGTCTCGCCGACCGTCAGATGGTCGATCTTGCGGTCGTTCTCGTACAGCTGGATCATCGCCTCGAACACCGCGCCATGTTGCTCGCGGTAGAAGTGCCCCGGCCTGAGCTGCTGCTCGACCAGCAGCCCGTGCAGGTGTCGCTCGTCGAGCAGCACCGCTCCGAGGACCGATTTCTCGGCCTCCAGGTTGTGCGGCGGGACGGCGATTGTCTGGACGGCGCTCATGGCGATCCGAGTCTAAGTTCGCGGCAGGCGTCAGCACACGAGGCCACTCCGCAAGCAGCGACACTTCCGTGAACCGGCCGCTTGGAGAGGCGTGCGTGCCAGCGGGTGGACCGGCGCTCCCGGCCGGGCCTGGATGCCCGGCCGCATGCTCAGCGCGGGGGCTAGTGACCGGAAACAGTTGCCCAGACTAGTGAGCCGCGACCGCCAGACTAGTGAGCCGCGACCACCATGGTCTTGACCGCCGCGGTCACGTCGTCGGTGACCTCGACCACGACCATGTAGGTGCCCGTGTGGCGGATCGGCTCCTCGAGATGGATCTTGCGGCGGTCGATCTTGATTCCGCGCGCGTCCCGGATCGCGTCGACGATGTCCTGCGTCGTCACCGACCCGAACAGCCGCCCATCGTCGCCGGCCTGCTGGGGGATCGTCAGCACGGTACGTCCGAGCAGTGCCGCGTTCTCCTTGGCCCGGTTCTCGGCCTCCTGCACCACCCGCTCGGCCTCATCGCGCCGGCGCCGGGCCGCCTGGACCGACGCCGTGGTGGCCGGTTCGGCCAGCTTGCGCGGAAGCAGGTAGTTGCGCAGGTAGCCGGGCGAGACATCGACCACGGTGCCCTTCTCGCCGAGCGAGTCAACGTCCTGGAGCAAGATCGCCTGCGGCATCGCCTAGCCTCGTCCTCGCCGGTGCGTCGGCCTACTCGGACCGCCTGCCACCGCCACCGCCGCCACCGCCGCCACCGCCGTCGGCGACGTATGGCAGCAGAGCCAGCTCGCGGGCTCGTTTCACTGCCCGCGCCACCTGGCTCTGGTGGCGCCGGCAAGCGCCGGTGATCCGGCGCGAGCGGATCTTGCCACGCTCCGAGATGAACCGGCGCAGCATCGAGATGTTCTTGTAGTCGACCTGATCGATCTTGTCCCGGCAGTAGGGACACGGCTTGCGGCGCGAGGAGGTCTGTGCACCCTTCCGGTCGCGCCGGCGAACCGGCCGTCTACGCTGCTTTGCCACGCTGGATCACCTGCTTGCTCGCTTTATCGCTTCCTCAGAACGGAATGTCGTCGTCAGATACTCCGGCAGCCACGGGAGCGCTCTCGAAGTCACTGGTGTCCGCGGGGATATCGCTCTCCGGCGCCCGGGCGCCGCTGGAGTAGCCGTTCCCGTTCCCGTTGCCAGCGTCCTCGCGACTGCCGAGGAACTGCACGTTCTCAGCGATGATATCGACGGATTGGCGCTTCTGTCCCTCGACCTCGTATTCCCGCCAGTCCAAGCGGCCATCAATCGCCACCGGACGACCCTTCTTCAGGTACTGCCCGCAGCTCTCGGCCTGGCGGCCGAACACGGTGACGTCGAAGTAATTGGCCTTGTCCTCCCAGTCCCCGGTGGAGTTGTTCTTGCGGCGCGTGTTGACCGCGAGCCTGAGCTTGCAGATCGACGTTCCCGTGTTGGGAGTCGAACGCATATCAGGATCTTTGGTCAGGTTTCCGGTCAGTACGACCCGGTTGATGTTCATGGCGTGGCTCCTTTCCAGACCCGCGTTGAAGCTTGTCGGCCGAGTCTAAGCACGCCTCAGGCGGCAAATCCGGCTTTGCCCGGAAAATCGACAGACAAGTCGCAGACCGGTCGCAGGCTCGTATCAGGCCGTTGCGATCGTGTTGCAGACCCGGACACGTGGAGGGCGGCGACGACGGGGCCGCCTCCCACTCGCCGGCGAACCGCCGGGGTCGCCTGAGACGCGCCGGCGAAAACTCGCCAATGACCCGCCGGCGAAAACTCGCCAACGACCCGCGGGCGAGACCTCGCCAACGACCGCCGGCGCAAACTCGCCAGACGACGCGCCGGCGCAGCCCGGTCGCCCAACACCGCCGGCAAAGGCGGCCCGCCTACGACTCGCCGGTCGACTCCGCGCCACTCGCCGGCGCCGCCGCCATGGCCACCACGGGTGGCGGCGAGTCCGGCGCGGCCGGGGTGCCGGCCAGGTTCTTGATCACGCGGAACCGGACGACGCCGTCGGCGATCCTGAGATCGTGGGACAGGCCGTCGATCAGCGTCGGAGGACCGGTGAACTGCAGCAGGTGGTAGTCGGCGTCCGGCTGATGCCGGATCCGGTAGGCCAGCGGCCGCTGACCCCAGTCGTCCCGGCGCTCGATCGAGCCCTGCGCAGCCGTGATCGTCGACTCGACGTCGGAGAGGATCTTGGTCCGCTGCTCCTCGGGGACCGTGGTCGAGAGCAGCAGCATCAGGTCGTAGAGGGGAGATTCGATGGCCATCGGCGGCGGTCGACTATAGCGGGACATCCCGACTAAGGGCCCGTATGAAAATAATCTCGGCACTGGATGCGGCCTGGATGACTTCGCGGATGCGGCACCGGCGCGTGCGCACCGTAGCGCTGCTACTACAGCGCACGCGCCGGCACCGCCCCGCTCGCCCCCAGACCGCCCCAGCACCAATCTTATTTCCCTACGGACCCTAACGTTGACGCGAAGCATGCCGCGAGACAGCTTGCCGATCCTCCAGTTCGCCGACCGGACGGCCTGGGAAAGCTGGCTGCAAGACCATTACGCATCCTCCTCGGGGGTGTGGTTGAGGATCGCCAGGAAGGCGTCGGGCATCCCGACGGTGACGCACGCCGAGGCGCTCGAGGAGGCGCTCTGCTACGGCTGGATCGACGGGCAGAGGGCCCCGCACGACGAGACGTTCTTCCTCCAGCGCTTCACACCGCGCCGCGCACGCAGCAAGTGGTCGCAGATCAACCGTCAGAAGGCGATCGAGCTGATCGAGCGGGGGAAGATGAAGGCAGCCGGCCTGGCCCAGATCGAGGCCGCCAAGAACGACGGTCGCTGGGAGGCTGCGTATCCGCCTCAGAGCAGCCGGGCCATTCCCGAGGACTTCCAGCGGGCACTCGACGAGAACCCCGCCGCCAAGGACTTCTTCGCCACCCTGCGGGGCGTCCGCCGTTACAGCTTCATCTACCGGATCGAGGATGCCAAGCGCCCGGAGACGCGGGCGCGGCGGATCAAGGAGTTCGTGGCGATGCTGGCGGAGGGCCGCACCCACCACTGAGCGGTCGGGAGCGCCGCGGACCTGCCCACGCGGCCGCCACCGACACCCAACGCCAGCCCGCCCGGCTCGGCTCTACGCCTGCACCTGCCCCTTGCGCCGGATGTCCGCCAGCTGCTCGTCGATCCAGTCCCCCGGATTACGCGCGGTGACGATCGACTTGAGCCCCTGCAACCTCCGCTCCCGCTCCTCATCGGGCATGGTCAGCGCGGCGTGGATCGAATCCGCAAGCTCTTGGATGTTGAACGGGTTGACCGACAGGGCGTAGTCGCCGAGCTCCTCGTGGGCACCGGTGTTCTCGCTCAAGATGGACACGCCGGCGCGACCGTTGACCATCGGCCCCTCCTTGGCCACCAGGTTCATGCCGTCGAACATCGCGTTGACCATCAGCACGTCGTAATGCTTGTACGCGGCGACGGCCTCCTCGAGATCGTCGCGCAGCTTCAACTGAATCGGCATCCAGTCGGGCGAGCCGTGCCGGTGGTTGACTACCGCCACCACCGCCTCGATTCGCTCGAGATACTCGGCGTACTCGGGCACGTCGGTCCGCGACGGCATCAGCTGGGCGATGAACGTGACGCGCTCGCGGAATTCCGGGTGCTGCTGCAAGAAGAGATCAAATGCCCCAAACCCCCGCAGGACGTTCTTCGACAGGTCGGCCCGGTCGACCCGCAGGATCAGATGATCGCGGCGCCGGCGCAGCAGCTCGTCCTCGAACTCGCGCACCCGGTCGCGCTCCGCGACGCTCTGGACACCTGCCGGATCGAT
This sequence comes from uncultured Solirubrobacterales bacterium, assembly GCA_963719355.1. Taxonomy (GTDB): domain Bacteria; phylum Actinomycetota; class Thermoleophilia; order Solirubrobacterales; family Solirubrobacteraceae; genus Palsa-465. The sequence continues at coordinate 203,724 of CAVRBZ010000010.1, read as the reverse complement.
CGGCAGTGGATACGACCGCACCCAGATCTCGCGGTCGTCGCTATGCACCACGCCTGCCTCGTGATCGACCTCGAGCCCGAGCAGATCTTCGCAGCACTGCAGGAAGTTCCGCCGGTAGGACCGGGTGTGGAAGCCGATGATGTCGTTCGACAGGATTCCGTGGTAGATCTCGTCCCGCATCACGGCGGGCAGCACGCGCCATGAGTCCGACTGACTCCAGGGAATGTGCACGAAGTGAGTGAGGAACACGTCCGGGCGCCCGCGGCGAATTAACCCCGGCAGCGTGTACAGGTGGTAGTCGTGCACCATTACGACCGGCCGCTCGAGACCCTCGATCTCTTCCATCACCGCCCGGGCCAGGTCCTCGTTGACGGCGTTGTAGCCGAACTCGAATGCCTCGGTCTCGTTGCGCCGGATGTCGGGCGCGTTGGACAGGTCCCACAGGTAGTGCTGGATGAACCACAGCATCGGGTTCGCGGTGATGTTGTAGAAGCGGTCGTAGGCATCGGGATCCGAGGCGACGAGCTTGACCCGGTACTCGCCGCCGCCTGGGGCCTCGACCGTGAACGGCTTGCCCTCGTGCTCCTCCGTCGCCGCCACGTCCTCGTCGGTCATCGCGGAGGCAATCCAGGTGACGTCGCGGTGCGAGGCCAGCCCGATCAGCGCGGTCACCAAGCCACCGGTCCCGCGGCGAATCTCGCCATCGGGTCCAAACGTCACCGGGCCCCGATTCGATACGAGCACGAATGGTGGACCGGAAGAGGACACCGAGAATCACGCCTCCAGCTGCTCGAACAGCTCGAGCCAGTCGCGCAGCAGGCGCGGCATCAGGAACTGCTTACGCACCGCCTCCTTGCCCGCCCGCCCCAGCCGCTTCCCGAGCCCCGGGTCGGCCAGGATCTCGAGAGCGCGCGCGGCGCACTCGTCCACGCTGGCGACCAGAAAACCAGTCTCGCCGTCTGACACCTGCAAGGGAATGCCTCCCACCGCGCCACCGATCAGCGGCCGTCCCTTCCAGATCGCCTCGGTCACGGTCAGCCCGAACCCCTCGCGCGTGGACTTCTGAATCACCACGTCGCAATGGGATTGGAACGCGTTGACTTCGATCGCCCCCACGTTGTTCAGGTTATTCAAAATGTGGATGTCCGGGTCGCCGTCGGCGTGCGCCACCGTCGCGCTGAAGTAGTCCCATCCCTCGGGATCGTCGGTGGCCATCGACCCGACCAGCGCGAGCTGCACCTCGGGCATCTCAGCCTTGACGATGCGGTACGCGTCGATCACGCCCTGTGGGTCCTTCCACGGGTCGAAGCGGGAAACCTGGCACAGCAGCGGACGATCGACGTCGATCCCGAACTGCTCGCAGATGTAGACCGCGTCCTCGGGCGAGAAGGCCATGTTCTTGGGCGCCAGCGGATCGATCGCCGGCGGGACGATGTGCGCGCGCCCGTCCATGCCGTAGGGCACGTACTTGCCCATGTGGAAGACGGCGGCCGGATACGGCTCCAGATACGGAAGCAGACGCGCCAACGTCGCCGGGTTCGGGGTCGACAGGTCGATATGGCAGCGCCACACCCAATGCCGCGACTTCTCTGCCACCAACGAGGCCAGCGCGGCCGGCTGCGGATCGTGCACGATGCACACGTCCCAGCCTTCCGAGAGCTCGCGCGCGTTGATCTCGTTGTAGCGCCGCCACGTCTCCCACTGCTCATCGGTCAGTTCCTGCGGGTTGCCCTGGAGTGCGTTGTGCATCACCTTGGTCGCGTTGAAGAACTCCTCGCGACCGTAGATCACGTGCCACTCGGCCTCGAGGCCGACGTCGATCATCAGCGGGACCAGCGTGTACAGGATCTCCGAAACGCCACCGCCGAACGCGGTGGCGGAGAGGTGAAGTACGCGCTTGCCCTTCAGCCGCTCGGCGCGCGAGCGGATTTCGTCGGCCAGCGAGCGTCCGACGATGCTCGCGTAGTCGGCTAGGTGCTTGTGGGGAACGATGACCGGCTGCAACATGGCGATGTGGAGCGACGGCAGTAGTAGCGACGGCGGGACGATAGCGAGCCCAGCGCCGTTACCCCGGCAGCTCGAGCGTGAACGTCGTCTCGCCGGCGCCCGTCCGTCGCCTGCACGACGTCGTAGCCGTCCTTGCGCAACGGGTATGAGAGCAGCGTCTGGATCGACTGCTCGTCGTCCACGAGAAGGATCCGCGCTGAGCGATCTGCCACTGAGTCCTCCCTGTTTGCAGCAAAAGAGTAGTGCCAGCAGCCACCTGCGCTCCCTGTGGCGGGTTACTCTCAGCGGGGCATGCTCGATCCGCGGATCTACCGAAACGGCATGATGATCGTCGCCTTTGCGCTGATCGTCGTCGCGTTCTCGTTCGCCAGCCAGGCAGCCCCGCTCAGCGCCACGCTCGTGCCCGATTCATTCAACGGACCGGGCGCCTACGCGACGATGAACTCGCTCGCCGCGCGGTATCCGAACCGAAAGCCCGGAACGGACGGCGATAACCAGGTGGCCGACTTCGTGGCCGGAGCTCTCACCTCCGACGGGTTCCTCGTCCACCGCGATGCCTTCACCGCGCGCACGGTTGACGGGCCGCGGACGATCCAGACGGTCACCGGGACCCTCGCGGGCACGACGCCCGGCACGATCGTGGTGGTTGCGCACCGCGATTCGCCGCGACCGGGCTCCCCGGCGGATCTTTCCGGCACCGCGGTGCTCCTCGAGCTCGCCCACGACCTGAGTTCCCAGAGCCAGCAGCGCTCGATCGTGCTCGCCTCGACGAGTGCACAGACCGGGGCGGCCGGAGCCGCGCAACTCGCGCGCACCCTGCCGGGGCCGGTCGACGCGGTGATCGTGCTCGGTGACATGGCGGGCCTCGAGGTCCGCTCGCCGGCCCTCGTGCCCTGGTCGGACACCCAATTGCTCGCGCCGCCGCTGCTGCGCAACACGGCCGCCGCCGCGCTATCCCAACAGGCCAACGTCACCGCCTCGGACGAGGGGCTGGGCGGGCAGTTCCTCCATCTGGCCTTCCCGCTCGCCGCTTCGGAGCAGCGCCCGTTCGCCGCCGCCGGGGATCCGGCGGTGCTCGTTTCGGCCTCCGGTGCCCGTGTGCCGGCGACCGACGAGCCAACCAGCCCGGGCCAGATCGGCGGCTTCGGGCGAACCATCCTGCAGACGGTGAGCGCGCTCGAGGCTGGGCCGGTCGTCCCGGGACCGTCCTCCTACCTGCGCTGGCAGGGCAAGCTGATCCCGGCGTGGGCGATCCGCGTCCTGGTGCTGGCGCTGATCCTGCCCGTGCTGGGCGCGACGGTCGACGGGCTGGCCCGAGCCCGCCGGCGTGGTCACCGCGTCGGTCGCTGGATCCTCTGGGTGCTGTCGGCCTGCCTGCCGTTCGTGCTCGCCGCGCTGGCCGTGGTCGGACTGCGGGTCGCCGGTGTCATCGACGCCGCGCCGCCCGGGCCCGTCGGCGGCGATGCCCTTACGCTCGACGGCAAAGCCGTGGGCATCCTCGCCGGCCTGGGATGCCTGGTCGTCCTCGGCTTCGTCGTCCGGTGGCGGCTCGCGCGCCACATCTGGCCCTCCCAGGCCGTGCCGGATCGCGAGCCGGCCAACGGTCGCCGGCACGACCGGCGCCGCGCTGGGTCCGACGACCAGGCCTCGCCCGGCGCGGCCGCGGCCTTCCTGCTCGTCCTGAGCGCGGCGGCCCTCGCGATCTGGCTCGAGAATCCGTTCGCCGCCGCGCTGATCGTCCCCGCCCTTCACCTGTGGATGTGGATCGTCGCGCCCGAGCGGCGCTTGCGCGCGCCCTGGGCTGTCCTGCTGTTCGTGGGCGGGCTGGCGCCTGGCATCCTGGCTGCCTACTACTACGCGGCCGTGCTGGGCCTTGGCCCCGCGGCCGCCGCCTGGAATGCTGTCCTCATGCTCGCGGGCGGCAGTGTCTCGCTGGCCAGCGCGATCGAATGGAGCGTTGTGCTGGGCTGCGTGGTCAGCCTGGCCGTGATGGTCGTGCGGATAGCCCGCCAGCCGCGACCCCGCCCCGCCGAGACGGGAATCACGGTCCGCGGGCCGATCACATACGCCGGTCCAGGTTCCCTCGGCGGCACCAAGTCTGCGCTGCGGCGCTGAAGACACGTGCGTGGTTTTTTTTGGGGCCGCCTTCGGCGGCGTCCATGGGTCCGGTTGCGCCGGGCATCCGTGCCCGGCGCGGGGCACGGATGCGCCGCCGAAGCGCGCCCCAAGATTCGACCCGATTAGGGTCGAGACGCTATGCCGCACCCGTCCGGGCCCCTCGATTCACTCGAGTACAGTGACGCCATGGACCCCGCCGTGGTGAAGCGACTGATCGAGCGCGGCGAGTACCGCGTCGACGCGACCGCGGTGGCCGACGCCATGATGCGCCGGCTCGCTCAGAACGAGTGCTCGTATCCGGCGAGCGGCCCGGCCGCGTCGGCAAACACCACGCCCGGCGGTCCCTCCTCGACACACCCGATCCAGGTCACGTCGCTGAGCTGGCTCGCGCTCCGCGCCGGCAGGCAGACGCACAACTCGTAGTCCTCACCCGCGGTGGCGGCGAAGGCCGCCGGGTCACCGTCCAGTTCACGCGCGACCTCGGCGACGCCCGGCGCCAGCGGCAGCGCCGAGAGCCGCAGCTCGAGCCGAACACCGCTGCGATGCGCCAGGTGCGCCGCGTCGGTGGCCAGGCCGTCGGACAGGTCGATCATCGCGCTCGCGCCGTGTTCGGCCAGCTCTCGGCCTTCCTTCAGACGCGGCCAGGGCCGTGCGTAGCGCTCCCGCAGCGCCGCTCCCGCTTCGGCGCCAAGCGCGCTGCCGGCGCGCCGCTCGAGCAGCGCGAGTCCGGCCCCCGCCGCGCCCAGGGTGCCGGTCACCCCCACCCGGTCGCCCGGCCGCGCGCCGTCGCGCCCAACCAGTTCGCCCGCGTCGTGCGCCCACCCGACCACCGTGAACGAGACGGTCAACGCCGGCGCCCGCGTCACGTCGCCGCCCGCGATCGTGATCCCGACCGCATCGGCCAGCGCCTGGGCGCCGTCGACGACCGCCAGTGCGCGCTGGGCCTCGAACCCGGACGGAAGGCCGAGCGCCAGGTAGGCCTCCCCCGGGCGCGCGCCCATCGCCGCCAGGTCCGATGCGGCAGCCGCCAGCGCGCGATGCCCGATCTGCTCAGGCGTCAGCTGCTCTGAGCGGAAGTGCACCCCCTCGACCATCGCGTCGACCGAGGTCACCGCGTAGCGGTCCGCCCGCACCACCGCGGCGTCGTCGCCCAGCGCGCGGACGACGCGTCCGCCGGCGGCCGGTAGCCGACGCTCGAGCGCCTCGACCAGCTCGAGCTCACGCATCGGCGCGCGAGGGCTCAGCGATGCCGGTAGACGATCCGCGCCCGATCGAGGTCGTATGGCGAGAGCTCGACCCGCACGCGATCCCCCGGCAGGATGCGAATCCGGAAGCGGCGCATCTTCCCGGCCACGTGACCGAGCACGACGCGATCCATGTTGTCGAGCTTGACGCGGAACATCGCGTTCGGCAGGGCCTCGACAACCTCGCCTTCGAGTTCGACTTTCTCTTCCTTGGGCATGCGCCTAAATCCTCGGATCCGGGCCACGCGCAATCGTGGGCGCAGCCCCGGGCTTCCGTAAGAGTAGTGGGTATTCGGGCCCGTCCACGAAAAGCGAGCCCTGCCGCAGGTCGCGCCTAGCCGTGCTTGCCGCCGCCACCGCCGTGGCCGTGCCCGCCACCGTGGCCAGTGCCGTGCCCGCCGCCTGGCGTGGCGGCGCCACCCGACTGGACCGTGGTGGTCGGCGCCTTCGGCCGCGGCGTCGCCGGTTTGACGGTCGTGGCGGGCGGCGGGGTGTAGAGCTGCGGGGTGTTGTACACGCCCGACCCTGTCCCGCCGGCGCTCGGGGTCGGCGGGCTCGGCGCGGTCTTGGAGGACGAGCGCGGCCCGGTGAAGGCGATACCTGACCAGGACGTGGTCGGCTGCGGGAAGTCGCCGCAGTAGCCGTCCGACGCCCGCAACATGTAGTCGTGCCAGATCGGCGCGGCCAGCGTGCCGCCAAAGCCATTGGGCATGGAGATGTTGCCCTGCGGATAGCCCACCCACACTGCGGTCGCGAGCTTGGGGGTGTAGCCCACGAACCAGGCGTTCGAATAATTCTGCGCGGTCCCCGTCTTGCCGGCGGCCGGGCACCCGTAGCCGGCGGCCGTGCCGGTGCCGCTCTGGATCACGGTCTTCAGGACCTGAGTCGCCTCGTGGGCCTCGCCGTCGCTGAACACCTGGGTATGGGGTGGATCCGCGAGATTGACCACCTTGCCGTCCGGGAACACGACCTTGCTGATGATCGTGGTCGGAACGTGCACGCCCTGGTTGGCCAGGGTCGCGTAGGCGTCGGCCATCTCGAGCATCGTGCAGCAGTTGTGCAGGCCGCCGAGCACCTCCGACGGGAATGCGTCGAGCGGCGAGGTGATGCCCATCGCGTGCGCGGTGGCGTCGAGCTTGCTCCAGCCCAGATCGGCGGCCAGCTGCGCGAACACTGTGTTGTCCGACACGGTCGTCGCATGCGCGACGTTGATCGTCCCCTGGTAGGTCTCCTCGGCCGTGTGCACCGACCAGGTTGGATCCTCCGGAAGCCATCCGGCGGGCAGAGCCTTGGAGGTGTAATACGTCTGGTTGGGGTCGCCGTCGTAGTCGTGGATCAGCGTCATCAGCGCGAACACCTTGAACGCCGATCCGGTCTGCCGTTCAGCCTGCACCGGATAGTCGAACTTGGTGTGGTCATACGTGGCCGAGGAGGCGATGGCCAGGATGTGGCCGTTGGTTGGGTCAACTGAGGCCAGCGCGGCCGCGGGGACGCCGTTGACGCCGTTGTGGGCGTAGATCGCGTCCTCGGCCTCCTGCTGGCGCTTCAGGTCGATCGTCGTGTAGACCTTGAGCCCGCCGTTCTGCACCTTGTTTGCCCCGAACTTGTTGTTCAGCTGCTGCTGGATGTAGTCGAAGATGTACGGCTGGCTGTGCTGGAGGAAGCGCGCGTTCGGGTGGAGCTGGAGCGGCTGCTTGATCACCGCGTTGGCCAGGCCCTGGGGGATGTAATGCGACTGCACCATCGACTGGAGCACCGCGTTGCGGCGGGTCTTGGCGAGCTTCGGGTCGACCGTCGGGTTGTACTGCGTGGGTGACTGGGGCAACCCGGCCAGCAGCGACATCTGCGCCAGGTTCAGCTTCCACACCGGCTTGTTGAAGAACATCAGGGCCGCGGCGCCGACGCCGATCGCCTCCTCGCCGTTGGTCGTCCCGTACGGGACGCTGTTCAGGTACTGGTTCAGGATCCAGTCCTTGGAATGCTTGTTTTCCAGCTGGAGGGCCAGCTTTGCCTGCGCGATCTTGTACTTGAGGTCGCGGTGCTTGCGAAAGCTCTCGGGCATGTAGGTCTGGTTGACCAGCTGCATGGTCAGCGTGGATGCGCCCTGCAGTGAGTTGCCCTGCCCAAGCAGGTCCTTGACTCCCGCGCGCAGAATGCCTTGGTAGTCGAGCGCGCCGTGCTGGTAGAAGCGCCGGTCCTCGATCGCGATCGTCGCCTGCTTGAGCCGCTTGGGGATCCGGTTCGGCGATACGGAGTTGAACACCGTGTTCGTGCGCACGTAGCCGAGCAGCGAGCCGTCCGCGGCGAAGATCTCGGTGGGTGGGTTGGCATGCCGTGCGTGCAGCGCGGTCAGGTTGGGCGCCGAGTCCGCCGTCGCCACCACCCAGCCGACCGCCAGCAGCGCGGCGATCGCCGCGGCGCAGACGATGAGGATTCCGGTTATGAGCAGCACCTTGCCCACGGGATGTCCGTGGTTGTGCCTGCGGCGGCGCTGTCGTTCGCGTCGACTCATGTCGGGTGGCCCCGGCGGGGCGTTTTCGGCGCGCGGGAGGACCTGTCGGCACCGAAACTGACCGGCCAGTTTAGCTGGCACGCTTTTTCGGGCCGCCGGTACGGGCTCCTGCTCCGCGACGGCCTTCGTGCGACGCCACGCGGTGGCCCCGGGCTGCCACACTCGGCCGCCGCATGCCCGCCACCGCCACCGCGTCCGCCACCGCGTCCGCCACCGCCACCGCGTCCGCCACCGCCACCGCGTCCGCCACCGCCACCGCTGCGTCCGCCACCGCACTCGCGCCGGCCGCCATCCTCCTCGATGCCCTCGGGACTCTGGTCGCTCTCGAGCCGCCCGCCCCCCTCCTGCGCTCAGAGCTGGCGACCCGGTTCGAAGTCGATGTGAGCGAGGCTGAGGCCGCGCGCGCGATCGCCGCCGAGATCGCCTATTACCGCGCGCACCTCGACGAGGGGCGCGACTCGACCGGCCTCGACGCGCTCCGCCGGCGGTGTGCCGAGGTACTGCGTGCGGCGCTGCCCGATGCGGTCGCCGGCCGGCTCGAGCTCGAGCCGCTGGTCGATGCGCTGCTGGCCTCGCTGCGTTTCACCGCGTTCCCGGACGTCCGGCCCACACTCGAGGCAGCACGGGCGCGAGAGCAGCGGCTCGTCGTGGTCAGCAACTGGGACGTCTCGCTGGTCGGCGTCCTGCGCGGGCTCGAGCTCGAGCCGCTGGTCGACGGGATCCTCACCTCGGCGATGGTGGGTGCGCGCAAGCCGGCGCCGGCGATCTTCGAGCAGGCGCTGGCGCTGGCCGGTGTTGGGCCCGACCAGGCGATTCACGTCGGCGACAGCCTCGACGAGGACGTTGCCGGGGCGCGTGCGGCCGGGATCGAGCCGATCCTCATCCGGCGCGGGGGCGGGCCTGCCGTTCCGCGCGTACGCACGATCTCGAGCCTGTCCGAGTTGATCGCCCCGGCGCCGCCGGCCTGATCGCCCCGGCGTCCGCAGCTGCGCACGCGGGTCGCGCCCAGGGACGGCACGCACGCGAGCGCCCCTAAAGTCTGGCGGGCATGCCGAGCCTTCCCCCACCGCAGGTGAGCCCATCGGACCCGGCCCTCCCGCCGGGTCAAGAGCCGAAGCCCAAGCGGGACCGTTCCGACGACGTGCCATGGCCGATGTGGACGGTGCCGGCGGCCTTTGCCGTGGGGCTGGTAGTGGGCGTGCTCGCCACCGCCGCAGTCGCCGGCATCGGCCGCGCGGCAGGATCGAGTACCGATACGCCGGCGGTGAACATCGTCGGCGACATGGTGTTCGACCTTTCCTTCGTGGTCGCGGCGCTCTATCTCGCGGGCTTGCACCGCCGGGTAAAGCCCTCGGATTTCGGCTATCGCCGGGTCGCGCCCCGGCTCGCCGTCGGGGCGTTCTTCACGGCCGGGGTGTCCTACTACGTGCTGACCGCGCTTTACCAGGCGATCTTCGGGCTGCATGGGAACGAAAAGCTGCCGCGGGGCCTCGGGATCGGCCAGGGCACGGCCGCGCTCATCGGCGCCGCCGCCTTCGTCTGCGTCGTGGCCCCGGTGGCCGAGGAGTTCTTCTTCCGCGGCTTCGTCTTCGGCGCGCTGCGCCGCTGGCACCTCAAGGTGCGCGGTCACGATCTTGGCACCTGGGCCGCCGCGATCGTCACCGGAACCCTGTTCGGCCTGGTCCACGCTGGTTCCACCAGCGCGCGCTACCTCGTCCCGCTTGCCCTCTTCGGCTTCGTGCTGTGCCTGGTGCGCTGGCGGACCCGCTCGCTGTACCCGTGCATGGCCCTGCACTCGGTGAACAACTCACTGGCCCTGGGGATCGCCCAGCTGCACTGGGCTGCCGTCGACGTGCTCGCGCTGGCGGCGGGGTCGGTGGCGCTGATCGGGGCCCTCACGCTGCCGCTCGCCAATGACAGCCCTGCGCCGGCGACCTGACGCCGGCGGCCCATCACGCCGATCCACCGGCTGGACCAAGTTGCCGCGCATGATTTACTTTTTGGCATGTCGGGGGTGCTTGCCGGCCGGGTCACTGCCCTCGCCGCACTCGTCGCGGCGATCGCCGTGATTTCCGCAGCGCCCGCGAGCGCGGCGTCCGCGCCGGCCCATCCGGCGCATGGCACGATCCGTCTGTCCGTGCCCGACGCGTTCCTCGCCGGAGGTCACCTCGTCACGGTGCCGGGCCGAACCGTGCATGTGCAGGGGGTGGTCCGCCCGTACGTCCCCGGTCAGACGGTTCTGGTCAAAGCGTTCGTGGGCAGCAAGGAATTCAAGCGCGCCCGTCTGAGCATCAAGCCGGCGGCGGGTGGCCGCTACGGCACGTTCACCGAGAGCGTGTCGAGCCCAAGCGCCGGTCGGGTGACAGTGCAGGCGGGACACAAACGTACCGCCACGTTAGGCGGCCTGCTGGCGCGCCGCAGCTTCGCGGCGCTCGACGAGCGCGCCGGCTTCGGATCAAGCGGACCGTTCGTGCAGTTGATCCAGCAGCGGCTCGCCGCGCTGCACTTCTACATCCCGCAGACGGGCGTGTACGACACTGGTACCGGACTGGCCCTCGACGCCTACCACCGGCTGCTGCACTGGGGCACCTATCAGACCCTGGACAGTCGCACGATCAGCTATCTGCTCGACGGCTTCGGCGCGTTCAAGGTCCGCTTTCCGAGCCACGGCGAGCATGCCGAGGGCAACCTGTCGCTGCAACTGCTCGCATTGGTCGACGGCTCGCATGTCATGAGCATCTACCCGACTAGCTCTGGCAAGCCCTCGACCCCGACGATCCTCGGCGACTTCCGCGTCTACTCTGAAGGTCCCCGGCTACCTGCCGACGGGATGTACTACTCGAACTTCTTCGACCCTGCCGGGGCGTACGCCATCCACGGCTACAACCCGGCGCCCGACTATCCCGCCAGCCACGGCTGCATGCGCGTCCCGATCGTCGACGCGATCTCGATCTATAACTGGCTGAAGCTCGGCGACTGGGTCGACGTCTACTACTGAGCCTGCGCGCGCCTGCCCGCCAGTTGCGTGGCTAGCATGAGGCCCCGCCGATGGGACTAGACACACAGACGAGCGCGCGCGAGCGGCTGCTCGCCGAGCTCCGCGATCACGGGCTGGTGATCGGCGAGGTGGTTCTGACCAGCGGGCGCACGGCGCAGTACCTGGTGGACGCGAAGCGCGCGATCCTCCGCCCGCCCGGCTTCCTGGCCCTGGCCGAGCTCGTAGCCGAACAGGCCCGCGCCTGGAACGCGACGGCGGTGGGCGGCATGACCATGGGCGCTGACCCCATCGCCTGCGCCGCCCTGGCCGGCGGGGCAGACGTGAAGGCCTTCTTCGTGCGCAAGGAGGTCAAGGCCCACGGGCTGTCCCGGCGCATCGAAGGACCGGTGCTGGCTGCGGACGAGCGATGCATGCTCGTCGAGGACGTGGTGACGACCGGCGGGTCGACCCTCCGCGCCCTGGGGGCCCTCAGACAGGAGGGCCACCAGGTCTGCGGCGTTCTCGTGATCTGCGACCGCCTGGCCGGAGGGCGCGAGGCCATCGAAGCGGCCGCCGACGCACCGTTCGTGGCTCTGACGACGATCGACCAGGTGTACCCGGAGCGGCCCGACCGCTAGGTCCTACCTCGGGAACGACCGGCAACTCGGCAGCCGCTGATGCAGCGCCTGCACCCGCCAGCCACCGTGCGAAAGCGGCGTAAACAGGACGATCGGCCGCCCACTGGCAATCGCCGGGACGTACTTGTAGCCGACACTGGCCACGTTGAGGTGAAGGGTCCAGGCGAGAATGGTCTGGTACTCCAGCCGGGTGAGCGGCTCGCCACAGGGTCTGAAGCGCGCCGGTCCTCCGAGGCGCGCGACGACGCTCGACAGCCTCCCGATCTGGCCCGTGCGGACCCGCTGGGCACGGATGTCGCGGTGTGCAGTGCGCGCGTGTGACACGGCCGGGGGCACGAGGGCGCCGACGATCACGACGACCAGCGCGATCCCGAGCCAGGTAGCAAGGCTCGAAATCCGGGGCGGCTCGGCGAGCAGGCGCCCGATCGCCACCCCGGCCAGCGCGATGACCACGGCCGCCGGCTCGAACATGTAGCGACCGAGCCCCGGCCATCCGTGCAGCGAGAAGGCGATCTCGACGATCACCCACACGCACACTCCGGCCGCGAGCACGAGGGTGAGCCGGTCGCGGCGCACCACGGCCAGAGCCACGGCGAGCAGCGCGGTCAACTCGAGCACGGTCGGGTTGAGGTCCAGGAAGCGTCCGATCGTGCCGAACACCCGGTCGCTGCGGAGCCGGCGGCCCGATCCCAGTGCGTTCGAGCCGGCGACGAACGGGCTACGGGAGGTGAGCGCCGGGATCCCGAACCACAGCAACACCACGAGGACGATCCCGGTGACGATCAGCCAGCGCATCGAGGGGATCGCGCGCCAGGCCCAGATCGAGTACAGGCCGAGGAACAGCCAGACCTCGGGCCTGCCCAGCGCCGCCAGCGCCCCGCACACGAATGCCCAGCGCGGCCGCCCGCTCAGGTGGCAGTCGATTGCGGCCAGGCACAGGGTGACGATCATCGGATCCGACTGCGCGCTCAGCAAGTAGTGCCAGTAGTCGCTGATGCCGAGCAGCCCCAGGCCCGCGAATAGCGCCGCGGCATACGCGGCATACCGGCGTTCCGGACCGGCACCGGTCAGTCGATGGGCGATCCGGCCGGCGAAGACAGCGCCGCCGAGCGAAATCGCCAGTGAGGTGATCATCCACAGCCACAACTGATAGTGGCCGAACAGGCCGTAGGGCACGGTGAACAGGTAGGGGAGCGGCTTCCAGGAGGGGGCGGCGTTGGTGTCGAGGTTCCCCGCCACCGTCTGATGCCCCCACACCAGCCAGCCGTAGGGGTCGAATCCTGGTCGGGTGCGGGCCCACAGGAGGATCGCGGTCGAGATCACGAGCAGGGCGACCGCGCTCCCGAGCGCGAGCATCAGCGGCGTATGCCGGCGGACGGCTTCTCTGCGTCCCCCCGGTCCCGCCTCGGCCGGCGCCGGACTCGGCCGTTGCCAGGTCGTGGTCACGTTACCGACGGATCAGCGCGCCGCTGTTGGTGTAGGTCGCGTGCAGTCCCGCGCAGCGAGCCACTTGGTGGGACCGCGTGTGCCACGGCAGAACGTTCCACCCGCCCTGGGTCAACGGCTTGAACAGCACCTTCGCAATCGCCGGGTTGCGCAGCTCCGCCGCCTCGACGTGCTGTTGGAGGCCTCCGACCGAGCCGACGTCGATGCGATAGAGCCAGGCCAGCGTGCTCACATAGCCGACGTCCGTCACCGGCTGGCCGCAGTTGAGGATGTGGCGCGAGCCGCCCAACCGGTTGGTCGCGCTCTGGAGCAGCGCGATCTGGTGCGTACGGCCGCGCTCGTGGCGCAGGTCACGGCGCTCGGTCCGCGCGCGGGTCAGCGCGCCCGGAACCAGGGTGGCCACGAGCACGGCGACCACCACGAGGCCCGCCCAGCGCGGGACGCCTCGGTTGATCCGCGGCACCTCGAGCAGCACCCAGCCCACACCCACGCCCGCCACTATCGCGGCCACGGCCGCCGCTTCGAACATGTAGCGCGGGAGCGCCGGCCAGCCGTGGTAGGCGAATGCGATCTCCACGACCACCCAGCCCAGCGCGCCGGCGGCCAGCGCCAGGACGACAAGCTTGCGGCGGACGAGCGCGACCGCCGCGGTTACCAGCGCCGCGATCCACAGTGGCAGGTACTGGAGCTCGGTGAACCGGTCGAGCGTCCCGACCAGGCGGTTGTGATGAAGCGCTCGAGGAGACAGCTTGGCCAGCTCGCCCGAGATATTGGGCCGCCCATTGGTGATGGTCGGGATCCCGAACCACATGAAGGCGATCACGGCCACGCTGCCGATGAGCATCCACCGCATGCGCGGCACCTTGAACCACGCCCAGAGCATGAATAGACCCAGGAACGGCCAGACTTCGGGCCGTCCGAGGGCGGCGAGCAGGCCGAACAGGAGCGTCCAGCGATAGCGACCGATCAGGAACATGTCGATCGCCGCGAGGACGAAGGTGACGAGCATCGGGTCCGACTGTGAGCTCAGGATGTAGTGGAAGTAATCCTCGAGCCCCAGCACCGCCGCCCCGGCGAACACTGCGGCCACATAGGGGGCATAGCGCCGGATCGGCTCCGGGTCATCGCGCGTCTCGCTTCCGCCGCTGAGCCGGAACGCGATCCGCCCCGCGAACAGGGGACCAGCCAGCGCCACCGCCGTGGCCGTCAGCATCCACAGCCACACCTGGTAATGGCCGGCCAGCGCGTAGGGGACCGTGAACAGGTAGGGCAGCGGCTTCCACGAGGGCGCGCCACCGAGGTCGAGGCTCAGGTGCAGGGTCTGCTGGCCCCACACGAGCCACCCGTAGGCGTCGTAGCTGGGCCTGGTCCGGGCCCACACCACGAGCACGGCCGAGACGACCAGGATCACCGCCGTGGCCGACAGCCACGGGTGCTCGCTCACGTACGCGCGCAGCGTCCACGGCGCCGGTTCGCGTGGTAACGCTTGATCCGCGGCAGCCGCCTCCGGGATCGTCGGTGCTTCTAGCGTGCTCTCGGCCACGGAGAAGCGCGGACGGTAGCACGGGGGCCGGTGAGGATCGGCTCAGCGCGGAAGGGCCGGCGCCCATGCACGGCTCGACAATCCGGCCGCCGGGGAGGCGGCGACGAGGGACGATCATCGCGCGTGATCGAGTCCCGCAGTTGCTATCTGCCTCCCTCACCGGCGCGAGCCGGCGGCGCAACACTCCAAGGCAGGGCAGGTCTGAGACACGCGGCCGGCCCCGACCTCCGTTGGCGAGTTTCGCCGCACTCGAGCACCCGCCGCCAGCCGAACGAGCCGAAACTCGGTCTATACGCGAGTATGTCCTCACTTGACCCGCCGGCCGACGCCGAGTGAGGCGAAACTCGGGCACAAAGCTCGCGGGGCGATCAAGGCCTCAGATTTGCCCCCGGCAGGAATCGAACCTGCATCCCGCGCTTAGGAGGCGCGTGCTCTATCCGTTGAGCTACGAGGGCCGCGGCTCGAGAGAGCGTATCGGCGCCCGCCGCCCCCGACCGGCTCCGACCCTCCGCCACCGACCGCCCCAACCAACCCGCACCCCCGACCCCAGCCGACTGCCCGACGGCTAGCGCTCCATTTACCGCGGGTTAACGATTGGTGGCGTGCGCCGCCCAGATGTGGTATCCCTCGTTCGTGGAGGAGGTCCCACCTGTGCGAGACGTGCAAGGTACGAATAGACCATGAGCGTCGGCACTACATCAGACCTGGAACTCGCAGAAGCCGAAGCAGGGGCAGCGGTCGATCTCGTCGCCGGCGGCGACATCGCGGCGCGCTCCCCCTGGGAGCTGTTCTTCAAGCGGTTCCGGGAGGACAAGTTCGCGTTGGTCAGCATCGGGTTCCTGATTCTGCTGATCCTGGTGGCGATCTTCGCCCCGCTGGTCTGCTCGCTGGTCGGTGCACCGGGCCCGTACAAGGCGGATACCAACGCGCTCGACGTGTTCGGTCAGCCGACGGGGCCCAGCTCGGCCCACTTGTTCGGCGTCGATCAACTCGGGCGCGACGTATTCAGCCGGGTGGTCTACGGGGCTCGAGTCTCGCTTCTGGTGGCGTTCGTCTCGGCCGCGATCACCACGGTTATCGGGGTGTTCCTGGGGCTGTTCGCCGGCTACTACCGCGGCTGGGTCGACACCTTGGTCTCGCGGGCGGTCGACGTCTGGCTGGCCATTCCGTATCTGCTGCTGGCCATCGGACTGGCCTCGGCGTGTTCGTTCGGGAAGGGTTGCGTGGGCGGTCTGGTCAAGCCGGGTGAGCCGGTCGTGATCGCGGTGATCGCGCTGACCAGCTGGACCTACCCGGCCCGGATCATTCGCGGGCAGGTTCTCTCGCTGCGCGAGAAGGAGTTCGTCGACGCCGCGCGTTCGCTCGGCGCATCGAACCGGCGGATCGTTGTCAAGGAGCTGCTGCCGAACCTGGCCGCTCCGATCATCGTGTTCGTCACCACGTTCGTGCCCACGGCGATCCTGTTCGAGGCGGCGCTTTCGTTCCTGGGGGTCGGGGTTCAGCCTCCGACTCCGAGCTGGGGTCAGATGATCTCGGATGCCTCGCTGAACATCCAGAGCCAGTGGTGGTACATGCTGTTCCCGGGCCTCGCGCTGCTGTTCACCGTACTCGCCTTCAACTTCGTCGGCGACGCGATGACGGACGCGCTCAACCCGCGCACGGCGAAGTCTTGACTTCACAGGGGAGTGCAGTGCATGACAGTCAAATGAGGTACGTCGTATTACGAAAGGATGGGATATGCGATCCAGGTCCAGATTGCTCGGGGTGTTCCTCCCTGGGTTCCTGGCAGTGGTAGCGATCGGGCTCGCGGCATGCGGCTCGAGTAGCAAGACAACGAGCAGCCCTGGGAGCCCGAGTAGCAGTGGTAGCTCGGGCAGCAGCTCGTCAGTCAGCGCGGAGCTGGCTAAGTTTCCGGCGCGCACGAGCGCACCGGCGAACGCGGCCAAGGGAGGAAGCTTGACCGTGCTCGCAAACGGTGACGTCGACTACATCGATCCCGGCGCCGCCTACTACCAGCCGACCTACATGGTCGATCAGGCGGTGGACTCGCCGCTGATGGGATGGCCGCCGGCCGACACGGCGGCGCCGAAGCCGTTGCTCGCGGCAGCCGAACCGACGGTGACCAACAACGGCAGGACGATCACGTTCAAGATCAAGCCGAACATCCACTACAGCCCGCCGCTGGGCGGCGGTCCCGGCTGGAGCAAGCCGGTCGTCTCCCAAGACGTCAAGTACGCGATCGACCGTGGTCTGATGCCGGGCGTGCCGAACGGCTACCTCACGCTGTACTTCGCGGATCTCCAAGGCTTGGCAGCCGCTCAGGCGGCGGTGAAGAAGGACCCGACGAAGGCGCCGAACATCAGCGGCATCACGACGCCGGACTCCTCGACGATTGTGTTCCACCTGAGCCGGCCGTCGTCCATCGGCGTGATCGATGCGCTGTCACTGCCGCTGTCCTCGCCGGTTCCGGAGGGTTACGCGGCCAAGTTCGACACGAAGACGCCGTCGTCCGCCTACGGTGAGCATCAGCTCGACGTCGGTCCGTACTACGTCTCGAACTACTCGCCGGGCAAGCAGATCGTGCTGTCGCGCAACCCGAATTACACGGCCGGTTCCGACTTCCGTCCGGCGTTTGTCGACAAGGCCGTGATCCAGGAGGGCTTCTCGGACACGAACTCCGCCATTACCAAGATCCTCACCGGCTCGGACATGACGAACTTCGACTTCTCCGCCACCGGGCAGTCGTTGAAGGTCGCCGCCACGCAGTACCCGCACCAGCTCAGCCTGACCCCGGCGGGCGGTAACCGGTACATCACGCTCAACACGACCAAGCCGCCGTTCAACAACATCAATGTCCGCAAGGCGGTGATCGCAGCCTCCAATCGCGACGCGCTGCGAGACACTCGTGGAGGGCCACTGGCCGGCGGTCTGGCGACGCACTTCATCCCGCCGGGCATCCCGGGCTTCCAGCAGGCCGGAGGGGCCGCCGGCCCGTCCGGGTCTCAGTTCGACTTCGTTCAGCACCCCACCGGGGATCCGGCGCTGGCCGCGTCGTACATGAAGAAGGCCGGCTACTCGAGCGGCAAGTGCTCGGGTAACTGCACGGTCACGATGGTCTCCGACAATACGCCTCCGGGCAGCGACACCGCTCAGGTGGCCAAGGCACAGCTGGCGCAGCTCGGCTTCAACGTCCAGCTGCACCCGGTGGAGCACGCGGTCATGTACACGAAGTTCTGCAACAACGTGGCCAACACGCCGAACGTCTGCCCGAACGTGGGGTGGATCAAGGACTTCAACGACGGCCAGGCGATGATCGACGTTCCGTTCAACGCGGCAACGATCACGGGCAGCCCGTCCAACAACGCCAACCAGGCGCTGCTGAACAACCCGGCGATCAACACCGCGCTGAACGCGGCGAAGTACATCACCGACCCGGCGCAGCGCGCCGCCGAGTACGGCAAGATCGACGACCAGATCATGGCCCAGGCGCCGGCGATTCCGTGGCTCTGGGACTACGAGGCGAACGTCGGCTCGAAGAACGTGATCCCGGTGATCAACGAGTTCAACGGGCTCACCGACCTGTCGTTTACTTCCGTTGTGAAGTGAGGTGAGCGACGAGGGTCATTTGAACTAGGCGCGAAAGGGCTCGCCGTCACCTCCGGCGGCGGGCCCGTCTCGCACAAATCCCTCAGCTGCCATGGGTCGCTACATCATCAGGAGAATCCTTTGGGGCATCGCGATGCTGTTCATGGTCAGCGCCGTGGTGTTCTTCATCTTCTACGTGCTGCCGTCGGCGGACCCGGCCGTCCTGCGCGCGGGGAAGAACGCGGGCCCCCAGCAGATCGCCCAGATTCGCCACACGTTGGGGCTCGACAAACCGATCTGGCAGCAGTACCTGATCTACATCCGGCAGGTGTTCCTGCATTTCGACTTCGGCTACAGCTATCAGTACAACGTCCCGGTCAGACAGTTGATCCTCTCTCGTCTGCCGGCCACCATCTGGCTCGTCGTCGGCGCGGTCATCATCTGGCTCTCGGTGGGGCTCACGGTGGGGATCATCTCGGCCGTCAAGCGCCGCTCGATTCTCGACCGCTCGAGCATGACTACGTCGCTGGCGTTCATCTCGGCGCCGGTGTTCTGGCTCGGCCTCGTGTCGCTGTACCTGTTCGCCAACGACATCGGCCAGTTCCCGATCTTCCCCGGCCAGGGCTCCTATGCCAACGCCTCGACCTTCTTCCAGAAGTTCGCGTCGATGATCTTGCCCTGGCTCGTCCTGGCCGCGGCGACTTCGGCGGTGTACGCCCGCTACATGCGGGCCAGCATGATCGACACGATGGGGGAGGACTACATCCGCACCGCCCGGGCCAAGGGGCTGCCCGAGCGCACGGTGATCAGGCGTCACGCCGTGCGCAGCGCGATCACCCCGATCGTCACGCTGCTCGGCCTCGACGTGGGCATCCTGCTTGCGGGCAACGCGATCCTCACCGAGTCCGTGTTCAACATCCCCGGCGTGGGGCGGCTACTCTACAACGCAATCAACGTGTCGGATCTCACGACGATCCAGGGCATCACGTTGTTCGGAGCCTTCTTCATCGTCTTCTTCAACCTGATCGTGGATATCGCCTACGCCTATCTCGATCCGAGAGTGCGGTACTCGTGAGCCCAGCGCTGCTGCAGGTCGAGGACCTGCGTGTGCAGTTCGCGACCGACGACGGCATCGTCCACGCAGTCGACGGGATCTCCTACTCGGTCGACGCCGGGCACACGCTCGGCATCGTCGGTGAATCCGGCTCCGGCAAGACCGTCTCGTCGCTCACCACGCTCGGCCTGACCCGGGCAAAGAACACCTCGATCGAGGGCCGGATCATGTTCGAGGGCCGTGACCTCGTCTCGCTCCCCGACGACGAGCTGCGCAAGATCCGCGGCAACGAGATCGCGATGATCTTCCAGGACCCGCTCTCCTCGCTGCACCCGTTCTACAAGGTCGGCAAGCAGCTCTCAGAGGCCGTCCTCACCCATCGCAAGGTCTCTAAGGCCGACGCCCGAAGCCGGGCGGTCGAGCTACTCGAGCTGGTCGGGATCCCCGATCCGCAAAGGCGCGTCGACCAGTACCCGCACGAGTTCTCGGGCGGCATGCGCCAGCGCGTGATGATCGCCATGGCCCTGGCCAACGAGCCCAAGCTGCTGATCGCCGACGAGCCCACCACCGCGCTCGACGTCACCGTCCAGGCGCAGATCCTGGGCCTGCTCAACGATCTCCAGCGCCGGCTCGGCATGGCGATTATCGTGATCACGCACGACCTCGGCGTGGTGGCGGAGATCACCGACCACATCGGGGTGATGTACGCCGGGCGGATCGTCGAGCGGGCGCCGACCGAGGCGATCTTCGGCTCGCCGCAGCATCCGTACACGTGGGGCCTGCTCAAGTCGATCCCCCGGCTCGACACCCCGCGCGACGAGGAACTCGTCCCGATCTCCGGCCGTCCGCCCAGCCTCATCCGCCGGCCGTCCGGCTGTCACTTCCATCCCCGCTGCCCCTACGTGCGCGACGCCCACACCCGGACCGATCCGAGGCTCG
The DNA here is from genome assembly GCA_963719355.1 of uncultured Solirubrobacterales bacterium. GTDB lineage: Bacteria > Actinomycetota > Thermoleophilia > Solirubrobacterales > Solirubrobacteraceae > Palsa-465. The sequence continues at coordinate 183,661 of CAVRBZ010000010.1, read as the reverse complement.
AGCCGGTCACCGGGGATCCCGGCCACGAGGCGGCCTGCTTGCTCTCCACCGAGGTCAGGACCCGGATCTGGCGCGGCCTGGAGTCCGGCGAGACGTCGGGGACCCTGCGCCACCTCGTCGTCGAGGAGGACCAACCGCTGAGGGCCCACGCCGGCCATCGACAGACGGGCGACGGAGGAGGCTGACCGTGGACGGAGCAGAGCCGGCGATCGCCAACGGGGCGAATCTGGTCGAGGTCAGGAACCTCGTCAAGCACTTCCCGATCACCCGCGGGATCGTCTTGCAGAAGCAGATCGGCGCGGTCAAGGCGGTCGACGACATCTCGTTCGATGTCAAGCGCGGCGAGACGCTGGGAATCGTCGGCGAGACGGGTTGCGGCAAGAGCACAACGGCGCGGCTCCTCGTCCGGCTGCTCGATCCCACCTCGGGCACGATCACGATCGACGGCCAAGACGTCGCCTCCGCCAAGAAGGACGACCTGAAGGCGCTGCACCGCGAGGCGCAGATGGTCTTCCAGGATCCGTACTCGTCGTTGAACCCGCGCAAGACCGTCGGCTCGATCATCGCCGAGCCGTTCGTCATCCACGGGCTGCACAAGGAGTCCGGCGAGCGTCGCAAGCGTGTCCAGGAATTGATGGACCGGGTCGGGCTGAACCCCGAGCACTACAACCGGTTCCCGCACGAGTTCTCGGGCGGCCAGCGTCAGCGCATCGGAGTGGCGCGGGCGATCGCGCTCGAGCCGAAGCTGCTGGTCGCCGACGAGCCGGTGTCAGCCCTCGACGTCTCGATCCAGGCCCAGGTGCTGAACCTCCTGCGCGGGCTGCAGCGGGAGATGGGCCTGACGCTGATCTTCATCGCCCACGACCTGTCCGTGGTGCGCCACATGTGCGACCGGGTGGCCGTCATGTACCTGGGCAAGATCGTGGAGATCGCGCCGAGCGACGACCTGTACGGCTTCCCGCGCCACCCCTACACGGGCGCGCTGCTCTCGGCCGTGCCGGTGGCGAGCGCGAGCGGCGGCCGCCGCGAGCGCCAGCTGCTGACGGGCGATGTCCCCAGCCCCGCCAATCCGCCGCAGGCCTGCCGCTTTCACACCCGCTGCTTCAAGGCGCAGGAGCTCTGCAGCCAGGAGGAGCCGTTGCTCGAGCACAAGGGCACCAGGAATCTGGCGGCATGTCACTTCCCGCTGAGCGAGGCCGAGGCGAAGCTGCGGCTGCCGGCTGCGCTAACCGGCGCCGACGGGTCGACCAACGAGCGCGGCGCCGGCAGGATCGCCGATCAATCCTCTTCGTCTTCGTCGACGTAGAGCGATTCGCCGGCGAGCTCGTCGCCGCCCTTGCCCCACAGCTTGATCTCGAGGAAGTCCGAGCGGTAGTTGTCGGGTGCGATCAACGTGAAGCGATCCTCGACGAGCTCGGACTGGTCGACGGCCAGGTTGGCCAGCTCGGCGGTCACGATCGCGCCCCCGGGCACGAGCGGCACGCCCCAGACCAGCGTGATGTCCGCTGTCTTTCCCTGCTCGCCGCGCCAGGTGGCGATCACCTCATCGTTCAGGTCCAGCTTCCAGTCGGGATTGGCCTCGGCCACCTCCGCGGTGAAGTCGACTCGCGCCTCGAAGTGGCTCGGACCCTGCGGTCCCTCATTGAACGAGACGAAGCCGAACAGCTCGTAGCCTCCGGTGGTCCGCGCCACCGCCGGGATGTACGTGCGTCCGGCGTACGTGCGATCGGGAAACCATGCGATCTGCGTGTCGAGTTCGCCGATTTCCTCGCCCTCGGTGTCGATCTCGGCCACCGCCGCGCGGAAATGTCCGGCCAACGTGTCCGCCCAGCGCCCGTAGGGGAGGGGCTCCTGCGGGGGTTCGGCGGCGAAAGAGATCACGAAGCGATCTGCCGGGGGCATTACGGCAGCCTATCGCCGGCCAAGGCTTGAGAGGCGGCTGCAGCCGGCCTAGAAGGCGCCGCGCCGCGAGAGCACGGCCGGGATCGTCTTGAGCAGGATCGACAGGTCGAGCATGATCGACCAGCGCTCCAGGTAGAGGAAGTCGAGGCGCACGAGGTCGTCGAAGTCGAGCTCGGCGCGGCCGGATACCTGCCACAGCCCGGTGATGCCGGGCAGCACCAGGTAGCGTTTCTTATGCCACTCCTCGAGGCGGTCGAAGTCGCGCATGGGGAGCGGGCGCGGTCCGACGAGCGACATCTCGCCCCGCACCACGTTGACGAGCTGGGGCAGTTCGTCGAGCGAGAACCGGCGCAGGAACCGCCCGACCCTGGTCATGCGTGGGTCATCACGGATCTTGAACAACGCGCCCGACTTCTCGTTGAGCGGCTCGAGTTCGTCCTGGATCTGCTCGGCGTGCTCGCGCATGGTCCGGAACTTGCAGCAGAAGAACGGCTTGCCGGCCATCCCCGGCCTGGCCGACCGGTAGATCGCCGGGCCGCGCGAGCTCAGCTTGATCGCGATCGCGATGGCCAGGAACACCGGCGAGAGCAGGATCAAGCCGGCGATCGAGACGACCAGGTCGAACGACCGCTTCACCGCGTAGTCGACGCCCTCGAACACGGGCGGACGCAGCGTGAACAGCGGCACGGTGTGGCCCGGCGCGAACTCCGCGCGATCGATCAGGATCTCCATCGTCGACGGCGCGAACTGCACCGTCACGCCGCGCCGGTGGCAGGAGTCGACGAGCTCGACCGCCTTGTCCTGCGGGAAATCGGGATCGGCGATGATCACTTCCTGGACCGCCTCGCAGTCCAGCACGTCCGGGAGATCGGGAAGCTGCCCGAGCGAGCGCAGCCCGTTACGAGGGCGGGGCGTGAGCGAGATGTAGCCGACGATGTCGACCCGCGTGCGTGCGCGGTCGGCCAGCGCGCTCGCCACCTCCTCGATGTGCTTGCCCGATCCGACCAGCAGCGCGCGCCGCGCGTATCCCGCCTGGTCGAGCAGCCATCCGCTTGCGCGCAGGTGCAGCTCGCGCAGCGTCGCGATGTAGATCGTCGCGAAGAACAGCGAGCCGTAGAAGATGAAGTAGCTCGAGAAGTGCTGTCCGTCGGCCAGCGCGAACACCAAGCCGATTACGGTCGCCTGGAACACGGCGGTGGCGATCCGCGCCAGCCCGGGGCGGCGGGTGCGCGCGGCGTACAGGTCGACACGAGCGAAGCTAAGGACCGTTAGCAGGTACGCGAACGCGATCCAGTGCCTGATGTCCCTCCAGGCCACGCCCGCGTTCAGCTGGTCATGGACGGCCAGCTTGAGCATCATCGCGGTGAACAGCGCGGCGACGATCCCGGCGAAGTCGAGCGCGAGCAGGGAGATCACCCGCGCCACGCGGCGCAGCGTCTCCCAGCGCAGCAGGAACGAGAGGAATGGCGGCTTTTTGCGCCGGACGTCCCGCTCGGGGAGCGACAGCGGGACGGCATCTTGCGTCCCGCCGTTCTGGTGGATGTTGCCGACCTCTCTTTGCTCGAGCGTCAAGTTCCGACCTCGCACCGACATCAGGCCCCGGCGGCTATAACGGTAGCTCGATACTGAAGTAGCGTCCTAGCGGGGAAATGTTTCGTGCGCGGGGTTGCTAGCGCCCGGCGACTATCGTGCCCCCACGAGCGCCTCGACTCCGGCCTGCTCGATCGTGCGCTGGAGGCCCTCGCGCAGGCTCACGCTGGGCTCCCAGCCGAGGATCTCGCGCGCGAGCGTGATGTCAGGCCGGCGCACCTGCGGGTCGTCGGTGGGCAGCGCCTCGAACAAGATCTCCGACCTCGACCCGGTCACCTCGATCACCGTTCTGGCCAGCTCGAGCAGCGTGAACTCGTCGGGGTTGCCGATGTTGACCGGGTCGTGGTAGCCGGACTCGGCGAGCGCAATCAGGCCGCGAATCTCGTCGTCCACGTAGCAGAACGAGCGAGTCTGCGAGCCGTCCCCGAACACCGTGATCGGCCGGTCCTGGAGCGCCTGGCGCAGGAAGGTCGGGATCGCACGCCCGTCGTACGGTCTCATCCTCGGACCGTACGTATTGAAAATCCGCACGATCGCGGTGTCGACGCCCTGCTGGCGGTGGTAGGCCATGGTGAGCGCCTCGGCGTAGCGCTTGGCCTCGTCATAGACCCCCCGCGGCCCGATCGGGTTGACGTGGCCCCAGTAGCTCTCCGGTTGCGGGTGCACCTGAGGGTCGCCATACACCTCGCTGGTCGAGGCAATCAGGAACCGGGCGCGGTGGAACTTCGCCAGCCCCAGCGTGTGGTGGGTCCCGTAGGACCCGACCTTCAGCGTGTGCAGCGGCAGGCGCAGGTAGTCGATCGGCGAGGCTGGCGAAGCCAGGTGGTAGACGAAGTCGATCGGCTCGTCGATGAAGTACGGCTCGATGATGTCGATGTTCCGGTGCACGAACATGCGGTCGCGGATGTGCTCGATGTTGGCGAGCGACCCCGTCTCGAGGCTGTCGACGCAGATCACGCGATGCCCCCGACGCAGCAGTTCTTCACAGAGATGGGACCCGAGGAATCCCGCGCCCCCGGTGACTAGGCTGGTTGGCATGCCCGTGAATCTACGGATTCACGGCGCGGAATGCATAGCGCCGCGGCGCAGGAAGTGCTCATCACCGCGGCGGATCGTCACCTTCTCGGAGTCGAAATGCTCGAGCAGCGCCTGCGCGAACTTGCGCGATGTGCCGAGCTCATCACGCAGCTGGGCGAGCGTCACGGCGCCGCCGCCGCGGCCGGCGAGCTGCACCAGCCGCGCGCGGATGTCCGCGAGCACGTCGGCGTGGTAGTGCAGCGTTTTCGAGACGCGCACGGCACAGCCCGCCTCGCGAAGGGCGGCCAGGTCTGCGGCGTCGAGCTCCGAGTTGATGGGTGGCTCGACGCCGGCGTCGCGGAGTTGTTCCGCGAGCGCGATCGCGGAACTCGGCAGGGTCTCTTGGGGCCTCGCTTCGCTCGGCGTCCGTCGGATGTGGCGCGGCAGGCCCGATGGGCGAGGCACGGATGCCGAGCGGGCCGTCGCCGCGACCACCGAAAGGGCCCATCCGGACGGTTCCGGCGCTTCGCCCCGAGCCAGCCGTTCGAGCCGCGCGAGCACATCGCGGCTCGGGCCGTGTCGCCGCGGCGCAGGGTCGAGCACCCGGCCTCCGCCCAGCGTGTCCGGCGGCGCGATCTGCCGGACGACCACGCGATCCCCGGCCGCCGGTACCAGCGGCTGCTCCAGGCGGATCTGCCAGAAACGCCCCCCGAGCCACGCCAGGCGAGCCGGCGCCTCGCGCGTGCCGTGATGGACCTGGACGCGCTCGCCGTGCTCGGGCTCGTTCACCGGCTCGGTGAACTCGAGCTCGGCGTCGATCCGATGGGTCGGGCGCAGGCCCGAATCGCCGCCCACAAGCACGTCCCCGCGCGCGATCTCCCCCACCGCGGTGCCGGTCAGGTTCACCGCCACCCGCTGGCCGGCCGGGGCGCGGTCCAGGGCCTGGTCATGGACCTGGACTCCGCGGACACGCAGGCGCCGGCCCTGCGGCAGCACCAAGAGCTCGTCTCCCCGACCGATCTCACCGGACCAGAGGGTTCCTGTGACCACGGTCCCCGCTCCCTTGATCGTGAAGATCCGGTCGACGTGCAGGCGCGCCGCGCCGTCAGCGTCGGCGCGCGAGGCGACGGTGACGCAGGCGCGATCGAGCGCGGCGCGCAGCTCCTCGAGGCCCGCGCCGGTGCGGGCCGAGACAGCCACCGCCTCGCTGTCCGGCAGCAGCTCGGAGGCCTCGATCAGCGCCACATCCGGATCGGCCAGGTCGCTCTTGGTCACCGCCACGACGCCGACGCTCACGCCGAGCGCCCGCAGCACGGCGGCGTGTTCGCGCGTCTGGGGCATCACCCCGTCGTCGGCCGCGATCGTCATCAAGAACAGGTCGATCCCGGTGGCGCCCGCGACCATCGTCCGCACGAACCGCTCGTGCCCGGGAACGTCGACCACCGACAGCCGCCGGCCGGAGGGCAGGATCAGGCTGGCGTAGCCGAGCTCGATCGAGATCCCTCGCGCGCGCTCCTCGGGCAGCCGGTCGGTGTCGACGCCGGTCAGGGCCCGAATCAGGGCGCTCTTGCCGTGATCGATGTGGCCGGCCGTGCCGAGCGTCAGGGGCTTCATGCAACCAACGCGCCCCGAACAGCGCGGATCAGGAGCGGCACCTCATCGTCCGAGAGCGTGCGCGGATCGAGCAGCACCTGCCCGTCGTGGATCCGGACGATCACCGGCACCTCCCGGGCGCGCAGGGCACGCGCGAGCGAGTCCGGTTCGCCCTCGAGCGCCACTGCCGGTCCGCCGAGCTCGAGCAGCGGCAATGCCCCGCCGCCCACCTTGGCGGATGCGGCGACGACGCAGGCACCCTCTCCGATCCCGGCCGCGATCCGCTCCGCGCGTGCCGCGAGCGTCTCAGGGTCGGCGGCCAGCATCGCCAGCACGGGGATCTCCCGGAGCGCGCGCTGGGGATCGCGGTACAGCCGCAGCGTCGCCTCGAGCGCCGCCAGCGAGAGCTTGTCGATCCGCAGCGCCCGGGCCAGAGGGTGCCGGCGGGCCGCCGCCACCGCCTCTCGCCGCCCCACCATCAGCCCGGCCTGCGGACCTCCCAGCAGCTTGTCGCCCGAGCAGCACACGAGCGCGGCGCCGGCCGCCACCGAGGTGGTGAGGAGCGGCTCGTCGACGGGCGTCGCCCCCGTCCCCCCAAAGGCTGCGGCTGGGGCTGTGGCTGGCTGGCTGGCCAGCCAGCCGGATCCTATGTCGTCGATCACCGGCGGGCCCAGCTCGCACAGCGCCTCCACCGGCACGTCCTCCACGAACCCGACCGTGCGGAAGTTCGACTGGTGGACCCGCATGATCGCCCCGACCTCGCCGTCCGCGTCGCGCAGCGCGCACGCGTAGTCGGCCAGCCGGGTGCGGTTGGTCGTGCCCACCTCGATCAGCCGAGCACCGGACTGCGCGATCACCTCGGGAATCCGGAAGCCGCCACCGATCTCGACCAGCTGCCCGCGCGCCACGACGATTGCCTGCCCTGGTCCGGCGAGCGCCGCCGCTGCTAGCAGGACCGCGCCCGCCCCGTTGTTGACCACGATCGCATCCTCGGCGCCGGTCAGCTCGGCCAGCAGCTGTGCGACATGGGCGTGACGGCTGCCGCGCTGACCTGTACGCAGGTCCAGCTCGAGGTTCGAGTACCCCTGAGCGACCCGAGCCACGGCCTCGCAAGCGCTCGTCGCCAACGGCGCCCGCCCGAGGTTGGTGTGCAGGATCACGCCAGTGGCATTGAGCACGCTCCGCAGCGACGAGCGCTCCAGCTCGAGCAGCAGTTCGCGTGCCCGCGGCACCAGATCGCCGTCCGGCGGGGCGCCGGCCAGCACGGCCTGCCGCTGTTCGTCGATCGCGCGGCGCGCCGCGGCCACGGCGAGGTGGTGCGGCGCGCCAAGAGCGGCCGCCAGCTCGTGGACCGCCGGGAGCGACCTCAGGACCGCGGCGTCACCCCGCGCACCCACTCGCCCTCCTCCTTCTTCCAGATCGGGACCCGGGCCTTGAGCTCGTCGATGATCTCGCGCGCCCCGGCGAACGCGGCGTCACGGTGGGGCGCCGAGACCGCGATCGCCACCGACGGCTCTGACCGCGGCACGGTGCCGACCCGGTGCTCGGCGGCCGCGGCGCACAGGCCGTGGCGCTCGATGGCCCGGCGCACGATCTCGGCCATCTTGGGCTCTGCCATCTCGGCGTAGGCCTCGTACTCGAGCTCGGCCACCTCGCGCGTCACGCCGAGGAACGTCACGACCGCGCCGGCGCGGCGATCGCGCACGAGCTCGAGCAGCCGGTCCAGCGACAAAGGCTCCTCCGTCAACCGGGCGTGCAGCGCGCCGACGGCGCCACCGGAGACGGGCGGGATAAGCGCCACCTCGTCGCCGGCGTGCAGCGCCGCGGCTGGATCCGCGTACTCGTGGTTGACGGCCATGACCACCGGGACGCCCTCGGTCAGGGCCCTCACCTCCTTCAGCGCATCGCCGACCACCGCGCCGTCGGGCAGCTCGAGCTCGAGCTCGGCGGCGCCGGCGCGTTCCCGCAAACCGGCAAACAGTCTGACGCGGACGTGCACGGAGCAAAGGGTAACCTCGCACAATGGCCACCACCGACGAGCACCGCACGATCGCCCCGATCGTCGGTCCCGACGATCCGCGCCGGTTCACCGACTCGGGGATCGAGATCAAGTCCCTCTACACCGACGGGGATCTGCCGGAGGACCTGCCCGAGCGACTCGGCGAACCCGGCCACTACCCGTATACCCGCGGCATCCATCCCGACATGTACCGGGGGCAGCTGTGGACCATGCGTCAGTACGCCGGCTATGCGAGCGCGAAGGAGTCGAACGCGCGCTACCGGTATCTGCTGGCCCACGGATCGACGGGGTTGAGCATGGCCTTCGATCTGCCCACCCAGCTCGGCCTCGATTCCGACGATCCGCGTTGCCTGGGCGAGGTGGGGCGGACCGGCGTGGCGATCGATTCGATCGATGACATGCGCACGGCCTTCGACGGGATCCCGCTCGACCAGGTCTCCACGTCGATGACGATCAACGCGCCGGCGGCGGTGCTGCTGCTCCTCTATGAGCTGGTGGGCGAGGAGCAGGGCGTGGCGCCCGACAGACTCCGCGGCACCACCCAGAACGACATCCTCAAGGAGTACATCGCGCGCGGCAACTTCATCTACCCGCCACAGGGCGCGATCCGCCTGACCACCGACCTGTTCGCCTACTGCCGCGAGCGCATCCCCCGCTGGAACACCATTTCGATCAGCGGCTATCACTTCCGCGAGAAGGGCTGCTCGGCCGTGCAGGAGGTGGCCTTCACGCTCGCGAACGGCATCGCCTACGTCCAAGCGGCTTTGGATGCCGGACTGGCCATCGACGAGTTCGCGCCGCGGCTGGCGTTCTTCTTCAACGGCCACAACAACGTCTTCCAGGAGGTGGCCAAATTCCGCGCCGCGCGGCGGATGTGGGCCCGGATCATGCGTGAGCGCTTCGACGCCAAGGACGAGCGCTCGTGGCGGCTGCGCTTCCACACGCAGACGGGTGGTGTGACGCTGACCGCGCAGCAGCCCGAGAACAACATCGTTCGCGTGGCGCTGCAGGGCTTCGCCGCGGTGTGCGGCGGGACCCAGTCGCTGCACACCAACGGGTTCGATGAGGCACTCGCGCTGCCGACCGAGCGCGCGGCCAAGATCGCGCTTCGCACCCAGCAGATCATCGGCTACGAGGCGGGCGCCGCCGACACGGTCGATCCGTTCGCCGGCTCGTATTTCGTCGAGGCGCTGACCGACGAGATCGAGACCCGAGCGAACGAACTGATCGGCAAGATCGACGGCCTGGGCGGCTCGATCACCGCGATTGACTTCGTCAAGAACGAGATCGAGGAGTCCGCCTTCGGGTACCACGAGCGCTACCGCACGAGCCAGGACATCGTCGTCGGCGTCAACAGGTTCGTGGACGAGGGCGAGCCCGAGGTCCCGGACATCCTGCGCGTCGATCCCGAGTCCGAGCGCGAGCAGGTCGAGCGGCTGGGGACATTCAAGGAGAGCCGCGACTCCTCGACCGTGGAGCGACGGCTCGAGGACGTGCGCGCGGCAGCGCGCGGCAGCGAGAACCTGTTGCCTGCCCTGCGCATCGCGCTGAAGGACCGGTGCAGCCTGGGCGAGGTGTGCGGGGCGATGAAGGACGTGTTCGGCGAGTATCAGCCGAACTTTTGAGAAATGACCTCCTCCACGCCTTTCGGCAGGATTCAGGATCGCTTCCCGTTGAGTCAGGTGTGCAGACGGGACCCCCGATGCCGAGGCTCTGGATAGCTGCCATAACCATGGTTGCGGCGCTTGCCGTACTCCCGGCCGCCGCTCAGGCAACCGTCACGTCGTCGACGATCACCTCGTGGGTGTCCAGCCACTCTGGCACGCCGGCCAACGCTCCCTACCTGCTCTCGTCCGACAATGAGGCGACGACGCTGACGGTTTCGGGGACCGCGACCGGCACCGGCACGGTCGACATTGCTTGCTACTACGGGTCGGCTCAGCCGATCGTGTACATCCCGAGCTTTGCCGTCGCCTCGGATGGAACCTTCCACACTTCCGCTCTTTTGCTGCGGACGATCGCCGGTCACGCCTGCCGGCTCAGGGCGGTCCCGGCAGGTCGCGAATCGACGAGCGACAACGACAGTTTCGCCGGGCCGCAGATCGCCATCTCAGAGACTGGTCTCGCCGCAGTCTCGGCCGGGCCCAACAAAGACCAGGCGTACAACTTCCTGGTCAACGGGACGACGTTCACGGGCTCCGCGGGTTGGGGGGCTGCCGGTAGCTGCGGCGCATTCACGATGCCCTTCTCGCCCGGCTCCGCCACAGGTAACGACGCGATCAACTGCGGCGGATCGCTGCTGAGCGACGACCTCGGCGCCTTCGGGGGGCGCTCAGAGGTTCAAGTCGACGGCTCCAATGCCTACGATGCCGCCTCCGCGCAGTCCCTGTTCGCTGCCACTCCCGGTAGCCAGAACCTCGCGGGCTTCCCCACCCTCCGCGCTTCCGTCGATTGGGACCCGACCACCGGGCTCGCCTCGTCCAGCGCCGACGAGTCGTGGGTCGTCTGCAACGGACCCAACGAAGAGACGCAGTCCGCGGCCACCTGCCCGAGATTCCTGGATTCGGGAGTGAATCTCCGGCGCAACGCCGCCTCGAGCGATGGTGGGCGGATCGTGACGATGACCGACACGTGGTCTTCGACCGACGGGAAGGCCCACTTGCTCGATCTGCTCTACGACGACGTCATTGGTCTCAAGAGCTCCGCTGGGCAACGCGGGTACGACTTTCCTGGCCAGAATTCGTTCACCGCCTACGGACAGGGCGCGACCGTGCCTGGATCCGCGGTGGCACCCGGCTCGATCCTGGTGCGCACCAACCTCGCCGCCGCGGACGGCGATCCCTCCGAGGCAGTCGGCGCGATTACGTTCTCCAGAGCTCCTAGCGGATACGCGTTTGCCAGCAACGGCGAGTTCGAGGAGCACCAGGTCCTCCAGGTCTCCGCCGGCGGCAGTACCAGCCTGACCTACATCTACTCGACCGGATACACGCTCGCGCAGGTCCAGTCGCTCGCCCTCGCCGGACAGGACCGCCTGCAGCCGCTCGCGCTGGCCATCACATCGGTAGCCAACGGCTCCACGGGGTCGATCCCGGCCGCCACGGTCACCGGCACCGCCACCGCCGGCTCCGGGATCAAGTCGCTCGTCGTCGCGGGGCAGGCCGTGTCGGTCGGTTCGGACGGCAGGTGGACCGCGTTAGTGCCGTTGAGCCGTGGCCCGAACGTGATCACCGCAGTCGCCACCGACGGCGCGGGCGCGACGGTCCAGGCCCACGTGACCGTCGTCTATCAGGTGCCGACGGCTTCGCCGCACGCCGTGATCTGCAAGGTGCCGCGGACCACGGGCAAGACGCTGGCGGACGCGAGGAAGGCGCTCCGCCGAGCACATTGTCGGGCCGGCCGGATCAAGCGAGTTCGCTCCCGGAAGGTCCGCCGGGGCCGGGTGGTGAGTACGAACCCGCGCGCCGGGCGGAAGCTGCGCGGCGGGGCGAAGGTCGAACTGTTCCTGTCCAAGGGCGCCTGAGCGACCCCCCCGATCCTGCTAGCCCCGCTCGCTGTCCAGATCGGCTATCTGCGGCGCGCCGTAGCGATCTCCCGCCACCGCCCCGAGCGGGACGGCCTGCTCGATTCGCTCGAGGTCCTGAGCGCTCAGCTCGAGCTCGAGGGCGCCGAGCGCCTCGTCGAGCTGGTCGCGCCGGCGCGCGCCGATGAGCGGCACGATGTCCTCGCCGCGTGAGCGCACCCACGCGATCGCGATCTGGGCAACGCTGGCGCCTTTGTCGTCCGCCACCGCGCGCAGCTGGTCGACCAGGGCGAGGTTGTGGCGCAGGTTCTCGCCTTGAAACCGCGGCATGCGCCCGCGCATGTCGCCGGGCGTGGCGTCGGCGTCGGCACGGTAGTGGCCGGAGATCAGGCCGCGCGAGAGCACGCCGTACGCGGTAACCGCGGTGTCGAGGTCGCGGCAGGTGGGCAAGATCGCGCGCTCGATGCCGCGGGAGATGAGCGAATACTCGATCTGGAGGTCACAGATCGGGTGCACCGCGGCAGCCCGGCGAATCGTCTCCGGTCCCACTTCGGAGAGGCCGATGTGGCGCACATAGCCCGCCTGCACCAGCTCGGCGATCGCGCCCACCGTCTCCTCGATTGGCACGCGCCGGTCGAGGCGGGCCGGGCGGTAGATGTCGATGTGATCGGCCTGCAGGCGCTGGAGCGAGTAGGCGGCGGCGGTCTTGACCGCAGCCGGGCGTGCGTCGTAGCCGAGCCAGCCTCCGTCCGGTCCGCGTTGGGCGCCGAACTTGACGCTGATCAGCACCTCGTCGCGGGGATGGCCGGCGAGCGCGTCAGCGATCAGTAGCTCGTTGTGCCCCATGCCGTAGAAGTCGCCGGTGTCGAGCAGCGTCACTCCCGCGTCGAGCGCGGCATGGATCGTGGCGATGCTTTCGTCGCGGCCAGCGCGGCCGTACGTCCCCGACATGCTCATGCACCCGAGGCCCAGCGAGGAGACGACCGGACCGGTGGCTCCGAGCTTTCTGCTCTGCGGCATCGCGGGCAGGTTATAGAGGAGTCGCGGCAGCGCACGCGAAACCCCGAACCCATGAGTGAGCTTTACGCAAGCCGGACGCTGGTCAAGTCTCCGCCCGAACTGTGGGCGGAGTGCAGCGACGCCGCCTCATTGGCCCGCCATCTGGATCGGTTCGGGGAGATCCGGATCACGCGCCTCGATCCCGAGACCGCCGTCGCCTGGGAGGGCGAGCACGCGTGCGGCACGGTCCGGATCGAGCCCGCCGGTTGGGGGACGAAGGTGATCCTGACCGCCACGGCGCTGACCCGGCCGGTCGAGCAGCCGGTCGGCGCCGACAGCGCGATGCGGGACCGGGTTGCCGCTGAGCGGCCGGTTGAGGACCCGGTCGCCGCCGACGGGCCCGGCGGGGATCCGGTTGCCGCTCACCGGCCGGTCGAGGAGCCGCCCGCCGCTCGAGGTCCGGCACAGGAACCGCCCGCCCCCGACGCGCCCGTCGTGCCGCCCACCCCGCTGGCGTCACCGCCTCGAGCGCGCCGATTCGCCCGACTGCTGGCCTTCTTGCGCACTCCTGGGCGTGAACCCGAGAGCGTGCCCGTGAATCCTGCCCAGCCCGCACCAGCAGCGGTAGCTCCGCCGGAACCCGAAGTCGTCGAAGCTCTGCTGGAACCCGAGGCCGCCGACTCCGCGCCGGCCCCCGAGGCCGCCGACCCCGCGCCGGAACCTGAGGCCGCCGACCCCACGCCGCCCCCCGATCTGCCGCGACCGGCCGGGCTGCCGGACACCGGGGCCGCCCTGACCGCGGCGCTCGACAGCCTCGGCCAGGCGCATCACCGCCCGTACTCGCGGGCCTAGTGCCGTGACCGAAAACGGTTGCCCCGTTTGGCGAGCGAAAACCAAGGCCGGCGAGGACGCAGGAGTCGACGTGTAGCAGCGCTACACGAGACTCCGAGGACAAAGCCAGCCGCAGGTTTGCAGCCGACAAACGGGGTGAACGTTGACGGGAGCGGCACTAGTCTTCGACCTTCCCCGGAGGCCCTCCGAGGCGCGCGATCAGGGCGGAGAAATCCTTGCCGTCGGGGCTGGCGTGGTTACTTCCGTCGGCGCCGGAGGACCACTGGCCATCGGCCTGGGCGAGCGGCTGGGTCCCCACGCCTGATGCCCAGCCGACCTCGATCCCGCCGTGGATCGAGGCGATCGGCTGCCCGGCCCGCACCGTCTGGCCGACGTGCAGGCCGGCGGCCGGGGTGATGCTTTCGGCGTAGTAGACGTAGCGGCCGGCGTAGCTGCCGCTCGTGAGCTGGTACTCGACGAACGCGCCCGGCCAGCCGGTGCCGCTCGTGCCCACATAGGTGACCTTGCCGTCGCCGACCGCGCCGAGCGTCCCGGATCCCGAATAGTCGACGCCTTGGTCGATCCGCTCCGGCGCCACGCTGGCCCCGGCCAGGGGGTTCACGTAGCGCCCAGCGGGCGCCGGCGCGGGGGCGGGCGCCGGCGCCCTGGGCGGGGGGTGGGTCGTGGCCGTCGGGTGGCCAGGGATCGCGGGATGGGTTGCTGTCGGGCGGGTTGCCGCCACCGGATGGGTTGCCGTGAGGCGCCGCGCCGTCACGGGATGCCGCGTGGCCGGTGCGTGGGCCGGCGTCGGCGCCGTGGGAGCGGACGCGGACATCGTCACGCCGCCCGACCCGGCCGGCCCGGTCGTCGGCCTCGGCACTCTCATCGCCCTGTGCGAGCTACGCTCGGCGACGCCGCCCGTACTCGGGTGCCCGGAGGGCTGGGGTTCCGCGGGCACCCGAGGCGCTGCGGCGGAGTGCTTGCGCGCGGCTGGCGCGGCCCCTCCGCTCAGCGCATGGGCGACTCCTCGGCTCGCTTGACGGGCGACCGCATCGTGGGCGGTCGCGGCGTGGCTCGGGGCGGTCGCATGATGCGACGAGATCACCGAGTGCGAGGAGGACGTTGGAGCTTTGTTGATGTGGCCTGCGTGGACGGTTGGACGGCGCGCCGCGGGACGAGCGTGGGCGGACGCCGAAACCGGAGCCGGAGTTGTCAGGGCGCCGGTCGCGACCGGTGGCGCCGCCGCTGGATGCGCCGCCGCGGCGCGCGGTGGGTCGAGCGCGGCGCGGCGCACCGGAGCCTCGGCGAGGCGAACGCGCCCCGTCGTGCCAGCGAAGGCCACTCGTTCGCTCATGCTGTGCTCGCTGCCTCGGCGGCCGACCAGCCCCGGGATCGTGGCCGCCGCGAGCAGCGCCAGGGCCGAGATCCCCCCGGCACTGGATACCGCCGTCGCCGGCCGCCGAGTCACCGCGGAGCGGCGCAGCTGCGCGTACGTGAGCGATTCGCGGAGAAGCTCGGGACGTGACAGATCGCGCTCGGGCCGCAACTGGAACAGCTCGAGCGAGCTGCGGGTCGAGCGACCCCGTCGCGCGAGCGAGCGCTCGAGCGACGCCTGCCACAGCGCAGGGCAAGCCAGATCACGTCCTGTGTCCACCGACTCCTCCTTCTTCGTGAGCCTGCGGAGTTAGCTGACGGGCTCGCGCAATGCGCTACGCCGCACCACGACGGCGATTCGCCCCCGCGCCCCCAGTAGGAAACGCTTTGGGTCCTCCGTTCACCGGCCACGGATGGCTCGGCGATTCGGCTTCTATGTCGTACGTCGTCGGCGCCGAGGCGCCGATTCCTCCAAGATCGCGAAGTTTTATCGCATCTTGCACCCGCACGGCAAGGTGGCGCCCCCGCCAACCGCGGCTCGCCGGCGCCCCCCAGCCCATAAACTCGCCGCCGCATGCGAGATAAGGCTCCGAAGACCTACACCGAGAAGCTCGGCCAACTGGAGCAGCTCCGTTACGAGGCGATCCACGCCGGCTCCGAGCAGGCCGTGGCCAAGCAGCACGAGCGCGGCAAGTACACCGCTCGCGAGCGGATCGAGAAGCTGCTCGATCCCGGCTCATTTCAGGAGCTGGATGTGTTCGTGCGCCACCGCACCCACGAGTTCGACATGCAGAAGAACCGCCCCTACGGCGATGCGGTGGTCACGGGTCACGGCACGATCGATGGCCGACGGGTGTGCGTGTTCAGTCAGGACTTCACCGTGTTCGGCGGCTCGCTCGGCGAGGTCATGGGCGAGAAGATGGTCAAGATCATGGACCTGGCGGCCAAAATCGGGTGTCCGGTGATCGGGATCAACGACTCCGGCGGAGCGCGGATCCAGGAGGGCGTCGTGTCGCTCGGCGCATATGGCGACGTGTTCGTCCGCAACGTGATGTGCAGCGGCGTCATCCCCCAGATCAGCCTGATCATGGGCCCGTGCGCCGGCGGCGCGGTCTACTCGCCGGCCATGACGGACTTCATCTTCATGGTCAAGGAGACCTCGCACATGTTCATCACGGGGCCCGATGTGATCAAGACGGTCACCGGCGAGGAGGTGGGCTTCGAGTCCCTGGGCGGCGCCATGTCGCACAACACGAAGTCGGGCGTGGCCCACTTCGCCTCCGACGACGAGGACCAGTGCCTCCAGGACACGCGCTACCTCCTGTCGTTCCTCCCTCAGAACAACCTCGAGAGCCCACCGCGCGTCCAGCCCACCGACGACCCGCTGCGACAGGACGAGGAACTCGACCATGTCGTCCCGGACAGCCCGAACAAGCCCTACGACATGCGCGACGTGGTCCGCCTGGTCGTCGACGATGGCGAGTTCTTCGAGGTCCACGAGCACTATGCCCGCAACATCATCTGCGGCTTCGCCCGGATGAACGGCTACGGCGTGGGGATCGTCGGCAATCAGCCCAATCAGCTCGCCGGCGTGCTCGACATCGACTCGGCGTGCAAGGCGGGCCGCTTCGTCCGAACCTGCGACGCGTTCAACGTTCCGATCATCACCTTCTGCGACGTCCCGGGCTTCCTGCCGGGCACCAACCAGGAGTGGGGCGGGATCATCCGCCACGGGGCCAAGTTGCTCTACGCCTATACCGAAGCGACCGTTCCCAAGATCACGATCATCACCCGCAAGGCCTACGGCGGGGCCTACGACGTGATGGCCTCAAAGCACATGCTGGCCGACTTCAACTTTGCCTGGCCGACCGCCGAGGTGGCCGTGATGGGCCCCGAGGGCGCGGTCAACATCATCTACCGCCGCGACATCCAGTCATCGCCCACCCCGGATACCCGCCGGCAGAAGCTGATCAACGACTACAAGGCGCACTTCGCCAACCCCTACGTAGCGGCCGAGCGAGGCTACATCGACGACGTGATCGTGCCTCATGAAACCCGCCCCAAGATCATCACCGCTCTCGAGACCCTCCAGAACAAGCGCCAACCCGGCCCCCGTCGCAAGCACGGAAACATCCCGCTCTGATCCGGGGCCTGTCGAAAACGCCACCAGAGGGAGGGGGCGGAGCCTGGTCGAGAAACCGACGATATACGTCGTTTTCTCGACCAGGCCCGTTCAGAGGCGGACGGTTTGGGCGCGTACCCGGTTGTCCTCCCACGCGGCGAACGCGGCCGACGCCACCGCCAAATCTTGGATGGCCAGCCCCGTGGAGTCGAACAGCGTGACCGCGTCGCGCCCCGGCCGGCCAAGTGCGCCGCCGGCGAGCACCGCGCCCAATTCGGTGACCTGTTCGCGCGTGACCAGCCCGGCCTGCACCGCTCCGGTCAGTTCGCCACCGTGCGAGGCCTGCTCCCACTCGTCGCAGAACAGCACGCAGGACGCCACCGCGCCGACGGTCGCCTCCGCCTTGCCCGGACCGTCCGCGCCGAGCATGTTCAGGTGCAGGCCGGCGTGCAGACTGCCGGCGTCGATCACGATCTCGTTACCCGGCGTCACGCAGCACACGACATCGCAGCTGACCGCCTCGGCCAGAGATCCAACCCTCCACCCGAGCTCCGAAGCCAGCCCTCCCGCCACCGCCGCTCCCGCGTCGTGGCACACCCCGGGCCCGTATCCGGCCGCTGCCAGGCAGCGCGCGGCCCAGGCGCCGTGCAGGCCGCAGCCGATGATTCCGACGGTGCGGGCGTCCGCGCGGGCCAGGGCCGAGGCGGCCACGGCGGCCACCGCCCCGGTGCGCAGCGCGGTCACCGAGCGGGCGTCGAGCAGCATCAGCGGCTCGCCGTTTTCCGCGCTCGACAGGCAGATCACCCCGGTTACCGTGGGCCGGCCGCGCGCGGGGTTACCGGGGAAGGAGGTCACCCACTTGAGGAGCGCCAGCCCATCGCCACGCGCCGGCATGGCCCGGAAATCGCCGTGCGGAGGACTCGGCAAATACACCTTGGCCGGCATCGCCCACTCGCCGGCGTGGAAGCGCAGCAGACCCTCGCGCACACGCTCGATGGCCAACGCGGGGGACACCGCCTGCAGCACTGCCTGGTGATCGAGAACGGGCAGTTCGGGCACGCCGGGCACGATACGCTCAGACCGCCCGTGAACCGGCGACCTAAACTCAGCATCGTCGCGCCCAGCGCCACCCCCGAGGAGGCGGCCGCCGTCGTCGCCGCGCTGGAGCGCTTCATGCGTGACACGGCTCCTCGCCCCGCCCCGCCGGCCCCACGGCGCAACCCGTGGCAGCGCGCGGCGCTCGAGGAGGGCGTGAGCCGCGCCCCGGCCGAGCCGGCGCCCTGGGCCTGAACGCCGAGCCGGCGCCCTGGGCCAGAACGCCGCCGTTCGCGCCCCGTCATCGTCGGACAAACGGGTTGACAGGGAACGATGCGTCTGCCAGCGTCCACTTCGTTGGCTGGCGGGCCAACCAGGCGGCCCACCAGGAGAGAGTGTCCAGGGGCATTGTATGAGGAGCCATTCCTCAGTCGTACTTTTCGTCGGATATCACCCTGACTTGAAGGGTCTTATCTGCGTGTCGAACGCTCGATGCGCCCAGGCTCGCGCTCGCCGCAGCGCCAGCGGCACCGGCATCGCTCAGCCCCCAAAGTCGATGCCTGGGCCGTCGATGAGCGCCGGCTGAGAGCGCGCCCGGTTGCCGCGGCGGTGGCCCCCGCCGTCGCGGCGCCGGACCCTTGCGAGGCTAAGGACGTCTCGCCCGCGCCCCCGCGGTCAGCGAGGCTGAGACATCTCGCCCGCGGCCCCGCTGTGGGCGAGGCTGCGAGGCCCTTCCAGCGGCACTCGCGTTCACGAGCGGTGGCCGGGCGGGCCGAGCCGGAAAGCGCCGGGCCGCTGGAATGGCCTGCAGCTGAAGCAAACCCATAAACCCCGATTGCCTTTTGGTACATTTCTTCGTCCGTCCGCAACCGGAAGGAAGTTCGATGCACAGCGCCCGCACCGGATCACTCGAGAGTCCCGAGGTACTCGAGAACGTACCGGGGCACATCATCCCGATCCTCGAGCGCGAGTTCGACGACTTCGACACCGAGTCCACGCGCTTTATGGAGGGCGAGCTCGAGGGCGAGGAGTTCACCAAGTTCCGCCTCAAGCAGGGCGTCTACGGTCAGCGCCAGCCCGACGTACAGATGGTGCGCGTCAAGCTCCCGTTGGGCGGCGTGACCCCCGAGCAGCTCGAGGCGTTCGCGGCCGGGATTGAGAAGTACGTGCCGCTGCGCAAGGGGCACATCACCACCCGTCAGAACATCCAGATGCATCACGTCCCCCTGCCCGACGCGGCCAAGCTGATCCGCGAGCTGGGCGATGCCGGCCTGTCGTCTCGCGAGGGCTGCGGGAACACCATGCGCAATGTGACCGGCGACCCACGCGCCGGCACCCTCGAGGGCGAGCTGTTCGACATCACCCCGTACGCCGGCGCCTACGTGCGCTACTTCGTTCGCCACCCGACCACGCAGGCCATGCCCCGCAAGGTCAAGACCGCGTTCGCCGCCACCGATGAGGACAACGCGATCACCCGGATCCACGACGTGGCCTTCATTCCCAAGCTCCGTGACGGCGTGCGCGGGGTCGAGATGCGGGTGGGCGGCGGGACCTCGATCATGCCGCGGCTGGCTCCCACCCTGTATGAGTTCGTCGAGCTCGACAACGGCGACTACCTGAAGATCACCGAGGCGTGCATGCGGATCTTCGACCGGACGGAGTGGCTCCGGGCCAACCGCGCCCGGGCCCGGATCAAGGTCCTGGTCGACAAGATCGGGATCGACGCCTTCCGCGAGATGGTCGAGGAGGAGCTGAACGGCGACTGGGTGGACGAGCGCGACTTCAGCCTGGACAGGATCCTGTTCGAGTACGACGAACAGGCGAACGCGCCGGCCAAGTCGCAATCCTCGGCATCACCCAACGGAGACAACCGTGAGTTCACGCACTTCGTCGAGACGAACGTCCAGCGTCAGCGCCAGCATGGCTTCGCAACCGTCGAGGTCAAGGTGCCCCGCGGGGATCTGACGCCGGACCAGCTCCGCGGCTTGGCGAACGTCGTGCGGCAATCCACCGCCGGTGCAGCCCGCACCACCGTGCATCAGAACCTTGTCCTGCGCTGGGTTCGGGACGAGTCGGTCTACGACGTCTGGCGAGCGCTCGGCGAGCTGAATCTGAACGATGCCGGCGCGGACGAGATCACCGACGTGGTCAGCTGCCCGGGCACCGACTCGTGCAAGCTCGGGATCACCAGCTCGATGGGCCTCAATGAGGCCATCCAAGAGCGCCTGGTCCAGATGCAGATAGGCGACGAGCTGACCCGCCGGATCCACGTGAAGATGAGCGGCTGCCCCAACGGCTGCGGCCAGCACCACATCGCCAACATCGGCTTCTACGGCGCGTCGATCAAGGTCCGCGAGCACACCATTCCGGCCTACATCCCGCACATCGGTGGGGCGTACGAGGGCGGCGACGTGCGCTACGGTCAGCGCCTCAAGGCCCGGCTCCCGGCCAAGCGCGTGCCTGAGGCGGTGCAGCGATGGGTACGCTTCTACGAATCCGAGCGGCAAGACGGTGAGGAATTCAACGCATTTGTCGACCGCGTCGGGGCGCAGGAGTTCGAGGCTCAGGTCAAGGACCTGACGCTGCCGATCGAGTTCAGCCTGGAGAACATGAACTACTTCATCGACTGGACCAAGAGCGCGCCGTTCGAGGTGATCCGCGGCGAAGGCGAGTGCGCGGTCTGACGCGTGGCGACGATGAGCGTGGCGATCGAAGATCTCGAGACTGTCTCCGCCCAGGAGTTGCTGGCCTACGCCGTCGAGCGCTTCCACCCGCGGTTGAAGATGGCCTGCTCCTTCCAGAAGGAGGAGTCCGTGCTGCTGCACATGCTGACCGCGATCGAGGCCGAGCCGCGGGTGTTCATGATCGACAGCGGTGTGCTGTTCCCCGAGACGCTCCGGACCTGGAAGCGCTTCGAGGAGCGGTTCGCCGTCAGCATCGAGGTGGTCGACGCCCGCAGCCCGCACGAGCCCTGGACGATCGCCCGGTGCTGTGGCGAGGCCAAGGTCGGCGCGCTCGAGCGCGCGCTCGAAGACGTCGACGCCTGGATCACCGGGATCCGCCGCGAGCAGGCGCCCACCCGCGCCGGCGCGGCTAAGCTGGAACGCGACGAGCGCCGCGGGATGTGGAAGGTCAACCCGCTTGTCGATTGGAACGAGAAGGACCTGTGGCGCTACATCTTCGAGCATGACCTTCCGTACCACCCGCTGCACGATCAGGGCTACGCCTCGATCGGCTGCGCGCCGTGCACGCGTCCCGGCAACGGTCGCGAGGGGCGCTGGGCCGGCCTCGAGAAGACCGAATGCGGAATCCACGAGTGATGCCTCTCGGTCTCGCCGCACTTACGAAGAGGACCACCAGTTGAACCCCCTCCACTACGAGTTGTCACATCTCGAGACGCTCGAGGCCGAATCGATCCACATCTTCCGCGAAGTCGCGGCCGAGTTCGAGCGTCCTGTGCTGCTGTTCAGCGGCGGCAAGGATTCGCTCGTGCTCCTGCGCCTGGCCGAGAAGGCGTTCCGTCCCGGTCGCTTCCCGTTCCCGGTCATGCACGTCGACACCGGCCACAACTTCCCGGAGGTGATCGAGTTCCGCGACCGCCTGATCGAGAGTCTCGGCGAGCGGCTGATCGTGGCCAGCGTGCAGGAGTCGATCGATCGCGGCCGGGTGGTCGAGGAGACGGGGCCGCGCGCGTCGCGCAACCGCCTGCAGACGGTCACCCTGCTCGATGCGATCGCCGCGCACGGTTTCGATGCGGCCTTTGGGGGCGCCCGACGCGACGAGGAGCGCGCTCGGGCCAAGGAGCGGGTGTTCTCCTTCCGGGACGATTTCGGTCAATGGGAGCCCAAGCGCCAGCGCCCCGAGATCTGGGCGCTCTACAACGGCCGCATCCGCAAGGGCGAGCACGTCCGCGTGTTCCCGCTCTCGAACTGGACCGAACTCGACGTGTGGCAGTACATCGCCCAGGAGCGCCTCGAGGTGCCCTCGATCTACTTCGCCCACGCCCGGCAGGTGTTCCAGCGCGACGGGATGCTCTACGCGATGAGTCCGCATGTGCAGCTGATCGAGGGCGAGACAGCCTTCGAGGCGTCCGTCCGCTACCGCACAGTCGGCGACATGACCTGCACCGGCGCCGTGCGTTCCTACGCCACCACGCTGCCCGAGGTGGTGTCCGAGATCGCTGCCACTCGCGTGACCGAGCGCGGAGAGACGCGCGCGGATGACCGGGTGACCGAGGCGGCGATGGAGGATCGCAAGCGCGAGGGCTACTTCTGAGGCCCCGGGTGCAGATCTGATGTCCCCGGGCGCCGCCAGCAACGGCCACGCAGTCGCCACGCGCACCAGCGAGCTGTTGCGCTTCGCCACCGCCGGCTCCGTCGACGACGGCAAGTCGACCCTGATCGGACGCCTGTTGCACGACTCGAAGGCGATCTTCGAGGACCAGCTCGAGCACGTGGTCAGGACCTCCGAGCGCCGCGGCGACGGCTACGTCAACCTCGCGCTGTTGATGGACGGGCTGCGCGCCGAGCGCGAGCAGGGGATCACGATCGACGTCGCCTACCGGTACTTCCAGACGCCGAGGCGCAAGTTCGTGATCGCCGACACGCCAGGCCACGAGCAGTACACGCGCAACATGGTCACCGGCGCCTCCACCGCGGACCTGTCGATCGTGCTGGTCGATGCGCGCAGGGGCGTGAGCGAGCAGACCCGCCGCCACGCCTACATCGCGTCGCTGCTGCGCATCCCGCACCTCGTGGTGTGCGTGAACAAGATGGACCTGGTCGGGTACGACGAGGCGGCGTTCGACCAGGTGGTCGAGGAGTTGACCGACTGGACCGCGCGCCTCGACATCGCCGACGTCACCTTCATCCCGATCTCCGCCCTGCACGGCGACAACGTCGTCGACCGCTCGCTGGTGATGCCGTGGTACGACGGACCGCCGCTGCTCTATCACCTGGAGCACGTGGTCATCGCGCCCGATCGCAACCTGACCGACTTGCGGTTCCCCGTGCAGTGGGTGATCCGGCCGAACGCCGACGCGCACCACGATTACCGCGGCTACGGCGGTCAGGTCGTCGGCGGGGTCGTGCATCCCGGCGACGAGGTGATGGTCCTGCCGAGCGGCCGGCGCACACGCGTCGCCGCCATCGAGACATACGACGGCCCGGTCGAGACCGCCTTCCCGAACATGTCGGTGACGATCCGGGTCGAGGACGACCTGGACATCTCGCGCGGCGACATGATCGTCGAATCCGAGGATCCCCCCGGCGCCGCGCGCGAGCTCGACGCGATGCTCTGCTGGATGGGAGAAACGCCCCTGCGCCCAGGCGCGCGCCTGACCATCAAACACACCACGCGCATCACCCGCGCGCGCGTCGAGGAGCTCGACTACCGCGTCGAGGTCAACACGCTTGGCCATGAGGCGGCCGATCAGCTGACGTTGAACGAGATCGGGCGGGTGCGGATCCGCGCCGGCGCGCCGCTGATGGCGGACCCCTTCGCTCGCAACCGCGCCACCGGCAGCTTCATCCTGATCGATGAGGGGACGAACGACACGGTGGCGGCGGGGATGGTGCTGAGCGCGCGATAGCCGGCGTGCGCCGTCTGACCCGCGACCATTTGGGATAGAAGTCGGAATATGTCCGACTTTCATCCCACGCGGACGGCGACGGAGGAGGAGGCCTACCACCAGGGCACGGCGTCGATGTCCACGGACGCGGCGCTCGACGATGCCTTCACGCCGGCCCCGCCACCGGCCAGCCTGACCGTCACCGAGCCGGCCCGTGAGACGCCCGTCCACGCGATCACCCAGGTGCTGGTGGTCGGAGGTGGTCCGGCGGGCTTCGCGGCGGCGCTCGCCGCCCGCCGCGCCGGCGCCGAGGTCCTGCTCGTGGAGCGCTATAACCATCTTGGCGGCCTCTCCACCGGCGGCCTGGTCATCTGGATCGACCGCATGACCGACTGGACCGGGCGGCTGGTCATCGCCGGCATCGGGCAGGAGCTGCTCGAGGGCCTGCCGCAAGACGCGGTGGCGGGAGCGCCAAGACCGATCTGGGGTTCGACCGACTCCGACCACGTCGCCTATTGGCGTGAGCGCCAGGGCGCCTTCCGTGACACCGTCACCTGGTCGCCGATGATCGACCCGGAATGGCTCAAGTACCTATCGGCGGAGATGCTGATCGACGCCGGGGTGAAGCTCCTGCTCCACAGCTGGGTGGCCGAGCCGCTGCTCGACGGCCGGCGTGTCCGCGGCGTGACGCTCGAGAGCAAGCAGGGCCGACGCGCGATCTTGGCCGAGGTGATCGTCGATGCCACCGGCGACCTGGACCTGTGCGCCCGGGCGGGCCTCGAATTCGAGGCCGACGCCAAGGCCGGCGGGGGCGGCATCGCCCACTGTCTGAACACCGGCTGGCTGTGGGCCGGCGTCGACTTCGCGCGCTGGCTTGCCTTCAAGCGCGACGATCCGGCCGCCCACCGCCAGCTCACGGCCGCCGCGGGCGAGGCGCTTGGCTTCGTCGAGCGCCCGGTGGTCGGGTGGAGCAATGACGTGGCGCTGTTCCTCGGGCCGCGGCTGAGCGGCTACAGCGGTGTGGACCTAACCGACCTGACGCGGGTCGAGGTCGAGTCGCGACGGCGGATGGTCGCCCACCTGGACCACTTCCGTCGCCACGCTCCCGGGTTCGAGAACGCCTGGCTAATGCTGTCCGCGCCCCAGATCGGGGTGCGGCACACGCGCCGGCTGATCGGCCTCCACAAGTTGACGGTCGCCGAGTGGCGCCTCGGGATCCGCCACCACGACGAGATCGGCGTCTCGCCCTCGCCGTCGCAGAGGTTCGCCAACGTGTCGGTGCCCTACCGCGCGCTGGTCGCCCGCGACCTCGACAACCTGCTGGCACCCGGTCGTCACATGTCCTGCGACCCCCAGACCCAGGCGTTCATGCGCGAGATCCCGCAGTGCTGGTTGACCGGGCAGGCGGCCGGGGTGGCCGCTGCGCTGGCGGCGTCGGGCGGGATCCCGGTGGGCGAAGCAGACGCGGACGCGCTCCAGGCGGAGCTGCGCCGGCAGGGGGCCTACCTTCAGGGCGACGCCGCCTCGAGCGCTGCGATTGCCGGCGGCCCGCCCCGAGGCCCGAAGGTCTCGATCACGGCCGACACGCCGGCGTTCTGAGCCCCCGCCACCACGATCTGCACCGCCTGCTCTGAGTTCAGCGCGCTGACCTCGTCGCCCAGGCCCTGCTCCGCCGCGCTGTCCGCAACCGCGTCCGGATGTCGCGACGACAGGCGCCACCGCGTCTTCCCCGACACCGCGTCTTTGCCCACTGCGGCGAGCGCCTCGCGACTGTTCACCGAGTGTTCGTAGACGAAGCGCCGCACGTCGTCCTTCGTCCATCCTGCGGATGCGAACAGCGAGGCATGCTCGGGTCCGAGCGCGATACAGGCGCTGATTGTCTCGTGGATGAGGGCGCCGGTCCGCCGAACGGTGTCGGCGAGGTCGAGCCCTAGCTGCTCGGGCACCGTGGTGTGCCGTGCCTCGATGTGCGCCACCGAGCGCATCGTCATCGCGGTCACCGCGCTCGCTGACCCATCGAAGCCGTGCTCGACGTGGAACGCCGGCCACGGCGATTCCTCCTCGTTCTCGGCGATGCACGCCGTGTACTTGGCCGGGTTGCCCTGGGTGGCCTGGTCGAGCTCGTGGGGGCGCAGGCCGAACGCGTTGATTGCGCTCAGGCGGAGCGCGCGCCCGATCGTGGCGTTGGCCCGGAAGCCCGACCCGAACACGTTGCCCTTGCTGTTAAGGCCGATGCGCTCTCGGATTGGGCCGTTGACGAGCAGCATCGGCGCGGTCCCCGTGGTGCTCTGCCAGATGCCGCGGGTGACATATCCCTCGGCCTCGAGCGCCGACCACGCCGCCAGCACGACCGGGAGGTACTCGGGCCGGCAGCCTGCCATCGCGGCGTTGATCGCGGCCACACGCACCGTGCACTCGCGGTTCAGATGAGGCATGGCCAGCAGCACCTCATCCGGGCCGTGCGAGGTGTGGGCGAGGAACTCCGCCAGGTATGACTCGGTCACCGGCATGACCGGCAGCCCATCGGTCCAGCCTCGCTCGGCGTATTCCTCCAATACCCGCCGGATCTCGTCGACGTCGATGACCGGAAGCTGGGCCGGCGCGCCGTCCATGCCGACGGTCACCCTCCCACCAGGATGCGCACGACCTCGCTGATCACCGGCCGCACGTTCGCCTCGATCTGCAGCGGGCTGAGGCTCGCGATGGGGTGGGGGATCGTCACGAACTCGAACTCGGGCACGCCGTACACGTCGGCCATGGCCCGCGCCGGCACCACGAACGCGTCCGTGCAGATCGACACCGCAGGTACGCCGGCCCGCTCGAGCACGATTCCGTCGGCCAAACTGGCCGCCGAGCAGGAGCCTCAGTCACCGACCCCCGCGATCACCGCATCGCAGCTCTGGGCGATCTCCTTGGCCCGGTCCTCCTCGACCGGTGTGCCGAAGTACGACTTCGTGTAGGTGCTCACCTCGCCGAGGTGGTGCTGCGCGCGCAACTGGGCCGCCACCGTCTCAAGCACCAGGGCGGCGTTGGGCTTGGCGTTGTCGAGCAGGCCGAGGCGGATGCCCGCGAGGTCGCGAATGCGCGGGGTCAGCGCGGCGGCGCGCGGTCGGTCGGATTGGCCGGTCGGATCGAGAATGGCCTCCCGATGGGTCACGATGAACCTCCGCTCTGCGGTTACGCTGCGCCCCGCACGCTATCACCGGGCGCTCGACCGAACAGTCGCCCGCTAAAGTCCCGCGCCGCATGTTCTCGAAGGTGCTGATCGCCAACCGCGGCGAGATCGCGGTCCGCATCATGCGCGCGTGCGAGGAGCTCGGGATCGGCACGGTCGCCGTCTACTCCGAGCTCGATCGCGACGCCGTGCATGTCAAGCGGGCGCAGGAGGCGTACCTGCTCGGCCCCGGACCCGCGGCGGAGAGCTATCTGGTGATCGAGAAGCTGATCGACGCGGTCGAGCGTTCGGGGGCCGAGGCGGCGCACCCCGGCTACGGGTTCCTGGCCGAGAACGCGGCCTTCGCAGCCGCGCTCGAGCAGCGCGGAATCACCTTCATCGGCCCGCCTTCGAAGGCCATCGAAGCAATGGGGTCCAAGACGCGGGCGCGCGAGCTGATGGCCAAGGCCGGCGTCCCGATCGTCCCGGGGACGATCGAACCGGTGCTCACCATCGAAGAGGCGCGGCACGTGATCGAAGAGACGGTCGGCTATCCGGTGGCGGTCAAGGCGGCCGGCGGCGGTGGCGGCAAGGGCTTCCGGGTGGCGCTTGACGAGTCCAAGCTGCAGGAGGCGTTCGAGGGCGCAGCGCGCGAGGGGGAGAAGTTCTTCGGCGACGCCACGGTGTATCTCGAGCGCTACCTGCCCGACCCGCGCCACGTCGAGGTCCAGGTGCTGGCCGACACCCACGGCAACGTGATCCACCTGGGCGAGCGCGACTGCTCGCTCCAGCGCCGCCACCAGAAGCTGATCGAGGAAGCGCCGGCACCGGCCGTGGACGACGAGCTGCGCGCGAAGATCGGCAAGATCGCCACCGACGCCGCCGCCGCAGTTTCCTACACCGGCGCGGGCACGATCGAAGGCCTGCTCCAGGGGGGCGAGTACTTCTTCCTGGAGATGAACACCCGGGTCCAGGTCGAGCACTGCGTGACCGAGATGGTGACCGGCATCGACATCGTCAAAGAGGGCATCAGGGTCGCCGCCGGCGAGCCGCTGTCGATCACCCAGGAGGACGTCGAGCTCCGCGGCCACGCGATCGAGTGCCGGATCAATGCCGAGGACGCCGCCAAGAACTTCGCCCCGGCGCCGGGGCGGATCGGGGCGTATTTCGAGCCGGCGGGGCCCGGCGTGCGCGTCGACTCGGGTGTCGAGTCAGGCTCGGAGATCTCGCCCATGTACGACCCGATGGTGGCCAAGCTGATCGTCTGGGACGTCGACCGCGAGCAGGCCACGGCGCGGATGCTGCGCGCGCTGGGCGAGTACCGGATCGAGGGCCTCAGGACGCTGCTGCCCTTCCATCAGGCCATCCTCGCGACGCGGCAGTGGCATGACGCCGAGACCTGCCGCGACCTGATCGAGGATCGCCAGTGGTTGAAGACGCTGGCGTTGCCGGCCGCGGAGAAGCCCGCGGCCGAGACCAAGGCGGCCGCGGAAACGGTTCAGCAGACCTACACGGTCGAGGTGTCGGGCAAGCGCTTCGATGTGAAGGTGATCGGGCCGCCGGTGGGCGCGGGCAGCGCGGTCAACGGCGCCGTCCCGGGACGGGCCGCCGGGCTCGCCGCCTCGGAGGGCGCAGCCGCGACCCGCCGGGCGCCCCGCCGCGCCGCGCGAGCGCGCGGCGGCAGCGGCGGCGACACGCTCGCCTCGCCGCTCCAGGGGACCGTCCTGAGGGTCGCCGTCGAGCAGGGGGCCGAGGTCGATGAGGGCGCGCTGGTGGCGGTGATCGAGGCGATGAAGATGGAGAACGAGATCACCGCGCACAAGGCCGGGGTCGTCGCCGAGCTGCCGATCGCCGTCGGCTCCTCGGTGGCCGCCGGCGATACGCTGGCGGTGATCAGCTCGGGCGCGGAGTAGCGCTCAAGATCAGCCCGCGGCGCGGGTCGCCGTGACCCGTTCCATGTTCTCGGCATGGATCCGGCGCTGGGCCTTGGTCCGCCGGCCGGCGGGGAGAGGCGCGCTTGCACCGTCTCGGCGCAGCGCGCGCAGGTAGGCGGCGTCCTCCTCGAGCAGCTTCAGAGCTTCCGCGGGGTGCAGCGCCCGCCCGTGGCCGGGAACGATCGTCTGGCAACGCTCCACCACCGGCCGCAGGCGCTCGAGCGTGGCCAGGTACGCCTCCACCGATCCGCCCGGAGACAGCCACGGGATCTCGACCGGCGAGAGGTAGTCGCCGCACACGAGTACGCCCAGCCACGGCGCCAAGAACGCGGTTCCGTCGGCGGTGTGCCCATCCGCCGGGTGCAGCTCGAGCTCGTGCTGCGCCGTCGAGCCGAGCGCCAGCCGACCAGGCACAGGAAGCGACTGCACGCCGCCCAGCGACAGCGGCGGGCGATCGTCCACGTACTGCTCCTCATCGAACTCGCGCAGCTTACGCTGCGCGGCGCCCGGCTCGGCGGCCAGGCGCCGGGCGGTGGTCTCCCCGCACCCGAGCGAGGCCTGCGGGAAGGCGATCCGCCCGAGCAGGTGGTCCCAGTCGGCGTGCGTGGCGAGCAGGCCCGACACCGGGAATCCGGCCTGCTCGAGCACGCCCGGAAGCGCGGTCAGCTCATCCGGGTAGACGGGCGAGTCGAGCACGAACCCTTCGTCGCCGGCGCGCACGGCCGTGCACGTCGTCTGCCAGAAGCGGCTGGTGAAGACGATCAGGTCGGCGTGGACCGCCTGGACCTTCAATTACGAGACACCGATGACCTTCAACGCCTCGCGCAGGTTCGAGACCTCGGCATCGGGCTTCTTCTGGTTTGACTCGAGTCTGTCCTTGTCGCGGTTGACCCACACCACCGGGACCTTGCGCTTCAGGCAGGGATCGACGTCGTAGTAGTAGCTGGCCGCGATGTGGATCCAGCCCTTCTTGCCGCCGATCCGTCGCTCACATTCAGCGAAGTGGGCCGGATCGGGTTTGTAGGAGCGGACCTGCTGAGCCGTCACGACCAGGTCGAAGTCGAGCGGGATGTGCCGTCGGGTTTGGCCGAGCAGCTTGTCGTCGATGTTCGAGATCAATCCGACCTTGTACTTCTTGGCGACCTTCTGCAGGGTCGGGTTGGTCTCCTTGAACGGCGGCCAGCGCTGAATTGAGTCCGGGAGGAAGCCGGCGCGCGAGGGCTCGAGCGGCCACCCCAGGGTCTTGGCGATCTGTACCGCGGTGCGGCGAAGGACCTCGGCGTAGAGCTCGTAAGAGCCGGCCTGGATTTGACGCTGGACTTCGTTGAAGAGCGGGATGAGTTCCTCGCGCTCGATCGTGAACCCGTCTCGCTCGGCCTCGGTCCTGAATGCATCGTAGGCGCCCGTCTCCCAGTCGATCAGCGTTCCGTACACGTCGAACGTCACGAACGTGATGTCCTTGGGGATCGCCATGGCGGCGCCATAATGCCATGGGGAGAGTCTCCGCCGCTTCCAGGCCTTTCCGCGGCCGCGCGACCCGCGTCGCAGCCGACCACTAGAGTCCAGCCGCGCATGGATCTGCTCGAGTACCAGGGAAAGCAGGTATTCGCGCGGCACGACGTCCCGGTGCCCTCCGGTCGCCACGCGCAGACGGTCGACGAGGCCGCGGCGGCGGCCGACGACATCGGCTACCCCTGCGTCATCAAGGCCCAGGTGCAGATCGGCGGCCGCGGCAAGGCCGGCGGGATCAAGCTCGCTCGGGACCACGGTGAGGCCCGGGAGCACGCGCAGGCGATCCTGGGCATGGACATCCGCGGGTTGACCGTGCACGAGCTCTGGGTCGAGGGGGCGTCGGACATCGCCTCCGAGTACTACGCCTCGGTCGTGTTCGACCGCTCGGCCAAGGCGCCGCTGGTGATGCTCTCAACCAAGGGCGGAATGGACATCGAGGAGGTCGCCGAGACGGATCCGGGGGCGATCGCCCGCCTGCACGTTGATCCGCTGCTCGGCTTCCAGGAGTTCCACGGCCGGCGCCTGGCCTTCGAGGCCGCGGTCGATCCCGATGTGGTGCGGCCCGTCGGGGCGATGCTGGGCAAGCTGTACGAGGTCTTCACCAAGGAGGAGGCGACGCTGGTCGAGGTCAACCCGCTGATCGTGACCCCGGAACGCCAGGTCAAGGCGCTCGACGCCAAGGTCACGCTTGACGACAACGCCCTGTTCCGCCACCCCGACAACGCCGAGCTGCGCGACCCCTCGCGCGAGGATCCCCAGGAGCGGATGGCCAAGGAGCGGGGCCTGACCTATGTCAAGCTCGACGGCGACATCGGGATCCTCGGCAACGGCGCCGGTCTGGTCATGTCGACGCTCGACGTGGTGGCCCAGGCGGGCGGCTCGCCGGCGAACTTCCTCGACGCCGGCGGCGGCTCGAAGGCCGAGGCGATCACCAGCGCGGTTGAGGTGATCCTGTCCAACCCGAACGTCAAGGCCGTGCTGTTCAACATCTTCGGCGGCATCACGCGCTGTGACGAGGTGGCGCGCGGGTTGATCGAAGCCTTCGACCAGATCAACCCTTCCGTGCCCTTCGTCGTCCGGCTCGACGGGACGAACGACGTGGAGGGACGAAAGCTGCTCGCCGAGGCAAGCCTCCCGAACGTGTTCACCGAGTCCACGATGGACGGCGCGGCACAGAAGGTGGTGGAGCTGGCGGCATGAGCGAGGCGCAGCCGAGCAGTCACCCCGGGCTGGAAGCCGGTGGACAAGATCAAAAGCGCCGCCCGGAAGGAGGCTAGGCGTGTCTATTTTGGTGGACGGCAAGACCAAGCTCGTCGTGTCCGGCATCACCGGTCGCGAAGGCACGTTCCACTCGCTGCGCAACCGCGACTACGGAACCCAGGTGGTGGGCGGCGTCACCCCCGGCAAGGGCGGGCAGGACGTCGAGGGCATCCCGGTGTTCGACACCTTCCACGAGGCGGTGGCAAAGACGGGCGCCAACACCGGGATGATCTTCGTGCCGCCGCGCTTCGCCGCCGATTCGATCCTCGAGGCTGAGGACGCCGGGATCGATCTGATCGTCGCGATCACCGAGGGGATCCCCGCCCACGACGAGCTTCGCACGTTCAACGTGATCAAGACGAACGGCCGGGCGCGGTTGATCGGGCCCAACTGTCCCGGCATTCTGTCGCCCGGCACGGCCAACGTCGGCATCATCCCGGCCGCGTTCTTTAAGGAGGGCAACGTCGGCGTGGTCTCGCGCTCGGGCACGCTGACCTACCAGATCGGCAACGTGATCGCCCAGGAAGGCTTTGGCAACTCGACGATCGTCGGCATCGGCGGCGACCCGGTCCCCGGCTCGGACTTCATCGACATCATCGCGTTGTTCCAGGAGGATCCCGAGACCGAGCTGATCGTGATGTGCGGCGAGATCGGCGGCGACGCCGAGGAGCGCGCGGCGGAGTTCATCGCCGCCAACGTGAGCAAGCCGGTCGTCGCGTACATCGCGGGCTTCACCGCCCCGCCCGGCAAGACCATGGGTCACGCCGGCGCGATCGTGTCGGGCTCGCGCGGCACGGCCAAGGCCAAGGCCGAGGCGCTCGAGAGCAAGGGCGTGCGGGTCGGACGCACCCCAACCGAGGTCGCCGAGCTGGCCGCCTCGCTCCTCGCCGCCGCGGCGTAAGGCTCGCCGGGCGGTCCCGCCGGCTGCGGCAACCCGCGCCTCGACCAGCCGAGCACGTAGTCTTCACGCCGTGGCCAAATCGATCTCGTTCGCCCGCGGGGCGCCGTCGCTGGACATCATCGACGTCAAGGGTCTGCGCGCCGCGGCCGACGCCGCATTCGAGGCCGATCCGGGGGGGATGACGGCCTACGGGACGGCGATCGGCTACCCGCCCCTGCGCGCGTGGATCGCCGAGCGCCACCAGGTCGCCCCCGAGCAGGTCATCGTCACGAACGGCTCCATGCAAGCCGACGCGTTCCTGTTCGACGCGCTCGTGGAGGCGGGCGACTCGGTAATCGTCGAGCGGCCCACCTATGACCGCACCCTGCTCTCGCTGCGCAACCGCGGCGCTGACGTGCGGATGGTCGAACTCGAGCCCGACGGGATCGACGTGGCGGCGGTCGAGCGGGTGCTGGCGGCCGGCGCGCGGCCGAAGCTGGCCCACATCATTCCGAACTTCCAGAACCCGGCCGGCTACACCCTGTCGACCGGGAAGCGCGAGCGGCTGCTCGAGCTCGCGCGCAACCACGAGTTCACCGTGTTCGAGGACGACCCGTATGTCGCGCTGCGGTTCGAGGGAGCGCCGTTGCCGACGATGCTCTCGATGGACGGCGACAACGTCCTCTACGCCTCGTCGTTCTCAAAGACGGTCTGTCCGGGGATCCGTGTCGGCTACCTCGTCGGCCCCGCCGAGACCATTGCGCGGATCGTCAGGATCGCCACCCAGACCTACATCTCGCCGAACATGGTGGGGCAGGCAATCGTCCACCAGTTCTGCCTATCGGGGGCCCTCGAGCGGTCGATCGAGAAGGTGCGCGAGGCGCTGCGCGAGCGGGCCCAGGCCCTCTGCGAGGCGCTGGGGCGCGAGCTGCCCGATGCTCGCTTCGTCAAGCCGACCGGCGGCTACTTCCTGTGGGTTGATCTGCCGCGCGGAACCGACGTGGCCGCGCTGTTCGAAGTCGCCGCCGAGCGCGGCGTGCTGTTCGTCAAGGGGTCGGACTTCGTGCTGGACGGCGCCGAGTCGAGCCTGCGGCTGGCCTACTCGGGCGTCACGCCCGAGGAGATTGAGGAAGGCGTCAAGCGCCTCGCCGAGGCCTACCACCACCTGACGGCGGCCGCCAGCGAAGATGCGGCCTGAGGAGGTCGCGGCCCTCGGAGGCCTGGCCGCCGATGCGGCCGGGGGCGTGACCAGGCAGATCCACGAGTTGCACACGGGCATCGCCGGCCGGGTCTGGCGCCGCGTCGGTCCAGCGTCTCTTCCGGTCAGGTTCGCACATGACCGGATCGCGGCCGGCGCGTACTCCGCGGCGAGCGAGCTGACCCGCACGATCGTTCGGGCGGGAGCGCACGCCGCGAGCCGGGCGCAATCTCCCGACGCTTCCTCGATCGAGCGCACGCCGGCCGGCCGGCTGGCCCTCGGCGCGCTTAACGGGGTGTGCGGGGACACGCTCGTGCGGCGCGAGAACGCGCTGGCGCTGACGATGACCGTCCGGCGCGAGAACCACGCCGTCGAGCTCACGCACGCCGGGCTGCGGCGGGCCTATCCCAACGCCAAGTCGCGGCTGGCCGTGTTCGTTCACGGGCTATGCGAGACCGACGAGGCATGGAAGCTAGGCGCCGGGCGCCACGTCCCCTACGGGCACCGGATGCAGATCGAGCTCGGCTACACCCCGGTCTACCTGCGCTACAACACCGGCCGTCACATCTCCGAGAACGGGCGCGAGCTGGCCGACCTGCTCGAGCGGCTGGTGGCGCAGTGGCCGGTGCCCGTTCACGAGGTGACCCTGATCGGATACTCAATGGGCGGCCTGGTGGCGCGGAGCGCCTGCCACTACGGCGCGGACAGCGCGTGGGTGGCCAAGGTGCGTCACGTGTTCACGCTCGCGACACCGCATCGCGGCGCGCCGATGGAGCGGCTGGCCAATGCCGCGAGTGCTGCGCTGGCGCGCCTGCCCGAGACCCGCCCCCTGGCCAACGCCCTGAACATCCGCAGCTCTGGCATCAAAGATCTGCGCTACGGCTACCTGGTCGACGAATGCTGGACGGATCAGGACTGTGATGCGTTCCTGACCGACACGGCGCGGGAGATCCCGTTCCTGCCCACCGCGCGCCACTACTTCATCTGCGCCACGCTGACTCGCGAGGCCGATGCCCCCGTCGGCCGGATCATCGGCGACCTATTGGTGCTCCAGCCGAGCGCGTGGGCCCACGAGGGCCCCGGCGCGCGCCTTCGCTTCCCGATCGAGCACTACCACCACCTGGGCGGGGCCAACCACTTCGATCTGCTCAATCACCCGGCCGTTTACGCCCAGATCCGACGCTGCCTGGCGAGCCAACGGGCGTTACCGTCGCCCAGCCCATAGGCCTTGGCCGATTTTCCGCCAATACGGCGGGAAATCCGCCACACCCCCTAGCGTCCGTAGCGCTCGCGGCCCAGGACCAACTGCTCCGGCAAGGCGGTGCGCGGCGGCGGCGACGGATCGGCGATCACCGACACCGTCTCCGCCACGCTCGCGGTGACGCTGGCCACCGCGCTGTCGGACCGGATCGCCACCGTCTCGCCGTCGTTCGAGTCCACCTTGCCCTCGAGCCCCGGCTCGATGCCCGCGGCTTTCAGATAGTGCAGAAGGTCCTCGGCCTCGTTCTCGAGGCGCAGGATCGTCACGTTGGCCCCGGGCTCACAATCGGCCAGCGGAACCCCGTCGATCCGCTCCCCGACCCGGATCGGATGGCCATGCGGACACGTCTTGGCGTCGCCCACGGACGCCCGCACGTACGCCTCGAACCGCGGCGTCATGGCGTGCTCGAGCTGCTCGGCCTCCTCGTGCACGTCATCCCATGGCACGCCCACCACATCGGTCAGGAACCGTTCGATCATCCGGTGGCGGCTCACGATCTGCTCGGCGTGCCGGCGCCCCGCCGGCGTGAACTCGATCATCCGCTCGGCGTTGCGCGCGATGTATCGATCGCGCTCGAGCCGCCCCAGCATCTCGTGCACGGTCGGCGCCGAGAGCTGCATCGCGCGGGCCAGGTTGGCGCCGGTCATCGGTAAGCCGGCCTCGAACAGCCAGAAAAGCATCTCGAGGTACTCCTGCTCGGCGACCGTGCCGCGGGGTGAGCTCACGAGGTGATCGTATCGGCCCGGTGACTCCCCATCCCATAGCATCGCGGCCGATGACCAACCTCCCCCTCAAGCCCCCGATCCTGCCCCAGCTCGCCCGCTCCAAGCCCAACCTGCCGATCGGCGATCAGTGGTGCTACGAGCCCAAGTACGACGGCTTCCGAGCGATCGTGTTCGTCGACGGCGAGCCGACGATGATCCAGTCGCGGGGCGGAAAGCCACTCGGGCGCTATTTCCCGGAGCTGAGCTTTCCGGAAGGCCGCTACGTCATCGACGGGGAGATCGTGATCGACGACCCCGATGGCGGCCAGGACTTCGACGCCCTCCAGAACCGGATCCACCCGGCGATCTCCCGGATCAACCTGCTGGCCGAGCAGACGCCGGCGCATTTCGTCGCCTTCGATCTGCTCGCCTGCGGCGAGCACTCGTGGCTCGAGCGGGCCTTCTCCGAGCGCCGGGCCAAGCTCGAGGCACTGGCCCCGGGAGACCTGCTCCTAACCCCGCTGAGCACCGCGCCAGATGAGGCCGAGCCATGGCTGCGCAGCGGCGAGGGCGTGGTGGCCAAGGACGTCCGCGCGCCTTACCGGCCGGGCGAGCGCACGGGCATGATGAAGATCAAGCGCCAGCGCACGATCGACGCCGTGGTGGTCGGCTGGCGGCCCGGTAAGGAGCCCGACACCGTGGGCTCGCTGATCCTCGGGCTCTACGACGACACCGGCAAGCTGCACGTGGTCGGCCACTCTTCGGGACTGAAGGCGGCCGAGAAGCGCACGCTGGTCGGCAAGCTCGCCCCGTACGAGACGGGTCAGCGCGGACACGGCGACCCCAGCCGCTGGAAAAACGAAAAGGAGCTCGAGTGGATCGAGCTGCGCCCCGAGCTGGTCGTCGAGGTGACCTTTGACCACGTGAGCGGCGGCCGCATCCGCCACGGCACCAAGATCCTTCGCTGGCGCGAGGACAAGCAACCGCGGGAGTGCAAGCTGGAGCAGATGTCGTTGTGAGCGACGCCGACGTGATCGTGGTCGGCGCCGGGCTGGCCGGCCTGGTCGCCACCGCCGAGCTCGCCGACGCCGGCCGCCGCGTGATCCTGCTCGACCAGGAGCCCGAGGCCTCGCTCGGGGGCCAGGCTTTCTGGTCGTTCGGCGGCCTCTTCGTTGTCGGCAGCCCCGAGCAGCGCCGCGTCGGCATCAGGGATTCGCCCGAGCTGGCTCTCCAGGACTGGCTGGGCAGCGCCGGCTTCGATCGCCCCGAGGATGCCTGGCCGCGCCGCTGGGCGGAGGCCTACGTCGAGTTCGCCGCCGGCGAGAAGCGCCAGTGGCTCTACGAGCAGGGCGTCCGCTTCTTCCCGACGCCGGGCTGGGCCGAGCGAGGCGGGTATCTGGCCACGGAGCACGGTAACTCGGTTCCGCGCTTTCACATCACCTGGGGCACGGGTCCGGGGCTGATCGAGCCATTCGAGCGGCGCGTGCGCGAGGGGGCGGCGCGTGGCAGCGTGACCCTGAAGTTCCGCCACCGAGTCGACCGCCTCACGCGGAACGGCGGGGCGCTGAACGGCGTGGCCGGGACCGTGCTCGAGTCGAGCTCGCTCGCCCGCGGTCAGCCCAGCCCGCACACCCCCGTGGGCGAGTTCGAACTCACTGCCCAGGCGGTGGTGGTCACCTCGGGCGGAATCGGCGCCAACCACGACCTGGTGCGGGCCGCATGGCCGGAGTCGCTGGGCAAACCGCCGACGCGGATGCTGTCCGGCGTGCCCGACCACGTCGACGGCCGCATGCTCACGATCTCGCAGGATGCCGGCGCCAGCGTGATCAACTCCGACCGCATGTGGCATTACACGGAGGGGATCGAGAACTGGCGGCCGATCTGGACCCGGCACGGGATCCGTATCTTGCCCGGCCCGTCATCGCTCTGGCTCGACGCCCGCGGTCGGCGCCTGCCCGTCCCGCTGTTTCCGGGGTTCGACACGCTCGGCACGCTCGAGCATCTGATGAAGACCGGTTACGACTACAGCTGGTTCGTCCTGACCCAGAAGATCATCGAGCGCGAGTTCGCGCTGTCGGGATCCGAGCAGAATCCGGACCTGACCGGCCGCGATGTCCGCGCGGTGATCACGAGCCGCGTCGGCCGTGGGGCCCCGCCGCCGGTCGAAGCCTTCAAACGCCACGGCACGGACTTCGTCGTGGAAGACGACCTGGGCACGCTCGTTCGCCGCATGAACGCGCTCACCGGCGATGACCTGCTCGACCCAGGCGCACTCGAGCGGGAGATCAAGGCGCGCGACCGCGAGCTCGACAACCCCTACGCCAAGGACCTCCAGATCACCGCGATCCGCGCTGCCCGCCGCTACATCCCGGACCGCCTCAGCCGCGTCGCCCGGCCCCATCGCCTGCTCGACCCAGGCGCCGGCCCCCTGATCGCGGTACGCCTGTGGATCCTCACCCGCAAGACCCTCGGGGGCGTCGAGACCGATCTATCGGCGCGCGTTCTGAAGCCCGGCGGTGAGCCGCTGGACGGGCTCTATGCCGCGGGCGAGGTGGCGGGCTTCGGCGGTGGCGGCATGCATGGCTACCGCTCGCTCGAGGGGACGTTTCTCGGGGGCTGCCTGTTCAGCGGCCGGATCGCCGGGCGCGCGGTGGCGCAGGCAGTGGCATAGATTTGGGGCCGCGCCTGCGGCGCGTCATCCATGGGGCCGGTTCCGCCGGGCATCCATGCCCGGCGGCCCTCACCGCATCGCGAACGTGAACATGCGGTCGGGCTCGATCCGCATGTACGCCGAGCCGCCGTCCAGGAACTGCTCCCACTCCGGACCGTAGCGCGGCACGTAGACCTCGAGCAGCGTCTCGCGGAAGTCGCGGCTCTCGGGCGCCCGGACGTCCACCGGCACCGCGCGGCCGTGTACGTTGACGGCAAACTCCTCGCGCGGTAGGTGCGTCACGCTCACCTGGGGCCGGGCCAGGAGGTGCCGGTAGCGGATCGAGTCGGGCGCGGTGCCGAAGTGAAACGCGCCGCGGTAGAAGACCCCGTCCAGCGGCCCCGCGACCGGCCGGCAGTCCGCGGTGACCGTGGCCACCACGAGCAGGCACATCCCGGTCAGCCGCCCGACGAGCTCCTCGGCGTCGACGCGCCGCTCGGGCGTGGTGATGCTGCGCAGGTGCCGGCCGGCCGCGGCGTAGCTGCGGTCGAGCAGTTCCTGGAGCGCGCGGATGTCCTCGGGCGTCTCGTGCACGCGATCACGGAAGATACTGTCGAGATGCCCAGCATCCCCGGCGTCCCGACCACGATCCTCGTCGCCCCCGACTCGTTCAAAGGCACGCTGTCCGCCGCACAAGTGGCCGAGGCGATCGGCCGCGGCCTCGAGGCGGCCGGCCGTCCGGTCGACCTCTGCCCGGTCGCGGACGGCGGCGAAGGGACTCTCGACGCGCTGGTCCTGGCCCTTGGCGGAGAGCTCCGCACCGCCATCGTGTCAGCTCCGCTCGGGCGCGAGATCGAGGCGTCGTTCGCGATCGCCGATCGCGGGGTGGGGATCGTGGAGACTGCCGCGGCGAGCGGCCTTGGCCTGATCGAGCCCGGCGAGCGCGACGCGGTCGCCGCGAGCACGTTCGGGACCGGCGAGCTGATCGTCGCCGCGATCGAGCAGGGCGCCGAGGTGGTCTATCTCGGCGTCGGCGGGAGCGCCACCACCGATGGCGGCGCCGGCGCCATCCGCGCCATCCAGGAGGGGGGAGGTCTCAAGGACGCGCGGATCGTGATCCTGTGCGACGTCCGCACGGCGTTCGAGAACGCCGCACGCGTGTTCGCACCCCAGAAGGGAGCCGACGCGTCCCAGGTCGCGCAGCTGACCAAGCGGCTGAACCACCAGGCCCGCCGGCTCCCCCGCGATCCTCGCGGCGTTCCCATGACCGGCGCCGCGGGCGGGCTCTCCGGCGGGCTGTGGGCGCAGTTCGGCGCCGAGCTGGTGCCCGGCGCACAGTTCGTCCTCGATGCGGCCGACTTCGACCGCCGGATGCGCGCCGCGCGGGCCGTCGTCACCGGGGAGGGCAAGCTCGATCAGCAGAGCCTGGTCGGCAAGCTCGTCTCCGAGATCTCGACCCGCGCCCGCCAGGCTGGTGTGCCCTGCCACGCGATCGTGGGAACGCGCGAGCTCGACTCGTTCGGCGCCCGTGTCCTCGACCTCCAGGCCGTGTTCGAAGCGAGCACGCCGCGCCAGATCAGCGCCGCAGCGCGGCGGCTGGACGATGTCCTCTAGTTGTGCGAGAACGCGGTGCGCTTAGCGTCTTCCTGTTCGGGCATCGGGGCGTCCAGCGACTCGAGGAACTTCGTCTGCTCGGCTAGATGCTCGAGCAGGAAGTCGGCCATCTCCATCGTCATCCCGGCCCGCACCACGATGCGCAGCACGCTCAGGTCCTGACGGTTCTCGGGGAACGCGTAGGCGGGCACCAACCACCCGCGCTGGCGCAGCCGGTCAGACACGTCGAACACGCTGTAGTTCTTAACGTCCGGCTTCAGCGCGAACGCGAACACCGGGAGATCCCTGCCCTCGGAGATCAGGCGATAGGGGCCCATGTCGGCGATCGCGCTCGATATGTGCGTGGCCACGTTCTGCGCCCCCTGCATAACCCGACGGTATCCCTCGCGCCCGAGCGTGGTGAACATGAAGTACTGCGCGATCACCTCACTGCCGGGCCGGGAGAAGTTCAGCGCGAACGTGGGCATGTGGCCGCCCAGGTAGTTGACGTCAAACACGAGGTCTCGCGGCAGCGCCTCTTCGCTGCGCCAGAGCGCCCATCCGACGCCGGGGTAGACAAGGCCGTACTTGTGGCCGGAGGCATTGATCGACTGCACGCGATCGAGGCGGAAGTCCCATTCCAGGTCCGGCTGCAGCACCGGCGCGACGAACCCGCCCGACGCGGCGTCGACATGGACGGGGACGTAGCAGCCCGTCTCGTCCTCGAGCTTGTCGAGGGCGGCAGCGATCTCCTTGACCGGCTCGTAGCTGCCGTCGAACGTGGAGCCCAGGATTGCGACGACCCCGATCGTGTTCTCGTCGCACTGGGCGACCGCCTCCTCGGGCTCGAGATGGAACCGCTCTCCCTCCATCGGGACCAAGCGCGGCTCGACCTCCCAGTAGCGGCAGAACTTCTCCCAGCACACCTGGACGTTGATCCCCATCACCATGTTCGGGCGATCTGTCGGCTTGCCGGCGGCGCGCATCCGCTCCCGCCAGCGCCATTTCAGCGCCATGCCTCCCAGCATTGCCGCCTCGCTCGAGCCGGTCGTGGACGTGCCGGTGGCCTGCTCGTGCTCGGGCGAGTTCCACATGTCGGCAATGATGTTCACGCACCGCGCTTCGATCTCGGCCGTCAGCGGGTACTCGTCCTTGTCGATCATGTTTTTGTCCGCGGTATCGGCCATCAGCCGTGCCGCCACCGCCGGCATATAGGTCGTCACGAACGTCGCCAGGTTCAGGCGCGCCTGACCGTCGAGCAGGAGTTCGCTCGTGATCAGCTCGTACGCCGTCTCGCTCTCCAGGCCGCTGTCTCCGAGCTCGTGGATCGGCAGCGTCGCCGCCGCCTCCTCCGCGAGTCTGTACGCGACTTCCGAAGTAGGTGAGCGCGGGCGCTGCTTGGTCAGTGGCATGTGGGCTCCTTGGGTCGGGCGGCGGGCCTGAGGATCATCTCCGACGCGCGTGCCCACCGCCAACCGGCTCACATCACCGGTCAGGCGGTGGCTGACACCCCAGCTCGATCAGATATCGCGCAAAGGCCATGCGGTCGCGGTCGGGATGAAACGGCTCCCCGCCGTCCCGAAGGAGCACCGCCAGGCGCTCGAGGTCGTAGAGCAGCGCCAGCTTGCCGGGCGGATCGTCCCATTCGCCCGAGTCGTAGCGCTCCACCCACGCCGATAGGGCGGCCAGCGCCTCGACCTGGATCTGGTCCTCCCACCACCCGCTGCGCAGCGCCAGGCGGTAACGAGTGCGAAGTACACACACGTCGGCCCAGAGCTGTTCGAACCACATCCAGCGCTCGCGCGGGTACAGCTCCTCGGGGCTGAGCGGCCAACGTGCGGTGACCGGCTCCTCCCAATCGCTGTCGGGCTCGTGCCAATCGTCGGACTCCGGACGGCTCATGCCGCGCCCTTGGCCAATGTCCGCAGCCGGCGGTCTTCGAACCACAGCCGTAGCCGCAGCCGGGTGGGGGCGAGCCGGCCGTACAGGAGCAGGGCGTGTCGGTCGGGGAGTTGGCGTAGCGCCTCAGGCGCGATCAGCGGCCGGCGCCGGCGGGCGGTCGAGCGGCTCGTGCCTCCCGCGCCGGTGGTGTGAGTGCGGTCCCGCGCCTCCTCCTCGCCTGTGAGGGCTGCGAAGTAGCGCAGCGTGTCCAGATCGGCGACGCCCGGCAGCAGCATCCGCGCGCGGTGGCTGTTGACGACCGTCTCCGCCTGCTGAGCGTAACGCGAGCGGGCCTGCGCGAGGTCGTGGAAGATCGTGACGAGCTGGATGTTGTGGCTCGGGGCGGTCGAGGCGATTTCGGCCAGGT
Organism: uncultured Solirubrobacterales bacterium; assembly: GCA_963719355.1. Classification (GTDB taxonomy): domain Bacteria; phylum Actinomycetota; class Thermoleophilia; order Solirubrobacterales; family Solirubrobacteraceae; genus Palsa-465. The sequence goes on along the minus strand of CAVRBZ010000010.1, from coordinate 141,635 downwards.
TGGGCAGTGGCGCGACGTTGCCCGCCTCATCGAGGCACAACAGCAAGGCACTGTCGAGCCGTCCTCCGGCGAGCGTAGCCCGCTCGTAGGCGCGATCGACGACCTCCCCGAGCAGCGCGAGGAACAGCGGCCGCAGCAGCTTTGACGCCTTGGCGTCGCCGATCAGGTAGAGGGTCGCGCCGCCGTCGAGCAGGCGGTCGGCCGTGATCTCGCTCGAGGCGGCCGAGCGCATGACGCGCTGGAAGCGGTAGGCGCGCAGCAGGGTCTGGGCGGTGGCCTCGATCGAGGTTCGCGTGCGGTCCGCCTGAGCCTCGAACGCCCGCACGGCGTCGTAGGCGGCATGCGCGTCAGCCAGGCGCGCGTCGTCCTCGGCCTCGCCGCTGATCTGCATGAGCGCCTCATGGAGCTCACGCGTCCCCTGGCCGTAGACCCAGCGGATCACCGCTTCCATGCCTGCGTCGGTCATGGCCGCCGTGTACAGCAGCGGGGCGAGCCGCTGCTCGGCGGCGACCGCCCAGAAATCCCCGCCCTCCACGCTGCGGCGGTCGACTTCGGCCGCCGCCGCGAGGCGCCAGGCCACCTCGAGCGCCCCGTCCCAGGTGCGTGCGGCGTGCAGCGGCGACCACGTCTGGGAGGGCGTCTGGGCCAGAGCAAACGGATCGAACACGAGCACCTCGGCGAGCGCCCGGCGCCGGGCCACCGTGGCGGCGAGCAGGTCGGTCTTGATCGAGCAGGCCACCGCCGGACCGTTCCAGTCGAGCAGCGCCGGGATGGCGATCCCCGCCGACTTGCCCGACTGGGGTGGCCCGAAGGCGACGAGCGCATGGCGATGCTCGGCGTACAGGAGTCTCCCGCCGTGTCGTCCCAGGACGAGTCGGCCGGCATGGTCAGAGCGCCTGACAACGCGCAGGCGCCGGAGCTCGCCGAGCCGGGCCCATCTTGCCCCCGACGCCGGCTGCAGCCGTGTGCCGGCACGCGCCGCCAACACCGCGAGGACGGCACCGGCGCCGGCCAGCATGCCCAGGGCGCCGTACACGCCGAGGGCATCCGGCAGGCGCGATCGCGCGCCGGGAGGCCAGGCGCTCGCCGGATGTGAGAGCCGCGAAGGCAGCCGGATCACGACGTCGAGCATCTGACCCACCCCGACATGTGGCCAGCCCGAGCCGAACAGGACGCCCGCCAATCCGCCCCACAGCCACAGTGTCCCCGCCACCGCCGCCACGACAGCGATCACGATCAGCATCGCTGCGTCGGAGATCCCCTCGTGCCGGTGTGGGCTCATCCGCGGCCGATCCTCGCGCGCCGGTGCGGGCTCATCCGCGGCCGATCCTTGCGTGGCTCACGCGCATTCCCGTGTCGGTGTTCGTGAGCGGCCCCTCCACCCGCGAGCGATAGTGCTGGACGACGAACGAGCGGCTGCCGACGCGCCATAGCGCCTGACCTGTCGACAGCATCGAGATCAGCCGCGCCTCGTTCTCGGACAGCCCGAGCAGGGCTCGTGTGAGCGGGACCTGGCTCTCGTCCTGGTGGTAGACGATCCGGGTCGAGGCGTCGGCCACCAGCCCCTCGGCGATCCTGGCCGCGCGCGACCCGGCGTCACCCGCCGCGCGCAGATCCGCCAGCTTGTGCAGGACGACGAGGTTCATCACCCCGAACTGGCGCGCCAGCTTGAAGTTCGACTGAAACCACTCGCCGAGGCCGGTGTGCTGGACGATCTTCCACGACTCATCGGCCACGTTGATCAGCCGCTCGCGGCCCGGGCGCTCGGCCATTCTGGCCAGGAGCGCACTCATCCACGCGGTGGCGCAGGCCATGAGGATCCCCACCGCGGGGGAATCCTTGACCGCGTGCAGGTCGAGCACCAACAGCCGGGCATCGAGGTCGAGGCCCGGCGTGGTCGGACCGTCGAACATCCCGCGCAGCGGTCCCTCGCACAAGTCCTGGATGGCCAGCGCGGCACGCCGCACGTCGTGCGCGAGCCGTTCCGGCGTGGTGCGAAGTCGCTGCGCCATGTCCGCCGCCGGGTCGAACAGAGCCTTGGCGATGTCCGGAAGGGTCGGCTCGGCCACGCCGCTCGCGCGCACTACGCGTAGCGCCTCGCGCAGTCCGGCCGCCTCGATCTGAGTCAGCGGCCCGCCGACCGCTGTCACCGTCACCGCCCGGAGCAGCTCGAGCTGCGCATGCTCCTCGGGGCGGGAGGCGAGCGGGTTCAGCCGCACCGGGCCGCCCGGCTCGAGCGAAATCGGCGCCACCCCGATCGCCGCACACAGCGGCCCGTACTCGCGCTTGACGTCGAGCACGAAGGCGCGACGCCCGAACAGCAGCATCCGCCACAGGAGCGTCTTGACCAGCGCACTCTTTCCCTGGCCCAGCTTGCCGAGCACGATCCCGTTCGGATCGTCGAGCGTCCCGTCTCCGTACAGGACCCACGGGTCGTAGCAGAAGGCGCCGCCGCTCGCGTCTCGGCCGATGAACACGCCGCGCGGACCGAGGCCGCCGCTCGCCACGAACGGGTAGATCGCCTGAGCGTGCCGCGTGGTGAAGCGGTGCCCGGGACGCTCTGCGGTCGGTCGCCTCACCGCCACCGCCCCTCTCTGTGGCCGAGCAGCGCCTCACCGCCACCGCCCTCTCTGTGGCCGAGCAGCGTCCTCACCGCAGTCCCCGGCACAAGGGCAGCGTGAACGTGAACGCGGCGGCCTGCTGGCCGTACATCCGGTGCAGCTCGAGCCGAGCGCGGACCGCCTGCTCGTGGACCTCCGCGCAGGCCCGGCGCAGATCCTCCTGGTCACGGCCGGACACGGTGAGGAAGCCGGCCAGGCGCACCTCGGCGTGCCCGGCGGCAAGCTCGGCCTCGCGGCGAACGGCCGCGTCCTGCGCCTGGCGCTGGCGCGCCGTCTCGGCTTGCCCGAAACGGTGGCGCAGCTCGCGGTCGGCGCGATCTCGGGTGATGGCCGCCTCCGCCTCGCGGGTCGAGCGCTCCGGCGCGATCGGCTCGAACGTCACCGCGACCGTCCGCACCACGCTCGAGCGGCCCAGCAGCGCGTCCATGAACATCGGCGAGATGTCCACGCGCGGCCACTCTCCGATCCAGAACGTGGCGTGCCAGGCGCCGTCGCTGCGGAAGTGCTCCCAGTGCTCGCGCGCGCCGAGCGGCCAAGCGTTTGTTTCCGCGAGGCCGTCGCGCCCCGGGTCGGCTGCCTCGAGCGCGGCGAGCTCCGCTCGGGCGTACGGGTCGAACGCGGTCCGCAGCACGCGCGCCAACTGGCCCGCGCCCAGGGCACCGAGCACCGACACCTCGGCTGCCTCGAGCCCGTCGGCGATTCGCTCGGTCTGCTCGATCAGCGCCCGCATGCTGCCGTCGCGCCCGCCGGCCGCGGCCCGGCGAGAATCGATCTGGACCGCGATCAGGACCTCGTGCTCGTGGGTCGCGCGGGTCGAGGCGCCGATCAGCTCGAGGTAGGACTCGATCATCGGCGTGCCCCGCAGCGGAACAGCGGGATCGCGCTCGTCGTGCAGCCACCGGGCCAGCTCGTCACCCTGCGCGGGGGCCGTCCGCTCAAGCCACTGGATCCTTCTGACCAATCCGCCCGCCGCGCCCGAGAGGATCAGCCCCCAACGGGCCAGGCGCCGCTCTTGTGCCTCGGGGTCGAGCAGCGAGAACGCGATCACGCGGCAGGCCAGGACCGCGGTGAGGCGCCGCCGGCTCTGCTCGCAGAGCACCCCGAGGGCGCGGTCCTGGTAGGGGACCTCGAGGATCCGCACGCCCTTGACGACGCCCGGGGGGTGCGGTCGCGGATGGGTGTGCACGCGCCGCCAGGGGGTCGAGCGCTCCGCGGCGAGCATCCCGGCCGCCGGCGCGCTCGAGCCGAAGCGCAGCCGGCCCAGCGCCTGGCGAATCGCGAACGCCAGCGCGACCGGCGCCCACTCCTCGGGAGTGCGGCGGGCGACCGGCGCGAACGCGATGGCCAACGACGCTCCGAGGCCGATCAGGCCCAGGAACGCGCCCGCCGGCGTCGGCTCGCGATCCAGGACGAGAAGCGCTGCCGTTGCGCCGGCCGCGACGACCGTTGCCTGACCGGCACGAAGCTGGCCCAGGATCCCGCGGCGCTCCACGGGGCCGAACCGGTAGCTCAGGCGCTCGTCGGTCATTCGGCGTCCGGGTGCGGCCAGACCGGCGTGCCGGCGAAGTTCGGCCCGAGCTCCAGCACGGCCATGTCGTCCCACCGCCGGCGTGCGCCGGCTGGTTCGGCCGCGGGTTCGGCCGGCGGTTCCGGTATCGGGGCGACGCGTGCGTCGCCTTCGGCACCACCGGATGGTTCGGCACCTCCGTCGCGTTCGGCACCACCGCCGCCTTCTGTGACACCGCCGCGGTCGGCGCCGCCCGTCGCGTTCGGCACCTCCGTCGCGTTCGGCACCACCGCCGCCCTCTGTGACACCGCCGCGGTCGGCGCGCCCGTCGCGTGCGGCACCCCCGCCCCCTTCAACAAGCCCGCCCCCCTCGGCACCCCCGTCGCTCCCGGTGACACCGCCCGCTCCAGCGCCACCGCCGCCGCCCGCGGACACCCCCCGGCCGTCCATCCCCAGCTCCGCATCGCGCCTCATCGCCGCGGTCGTGCTCTTCGCCCACTCCTCGCCGCTCCTGGCCAGCCCTGCCGCTCGCTGCGCCGGCCCGTCCGCGGCATGGAGCTCGCGACGCAATGAGCCGGCGGCCGTCGACGCGATCTCGGCGAGCGGGACCAGCCGGAGCAGCGCCCAGGGCGAGAACGCGGCGAGCAGGATCAGGACCGAGCCCGCCATCATCTGCGTGAGGCCCAAGTGGCCCGCGCCGGCGCTGATCGCCGCCCCGCCCAGCGACAGCACCGCGACGATCGCGAACTTCGACAGGATCAGCGCCACGAGGATCTCGATCGCGCGAACGGCCCATATCCGCCGGGCCGGCCAGGCCAGGGCCGCAAACGCTAGCGGGAGCATCAGCACGACCACGTAGACCGCCGCCTCGCGCAGCAACAGCTCGATCCACAGCGCGAACGTGGCAGCGATCGTGAACAGGCCGATGAGGAAGGCGAGGAAGGGAGAGCGGGCAAGCGCGCTCAGGCCGACGACGGCAGCTCCCATCCGCGCGATCAGGTGCGATGCCTCGTCGGCCGCGGCCGAGGAGATCAACCGGCACAGCTCATCGGACGCCGAGAGCAGAAGCGTGGTCAGCGGCGCCGCGATCCCGATCGAGATCATCGCCAGCGGCAGGTATCCGAGGGCGGCCTTGGCCAGCAGCGAGGCATCCGATCGCAGCAACGCCTGGACCGTCGCGGCAAACAGGAAGGGCAGCGTCAGCATCGCCGCGATCGCCGCCATCCGCCAGTAGGTCGAGGAGAACCAGGTCGACTGCAGCTGCGGCGTGGTGGTGGCGCCGAGGGCCGCCGCGGTCTCGTGCAACACCGCCGTGGCGCCGCCCAAGACCCAGAAGCCGATCGCCGCCAGCCCCAGCGTGGCGCTGGCTGTCGCGCCCACCGTGCCCGATCCTCCGCCGAGCAGCGTAGAGACCGCGCCACCGACATTTCCGGTGATGAGCTGCTTGCCGCCCTTCAGCAGGGCGCCACCGTTGCTCAGGGCGCCGCAGGCGATGCCGATCGCCTTGTTGACCACACCGGCAACCCCGCAGGCTGCCTTGGGGACGTTGAACTCGGAGACCGGCTGGTTGGGCGCCAGCGCCACGGCCGCCGGGTTCACCGCCGCCACCGGGCTCGCGGCGGCCGCCCGCGCCGCCATCACTCCGGATCCACAGGCGGCGAGGGCCACCCCGAGCAGCACGGTGCTCGGGAGCTTGGCGCGGAGCCTCATTTCGCGGTCGTCCCCAGGTGCTCGAAGAAGTTCACGAGCCCTGGGCCCGACCCGATGACGAGCGCCGACGCTGCCGAAATGACGGCCGCCATCCGGCCCCGGGCCGCGTAATGCGGGTTATGCGCGTGTGAAGCCACCGCCCACATCGCGGCGCCGACGAACGCGCCGATCAGCGCCACCGCCAGCGCCCACGCCTCCGTGCCGTTGACGAGCTGCTGCAACACGTTGCTGCCCGGAAGGCCGGTCAGGTCCGGCTTGGCCGTGACGGCGATCAAGATCATCTGAGCTCCGAGTCGAATTGAGTTGAACAGAAGCCAGATGAACCTATCAAAGCTAATTTAGATCTGCTAGGGTCATCTCGTTCAGTTTAGTCTCAATTAGATTCAATATGGCTCACGTTGATGAAATGGCTGCGCTCGTCGTCGCTGGCGACGTTGGGGAGCTGTACGGCCTGCTGGCCAGGCGCCTCGAGCACATCGTTCGCCTCGACGTCCGGGCTCCGGATGCGGTCATCGAGGATGCCTGCCAGTTCGCCTGGAGCCGCCTGCTCCACCATCGCGACGGCGTTCATCGTGAGACTGTGGTGAGCTGGCTCGCCCGGACCGCGGTGCACGAGGCGTTCAAGCTCCTGCGCCGGGACGCGCGCGAGCTTTCGCTCGAGACTGTCGCCGAGGACGCGGCCGGGCCCCCGGCACCGCCGTCCCGTTCTCCGCACGAGCTCGTCGAATGCCGCGAGCGGCTGGCCGGGATCGGCAGGCTGCCCGAGCGCCAGCAACGGATCCTGTGGCTGCACGCACTCGGTCTGAGCTACGCCGAGATCGCGGACTACGAGGACTGCACGCTCCGCACGGTGGAGCGCCAGCTGCTACGGGCCAGGCGCAGGATCAGCCAGCAGGACGGCGCGTAGGCGCCGCCGCCGCATACCGGCGCCCGGGCTGGCGTCGCGCCGCCGCCGCGGGCGTTAGCGCGCCCGGCCGCGCTTGCGCCGCCGCCGCTCGGCCGGGCTCAGCTTCCGCGGCTTGGCACGCTGCTTGGCGCCCTGCCGCCGGCCCTGGGCGTCGGCCGGGATTGCGGTGCGATGACGCGCCGGCGCGCGCCGGCGTGCGTCGCGCCAGATGAACAGCGAGATCCCGCCGAGCATGACGATCGCGCCGATCGCGATGATCAGCGCCGAGCTGCCACTGAAGCCGCTCCCGCTGCCTGCGGTCGGCGTGGACGTGACCGTGGGCGTCACCGTGGTCGTCGAGGGGGTGGAGACGCTCTGCTGCGGAAAGCCGGGGGACAGCGGACTCGTGGTCTGTACGGGGGACACCGGAGTCGTGTTCTGCGCCTCGGCCACCGAGGGCAGCGCGAAGGCGGCCCCGAGGGCAATGACGACGACAACCCGGAGAATCCTCACACCCCTGCCCCGGCGCTACGCGAGCGGCTGCTCCATCGCCGGCGTCTCGGGTGCCTCGACGTACGGGTGCTCGTCCGCCACGTCCTCCTCGTGGTACACGCTCTCGGCGTTCACGGCCCAGATGTCGTGGTCTGAGCCCGTGAGGATGTTGTCGACGGCGCGCATCGCGGTCAGCATCGAGTGATCGGAGTTGTTGTAGCGGTGCAGGCCGTTGCGCCCGGCTTGCTGGAGGTTCTGGATTCCCTTCAGCCAGCCGCGGATAGTCCGCACGCGCTCGGGATATTCAACGTCGTACATCGGGTACGCCTTGTGCACCCGCACGACGAAGCCGAACTTCACTTGATCGGCGCGGGCCAGATGGAGCTTCTCGAGCTCGCCAGTGGCCATGGAGACAAGATCGTCGTCGTTCATGCTCCACGTCTCGTCTCCCTCGAAGCAGAAGTACTCCATCCCGATCGATGTGTCCGTGTCGTTGGGCACCATCCACGGGCTCCAGGAGCGAAAGTTCTGAATCCGCAGGACCTTGACGCCCGGCTGGTGGATGTAGATCCAGTTGTCAGGGAACAACTCGGGGGTATCGATCACCAGCGCCACCGTCAGGAAATCGCGGTAGCGAAGGCCGCGTGCCGCGTCGCGCACCTCGCCCGGCGGTTCGGGATCGGCGATGCCGACCGTCGTGCGCAGCGGCAGCGACGAGATCACGTAGCTCGGCCGGATCGTCTCACCGCCGGCCACGACTTCGACCACGCGGTCCCCCTCGATCCGCAGCCGCGTGACCGGGGCATTCAGCCTCACCTCGCCGCCCTTCGCCCGAATGTCTTCGGTCATCTGCTCCCACATCTGGCCGGGGCCGTAGCGTGGATAGTTGAACTCGGAGATCAGGGACTTGATCTTGTTGCCCTTGTTGCCGAGGAAGGCCGCCTTGGCTGCCGCAAAGAACGACAGTCCCTTGATCCGTTGGGCGGCGAACTCGGAGCGGATCTCGGTGCACGGCACGCCCCACAGCTTCTCGGAGTAGGTCTTGAAAAAGTGCTGATAGAGGCGCTTGCCGAAGCGGTTCGACACCCACGCCTCGAACGTGTCCTCCGGACCCTTCGGCTTGGCCGCCGCCCACAGGTACGAGGCGCCGCATCGAACCAGCTCGACTGGGCCGAGCTTGCGGATCACGTCCATTCCCTGAAGCGGGTACTCGAGGAACTTGTCATTCCAATAGATGCGCGACTGCCGCGGCCGGCGGAGGAACTCCTCCTTCATGATCTCGTGCCACAGGTCGTCGACCTCGCGCGCCTTGGTGAAGAAGCGATGGCCGCCGAGGTCGAACCGATAGCCATCACGCACCTCGGTGCGGGCGATGCCGCCCACCTGGTCGGTCGACTCGAGCACGATCACCGGCTTGCCCTGCTTGGCGAGGAGGTATCCGGCGGTGAGTCCGGCTGGGCCGCCGCCCAGCGCCAGGACGGGATGCTCGGGCGTGATGTCAGCGCCCGGCGCGCCTGCAGTCGCGCCGGGGCCGCGTCGTACCGCGGGAGCCGCGCCAGGAGGGTGATTCGAATCGGTCATGTCGGGATCTCAGGAAGCCTTCTCGTAGAGCACCGCGCTGTAGGCGAGGATGCTGGTGCCGCGGTAGGTGTGCGGCGTCACGGCGACCGGCTTGAGGACTCCCCGGTTGACGTCGTTCTGGAGGATCTGACCCATCTGCGCCGCGCGCCGACGGATCAGCTTGGTCCAGGACGACTTCCAGTTACTCGCGCCCTCGGTCAGCGGTCGAATGTACAGCAGCTGCTGTCCGGGCCTGAGGCTAGCAATCACCGTGACGAGGACCCCCGCGGGTCGGGCGGCCTGCAGCCGCTTGAGCGCGAAGACCCAGTTCATGTAGCTCGGGTCGGACACTCGCCCGAGCCCGGTCGCGTACTGCAAGCCGGCGGGAAGGTAATACCAGGCCAGCGGGGTCGAGTCGGGCTGCGCGTTGAACACGACCGCGTCGCGATGCAGGACCGGCGTGACCTCGCCGCTGATATCGCGCATGTCGCTCTTGTACCTGGGCGTATATGACGACAGGTGCACCACGAACACGAGCGACAGGACGATCGCGACGAGTCCCACGACGCCCGCCCGCGCCGCGCCCCACGCCGCCAGCAGCATGATCGCCCCGAGGATCGGCGCGAAATAGCGCGAGACGAATGCCGGCGTGATCTGCGAGGCCAGCCAGGCCAGCAGCAGAGTCGCGAACGGCAGCAGGATGAGCGACCACAGCACGGTGCCGTCGCGGGTCCGCCGGTAGCGTTTGGTGAACAGAGCCCCTAGCCCGATCGCGCCCGAGAGCACAAGGGCCACGGTGATCCGGTCGCCGCCCATCAGGTCGCGGGAGAGCAGGACCGGCGCGCCGAGGCGCGGCGGCGGCGCCCACGGCGCGCCGGTATGGGTGGCTTGGTAGTAGAAGTTGGGCAGCCACGGCAAAAACAGGATCCCGGCGCCGACATAGGCCATCACGGCATCGCGGACCAGGCCGCGACGATCCTCGCTCACCCGCCAGATCGGGATAAGCGCGATCACCGAGCCGGCACCGAAGAAGATGCCCCAGGCGTGCGTGTAGAGCATCAGCGCCTGGCAGACGGCGAACATGATCAGATAGCCGCGGCGCCGATAGACGAAGGCGTGGACGAAGGCAGCCGTGGCCAGGAGCCCGAGCAGGGCCATCAGCTCGTACATCCGGCTCTCCTGCGCATACGCGGTCAGGAACGTGCTGAACGCGAACAGGATCGCCGCATACACGCCGGCACGGCGGCCGAACAGGCTCCAGCCCGCCCACATGCCGGCCGGAATGCAGAGCAGCCCGAACAAGAGCGACAGCGCGCGGGTCGCGGCCTCGCTTGGCCCGAAGATGCTGATCCACACATGCAGGAGCACGTAGAACAGCGGCGGCGACCCGTCGTGGCGCAGCACGCCGGGGATCGCGCTCAGGGAATGCGAGGCGATCCCGGTGGTGATCGCCTCGTCCTCCCAGAACTGGCCGGTGATGTAGCGCGTCCGCAGATAGGCGGAGATCGCCACGAGCACGACCAGTAGCCCGGCGGTGCTGGCCCACACCGGGATCCGCGCCAGCCGTTCGGGCTCGCGCACATCTAGAACTCGCGGGATGCCGCGTGAAGGGGGAGAGGTGACGGCGGCCACTTAGCTGCGCCCCTTGGCGGGGCACGTCGAGAACACTCTGAACGTGCGCACGTGCGCGATCTGCTTGTACGGCGCGCCGGCGTGCTTCCAGGCGGTGATCTGGGCGGGAGTCGGCAGCAGGTGCGCGTTTGACTGAGCGCGCGTCTGGAGGATGACCGCCGGCCACGGCGGGCCGACCAGTCCGCTCGGCGTCGCCTGGACGCGCAGCGTATGGACGCCGAGCGTCCAGGCCACCATCGGGACTTGGAAGCCCTCGGTCATCACCGTTCCACAGTTCAACAGTGCACCGGCACCGCCGACCTTGTTCACGGCGGCGCTCAGGTCCTCGCGCAGACGCGCCTGGTAGACGAGGGCATGGTGGGTCCGCGGCAGGCTGACGATGTTCGATCCAATCCACGGGGGCACCGCGAGGAACGCGGCCAGTGCCACCACCGTGCCGGCGGGAATCGTGAACCGTGGGCGGCTCAGCTCACCGAGCCGCGACGCTCGGCGGGCCAGCCGCCGAATCACATCCGCCGCAGCCACCGAGAACCAGCCCCAGGCGGCTGCGCCCACGATCGCCACCGGCGCCGTTCCGAGCACCAGGTAGCGGTTGTTGCCCGAGAACCCCGCCTCGGTCTCGATCGCCACGCCCAGCCACCAGAGGAAGCCGAACACGCCGATCCCGAGCAACCAGGCGCGTGCCCGCACGCCGCGATCGACGACGCGGCGCCTCCACCACGCATCCCGCGTGCGCCACAACCCGATCGCGGCGACGAACAGCGCGATGATCCCGGGGATCTTGACCCGGTTGAGCACGGTCGGCCAGGCCTCCTTCTCGAATACCGTGCAGACGGGGCAGTTCGCGAAGGCGGCACTGTTGGACCGTGGGTGCTGGGCGCGGTTGACCCCGCGCAGGAGGTGGCCGGAACCCCACAGTTCGGGCAGGAACCAGAGCACCGGGATCAGCGCGAACAAGGCGACGACGAGCTTGCGGGCACCCGGATCGCGCCAGAACAGGTACAGCCCGTAGGGGCCCCAGATGAACCACAGCTCTGGCCGGTCGAGCGCGGCGAAGAAGCCCACGACGAACGCCTGCCGAGGCGCGCCGTCGAGGTAGCGGTCCACCGCGATCAGCATCAGGGCGGCGGCCAGGCCCTCGGAGTAACCGAGCGCGTTGTTGGCGATGAAGCCTGCCGAATTGACCAGGCTGCCCGCGGCGACGAGTCCGGCCAGCAGCGGCGCGATCAGCGTCAGCCGCCGAACCCACCCGGTCTGTCGAGACGCGTCGGCCTCCACCGGCTTGCCCGCGACGAGGTCCGCGGTCAGCCGCCAGGCGACCTTGAACACCATCGTCACGGCCATCACTGCGCCGGCCCGCGCAACGATCAGCCACAGGTCCGGCTGGGCCTTGCCGAACAGCGCGAACACCGTCGTGAACAGCGCCGGCAACGGCTTCCAGGACGGTCCGCCGGTTGTCTGCAGGTTGATGTGCACGATCTCCCGGCCCCACACAAGCCACGCCCACGGGTCGTAACTGGGGGTGGAGGGGATCAGGAGGGACAGGGCCCCGATCAGCAGCGCGACGGCGCCCAGCCAGAAGTAGAACCGTCCTCCGCCCACCCATCGCGCCAGGGCGTCGCGCCGGGCGGCGACGTCAGGCGACGGCGCCGGTGCAGTCAGCTCTGCAGTGGGAACAGACACGGGGACCGGAAGATCTGATTGGTGCCGCGCTCGCAAGTTACGCACGGCGGCGGCAGACGCGGACATAGCCTGCGCACCGAGCGCGGGCGTCGCGCGCCCATTCTAGAGGCGCCTACCCCTGTACGCCCTGCGCCAGGCAATCCTCGATCCGGTTCAGGTCGGCGTCGGAAGCCTGGTGTGGGTAGACCAGCGCCGGCCCGATCACCTCGGCGCCCTGAGCGTTGCCCTCGATCTGATCTGCCTGGGCCGCGCCCGGCGTGGCGCGGAAGAGAATCGTCGCGCCGCTTGGGGGCGCTCCGACCTGGAGCGTCGTGGGGCTCCTCACCTGGACCGGCAGGCGGGCGTCACGCAGGCAGCCCAGATGGTTGCGCATGTCGGTCAGCGGGCTGTCCACCTTGCCGCGGCTGGCCAGCTTGGGCGACCCGGCCGGGGTGGTCGGCTGCACCCTGACCGCGCCGCAGCCGGCGAGCAGCAGCGCAAGCGCGGCGGTGGCCGACGCCACTGCGCGCGAAGTGACAACTCTCTTACGGCACATCCGCCGAACAAAGGTAGAGGATGATTGCGACGTGCTCCCGTACGGCGCCCTGTCCGCTCCGCCACTCGTGCTTGGCGCTCTCTCCGGACCGCTGCCCAAGCTGGGAGTGGTTGCGGTGGCTCTCCTCGCCGCCGTGGTCATGCTCCATCGAGACGTCCGGTTCCAGGCGCTGGCCGTGCTGGGCGCGCTGGTCCTGGCGCCGGTTCTGCTGTTGTCCGACATCTGGCACTCGCCGCAGCTGGGCGTCGTCCACCGCCATCCATCGGTGGCCGTGGTCGGCGCGATCCTGGCCCTGGCGGCGGTGTTGGCCGCGGCGCTGGTGCTCAGAAAGCGCCCCGCGCTGCTGGCTGGGGCGGTCCTCGTGGCGCTTCCCTTCCGGATCCCGATCCAGGCTGGGGACACCACCTCGAACCTGCTCGTCCCGCTCTATTTCGTGGTGGCGGCGGGATCGCTCGCGTTCGTCCTCGACGGTCTGCGGCACCCAGCCCCCGGCACGGTGGCGCGGGTGTCGCGCCGCTGGATCGACGCCACGCCTGCCCGCTGGCTCGAGCGGGTCCTGGCGGCCTACATCGTCCTCTACGCCCTTCAGGCGACCTACTCGCCGAAGTTCGAGAAGGCCCTGCAGCAGATGGTGTTCTTCTACGTGCCGTTCGCCCTCGCCTACTGCCTGCTGCGCCGGATCGACTGGACGCCGCGGCTGACGCGCATCTGCCTCGGCCTGCTCGCGTCGCTGGCGGTGCTGTTCGCGCTGGTCGGCTTCGTCGAATACGCGACCAAGACGATCTTCCTGAACCCCAAGCTGATCGCCGCCAACGCGGTGCACGCGTACTTCACGGTCAACTCGGTGTTCTTCGATCCGAACATCTTCGGCCGGTTCCTTGCCCTGGTCATGGTCCTGCTGGGGGCCGTGCTGCTCTATGCGCGGCGACAGCGGACACAGCTCGCCACCCTGGGCGTGCTGGCCATCCTGTGGGGGGCTCTCGTCCTGACTATCTCGCGCTCGAGCCTGGGCGCCCTGCTCGTCGGCCTCGCCGCGCTCGCTGCGCTTCGGTGGCAGGTTGCCCGAGCGGTGCTCCTCGCCGCGGTCGTCGTGGCGCTGGCGGCGGCGGCGATCGCCGTCTCGCCCACCACCTTCGGGCTCAACCAGGGCCTCAACGGGGCCTCGAGTGGGCGCCCAGGCCTGGTCTCGGGCGGGATCGACCTGTTCACCGCGCGCCCGCTGTGGGGGTACGGCTCAGGGTCGTTCGAGACCGAGTACGCCGCGCGCCACCATCAACCGGGGCAGACGCTGTCCGCCTCGCACACGATCCCGATCACGATCGCTGCCGAGCAGGGGCTGATTGGGGAGCTGGCCTACGTGGCGCTCGTAGTCGCGGCGCTGGCCGCCCTGCTCCATCGGGCCCGCGCCGACCCGGCACGGGTGGCGATCGCGGCCGCCTTCGTCGCGCTCGTGTTCCACACGCTGCTGTACGCCGACTTCCTCGAGGATCCCATCACCTGGACGCTGCTCGCGGTGGGCGTCGCGCTGGCGCGCCGGCCGCCGCCGGCGCGCACGCCCGATAGCGCCCTCGGCCGCGACCGCCCGCTCGAGCAACAACTCGCGTAGCCGGTGCTGGGGCCTGGAGCCGGACGCCCCCGTCTCGCGCTACCCCGCGAGCCCTGGCGGCGCCGCTATCCCCCGAGCGCATAGCGCTGGACGTCGTTGTCCAGCGCCGCCTCGGTGCCGTACTGGCCGGTGCGAACGCCGGCCACCTTGCCATTCGGGCCGATGAACACGGTGGTCGGCAGTCCCTCGAGCACGGCGAATGGCGCCAGGTCCGACGAGGTGCTGGCGTAGCTCGGGTAGCTGACCGGGTGGTGGGCCAGGAACGACCGAGCAGCGCCGGCCGAGTCGTTCATGTCGGCGCCGAGGAATGCGATTCGCCGGCCGTATCGCGCCGAGGCGGCCGCCAGCAGCGAGAACTCGGTCCGGCACGGCGGGCACCAGGACGCCCACGCATTGACCACCACCGGATAGCCGTGAAGCGCGCGGATCTGTGCCGCGAGCGTGGCGCCCGAGGACGAGGCGATCAGCTGCCCGGCGCGGCGATGCAGCGCGGCCAGCGTCGCCGGCGAATCGGCCAGCGCCCGCTGGGCCGCGGCGGCATTCGGCGGAGTGACCTTCGGGAGTGCGCCAGCGGGCACGCTGCGGTTCATCAGGAAGTACAGGTCCTGGAGCACCTCCTGGGCCGTCCACGGCAACTGGGGATGGGCCAGGTTCTGCCGCCCCTGGTCATCGAGCAGGCCGGCCAGCACCGGCGACAGGTGGCCGCGCACATCCGGCATTCCCTCGTCCACGATGCGCTCCTGGCCGGCCGGATCGATGAAGAACACCGCGTCGGTGTGATCGACGTCGAACGTCTCGGCCTTGTGGGTGAGCCAGTCCACATCGGGCGGCTTGCCCTGGGGGACGCGCTGGTAGTAGACGCCGAAGAACTTCCAGAGCCGGCGGATCTCGGCCTGGGTTCCGGTCAGCATGGGGAAGGTGGCGCCGGTGAGCCGGCGGTACGCGCGCAGCCGGGGCGGGCTGTCTCGCCACGGGTCGACCGTGACCTCGGCGACCACAACCTGGTGCGAGAGCCCGTTGCGCCGGATCAGCGACGTCAGCTGCGTCAGCGCGGTCGTGGTCATTGGGCAGACCTCGTGGCAGAGAGTCATCGAGGGGACCAGGACCACCCATTTGCCGCGCCAGGCGCTAAGCGAGGACGACTTGCCCCGTTCATCGACCAGCGTCACCGATGGGACCGGCCGGGGCCGCTGTAGCGCGGTCCCGATTGCCAATGGCGCCGGCACTTCGACATCGGCAGACGGCTTGCTGGCCAGCCGGGCGAGCACCGAGAGCGCCACCAGGAGCGCCAGCACCAGCACCGTGGCGGCGATCGACAGCATGCGAAGACGGCGAATCGACACCTCTCCCAAGGAGAGTATTGGACGTGACATCGCCGCCCAAGAGGGGTAGGATCGGGGCACGTGACTTGGGGATTCATCTGGTTGATGCTTGCCCTGAAGATCCCCCTGGCAGGGCTGATCTACATCGTCTGGTGGGCGATCAAGCAAGAGCCGGATGAGGCGCCGCCCTCCGACGATGACGGCGGCATCAGACGCGACCCGCGCCACCCCCGCAAGCCCTTCCCGCGCCATCCTCGCCGCGGCCCGCACGGGAATCCGGCGCCCCCGTCGCCCCCGCGTGTGCGGACCGCCCGGACCCGGATCCGCACCGTCGAACGCTAGCCGGCGCACGGATCCGCACCGTCGCACGCTCAGCCGGCGCACGGATCCGCACCGTCCCACGCTCCGCCGGCGCACGGATCCGCACCGTCCCACGCTCCGCCGGCGCGCCGATCCGCACCGTCGCACGCTCAGCCGGCGCGCCGCCGCGACCGGCCGCGATCACGAGGGCGAGTAACTCCGCACTCGACTAGCGCTCAAATGGCGAATCTGGATTTAGTCGCGCATATCGCGACTCTCGCCACGCTCGTCCCGCCGGCGCCACCGAGTGCGGACTTAGTCGCCCTGCCTCGCCCCGTCGGCGATGGGCAGCGTGTCCGCAACTGCGTTTCCACGCTCAGCCCGGCACGGAAGCCGCCAGCCGCTGCGCCGTCGCCGCTGGCAGACTTGATACCGATGAGCGCACTGGCCTCGGTCCTGTCTGACGCGACGATCGTGGAGTTGGTCGAGACTGGCCGAATCCGGATCGAACCCTGGGATCAGGGCCTTGTACAGCCCGCGAGCGTCGACCTGCGCCTGGGGGACTCGTTCCGGGTGTTTCACAACCATCGGGCCTCGGCCATCGACCTCCGCGAACCCCCCTCGGCCTTGACTGAGGAGGTCCTAATCGGCGCCGACGAGTCGTTCGTGATCCACCCCGGCGAGTTCTGCCTCGGACGAACCCTCGAGTGGGTCGAATTGCCCGACGACATCGTCGCTCGCATCGAAGGGAAAAGCTCAATCGGGCGGCTCGGCCTCATTGTTCACGCCACCGCCGGCTTCTGCGATCCGGGCTGGAAGGGAACCCTGACCCTAGAGCTCAACAACCTCACCCGGGTTCCGATCAAGCTCTACCCGGGCCTACCGATCGCCCAGCTGTCGTTCATGGCCCTCGACCGGCCGGCGCTGCGGCCGTACGGCAGCCCCGAGCTGGGCAGTCATTACCAGGGGCAGCGCGCCGCCACCGAAAGCCGCTACGAGGGCATGCCGGCCCGGGCACCACGAACTGCGGCGGCGAACCGGCCGCCCACGGAGTAAGCTCGCGGCCGTGCTGACGCTCTTCGTAGCCGCCGGCGAGCCCTCCAAGATCCCGTTCTACATTGCCGGGGGGCTTCTTGTCCTGTGGGCCCTGACCCTGGCCGCGGTCGGGCTGACCCGGCCGGCCTTTCCGACCAACGAGCGAGGTGCCCGCGGCGTAATGCTGGTCAGCGTCATCCTCGCGCTGCTCGCGATGGCGATGGCCGTCATCACCAGCGCGTTCCCGAAGTAGCCCGCCTGGCTCCAAGCGGCACCGGGCCCGCCCCCAGCACCGCCCGCCCTCGGCCACCGTCCCCCAGCCCCGCCCGCCCCGCGGCTACCGCTCCGCCCCCCGCCACCGCTTCGCTCCCCGCCATCGCCACCGCCACCGCCCCCAGCCCCGCCCGCCCCGCGGCCACCGCTCCGCCCCCGGCCACCGCCCGAAACACGGCCGAAACCGGCCCGCCCAGGGACCCCGCCCTGGCCTGAGCACCCCGCCGAGACGATCCGGGTACTAAATTCAAGGGCGAATACTCGGCCACGCCCCGGGCCGGATGACCCCGGAACCCGCGCGAGAGGAGCGCCATGACGACACAGACGCAGGAACAGGACGGCGCCGGCGCAGGGACGGCGAACGAGAGTCTGACCATCACCGACAACCGGACCGGGAAGCAGTACGAGATTCCGATCGAGGACGGGACGATCCGCGCCACCAAGCTGCGGAACATCAAGGTCAACGACGACGACTTTGGCCTGATGACCTACGACCCGGCGTACATGGCAACCGCGTCGTGCCGCTCGGCAATCACGTTCATCGACGGCGAGAAGGGCATCCTCGAGTACCGCGGCTATCCGATCGAGCAGCTCGCCGAGCGCTCGAGCTATCTCGAGGTGGCCTACCTGCTGATCCACGGCGAGCTCCCCACCAAGGAGCAGCTCGCCGAGTGGGTCCACCTGATCACGATCCACACGTTCGTGCACGAGAACATCAAGGAGTTCATGCACGGCTTCCGCTACGACGCGCACCCGATGGGGATGCTGCTGGCGTCGGTCGGGGCCCTCTCGACCTTCTATCCCGAGGCCACCGCGATCAAGGATCCCGACGTCCGCTACATCCAGGTGATCCGGATGCTGGCCAAGATGCCCACGCTGGCCGCGTTCGCGTTCCGCCACAACCAGGGCAAGCCGTACGTCTATCCCGACAACGAGTTGTCCTATCCGGGCAACTTCCTCTCGATGATCTACAAGATGACCGAGCTCCGCTACGAGCCTGATCCCCGGCTCGAGCACGCGCTCGACGTCCTGTTCATCCTCCACGCCGATCACGAGCAGAATGCCTCCACGAGCGCGGTGCGCAGCGTCGGCTCGACCCAGGTCGACCCGTATTCGGCCGTGGCCGCCGGGGTCGCGGCGCTCTACGGGCCGCTCCACGGCGGCGCCAACGAGGCGGCGCTGCGGATGCTGCGCCGGATCGAGAGTAAGGACAACGTCCCCGACTTCATCAAGGGCGTGAAGGAGGGCAATGAGCGCCTGATGGGCTTCGGCCACCGCGTATACAAGAACTACGACCCGCGGGCCAAGATCATCAAGAAGGCGGTCGAGGAGGTCCTCGAGGTCACCGGCACCAACCCGCTGCTCGACATCGCGCTCGAACTCGAGAAGATCGCGCTCGAGGACGACTACTTCATCGACCGCAAGCTCTACCCGAACGTCGACTTCTACTCGGGCCTGATCTACGAGGCGCTCGGGATGCCGATGGAGATGTTCCCGGTCCTGTTCGCCATCGGGCGGACCAGCGGCTGGATTGCCCAGTGGCTCGAGATGATCGACGACGACGAGCAGAAGATCGCCCGTCCGCGCCAGATCTACACCGGCCAGCGCGGCCGCGACTACGTGCCGATCGATCAGCGCTCGTAGCCACCTGGGGCCCCTCGCCGGCGTCGAATCCGTGGCGCCGGCGCCGAGAGCCGTACCCGGGTGGGACTCGTCGGTGGCCCATCCACGCCGGCCGTGGCGATGACGCGGCGGCGGCAATCCGCCCGGCGCTGCAGAAGCGCTGAGATACAGTTAGCCGACCGCTGATGAGAGCCGTCTTACCGATGTTGCGCACGGTCGTGCGCCCGTTCGGCTACCTGGCGTTCGTGCTCGCGCTCGCCTCGCTGTCGCTCGCGTCCAGGCTGCTCGGCGACCGGGACGAACTCGGGTACTTCACCGGCCGTCTCGCCGGCATGATCTGGCGCTATCCCGAGGTCACGCGCCGCGGTGTCCAGATCGCGTGGGTCGTGTGGACCCTGGCCTTCCTGGTCGCCCTGCCGCCGCTGGACCCGCTCGCTACCCCGTGGGACGAGGCTGTGCTTGGGGGCGCTGCGATGATCGTGCTTTGGCGGCGGATTGTCGGCGCGCACCGAGCCGAGCGTTGAGGTTCTCGAGCGCCTGTTCGAGTCCGACCTCGGCCGGATCAAGCTCGCGCATCGCCGCGGCCAGGCGGTACTCAGCGAAGTAGGCAGGATCGACCTCGCACGCCGCGGCGATCAGCTCCATCGCCCGCATCGAGGGCTTGTCGTGCCCGTTGGCGAGCATGTTGATGTGGGCGTGCGTTATGCCTTTGCCGTCGAGCTTGCGCGTCGCTTCGGCCAGGCCGCGATAGGTCAGAGCGCGCCCGTCCATCAGCGCGCGCAGGGATTCCCCGAATGGCTTGGTGCTTGGAGTCATCGACACAGGTGGTGCAGCTCTCGCAGCGTAGCGCCCGCTTGCGATGCCATGTCACCATCAACTTGACCGTAAGGCCGACCGCTTGGTAGGTTACCTAACGACGCCGCCGTAAGCAAGCCTATGCACCGGCGACGCTTCCCCGCGCAGCGTAGGAGCGGGCGCCGCTCCCCGCACCCCGCGGCCGAGCGCGCCTAGAGCACGAGCGTCGCGCCGTGCACGCGCAGCCAGCGCATCTGCTCACGGTAGCCCGGACTGCGGCTGGCCAGCAGCCGCCAGAAGCGCGGAGAGTGATCCATCACTTCGAGGTGGCAGACCTCGTGCCAGACGACGTAGTCGAGCACCTCCTCGGGCGCGAGCAGCAGCCGCCAGTTGAAGCTCATCGCGCCCGTGCGTGAGCAACTGGCCCACCGCGTCCTCTGTCCCCGGATGGTGAGCCGCGAGTAGGTTGTGCCCGCCAGCCCGCACGCCCGGTCGAGCCGCGACTCGATCTCGGCGCGCGCCGCGCGGCGGTACCACCGCTCGAGCGCCGGTTCGCGCGCCCCCCCGCGAGGCACCAACAGCACATCGCCGCGCCGAACCACTCTGGACCGACTTGGAGAATCGGTTACGAGCGCCAAGGCCCGCCCCAGGTACGGCACGCTGTTGCCGCGCGCGGCCACGGCGGCGTGGGCATCGGCGAGTTCCGCCACGCGACGCTCGATCCACGGCCGGAGCTCCCGGATGGCCGCGGCCGCCTCGCGCTCGGGAGCCCGGCGCGGCAGCACCACCTCGATGCCCCGGGTCGCATCGACGGTGACCCGCACCCGTCGCGCGCGATCCGAGCGCCTCACCCTGTACACCACCTCTTCCACGCCGGGACAGGGTACGGTCAGCGTCCGACGATGTCCTCGTTCCCGCACCTGAGCGAGCCCCTCACCGACGGACACGTCGCGCTTCGGGACTACGAGGAGCGCGACATCCCGGAGATCCTGATCGCCTATCAGGACGATCCCCACCTGCATCTGCGCACGCGCGATGAGCAGCCGCCCAGCGGCGCCGAGTTGGGACGTCAAGCCGAGCGCGAGCGCGCCGATCGTGCCACCGGGCAGCGGGCATGGCTCGCCATCCTCGAGCCGGGTTCCGACACCTGCCGGGGGCTGGTTCGCGTCCAGCCCACCGACTGGGACCAGTCCCGCACCGAGATGGGGATCTTCCTCGCCCCTCAGGCCAGAGGCCGCGGGCTCGGCCGCGCCGCGCTCAGGCTGGCTGGCGAATGGCTACTCGGGCCCTGCGGCTTGGCGCGGGTGGAGCTCATGATCGAGCCCGGCGACGCGGCCATGCTCGCGGCCTGCGCCGCGGCCGGCTTCGCTCGCGAGGGAGTCCTGCGCGAATATCTGAAGGAGCGGGGTAAGCGGATGGACGTGGTGATCATGTCCCTCATTCGTGCCGATCTCTGAAAGGCTCGAGCCATGCCCTACTGGCGCGTCAAGCTCCCCTCCGGCGTCCGTTCGCCGTTCGAGGTCTACGTAAACGGCGTCCGTCAGGAGCTCGGCAACGACTACCGGGTCTCCGCGGGCGAGCTGTTATTCGAGCGGGAACTCGTCCGGCAGAAACTCGGCTTCTGGGCCTGGTTCGTCGGCTTCTGGGGGATCGGCACCTACAAGCGCAACGACGAGGTGGACATCCGCTACGAGGTCGAGGGCGAGCCGCGCGTCGCCCACGTGACCGAGATCGTCCCGCCCGCGTGACGCCGGATGCAGCTGAGAAAACCGCGCGTGACGCCGGACGCAGCTAGAAAACCGGGGACTATTCCCGGAACTCTAGTGCGCTCCCGTCAACGTCCGCTCGGTCGGGCAAACGTTGCCGGTCACGGCATTCGGTCGGATCAGGTCCGCACGACCTCGCGTCGTACCCAGGGGCGCAGTAGCCGCAGAGCGGCCAGGATCGCGCGCGTGGCGGGTGAGCGGTTGAGCGTGTAGAAGTGGATGCCGGGCGCCCCGCGCGCCAGCAGCTCAGCACACTGCAGGGTGGCGTACGACACGCCGAGTTGGAGCGCGCCATCCGGACAGCTCGCCCGCGCCTCGAGCTGCTCGAGCAGCGTGGAGGGGATGCACGACCCGCACATCCCGGTGATCGTCTTGATCTGCGCCACGTCGGTGATCGGCATGATCCCCGGGATGATCGGGACCCCGATCCCGACGGCCCGGGCCTCCTCGACGAAGCGGAAGTACACCTCGTTGTCGAAGAACAGCTGCGTGATCAGGAACGAGACCCCGCTCTCTACCTTCGTCTTCAAAAACCGCAGGTCGCTCGCCATGTCCACCGCCGCCGGATGGACCTCGGGGAAACAGGCGGCGCCCACGGACACGGGATAGCGCTCGGAAATCAGCGCCGCCAGCTCGCTCGAGTAGCGCAATCCACCGGGATGCGGCCGCCACGACGTCTTGCCGCGCGGCGGATCGCCGCGCAGCGCCAGCACGTTCTCGATCCCGGCGCCCACGAGGCTGTCGAGGATCACGCACAGCTCGTCGCTGGTGGAGCCGACGCAGCTCAGATGGGCCATCGCCTCGATCCCGAGTTCCTGCTTGATCCACTTCGTCAGCTCGAGCGTCAGGCCGCGGGTCGACCCGCCCGCTCCGTAGGTCACCGAGACGAAGTCTGGCTCGAGTTCGCGTAGCTCGCCCAGCGCGCGGCGCAGGTTTCGCTCGCCTTCGTCGGTCTTGGGTGGGAAGAACTCGAACGAGAAGACCGGCTCGTCCGCCCCGGCGAGGATCTGATCGATGAGCATGGTGGCGGGCACCATACCAACCTTGACAAGATCGTGTCAAGGTTTTGTGCGCGAATCCGACAACGCCGCGGCCCACCGCTCGACGCCGTCGTCGGAGTCGCGCGCGACCTGGCCGGAAAGCTCTAGGTGGCGCAGGTAGCAGAGCGTCTCGGACAGCCACCAGCCGGCGTTGGTCTCGGTCACCGGCTCGCCGTGCAGTCGCGGCGCGATCTCGAGCGCGGTCCTTCGACCGCCGGCCCTTGGATCGCCGGCCCGTGGATCGCCGGCCCGTGGATCGCCGGCCCGTGGACCGCCGGCCACCGCCGCGAGCGTCGCGTCGAGCCGCTCACGCACGAGCCGGCGATTGGCCTCGATGTGCCCAGGCACGTCGAGGAACGGCTTGCCGTGCCCCGACAGCGCCAGCCGCGCGTCGAGACCGTCGACCACGTCCAGGGAGTTCAGGAACTCCCCGATCGGGTCCGGCGTCCAGCCGTACTCGAAGTACAGCGAGATTCGTCCCAGGACATGGTCGCCCGAGATCAGCAACCGGCGCTCGGCCTGGAGCAGGCATACGTGCGACGGCGCGTGCCCCGGCGTCTCGTACACCGTCCAGGTGCCCAAGTCGGTGTCGATCGAGACGCCGGCCACCAGCTCCCGATCGGGCTCGATCACCCGCGCGATTCCGGACGGCGCGTCCTTCGCGTGCTCGGCGTAGCGGGCCAGCGCCGACTCGGGCACGCCGCTCTGGCGCCCGATCTCGAGCCGACGGGCCAGCGCCACGTCCGGGTCGGCCGCGCCGGCGAAGCCATGTGCGTGGTCGGGGTGCATCCACATCTCGCACCCGGTCCGGTCGCAGATCGTCGCGGCCTGACCCCAGTGGTCGGTGTGCGCGTGCGTACACACGACGAGCCTGACGTCATCGACGCTCAACCCGACCTGGTCGAAGGCCCGCTCGAGCTCGGTCATCGAGCCCGGTTCATGCATCCCGGTGTCGACCAGCACGATCCCGCCGTCGGCGGCCACGGCCCACGCGTTGCAGTGCGGCACGCCCGGGAACGGCAGCGGCAGCCGCAGGCGCCACAGGCCCGATATCACGCGTTCCCCACGCCCGAGCTCACGTCTGCGCGGCATCCGGTAGCGAACCCTAGACTGCGGCGCGCGGATGTCCAGCGTAGACGTCGTCAAGCGGTACTTCACCGCGCTCCTTGCGCACCCCGTGTAGCGGCGTGGCCAAGCAGCGAAAGCGCCAGCGCGAGAAGCTGAGCGCCCCGACCAGCCAGTACCGTGACGCCGAGGGCAACGTGCTCACGCTCCGCGGGTCGCTCACGCCAGGGGCCCGCCGCGACTACGCCGATGTCCTGGCCGGCGGACTGGAGCGCGAGGACGCCTGGCAGCGCGCCATCGAGCTGCTCTTTGAGCGTCTCGCGGTGTCCTGGACGATCTCGGGCCTCGAGATCACCCGTCAGAAGGAGCTCCTCGGCCGCTACCGGATGGCCTCCGCCGAAGAGCGGCGCTTCGTCCGCCACGTACTGCGCGAGCACGCGGCCGAGCACTTCCCGGAGCTCCAGGCGCCGTGACGATCCCCGACCCGGGCGCGATCGATCCCGTCGCCTTCGCCAGGCTGCTCTGCGACTGGTGCCTCGACGTCGGCGAGCGCGACTACGTGCTCATCTCCACGACCCCGCTGGCCTCGCCGCTGATCCGCGCCGTTCACCGCGAGCTGATCACCCGAGGAGCGTGGCCGCCCGGCCTGCGGATCGCCCTGCCGGGGCTGGCCGAGGACTTCTACAGGCTGGCGGGCGACGAGCTGCTCGACGGCTTCCCTCCGGCTGACCTGACCGAGGCCGAGCAGGCCGACGCCAACCTGTACATCAACGCGCCCGAGAATACGCGCGCCCTCGCCGACATCGACCCCGCCAGGATCGCCCGCACCGGCCGTGCTCGGATGCCGGTCCGGGAGGTCCAGCTGTCCCGGCGGTGGTGCGGCACGCTGTGGCCGACCTCCGCGCTGGCTCAGCAGGCCGGCATGAGCGACGACGCGTTCGCCGCGTTCGTGAACCGCGCGCTGTTCCTCGACCGCCCGGACCCGGCGGCCGCCTGGCGCGAGCTGAGCGATCGCCAGCAGCGCATCGTCGAGCGACTGACAATCGCCAGAGAGATCCGCATCGAGGCCGACGGCACCGACCTGCGCCTGCGCGTCGACGGCCGAACCTGGGTCAATTCCGACGGCCGGCGCAACATGCCGAGCGGCGAGGTGTTCACCGGCCCGCTCGAGGATTCCGCAACCGGCACGATCCGGTTCACGATTCCCTCCAGCCCGCGCGGCGTCGCCGTCGAGGACGTCACACTCACGTTCGAGAACGGCAAGGTCACGAAAGCCACCGCCGCACGCGGGCAGGCTTACCTCGACGCCGCGCTGGGCACCGACCCGGGCGCGCGCTTCCTCGGCGAACTCGGCATCGGCACCAACGCCGGTATCGATCGCGCCACCGGCTCGATCCTCCTCGACGAAAAGATGGCCGGCACCGTGCACCTGGCGCTCGGACGCTCCTATCTCGAGACCGGCGGCCGTAACACGAGCGCGCTGCACTGGGATCTGATCTGCGACCTGCGCGACGGCGGCCGCCTGACGGCGGATGGCGAGCCGATCCAGGTGTCCTGAAATGCGGGTGCGTGAGCTGGCGGATTCCTTCCACGAGCGCTGGCTCGCGGCGCATCCGTTCGCCGCCAGCGACTTCGGGATCCCCGGCTACGACGATCGGGTGCCCGATGCCAGCGAGGCGGGCGAGGCCGCCTGGCGCGGCGAGCTCGAGTCGATTACGGACCGCGCGCGTCGGCTCGACCGAGCACAACTCCCCGACGAGGACGGGATCACCCTCGACACCCTGCTCGAGTATGCCGCGCAGGAGCGGCGCGGGCTCGACGCCGAGCTGATCGACCACACGGTGACCGCCATGCCGTTCAGCGGTCCCGCTGTGCTGCTCGCCACCGCCGCGCGCACCGTCCTCCCCGACGAGCAGGCGGCGGCCGATTACCTCGAGCGCCTGCGCCGCAGCGGAGCCTGGATCGACCAGCAGACCGAGCGGTTGCGGGCCGGAGCCGGCAAAGGGCGCCTCCCGGTGGCGTCGCTCGTCCAGCAGGCCATCGGCTGGGTGGAGCACGTACTCGAGCCCGCCGTTCCCGACGCCCTGGCCACGCCGCAACCCCCTGAGGCATGGGACGCGGAGGTGGCGTGGCGTGAGGAGCGCGACGCCGTGTCGAGCGATGTCGTGAAGCCTGGCCTGGTCCGGTGGCGCGAGCTGCTCGGCGAACTGCTGCCGCGGGCTCGCTCCGAGGACGAGCCGGGCCTCGTCCATCTTCCGAACGGCGAGCACGATTACGCGCTGTGCGTCGAGTCGGCGACGACGCTGCCGCTGGCGCCGGAGGAGATCCACCGGATCGGGCTGGACGAGGTCGAGACGCTCGAGAAGCGCGCCCGCGAGCTCGGCTCAGAGCTGCAGCTCCAGTCCCTGGCGGAGATCCACGCAGCATTGCGCGCGTCGTCCGGAAGCCGTCCCGGAGCCGACGCGATGGCAGCCGCCCTCGCCGCCATCCGCCGGGCCGAGGCGCGGGCCGGCGAGTTCTTCCCGGAGCCGCTGCCCCCGCCGTGCGCCGTGACGCCGATGCCGACGGTGGTCGCCTCGAGTGGGATGGCTCCCCACTACACACCGCCCAAGCTGGACGGCTCGAGGCCCGGGACGTACTGGTTCAACCTGGAGCGACCCACGGCGGGGACGGGCTTTGACATCGAGGGGGTGGCCTTCCACGAGGGCGTGCCGGGCCATCATCTACAGCTCTCGCGCATCCAGATGCTCGATCGCCTGCCCGCCATGCAGCGCCAGCGCGGGCTGTCCGTGTTCGGCGAGGGATGGGCGCTCTACGCCGAGCAGCTGGCCGAGGAGATGGGCCTCTACAGCGACACGCAAAGCCTCCTCGGCCTGGTCTCACAATCGCTCATGCGCGCCGCGCGCCTGGTCCTCGACACCGGACTGCATGCGCTCGGCTGGAGTCGCCGGCGCGCGCTCGAGTTCGCTGTCGCCCACGTGCCGATGCCCGAGACGTTCCTGGCCAACGAGATCGACCGCTACATCGTGATGCCCGGCCAGGCCCTGACGTATCTGATCGGTAAGCGCGAGCTGTTGCGTATGCGCGACGACGCGAGCCGCCGCCTGGGGGGCCGCTTCACCCTTTCCGATTTCCACGCCGCTGTGCTCGACACGGGGTCACTGCCGATGCCCGTGCTCGAGGACAAGCTCCGCCGATGGGCGGGCGCCGACAGCGAGCTACATCGGCGTAACGAGCGCTAACACGACGTGCAGTAGCTTCCAGGACTGTGCGCCGCACCAAGATCGTCGCCACCATCGGGCCATCCTCGCGTGACCTCGAGACGCTCACGCGCATGGTCGAAGCCGGCCTGGACGTGGCCCGGCTCAACTTCTCCCACGGCGACCGCGACTTGCACGCGGAGAACGCCGATCTGGTGCGTCGAGCCGCCTCCGCCGCCGGCCGGCAGGTGGCCATCCTGCAGGACCTGCCAGGCCCGAAGATCCGCATCGGCCGCCTCCAGGACGACATCGCCGAGCTCAAGCCGGGGGAGAGGCTGGTGCTCATGTGCGGCGGCAACTCGGTCGGCAACGGCGAACGCATGTCGGTCAGCTGGGGCGGCCTGGCCAGTGCCGTCGACCCCGAGGACGTCATCTACCTGGCCGACGGCGCCATCCGCCTGCGGGTCAAGGACGTCCGCGTGGGCGACGGCGAGGTCGAGACCGCGGTCGAGATCGGTGGGGCGGTGTCCTCGCGCCAGGGCCTCAACATCCCCGGCTCGACGCGTGGACTGCCTGCCGTGCCCGAGGAGGACCTCGACATGCTGCGCTTCGGCGAGTCGATCGGCGTCGACCTGGTGGCGCTGTCGTTCGTGCGCACCGCCGAGGACGTCACCAGCGTGCGCCGGCACACCCGCCTGCCGCTGATCGCCAAGATCGAGAAGCCCCAGGCGGTCGACTCGGCCGAGGAGATCATCCGCGCCGCCGACTGCGTGATGGTGGCGCGCGGCGACCTCGGAATCGAGCTGCCGATCGAGGACGTACCGATCGTCCAGAAGCAGCTCTTGCGCACCGCCGGCAAGCTGGCCCGGCCGGCCATCACCGCCACGCAGATGCTCGACTCGATGGTCAACTCCTCGCGCCCTACTCGGGCCGAGGTGGCCGACGTGGCTAACGCGATCCTCGACGGCACCGACGCCGTGATGCTCTCTCAGGAGACAGCCATCGGCGCCTATCCGGTCGGCGCGGTGGCGATGATGGCCTCAGTGGCCGAGCGGACCGAGCACACGCTCCCCTACCGCACCTGGAACGAGCAGCGGGTCCGCCGCGACGCCCGCGATCCCGCCTACACGATCGCCTACAGTGCCTGCGCCGCCGCCCACGACCTGCACCTGGCCGCGCTGGTCGTCCCCACCCTGTCCGGGCGCTCGGCCCGCCTGATCTCCGCCCACCGCCCCCAGGTGCCGATCTACGTCCTCTCGCCTGGCAAGGAGACGGTGCGCCGCTGCAGCCTCATGTGGGGCGTCCAGGCCGGGCCGATGCGCAGGCACGAGGTCACCGAGGCGCTGATCGCCGACGCCGCGCGCCGCGTCGTGGAGCTGGGCTGGGTCAAGTCGGGCGCTCGCGTGGGGATCACCGCGGGGTTGCCGTCGGGCCGCCCCGGGACCACCAGCCTGTTTCAGATCCAGAGGGTTTGACCGGGCCGCGCGCCGGCGTTTCGCGGGCCGGGTGGCGCCGGCGCCCCGGGCGCGCGGCGTCCCTGGGGCCGTGCGGCCGGGCATCCATGCCCGGCCGGGGATCGCGCTCCCGCCGCGGGCAGTGGCGCGTCATGCACCCTCAGGCGGCCTTGCGGCCGTAGAACTCAGCCTCCTCCGCACCCAGCTCGGTCGTCGGCGGATCGCCGTAGAACCACTCGCGCGCGATGCGGTGGAAGTTCCCGCGCGCGTGCAACTGCGCCAGCACGGCCAGGGTCAGCACCTCCATCCTGCGGCCGAAGATGTGATCGGGCGGCGCGGACTCGTGACGGAGCTGGCCGAAGTACTCCGAGCGCGGATCGCTCATGTCGATCAGGACCTGGGTGGCGTAGTCGGGCGTGAGCTCCGTGTACTGGTCGACCGTGTACCACGAGGTGGCGGCGCGGAAGTGGGCCAGCACCCGCTGGGGGTCGAACTTCTCGGGCTCGGGGAAGAAGCCGACCTCCGACCCCAGTCCCATGATCGTGTCGACATCGCCCTCGATGATCGCGCGCGCCACCGCGATCTCCAGGTCGACCGCCCCCGGCGGCATGCGCTTGAACAGCCCGAAGTCGAAGAACACCATCCGGCCGTCGTCGAGGAGCATCGAGTTGCCGGGATGGGGATCGCCCGAGAACTGGTGATGGCGATACAGGCAGCCGAAGTAGAAGCGGAACAGGATCTCGCCGATCCGGTCGCGCTCGTCCTGGGGATAGCCCTTGAGCTCCTCGAAGCCCGTGCCCGAGATGAACTCCGAGACCATCACCCGCTCGTGGGAGAGCGAGGTGATCACTCCGGGGATCACGATGAACGGGTGGCCACGGAAGATCCGCGCCAGCGTCCGCTGGTTCTGGGCCTCGAGCTCGTAGTCGAGTTCGTCGTGGATGCGCTCCGAGATCTCCCGTCCGATCGCCTGCGGGTTGAGCCCGGGCGCGATCCGCTTGGCCAGCCGAAGGATCAGCCCTAGGTTCTGCATGTCCGAGCGGACCGCCGCGGCCACGCCCGGGTATTGGACCTTGACCGCCACCTCGCGCCCGTCGTGCAGCCGGGCCCGATACACCTGCCCGATCGAGGCCGCGGCCACAGGCTCTTCGTCGAACTGGGCGAACTCTTCCTTGAGCGGCGCGTCAAGCTCCTCCTCGATCACCTTGCGCATGTCCTTGAAGGCCACGCTCGGGGCAGCGTCGCGCAGCGCCGCCAGCTTGCGCTGGAACTCGTCGCGGTACTCGTCGGGGACCAGGCCTACGTCGAGGAACGACAGCACCTGGCCGAGCTTCATCGCCGCGCCCTTCATCGTCCCGAGCGCGGCCACGATCTGCTCGGCGGCCTCGATCTGGCGACGCTCGAGCGCGACCTTCCGCCCCTCGCCCGAGCGGGTCACGTTAGCCGCGCGTGTGCCCGCCTGCCGGATCGCCTGCCCGGCGGCCAGCCCCCCGATCCTGGCGGTTCGCCCCACGCGCGAGGTGGGGATCTTGTCCTTCGCCACGTCCTTGGATGCTAGTGGACCCGTCCGCAGCTGCCCGCCGGTCGGTCTTGCGCCGCCGGGCCGGGCGCCGGGGCGAGCGGCTCACATGCGCAGGTACGACGCTCCGTTGACGTCGAGCACCGTGCCGCTGGCCAGCTCCGCCTCGCGCGAGGCCAGGTAGTGCACGGCGGCCGCGATCTCCTCGGGCGTGGCCACCCGACCCAGGGGGCTCTCGGCCCGCCGCCGGCGTCCGCCCTCGCCCTCGAGCTCGGCCGCCGCCATCTCGGTCTCGACGAATCCGGGCGCCACCGCGGTCACCGAGATCCGCCGGTCGCCCAGCGCGCGGGCCAGTGACTGTCCGAACGCGACCAGGCCGGCTTTGCTCGCGGCGTAGGCCGGTTGCGCGGGCTCGCCGCGGAACGCCCCGCGCGAGGAGACGTTGACGATCCGTCCCCCGGTGCCCATGTGGCGAAGCACGCACCAGGTGACGTTGGCTGCTCCGGTCAGGTTCACGCCGAGCGTGTGCCTCCACGCCTGTTGCCATTCCTCGTAGCTGGTCTCGTCGACGGCGTGGCGCTCGAACACACCGGCGTTGTTGACCAGCACGTCGATGCCTCCGAGCGCGCCGGCCACCTCGTCGACCATGCGCCGGATCGCTTCGGGGTCGGCCAGGTCGGCGCCCGCCACCACGTGTCCGGCGCCCGCAAGCATGGCGCGCACCTTCATCGCCGCTTCGCGACGCGAGCCGTAGTGAAGCCCGACCCGATCGCCAGAGGCCGCGAACGCGCGCGCGACCGCGGCGCCGATGCCGCGGGACGCGCCGGTGACGAGCACCGCCCTGCCCGCCGGCGCCAGAGCCACTACCCGTCTCGCTGCACGCGCGAACCGGGCACGATGTCGTCGGAGCCGTCGGGCCAACGGATCCACGCCTTGTGCCCGCCGTCGTAGTCATGCCCGAACAAGATCAGCGTGGCCGGTTGGCCGAGCGCCGTGCACGGTTCGCTGCCCTCGGGATCGAGTCCGCGCCAGATCCGCACGAACGCGTTGTGCTCGAGCTCCTCGGCCACCGTGGTCGGGTCGGTGTGGCCTGGATGGATATGGGTGTCGGGCGGGAGCGCCAGCAGCTTGTCCATGATCGAGGACTTGATGTCCTCGAACCCGGTGCTGCCGGGTGCGTGGACGCCGCCGACCGAGCCCTTGAACAACGTATCGCCGGTGAACACGTCGCTGCCGCCCACGAGCAGCGACAGCATCCCGGCCGTGTGGCCCGGAGTGTGGATCGGCTCGATCTCGAGCGTGCCGCTCTCGACCTTCTCGCCCGGCGCCATCGTTCCAGTGGCGGCGGGCACGTGTGGGCGCTCGAGCTCATGGGTCAGCACCGGCGTGTCCGGGTGGCGCGCCAGGACCTGGTCGACCTGCGACACGTGGTCGCCGTGGTGGTGGGTGAGCAGCACGTGGGTCAGGGTGAGCTGCCCCCGTTCGAGGAAGCGCAGCAGTGGCGCGACCGGGCCGCCGGCGTCGATCATCACCGCATGGCCACCGGGTTCGTCGGCCACCACGTAGGTGTTGGAGAGAAAGTCGTCGTTCATCGAGCGCTCGACGATCACACCGGGCAGCCTACTCGTTAGCCTGCCGACCATGAGCCTGCTCCACACCTGCTACCGGATCACCGACGTCGACCGCTCGGTCGCCTTCTACGAGGCGCTGGGCTTCGAGGAGCGCCGCCGGGTCCCCATCCGCGAAGAGGCGATCAACGTGTTCATGAGCATGCCCGATGACGGTCCCGAGCCCCGGCTCGAGCTGACCTACAACTTCGGCGTGGATTCCTACGAGATCGGCTCGGGTTACGGCCACATCGCGATCGCCGCGCCGGACCTCGACGCGACGCTCGAGCGCCTCGGGCAACAGGGGATCGAACCCGAGCGCCCGCCCTACTCGATCCGCGAGGGCGGTAACCGCCTGTGCTTCGTGCGCGATCCGGATGGTTACCGGATCGAGCTCCTCGAGCGCGGCTGAACGCTCGGCCTGGGATCGGCTAGCCTAAGGCGTCGATGGCCGACCCGGGCAAGATCGCCATCTTGTTGCAGCAGGTCGCGATGGCGGTCAACGCCCACGACCGCGAGAACCCCGATCACAACACCTGGGGCATCGGCATGGCGCACTTCGACATCGAGCGACTCGACCTCGAGGACGGCGAGGAGTTGATCCCGGGCATCGTGCTGCACGCCGACGGCGGACCGACCGGCCAGTTCCGCATCCTGTGCGACGGCCAGCACGACCAGGGCGAGGTCGAGGAGGAGGAAGAGGTCGTCGACGCGGTCGCCGACCAGGAGCTCAGCGAGCCGCTGCAGGCGCCGGGGCTGGCGCCGCGCGTCACGCCGCCGCTTTAGCCGACGTCCGTGACCTACTCGATCGTCGCGCGCGATCCCGACACCGGACAGCTCGGTGTCGCAGTGCAGTCTCACTGGTTCTCGGTCGGCTCGATCGTGACCTGGGCCCGTCCCGGCGTCGGAGCCGTGGCCACCCAGGCCAACGCGGAGGTGGCGTACGGGCCGCGTGCGCTCGAGTTGCTGGCCGCGGGCGCCGCGGCGCCCGACGCGCTCGCCCGGCTGGTGGCCGAGGACCCCGGGGGACACTCGCGTCAGGTGGCGGTCGTCGATGGCGCCGGCAGGGTCGGCGTGCACACCGGGCCCAGCTGCATTGCCTACGCCGGCCACATCACCGGCGACGGCGTCTCGTGCCAGGCCAACATCATGGTCTCCGAGCGGGTGTGGCCGGCCATGCTCGAGGCGTTCACCACAGCGCCGGCGCCGCTGACCGAGCGGCTGCTGCGCGCGCTCGAGGCGGCCGAGCGCGAAGGCGGCGACATCCGGGGCCGCCAGTCAGCCGCGATCCTGGCCGTCCCCGCCGACGGCGAGCCGTGGCGGACGCTCGTGTCGCTCCGGGTCGAGGACCATCCCGAGCCGCTGCCCGAGCTGCGGCGCCTGGTCGCCTTACACGGCGCCTACGCGCTCGCAGACCAGGCCGACGAGCTGCTGGGTGCCGGCCGCCACGATGAGGCAGCGCGCTTGTACGTGCAGGCCAGCGAGCGCGCTCCGGGCAACCACGAGCTGCTCTTCTGGGCCGGGCTGGGCACGGCCCAGGCCGGCGACCTCGACGCCGGGCTGGCGCAGGTGCAGGCGGCCATCGCGCTCCAGCCGGCCTGGCGCGAGCTGCTCACCCGCCTGCCGCCCGACCTGGCACCCGCCGCGCCGGCGGTGCTGGCGCACCTCGACGGGCGGGGCGGCTAGGCAGGCTGGTGCGCCGGAAACTCCGCCCCGTCGCGCGCCCGCCACTCCTGGAGCACCACGAGCGACGCGTCCACGACCCGGTCGGTGTACATCTTGCTGTCGTTCAGCCGCGGGAACTGCGCGTCCGGCACGTCGACCTCGAGGAACTCGCACAGCGGCTCCCAGCCCTCCTGGACGCTCCATACAAGCAGGCGGTCCTCGGGGATGTTGCGCTGGACCTGCTCCTGGTAGCGCGTAGTCGCTTCGGCCAGCTGGCCGGGCCGCAGCTCGCCGCCGGCGAAGATGCCCTGGGCGGCCCACATCCGCGACATCAGGCGGATGTACTCGTGCCACGCGGGGTCGACGAGCTCACGGGCCTTCGAGATGTGCGCCATCGGCGAGTGGCCGTAGATCGTGTTCCAGATCGTCTCGCGCATGCTCTTCTCCCACGCCTCCGGATCGCGCGTGCTCAGCACGATCTTGGCCTCCGGGTAGGCATCCGCCAGCTCGCGGTAGAAGAACGCCCCCGGCCAGTCGACCGTGGACTCGTGCTCGCCGAAGATCTCGTCCCAGTCAGCCTCGCCATCCATGGCGGCCTCCCACTGCCGCGCCAGCGGCAGGTCGATGAGGACGTTGACCATGTGGTAACAGGGTCCGAACCCGAGCATCTCGAGCGCCACCTTCTGGGAAAGCGTTCCGGTACGGGGCAGCCCGGCGCCGATGACCTTCATGTACATCCTCCTGTCTGCGCTGTTGGTTCGGCGGCGATGACGTAGTAGCCGAGGTGGAGCTCGTCCGTCCTGAGCAGTTCGCGGTGGCGCTCGTGCCACCTGCCGGTCTCCAGATCCGCGCTCAACGCGTCGATCGCGCGGTCCACCGCGCGGGAGCTTATCTGTGCGAATACCGAAATGCCTGCTCGCACGGTCGGGTCAAGATAGGCCGCGGGGCGGCGCCAGTAGGCGCCGTAGAAGCCGTCAGTGCAGTCGTTAGGGACGGGCACGGCGGTGAGCGCCACCTCGCCGAGGGTCTCTCGCAGCTCATTCGACCAGGCGCCGGCCCGCCGGTAGCGCGCCGGGATCAGCTCGAGGAACTCCGGCAGGTATTCGGTGGTCAGCCAGAACAGGTCCGCCTCGGCCGGGTCAGCGTTGAACAGGACGACGCGCCGGCGCGCCACCCGGCGCAGCTCGGTCAGGCCCCGCCGCCGGTCGCTCCAGTGGTGGTCTGAGAGGATCGCCATCGCGGCATCGAACGAACCGTCCTCGAACGGCAGATCCTCGGCCCGTCCCGGCACGACCGGGGCCAACCCTGGCGGGCGCTGGGCGATCATCACCGGCGAGGGCTCAAGCGCCGTCAGCTCCCGATCGGTCGGCTCGTAGTTGCCCGTGCCGGCCCCCACGTTGAGCACGGTGCGGGCATCGCCCAGGGCAGCCCAGATCGCCGCCGCGATGCGCGGGTCCGGGCGGCGCGTCGCGGTGTAGGTGCGCCCGATTCGGTCGTAGCGCTGATGCCCCAGTCCGATGCTGCCGAACGGACCCGTCATGGATCGATCAGCACGCCCGGGTTGAGCGCTCCACCCCAGCCCCAGTGCTTGCGCCGTCGCTCCACAGGTGCCGACGGTACCTTGTGCCAGGTGGGCGTATCTGCCGGTGTCCTGGCCCGAGGCCCCTGGGATCCCGCCCAGGTCGAGGTCGCCTGGCGCGGCGATCCGTTCGATCCGCCGGGCGAGGCGACGGTCGCCGCCGACGTGGCTCTGGATGCCCTGCGGACGCGCGGCTCGCCCAGCCACGACGGGTTCGCCGCCCGGCTGGTCGACTTCGACGCCGCGCATGGCCGGCTGTCGCTCGAGCTTCAGCCGGTCCGCTGGGCGCTCCGCCTGATCCCCGACGGCGCCGCGCGGAGCCTGTCGATCCTGTGCGCCGTGCGCGACGCCGACGGCCGCTGGCTGGCCGGCCGCCGAGCGGAGTGGCTCGCCTCCTGGGCGGGACGCTGGGCGCTCGGAGCCGGCGGCTCGGTCGAGGTGGACGAGAACCCGGCCGACACCATGGCCCGTGAGCTTCGCGAGGAATGGTCGGTCGAGCCCGACCACCTGCGGGTCGAGGCGCTCCTCCTCCTTCCCAGCGAGATGGTGCTGCTCGTCGGACAGGCCTGGCTGGCCGAGGGGGCGACCGTCACGCCTGACCACGAGCACGTTGATTTCGCCTGGTGGCCGGCCGAGGTGTCGCGCTGGCCGGCCGAGGCGCACGACGCGTTGCGGCGCATGGCCGAGCTCATTTCGACCTGATGCGCTCAGATCGCTCCCCGACGCGCCTCGTCACCTTCGGCCGCCTCGAGGTGGTGTCGTTCGTCCACTCCAGCGTGTACCTCGCGCTGCTCCTCTGCGCCTTCGCGCTTGGCAACCCCGAGCCGGCGACGTTCATCCTCGGAATGGCGCACGGCCTGATCTGGATCGGGATGTCCCTCGTCTGCATCGCCGCCGCGCGCTGGCGCGTGATCCCGTACTGGCTCGCCCTGACCGTCGCCGTGCTCGGCGGACTGGGTCCGTTTGCGGGCACGATCGGGTTTGTCGTCGAGGGCCGGCGGCGTAGGCAGAGAGCGCTTTCCGGGCTACAGTTGACGGTAGATGGCAGTCAGTAGTGGCACCGTCCAGGTCGTCATGCCGGCGATGGGAGATTCGGTCGCCGAAGGCACGGTGCTCGAGTGGCAAAAGCACGAGGGGGACGAGGTCGAGGCCGACGAGACGCTCGTCGAGATCTCGACCGACAAGGTCGATGCGGAGGTCCCCTCGCCGGCCTCCGGCCGCCTGGTGAAGATCCACGCCGCCGAGGGCGAGACCGTCGCCGTGGGCGCGGTGCTGGCCGAGATCGCCACCAACGGCGACGGCGCGGCCACCGAGGGCGGCGCGGCCACCGAGACCGCGGCGGCTGGCCAGGCCGATGCGGCCGGGGCCGACGTCCCACCGACTCCGGTGTCGGGAGAGTCGCCGCCGACCACGCCCGAGGAGGCGACGGCCGGCGCCACCACCGAGGCGGAGGGCGTCGCTGCGGCCGAGGCCTCCACCGGCGAGGCCATCGACATCGTCACGCCGACCGGGGGCGAGTCGGTCACCGAAGGCACCATCCTCGAGTGGAGCGTCAAGGTCG
The DNA here is from genome assembly GCA_963719355.1 of uncultured Solirubrobacterales bacterium. Lineage (GTDB taxonomy): Bacteria > Actinomycetota > Thermoleophilia > Solirubrobacterales > Solirubrobacteraceae > Palsa-465. Next base: position 105,599 of record CAVRBZ010000010.1, on the reverse strand, counting down.
GCGACGCCGTCAAGCAGGGTGACACCGTCGTCGAGATCTCGACCGACAAGGTGGACATGGAGCTGCCGGCGCCCGCCACCGGGACGATCACCGAGATCCTCGCCGAGGACGGCGAGACGGTGAGCGTTGGGCAGGTGATCGCGCGGATGAGCGCCTCCGTCACCGCCGGCGGACCACCAGCTTCCGCCACGCCGGCGACCCCCGCTCCCGCCGCACCCGGATCCGGTGCACCGTTAGAGAGAGCGCCCGCACAGACCGGGGGGGACGGTGGCGCCGTCACTGCGCACATCTCGCCGGTCGCCCGGCGCATCGCCGCCGAGCAGGGCGTCGATCTGTCCGCACTGCACGGCACCGCGCGCGGCGGCCGGATCACGAAGGCCGATGTCCTCTCCGCCGCGGCCAACGGGGGCAACGGCGCGACGGCGGCGCCCGCAGCGCCGGCGGCGACGCCTCCCGCGCCGGCACCCGCTCCGCCCGCGCCGGCACCGAGCCCGGCACCGGCCGGCGCGCAGCCGATCCGCGGTGGCGCGGCCGCGCTCGTCCGCTACATGAACGAGAGCCGCTCGCTCCCCACCGCGACCTCGTTCCGGACGCTCACGGTCAGCGTGCTCGAGCAGCGCCGCGCCCAGCTCAAGGACGCCGGCCGCCGCGTGTCGTTCACCCATCTCATCGCGTACGCGATCGCCCGCACAGCCACCGAGGACATGGCGGTGATGGCCCATCACTTCGCCGAGATCGACGGCAAGCCACACCGGGTGGACGACGGCGCCTGCAACCTCGGCCTGGCCGTCGACGTCGAGAAGAAGGACGGCACGCGGACGCTGATGGTCCCGGTGATCCGGGACGCCGGCCGCCAGAGCTTCGCGGAATTCCTCGAGGCCTACAACGCGCTGGTCGAGAAGGCGCGGACGAACACGCTGACCGCCGACGATCTGACCGGAGCGAACCTCTCGCTGACCAATCCCGGCGGCATCGGGACGATCGCCTCCGTGCCCAGGCTTATGGTCGGCCAGGGGACAATCGTCGCCACCGGGGCGATCGGGTACCCGCCCGGCCTCGGCGCGATCGGCGAGGCGATCGGGGCCGAGAAGGTCATGACCATGACCTCGACCTACGACCACCGCATCATCCAGGGCGCCGAGTCGGGCCGCTTCCTCCAGCGAATCGAGGCGCTGCTTGAGGGCGAGGACGGCTTCTACGAGCGGCTGTTCGGCGACCTCGGGCTGGCCCTGCCGGCGCTGGCGCCCGATCCCGCGCGAGCCGCGGCCACCGCTGTCGCGCCCGCAGGGGCTCCGGCGCCCGCCCCGGCCGCCGCGCCCGCCCCGGCCACCGAGGAGCTGCTGCAGGCGGTGCAGGCGGCCACCTCGCTGCTCAAGGCGCACCGCACCCACGGCCACCTCGCCGCCCACCTCGACCCGCTCGGACGTGAGCCGGAGGGCGACCCGGCCCTCGATCCCCAGCCGCTGGGCCTCACGCCCGAAGTGATGGAGCGGATCCCGGCCCACATCCTGCGCATGTACGTGCCGGGCCAGACGCTGGCCGAGGCGCTGCCCCACTTGCGCGAGACCTATTGCGGCCCGATCGCCTACGAGATCGAGCACATTTCCCCCCACCGCCAGCGGCTTTGGCTGCGCGAGGCGATCGAGTCCGGCCGGTTCCGCGCGCCCCTGAGCACCGACGAGCAGAAGACGCTGCTCCGGCGCCTGACCGAGGTCGACGCGCTCGAGCGCTTCATGCACAAGGCGTATCTGGGCCAGAAGCAGTTCTCGATCGAGGGTCTCGATATGACGGTCCCGATGCTCGACGAGCTGATCCAGCTGGCCGCCACCCGCGGCGCGCGGGAGGTCGTGATCGGGACGGCCCATCGCGGCCGGCTTAACGTTCTGGCGCACAACCTGGGACGGCCCTACGACTCGATCTTCGCCGAGTTCGAGGGCTCCTCGACGCTCGAGGCAATCACCACGATCCCGCAGGGCGGCACCGGCGACGTCAAGTACCACCACGGCGCCCAGGGCTCCTACCAGCTGCCCAGCGGCGAATCGATCATCGTCCGCCTCGAGTCGAACCCGAGCCACCTCGAGTTCGTCGCGCCCGTCGCGGCCGGTGCGACCCGGGCGGCACAGACCACCCGGCAGGGCCCGCACGCCGACCGCGAAACCAACGCGGCGGTCCCGGTGATCCTCCACGGCGACGCGGCCTTCCCGGGACAGGGCGTGGTCGCTGAGACGCTCAACCTCCAGGCGCTCGACGGCTACACCGTGGGCGGCACGATCCACATCATCCAGAACAATCAGGTCGGCTTCACCACCGACCCCGACGACGCCCGCTCGACCACGTGGGCCTCGGATCTGGCTAAGGGTTACGACGTGCCGATCATCCACGTCAACGCTGACGACGTGCCCGCGTGCATCAGCGCGGTCCGGTTGGCCTTTGCCTTCCGCCAGGAGTTCGGCCACGACGTGCTGATCGACCTGATCGGCTACCGGCGCTTCGGGCACAACGAAGCAGACGAGCCCGCCTACACCCAGCCCGAGATGTACCAGGTGATCAAGAAGCATCCGCCCGCGCGCGAGGTGTTCGCCCGGCAGCTGATCGAGCAGGGCGTGGTGTCCGAGCAGGAGTCGACCGAGCTGACCGACCAGGTGTGGGAGGTCCTGTCCGAGGAGCACCAGCAGCTCAAGGACCGGATCGCCGCCGCCAAGGACGTCAGGCACGCCACCGGCGAGTACGAGCTGGACCGCACCCCGTCGCCCGAGGTCAAGACCGCGGTGTCGGCCGACCGCCTACGCGTGCTCAACGACGAGCTGCTGTCCGTCCCCGACGGCTTCACGATCCATCCCAAGCTGGTTCGCCAGCTCGAGCAGCGTCGCGAGGTGTTCGACAACGGGTCCGGCGGGATGGTGTGGGCGCACGCGGAGGCGCTCGCGTTCGCCTCGCTGTTGACCGAGGGGATCCCGATCCGGTTGACCGGCCAGGACACCGAACGCGGCACGTTCAGCCAGCGCCACCTCGTCCTGCACGATCCCAAGACCGGCCAGGAGCACTGCCCGATCCAGCACCTGCCCGGCGCGCTGGCCCCGATGGAGCTGCACAACAGCCCGCTCTCCGAGATCGGCTGCCTCGGGTTCGAGTACGGCTACTCGCAGGAGGCGCCCGAGACGCTGGTCCTGTGGGAGGCGCAGTTCGGCGATTTCGCCAACGGCGCGCAGGTGATCATCGACCAGTTCATCATCTCCGGGCTGGCCAAGTGGGGCCAGACCTCGCGCCTGACGCTGCTCCTGCCGCACGGATACGAGGGCTCGGGGCCCGAGCACTCCTCGGCCCGACTGGAGCGCTTCCTCCAGCTCGCCGCCGAGGGGAACATCCGGGTGGCCAACCCCACCACGCCGGCGCAGTATTTCCACCTGCTGCGTCGCCAGGCCCGGGTGGCCAAGCAGCGCCCGCTCGTGATCATGACCCCCAAGAGCCTGCTGCGCCTGCCCCAGGCGACCAGCGGCGTGGAGGGCCTCGCCGACGGCCGCTTCCAGCCCGTGCTCGCCGAGGGCTCAAACGGCGATCCGGCGCAGGTCAGACGGCTGATCCTGTGCAGCGGCAAGATCTTCTACGAACTGGCCGCACACGAGTCGCGGCCCGAGAACCCGTACGTGGCGATCGGCCGGGTCGAGTTGCTCTATCCCTTCCCTCAGGCCGAGATCCTCTCGCTCGTCGAGAGCTACCCGAACCTCGCGCAGGTCGTGTGGGTTCAGGAGGAGCCGCGCAACATGGGCGCCCGCGCCCACATGTCACCACGGCTCATGCAGATCCTGCCTGGGCACCTGCGCTTTGGCTATATCGGCCGTCCCGAGCGGGCCGCCTCGGGAGAGGGCTATCCGGTGGCGCATGCCCAGGAGCAGGATCGCATCCTCCGCACCGCGCTCGACGTGGGCGAGGCCGTCTCGCAATACCCGCTGAAGCTGCCGGGCGAACGGTAAGCGGAGGGATCCGCGGCCCCGGCCTGCAGGGCGCGGGCGCACGCGGGCCGCTCCGGCGCGCGACATGGCGCCAAGCGAGGCTGCGGCACCCGGTCGGCGGCACTCGCGTTCGATCCGTGTCGCACCGCGCGCGCGTTCCGGAAAGCGCCGTGCCGCCGGGCGGGTGTGCAGCTGAAGCCGACCTTAGCGGGGAGTTCTCACCCTACCTGTGGTTTTTCTGGCACCCTTCCCTCGTGGGCTTCCGCAGAGACGGATCGCGCAGAGACAATTCCCGGCGCCATCTGACGCCAGCCTTCGGCGTGCACGACATGGCGATCGACCTGGGCACCGCCAACACGCTGGTGTACGTGGGCGGGCGGGGGATCGTCGTATCCGAGCCCTCGGTGGTCGCCTCCGACGTGGACACCGGCGAGGTTCACGCCGTCGGCGCCGACGCCGAGCGGATGATCGGACGCACCCCCGCGTTCATCGCCGCCACGCGGCCGCTGCGGCACGGAGTGATCGCCGACTTCGACGTCACCGAGCAGATGCTTCGCTACTTCATCCACAAGGTCCTCGACCGCCGCATGGCCCACCCGCGGCTGATCGTGTGCGCGCCGTCGGGCGTGACCGAGGTCGAGAAGCGCGCCGTGGAGGAGGCCTCGCTGGCCGCCGGCGCCCGTCGCGTGCACCTGATCGAGGAGCCGATCGCGGCGGCGATCGGCGCCGGCGTGGAGATCGACGCGCCGGTCGGGCGGATGGTGGTCGACGTGGGCGGTGGGACCAGCGAGATGGCGATCATCTCGCTCGGCGCCATCGTCGTCTCGCGCTCGGTCCGGGTGGGCGGTTACGAGATGGACGAGGCGATCACGCAGTACATCCGCAACGCCCATCAGCTGGCCATCGGCTCGCGCACCGCCGAGCAGATCAAGATCCAGATCGGATCGGTGATCCCTCTGCATCCCGAGGAGACGATCGAGGTTCGCGGCCGGCATCTGGTTACCGGGCTCCCCACCGCGGTCGAGCTGCGCAGCGAGGAGGTGCGCGCGGCGATCATGGCCCCGGCGCGCGAGATCCTGCGGGCCATCCGCGACACGCTCGAGGAGACCCCGCCGGAGCTGTCCTCGGACATCGCCCGGGACGGCATCCTGCTCGCCGGCGGCGGCACCCTCATCCGCGGCTTCCAGGAACTCGTCGCGGAGGAGACGGGGATGCCCGTGTTCTCGGCCGAGTCGCCGCTGACCTGCGTGGCCTTCGGATCAGGCCAGGCGCTCGCGCATTTCGACCAGCTGAGCCGGGCGAGTCGGCACCGGGTCCCGAGTCTCACCTACGACTGGCGTACGGCCTAGCGCGCTGCCGATGCGAGCGGCCGCGGTGGCGAGCCCGGCCACGGCGAGCAGGATCAGGAACGGGTCGACCGGCGCTCGGAAGCGCGGCGTCTCGACGTTGACCAGGACCACGCTGAGCGCCAGCAGCAGCGGAACGAACCAGACCCATTTCGGCGCCGCGCGGGTCAATTTGGTGAATGCGCCGGCGAGCGCCAGCGCGCACAGGATCCAGAAGGAGACGACCCCGATACCCGCGCGGTGGGTAGCGATGCTCTGAGCCGCCGCCGAGGCATGCCAGGCGAACGAACCCTCGAGCTCGAACAGCCTGAGCGCGTTGTGGAATGCGACCTCGATCGGGCTGAGGGGATGCTTGGCGATGTAGTCGAGCGCTTGGCGCTCCAGCTTGGCACTCAACTGCGGCTCCGTCAGACGGCTGCGCTGAGCGATCACCGGCCGCTCGCCGGGGATGCCGAAGAAGATCCGCCACTTGTATGGGACCTCCGGGTTGGCGGCCGAGGCCGGGTTGTAGGTGCCGACGAGGGTGATCCCGGTCTCGTCGGACACCGGGACGAAGCTGTGCATGACGACGGCATTGCGGATTGTCCAGGGCGCGATCGTGAGCGCGGTGGTTGCGATGAGCAGCGCCGGCGCGATCAGCCAGTGCCGTTTGGCTCCGGGCGGGCGCGTCGACACCGCGGCGAGCAGGGGCGCCAGGATCAGGATCCCGTTCTCGTGCGTGAGCGTGGCGAGCCCGGTCAGCACGCCGGCGCCGGCAATCCAGCCACACGCGCTCGCGATCGTGCGCGCCCGGCGCACCCGCAGCCCGCAGTACACCGCGCCGAGCACGATCGCGCTCAGCAGGTCCTCCGCCACCAGGATCGACGAGAGCTCGATCAGCACCGGGTACACGGCCGCGAGCGCCAGCGCGAGCACCCCCGCAATGGCACCGAACAGTTCGAGCGCCACTAGCCCGATCAACGCCACCGTGACCGTCCCCAACAGGGCCATCGCGATCCGGTCGCGGTGGATGGCCCCGTCCCGGCGGACCTCATGGCCGTCGATGATGTCGACGGCAGCCAGAAAGTACGGAAAGCCGGGGGCGAAGTAGGCGCTCGGACCATGGGTGCCGCCCGCGCCCACGCCCGTGTTGCGGCTCAGGGTGTAGTCGCCGGTGTGGGCGATCTCGCTGGCCAGGGTGAGGTAAGAGCCGGCGTCGTTCCTCGGGGTGTAGGCATGCTCCTGCACGGCGGCGACGCGCAGCGCCAGGGCCACGATCAGAATCGCAGCGACGATGGCCGCTTTCCACGCGGCGCGCACAGCGCGGAGATTAAGCGCTCGGCCGGGCGGGAGTCAGTGGATGCCGACGATGCCCGAGCAGACCCAGTTGGACGCGCCGGAGCCGCCGTTCCACAGTTGCGAGGCCCGCTGGTCCTGCAACGACTTGGGCGCCTGGTATGCCTGGCCGTAGCCGCCGTAGCCGTTCCACGTGCTGGGCAGGATCTGGTAGTAACCCGAGGCGCCGGCGCTGTTGGGTGTGAGGTCTTGGCCGCCCGATTCGCATGTCACGACGGAGTTCGGGATGACCCAGCTTCCGCCCGGGCCGTAGCTCGGTCCCACCGGCCTGGGTGCGCTGATCCCGCCTCCGCTACCGCCTCCGCTACCGCCTCCGCTACCGCCTCCGCTACCGCCTCTCGCGCTGCTGCCGCCCCCTCCGGGGCTTGCCGCCCGCTGGGCCGCCGCCTGCTGGGCCGCCGCCTGCTGGGCCGCCGCCTGCTGGGCCGCCGCCTGGGCGGCTGCCGCGCGGGCTGCCGCGGCCTCCTCGGCCTGGACCCGGGAGATCTCCGCCCGCAGCGCGGCCCCCTTCGCCTGGCTTGCGGCGAAGGCACTTTGCTGGGCGGATTCGGCCTGCTGCAAGGCCGCCTGCTTTGAGTGCAACAACCCGTTCATCGCCACCAGCGCCCGAACGCGCTGCGCGCTGGCGTAGGTGATCTGGCGATCCGTGGCGCGGAGCGCCGCCAGGTGCCGCGCCGCGGCGTCGGCCCGCGCCTTGGCCTGCTGGGTGATCGTGATGATCCCCTGCTGCTGCTGCTGCGCGTCGCGCAGGAAGGTGATCCGCTCGAGCAGGTCCTTGAAACCATCGGACTCGAGCACGACCGAGACCAGGTTCGGTTTGGCCTGCTCATAGTTGGTCACGAGCTGGCGGGCGAGCAGCACGCGTGCCCAGGCCAGGCGGGCGCGCAGCGCCACGAGCAGTTGCCGCTCGCGCGTCAGTGCGCGCTCCACCGCCGCGAGCTGCGCGCGCTCACGCGCCAGGTCCGCCCGCACCGCCGCCTCGCGCGACTGCACGAGCGCGATCTGGCCGTTCAGCGAGCTGATCAGGCGCGCCAGGCTGCTGATGCTGCTGGCCAGGCTCTGCTGGTGGGCCTGCTCGGCGCCCAACTGCGATTGGAGCTGGCCGAGGCTGGGGCGGGCCGTCGAGCCGACCGGCATGGCGGCCAGGCCCAGAGCGACGGCCACCGCGGCCGAGCCAGCGACCAGCGGGCGAGGGATCGTGCGGCTTCTACGGTTCATTGTTCGGGGCCTACGGGGTTAGCTGTCGGGCTCGCGCGGCGGCTGCGCTACACGGCCATCAGGCCGTGATTCGCCCCAGGGAACTTGGGTCCCCCGCTTTCCCGCGCCTGGGCGGGAAACTCGGCGTCGGGCACCTTATCAAGCCGGCGCGGCCATATGCTCCGAGACATGACCTCCGATCGGGAACGGCAGATCCTCGCGCGGGTCCGCGCGATCCCGATCGGCTTCGTCCGGACCTACGGCGACATCTCACCAGGCGCCCCCCGAATGGCCGGCGCGGTGCTGCACGCGTGCGAGGACCCGGCGATTCCCTGGCACCGGGTGGTGCGCGCCGACGGATCACTGGCCAAGGGCGAGCGGCAGCGCTCGCTGCTCGCGGCCGAGGGCGTGCCCTTCCGTGGTGGCGGCCGCGTCGATGTGCGTGTGGCGCGGCTACCGGAGCCGTGATGTGGGTCCAGCGCGAGATCACGCTCGAGGGCCGGCCGCGGGGCTTTCATGTCGTGACGGGCGAGATCATCGGCGCGCTGCCCGAGCTCGGCGAGGTCGAGGTCGGGCTGCTCCACCTGCTGATCCGGCACACCTCGGCATCGCTGGCGCTGAACGAGAACGCTTCGCCTGACGTCCGGCGCGACTTCGAGTCCTACTTCAATGCCGCCGTGCCCGAGGACGCCGCGTACTGGACGCACACGCTCGAGGGAGCGGATGACATGCCGGCGCACATCAAGGCCGCGCTGCTCGGGCCGTCGCTCACGCTGCCGATCTCGCGGGGGCGGCTCGCGCTCGGCACGTGGCAGGGCATCTACCTGTGCGAGCACCGCGATCGAGGGGGGTCGCGGTCGGTGGTGGCGACGCTGTGGGGTTCGGATGGGCGGTAGGCCGGTTTCAGCGACCCTTCCACACAGGGTCTCGGCGCTCGGCGAACGCGGTGGCGCCCTCGCGGGCGTCCTCCGAGGTGAACACCGGGTCGATGATCGGGCGCTGGCGCTCGAAGAACTCGGCCTCTGGCCAGTCGGGAGCCTCTCTGATCACCCGCTTCGTGGCGGCGAGTGCTAGCGGTGCGTTGGCGGCGATCGTGTCCGCCAGCGCGAGCGCGGCGGCTAGCGCATCGCCGGGACCCGTGAGCCGATTCACGAGCCCGAGCGCATGCGCCCGCTCGGCATCGATCGGCTCGCCGGTCAGCGCCAACTCGAGCGCGACGTTGCGGGGCAGAGCGCGGGGGAGGCGGAGCAGCGCGCCGCCGGCGGCGACCAGCGAGCGCTTGACCTCGGGGATGCCGAACCGCGTGCCGCGGGCGGCCACGATCAGGTCGCAAGCCAGCGCCACCTCCAGCCCACCCGCCACCGCGAACCCCTCGACCGCCGCGATGAGCGGCTTGTCGGCGGGGCGCTCGACGATCCCGGCAAAGCCCCGGCCGGGAACGTGCGGCCGCTCGCCCGCCACGAAGGCCTTCAGATCCATGCCGGCGCAGAAGCCCTTGCCGGCGCCGGTCAGCACGCCGACCGACAGCTCGCCGTCGCCGTCGAGCTCGTCGAGCGCGCCGGCAATGCCCTGCGCCACCGCGGCGTTGACCGCGTTGCGCTGCTCGGGCCGGTTGATGGTGACCACCAGGACGCGTCCGCGGCGCTCGCGCAGCACCGCATCGTGTTCGCCGCTCACGCTGCGAACAATCGCAAATCCGGCTCACGCTTGCCGCGCAGGACGGCCAGATCGACCTCCACGCATTCGATGCCTCGCGCAGCCGCGAGCACGCACGCCTGCGGCTTGATCACCTGAGCGGCCAGCACGCCGCGGCAGGATGCGAAGGCAGGGTCAAGCCGGATCCGCTCCAGGTAGCGGCTGAGCTGCTCGACCGCTTCGATCCCCGCCACCCGCTTGACCTCGACCGCCACCCATGCCTGCGCGGCGTCACGGCACATCAGGTCGACCGGCCCGATGTCGGTCGGCCATTCCCGGCGCACCAGCCGCAGCCCCTCGCCGCACCACGCCGGCCGCTCGGCCAGCAGCTCCTGCAGATGCGCCTCCACGCCGTCCTTGGCCAGCGCGGCGTCCTCGTCGGGCGGCCCCATGTCGTGCGTCACGTCCGAGAGCACCTCGGCCACGTCGATCTCGAGCCGGTCACCGTCGGACTGGGCGCGCTTGCGGACGGTTATCCGACCCGGTGTCTCCTCGATCACCGTCGGCGGCGTCATCCAGTTGAGCGGCTTGTAGCCACCGGCGTCGGCGTGGATCAGGACTGACCCGTCGGCCTTGAGGATGATCAGGCGGAGCGCTTCGGGCAGGAGCGCGTTCAGGCGTCCGCAGTAGCGGACCTCGCAACGGGCAACGATGAGCCGCATGTCGGCACCCTATGATCAGGAGCGGACGAACCATGCGCCAACTGCTTCGCCCGCTTTTCGACCGCGTCGTGATCAAGGAGCTCGATCCTGACCGGATCCGCCGCTCCGGCCTGATCGTGCCTCCCGGCTCAGAGGAGCCGCCACCCCAGCACGGGATCGTGCTGGCGGTCGGACCCGGGCTCGACTGGTGGGACCACGTCGGCATCGCCATGCCGGTGCGGCCCGGCGATCACGTTGTGTTCCCCGCCTCCGCCGGGGTGTGGATCGAGGTGGAGGAGGAGCGGCTGCTCGTCTGCCGTGTGGGCGAGCTACTCGGGGTCCTCGAGTCGGTCGAGAACTGCCCGGGCTGCGGAGGCCGTGCCTTGGCCCCCGGTGAATCGTGCCCCGTGTGCGGGCGCGAGGGCTCGATCGCCTAGCCCGAAGCTCCCCTAGCGGGTCCTAAGCCGCGGTGCGTTCCGATAGCGACCGGGGCCGCGACGCCTGCACCTCCGCCAGCAGGTCGGACACCTCGGGGCTGCGCCCCAGGGCGAGCGCCCGCTCACAGGCCTCGACGCACTCGCTCAGGCGATCGGTGCGCGCCAGCGCGTGGGCGTAGGTGGACCAGGCGCTCTGCGACTCGGGGTCCAGCCGCGTCGCCGCCTCCGCCGCCGAGACCTCGGCCCCGACGTCGCCGGCGAGGTGATAAGCGAGCGCCAGGGTGAGCAGCCCCTCCACGGTCGGCCCGACGAGTCTGGCCTGCTCCAAAGCCGAGATCGCGCCGGCGCGATCCATCAGCCGCAGCCTCAGGCGGCCCAGGCGCTCCCATGCCGAGGCGTCCTGCGGGGCGCGCGCGGCGGCGCGCGCCGCGGCCTCGGCGGCGAGGTCGATCGCGCCCATGTCCTCGTAGATGCGGGCCGCGAAGCGCTCGGGGGTGGGGCGGTCGGTTTCGACCCGTGCCCAGTCGCGTACCGTGCGAGCCGCCGCGGGCAGGTTGCCGGCCTGCCAGAAGGCGCTCGTGAGCAGCCTGAGCACTACCGGGTTGGCCGGCTCGGCGTCTCGCGCGTAGACCAGGCGCTTGGCGGCCAGTTCGGCGTCCCCCTCGGCGAGGGCGTGCTGGGCGGCGGTCATGAACCGTTGAACCCGATCGGCGGCGGGATCCGGCTTGGAGAAGTCGACGAACCGGAGCGAGCCGGCCGGCACGGTGCGCACGCCGATCGAGAATTGAACGCGCGCCCACTGCTGGACGTCGTCCTCATCGCCCGAGAAGTAGATGCCGGTGACGCTCCCCACGCCCCACTCCGGATACGACAGGCATCGCGCATAGCGGTGGACGACCGAGTGGTCGGGCACGCGCGAGCCGAACGGGTCGTGTTTGCGCCGCTCCTCGGCCGCGGCCCGCTGACGCTGCTCGGCCTCGTAGGCGCGCCGTCCCGCGTCGGCCCGGGCCTGGCGAGTCGCCGCGGCCGACACCTTGACCGCGTTACGGCTTACCCGCCCGCCCCGGGACTGCTCGGCCAGCTCCGCGAGTTGATCGGCCGCCTCGTTGATCGCCTGGAGGTGGCGCTGATGCTCGTGCTGGCGCCCCGGCGGCGCGATGTCCGGATGCCAGCGCTTGGCCATCCGTCGGCGCGCAAGCTGCACCGCGCGCTGGTCGAACGGCGGCTCGAGCTCAAGCAGGAGGAGGGCCTGTTCGACGTCGAGGATGCGCGGCATGACTCATCTACGTTAGCGGCGGCGCCAAGCCCGAGGCACGTCGCCGACTGGGCGATGGGGCGGGCACTGCCCAGCTAAAACTGCAACAAGTTTGTCTAAATCACACTCGTTTACCCTGAATATGCCTAATCTGGCCAGTCATGAAGAGGGGCGCGAGCTTCGTGATCGTGGCCGGCCTCGGGATCATCCTCGCGGCTGGTCTCGCCGCGGCAGTGCTCGCGCTGATCACCAGCGTGTTCGGTCAGCGGGATGAGTGCGCGTCCCCGGCCGGCGCGTCCGCGGCCGGCGGCTACGGCCCGGCCGGCGGCGACGGTCCGGGCGGCGGGATCGTCCTCGGCCCCGCCGGCACCGGGCAGCTGGTCGGCGCCACCGAGTACGGCGGGCCCGGCGACCCGGGCAGCGGCGTGTTCGGCTCCTCCGGCGCGGACCTGCTCGAGCTCCCCGACAGCTACGCCGAGCTCGGCGGCACCAGCTTCCAGACCGCGGCCGCGATGGGCGGCCTGCCGTACCTGACGCCTCTGCGCATCACGTGGGGGACCAGATCGGCGATCGCCTACAAGCGGGACATCGGTCTGGGAGGTGGCCCGATCGACGGCCTGCCGAGGGTGCTCGACCTGTGGTGGCAGCTGGCCGGGCGGCTCGGCATCCCCTACGAGGACGCGCTGTGGTCCGGGCCGGTGCGCATCGAGCGCCCGCCGGACGCAGGCGCCGGCGACGTGCTCGGACAGGCGGCGCAGAGCGCAGCCACCGAGACCGCCGCTCCCGCCGCCGCCCAGGATCCGGGCGCGTGCATGCACGCGACAGTCGAGGGTGTGCCGCTGACCAGCGCGGGCCACGCGCAACTGTTGTCCGACGGCCTCGCCGCTGCGCCCGCCGGCGCGCCCGCCGCGGTGGCGGGCATCATCGCTGCCGGCAACCAGATCGCCGGCCGGCCCTACCTGCTCGGCGGCGGCCACGGGCTTCCCCTGTCCGAGGTGGCGCCGGCCTATGACTGCTCGAGCAGCGTCGAGCACCTCCTGTACGGCGGCGGGCTGCTCCCGGGCGGCTACGACGCGCCATCGGGCACGCTCGAGTCCTTCGGCCGGCCGGGACCCGGGCGGTGGGTCACGCTGTACGCCAACCCCGACCACGTGTTCATATACGTGGCCGGCCTGCGCTGGGACACCCACAACGCCGCCGGCCCCGCCGACGGGAGCACCGGAATCGGCTGGCACCCGCTGATCCGGAACTCGGCCGGCTTCATCGCGCGCCACCCGGCAGGGCTGTGAGTCGTGCGCCGCGCCGTCCTCACGATGCTCGCGTGCACGTTCGCCGCCGCCGGCTGCGGCGCCGGCCAGGCACACGAGAACACCGTCCGGAAGTCGTCTCCGCTGGCCCAGGCGCAGGCGACCCACGAATACCCCTCGCCACCGCCCCCGCGCCAGACGGCGACCCGCGGCGCGCAGGCCCCCATGGAGGCCATCCGTGCCTTCGCCACCGCGTACATCAACTGGGACGCGCGGACCGTTGCCGCCGACATGCGCTCGCTCGCCGCGGCCACCGTCGGCCAGGCTCGCGCGGCGATGATCCTTGCTGCCGCCGAGACCGCCGGCGACTACGAGCTCCAGCGCGGCGGGATCGCCAACCACGGCACCGTGGAAGCGATCGCCCCGCTGCCAAGCCGCCGACGCGAATTCATCGTGGTCACGCTCGAATCCACCACCGCGACCAACACCACCGCATATCAGGGGCTACGGCCGGCCTGGCACGTGGCGCTCGCCAGCGTGGCCGAGCAGCCCTCCGGCCAGTGGGTGCTGAGCGGCTGGCAGCCGGAAAACTAAAGTCAACCGACCGGCTGCCCGTTGGCCGTCAGCTTGACGTCGACGTTGCCACGCGTGGCATTGGAATACGGGCAAATCTGGTGAGCGGCCGCGACGATCTTCTTGGCCTCCTCGGCGTCCTGGACCTGAGGCAGCGTGACATCGAGCTCGACGGCGACCGTGTAGCCGCGATCGTCGGTAGACACCAGACTTACCTGGCTGTCGATCGAGGCGTCGCCCACTTCCACCTGCGCGCGCCGGGCCGCGACGCCCAACGCGCCTTCGAAGCACGCGGCGTAGCCGATCGCGAACAGCTGCTCGGGATTGGTGCCGCCTCCCTCGGTCGGCGGGCGGAGCTGTACCTCAAGGGCGCCATCACTGGTCTTGCCGTGCCCGTGCTCGCGCCCACCGGTGACCGTCGCCTCTGCCGTGTACACGACCTTCGCCATGCTCGCTCTCCTTTCTCGTTGAGGGCACGAGCTTAATGCGCGGCGATGTTCAGGACGACCGCCGCCACGAAGCACAGCACGGCGACGATCCGGATCACGGTTCCGGCGCGGTCGCCCGGCCGGCCCGTGACCATGCCAACGATTGCCACCGTTATGCAGGCGAGCGCGACGAGGGCGAACGCGGCGGCCAGGGCGCGCACCGGCGGGCTCCTATCCTCTCAAGACGCATGTCGACCCAGTACATCTTCACGACCTACAAGCTCTCGCGCCGCTATCCGCCCGATCGCCAGGTGCTGACCGACATCTCCCTGTCGTTCCTTCCCGGGGCCAAGATCGGCGTGATCGGGTACAACGGCGCCGGCAAGTCGACCCTGCTGCGGATCATGGCCGGCCTCGACACGGAGTTCGACGGCCACGCCCAGCTCGCCCCCGGCGCCACCGTGGGCATGCTCGAGCAGGAACCGCAGCTCGACCCGGCCAAGAACGTCCGCGAGAACATCGAGGACGGCGTCTCCGAGGTCAAAGCTCTGCTCGACCGCTTCAACGAGCTCTCGATGAACTACTCCGACGAGACCGCGGACGAGTTCGCCCGCGTCCAGGAGCAGATCGACGCGGTCGACGGCTGGAATCTCGACACCACGCTCGAGATCGCCATGGACGCGCTCCGCACGCCCCCCGGAGATGGCGACGTCGCCACGCTCTCCGGCGGCGAAATGCGCCGTGTCGCCCTGGCCCGGCTGCTCCTGCGCCAGCCCGACCTACTGCTCCTCGACGAGCCGACCAACCACCTCGACGCCGAGTCGGTCGCCTGGCTCGAGCGCCACCTGGCCGACTACCGCGGAACCGTTGTCGCCATCACCCATGACCGGTACTTCCTGGACAACGTCGCGGGCTGGATCCTCGAGCTCGACCGCGGCCGCGGGATCCCCTACCAGGGCAACTACTCGGGCTGGCTCGAGCAGAAGCGCGCCCGCCTGCAGCAGGAGGAGAAGCAGGAGAGCGCGCGCAAACGCACCATCGAGCAGGAGCTCGAGTGGGTGCGCCTGGGCGCCAGCGCCCGGCGCAACAAGCCCAAGGCCCGCCTGAACGCCTACGAGGCCCTGCTCGCCCAGGACCGCAACGTCAAGCTCGACCAGGTCCAAATCCACATCCCGGCCGGTCCCCGGCTGGGCGACACCGTGGTCGAGGCGAACGGGCTGCGCAAGGCCTACGGCGACCGCGTGCTGATCGACGAGCTGAGCTTCAACCTCCCTCGTGGCGGCATCGTCGGCGTGATCGGCCCCAACGGCGCCGGCAAGACCACGCTGCTGCGGATGATCACCGGCCAGGAGCAGCCGGACGGCGGCGCGCTGCGGATCGGCGACACGGTCGAGCTGGCTTACGTGGATCAGTCGCGCGATGCCCTCGACGCCGAAAAGACCGTCTGGCAGGAGGTCTCGGGCGGCGATGACCAGATCAAGCTCGGCGACCGGACCGTGAACAGCCGCGCCTACGTGGCCGGCTTCAACTTCAAGGGCTCCGACCAGCAGAAGAAGGTGGCCAAGCTGTCCGGCGGCGAGCGCAACCGGCTGCACCTGGCCAAGCTGCTCAAGGCCGGCGGCAACCTGCTCCTGCTCGACGAGCCGACCAACGATCTCGACGTCGACACCCTGCGCGCGCTCGAGGAGGCGCTGCTGGCCTTCGCCGGCTGCGCGGTCGTCGTCTCGCACGATCGCTGGTTCCTCGACCGCATCGCCACCCACGTCATGGCGTTTGAAGGCGACTCCCTGGTCCGCTGGTTCGAGGGCAACTTCGAGGCCTACGAGAGCTTTCGGCGCGAGCAGTTCGGAGCCGACGCTGACCGCCCCCACCGCATCACGTACAAGAAGCTGGTTCGCGGTTGATGGCGGTCTAGACGCCCAGCTCCTCCAGCTTCACCCGGAGCTCGACCGCGTCGGTCGCCACCGCATCGGCGCCGGTCAGCTCCTCCGCCCCGAACCAGCCGGTCGTCACCGCGAGGCACCGCACCCCGTCGGCCCGGGCACACGCGATGTCGCGCGGGGTGTCGCCGATCACGATCGTCTCCTCGCGCGCGATGTGGCCGGCGCGCCGGCGCGCGATCCCGGGCAGCGCGGCGCGATCCTCGGAGTCCGAGCCGAAGCCGCCCGGAGCGCCGCGAAACCACTCGCCTAAACCCGCGCGCGCCAGCTTGAGCCGCGCCACCGGCTCGAAGTTCCCGGTCACCAGTCCGAGCCTCACACCGTCCCGGGCGGACAGCCACGGCAGAAGCGAACCCATGCCCGGCACGACGTGCGCGCTCAGGTCGGGCGGGCAGATCTGCGCGTAGACACGGCAGCACGCCTCGCGCACCGCGCCGGCCTCCTCGTCGATCCGGAGCGCCGACACCCCGAGGTCGAGCAGGATCAGGCGCGCGATCTCGCCGTCCGTCCGCCCGGCGGGCCCCACCTTCGCGCGCAGGCCGGCGGGGTCGATGCCATGCACCTCCTTGAGCGCCGAGGTCAGGGCGACCCGATGGGCATCGGTGGCGCCGTCCAGCAGCGTGCCGTCGATATCGAACAGCAGCAGCACGATGCCCCCGCCCGATCAGCGCTCGAACGAGACGCCGGGCTCGAGCCTGCGCGCGAACGCGGCGATCAGCCGAGCGGCGGCCTCGATGTCGGCCGTCGAGACCATCTCGACCGGCGAGTGCATGTAGCGGCAGGGGACCGAGACCAGGCCGGTGGGCACTCCGGCGCGACTCAGGTGGATGGCGTCGGCGTCCGTCCCCGTGCCCCTGCCCAGCGACTCGAGCGTGACGGGGATGCCCTCCGCGTCGCCCGCCTCGTACAGCCGCTCGAACACCAACGGGTGCAGCGACGTGCCGCGCGCGATGACCGGCCCCGAGTCCAGGGGATGCTTTGTCATCGGACCGAGCTCGATCCCTGGCTGGTCGGTGGCGAAGGTCAGGTCCACCACCACCGCGACGTCCGGGTCGTGGGCGAACGCGCTCGTGCGCGAGCCCGCGAAGGTGGTCTCCTCCTGGCTCACCGCGAGCGCGAGCACGTCGCCGGGGGCGCCGCCCGCCTCGGCCACCAGTCGAGCCGCCTCGGCGGCGACGTAGCAGCCAACCCGATTGTCCAGCGAGCGCGAGACGACTCGCTCGTGGCGGAACTCGACCGGCTCGGTGTCGATCACCGCCACGTCGCCGATCCGCACGAGCTCGCGGGCCTCGTCGGCGTCCCTGGCCCCGATGTCGATGTGAAGCTCCTTGGTCTCGGGGAGCTTCTGGCGGTCCTCGTCTTTCAGCAGGTGGACCGGCTTGCGTCCGATCACGCCGGGCACGTCGCCGTCCCGGGTGCGCAGGCGCACGCGCTGGCCGATCAGCACGCCGGCGTCCCAGCCCCCCACCTGCCCGAAGCGCAGATACCCCTCATCATCGATGTGCGAGACGTGCAGGCCGATCTCGTCGATGTGGCCGACGACGGCCACCGTCGGCCCGCTCGCGGTGCCCGCCACCCGCGCGTACGACGAGCCGACCCGATCGCGGCCGACCTCGGTGGCGAAGCTCGAGCAGTACTCCCGCCAGACCTGGGCGGGCGCCGATTCGTGCCCCGACGGCCCGGGAGCGCTCAACAGCGCCATCAGCAGTTCGGGTACCGACATGCCGCGGAAGGCTATTGGCTAGCGGGGTGTTCAGGCGCCGCCGACCGGGTAATCCTCGTCAGGCATGCCTGCGGAGGAGAAACTTGACGAGCGCGAGCCAGACCTCGAATCGATCCGTAGCCTCCTCGCGGAGCGCGGGATCGAGCTTCGGGACCAGCCGGCGCCGGAGCGAGACCCCATGGACTCGCCGTACGCGGCGCTGGAGACAGCCGAGCCGGCGATGGACGCGATGTCCCTGTTTCTGGCCGAGGTGCGGCGCCACCGGCTGCTCACCCGGGCCGAGGAGGTCGAGCTGGCCAAGCAGATCGAGCGCGGCGATCTGTCCGCCAAAGAGCGCCTGGTCAACTCGAACCTGCGTCTGGTCATCTCCAACGCGCGCAGCTACGAGGGCCTCGATCTGCCGCTACTCGACCTGATCCAGGAAGGCATGCTCGGATTGATTCGCGCCGCCGAGAAGTTCGACTGGCGCAAGGGTTACAAGTTCTCCACCTACGCCACGTTCTGGATCCGGGAGTCGATCCAGCGTGCGATCGCCAACCGGTCTCGGCCGATCCGAGTCCCCGTCCACATCGGCCAGCGGGAGCGCCGGATCGCCCGCGCCCGCGCCGCGCTGGTGGCCCGGTTGGGGCGCGAGCCCAGCGACGGGGAGATCGCCGAGGCGGCCGACCTCGACCTGCGCGAGGTCCATGCCACCGGACAGGTCGCGCGCGTGGTCACCAGCCTCGACCGCCCGGTGGGCGAGGAGGAGGAAACCACCCTCGGCGCACTGCTGCCCTCAGACACCAACGCGCCCGACGAGGAGGTGGAGATCGCAGCGCGCGACGCGGCGCTTCACCGTGCTCTTCAGCGCCTGCCCGAGCCCGAGCGCAACGTGGTCAAGCTGCGCTTCGGGATCGACGGCGATGCGCCGACGCCGCTGCGCGAGGCAGGCCGGCGGCTGGGCATCTCCTCGGACGCCGTGCGCAAGCTCGAGCGCAAGGCGCTGGCCGAGCTGGCCGAGAGCGACGAGCTCGAGGCGCTCCGGTCCGCGGCCTAGGAGCCCGCGATCGGACTTTGGCGATGCGGGTAACAAATACGTACCCTCAGCGCCAAAGTTCGCGCCGGGACTAGCCGAGCAGCGAGCGCAAGACGTACTGCAGGATGCCGCCGTGGGCGAAGTAGCGCTGCTCCTTGGGCGTATCGATCCGGACGATCACGCGGAACTCCTTCTCGTCGGCCCGCACCGTCAGCTCCCGGGGGATCGGATCCGCGCCGGCCAGCCCCGCCACCGTGAACGTCTCCCGCCCCGTCAGCCCCAGCGAGGCCACCGACTCGCCGGCGGTGAACTGCAGCGGCAGCACGCCCATCCCGACCAGGTTCGACCGGTGGATCCGCTCGAAGCTCTCCGCGATCACCGCCCGCACACCGAGCAGCCGGGTCCCCTTGGCCGCCCAGTCGCGCGAGGATCCCGACCCGTACTCCTTGCCGGCGAGCACGATCAGTGGCGTTTCCTGCTGCAGGTACCTCATCGCCGCGTCGTAGATCGACATCTGCTCGCCGGCGCCGTCGCCATGGGCGGGCGGGCCCAAATACAAGGTCACGCCGCCCTCGGTGCCCGGCACGAGCTGGTTGCGCAGGCGGATGTTCGCGAACGTGCCTCGCATCATCACTTCGTGGTTGCCCCGCCGTGACCCGTATGAGTTGAAGTCCTGCGGCTCCACGCCGTGCTCGATCAGATACCGCCCGGCCGGGCTGTCGCGTTTGATCGAGCCGGCCGGCGAGATGTGGTCGGTGGTCACGCTGTCGCCCAGCACGGCCAGCACGCGAGCCCCCTCGACATCCCGCACCGGCTCCGGTTCGGCGGCCAGATCCACGAAGAAGGGCGGCTGGCGGACGTAGGTCGAATCTGGGTCCCAGGCAAAGCTCTCGCCACCGGGCACCTCGAGCGAGTTCCACCGCTCTTCGCCGTCGAACACCTCGCCGTAGCTCTTGCGGAACATGTCCGACTGCACCGCCTCCTCGACGGTGGCCGCGACCTCGGCCGCGCTCGGCCAGATGTCCTTCAGGAACACCGGCGCGCCGTGCCGGTCCTCGCCCAGCGGCTCGTCGTAGAGATCGATGTCCATCGTCCCGGCGATCGCGTAGGCCACGCACAGCGGCGGCGAGGCCAGGTAGTTCATCTTCACGTCGGGGTTGATTCGGCCCTCGAAGTTGCGGTTGCCCGACAGCACCGAGACCACGGCCAGGTCGTTGTCCTGCACGGCCGCCGAGACCTCCGCCGGCAGCGGCCCGCTGTTGCCGATGCACGTCGTGCACCCGTAGCCGACCAGGTGGAAGCCGAGCGCCTCCAGGTAGTCGGTCAGCCCGGCCCGGTCCAGGTACTCGGTGACCACCTTGGAGCCCGGGGCCAGCGACGTCTTGACCCACGGCTCTACGGAGAGTCCCTTCATCACCGCGTTGCGCGCGAGCAACCCCGCGCCCAGCATGACCGACGGGTTCGACGTGTTCGTGCAGCTGGTGATCGCGGCGATGACGACATGTCCATGGTCGAGCTCGGTCTGGGCGCCATCGGCGAGCGTCACCGTCACGCGCGTGGCCGGACGGTCGGCCACCTGGGCGCCTCCCGTGCCGCCGGCGGGCTCATGGCCGTCACCGTTCGGAACGTGCGAGGACACGGGATCGCTCGCGGGGAAGCTCTCGGCCACCGCCTCGTCCTCGAGGTCCTCCTCGGGCAGATAGCCCTCGAGGGCCATCCGGAAGGCCGGCTTTGACTCGGTCAGCGAGACGCGGTCCTGGGGGCGCTTGGGCCCGGCGACGCTCGGCACCACGGTTGAGAGGTCGAGCTCGATCTTCTCGGTGAACGTCGGCTCCTCGGAGGAGGCCTCATGCCACAGCCCCTGCTCGCGCGCATACGCCTCGACCAGCTCGATCTGTTCGTGCGGCCGGCCCGAGAACTCCAGGTAGCGGAGCGTCTCGGCGTCGATTGGGAAGATCGCGCACGTCGAGCCGAACTCCGGCGACATGTTGCCGATCGTCGCCCGATCGGCCAGCGGCAGCCGCGCCAACCCCTCGCCGTAGAACTCGACGAACTTCCCCACCACCCCGCGACTGCGCAACATCTCGGTGACCGTGAGCACGAGGTCGGTGGCGGTCGCTCCCTCCTGCAACGCGCCGGTGAGCTTGAAGCCGAGCACCTGCGGGATGAGCATCGACATCGGCTGGCCCAACATCGCCGCCTCGGCCTCGATTCCGCCCACGCCCCAACCGAGGACGCCGAGCCCGTTGATCATCGTGGTGTGCGAGTCGGTGCCGACCAGCGTGTCCGGGTAGGCTCGCGACGGACCGGACCCGGTTTCATCCACGAACACCACGCGGGCCAGGTACTCGAGGTTGACCTGGTGCACGATCCCGGTGTCCGGCGGCACCACCTTGAAGTTGTCAAACGCGCTCTGGCCCCAGCGCAGGAACGCGTAGCGCTCACGGTTTCGCTCGAACTCGAGCTCGGCGTTGCGCGCGAAGGCGGCGCGCGAGCCGAACACGTCGACCTGCACCGAGTGGTCGATGACCAGCTCGGCCGGCGCCAGCGGGTTGATCTTGGCCGGGTCGCCGCCCATCGCGCGCATGGCGTCGCGCATCGCGGCCAGGTCCACGATCGCGGGGACGCCCGTGAAGTCCTGCATGATCACCCGCGCCGGCGTGAAGGCGATCTCGACGGATGGCTCCGCGTGTGCATCCCAGCGGGCCAACGCCTCCACGTCCTGGGCGCGGATTGACTCGCCGTCCTCGTTGCGCAGCAGGTTCTCGAGCAGGATCTTCAGGGAGAACGGCAGGCGCGTGACGTCGTACTTCGCCTGCAGCGCGTCGAGGCGGAAGATCTCGTATTGACGCCCACTCACCGTGAGCGTCGCCTTGGCGTCGAAGGTGTTGGGCATGTCGCTTACTGTAGGGCGCGGCGCGCATCGGGCGCTCCTACGCCGGTCTTAGCCACGTCTTCGTGCGGCCTTCGCCCGGTTCCCGATTCTCCTCTCAGCAGCAGCACCCCAACCCGAGGAGAACCGATGATGACCCTCCTGTCCTGGATCCTGGTCGCCCTTACCGCCGGCGTGTTCGCCGCGATGGCCGCAGCCGGGGCCTACGCCGAGGCGCACCGCGCGCCGGACCAGCCCTGACGCGATGAGCACGTCCCTCGCCACCACCCTCGACCAGCGCTCGGGCGTCCGCGGACGCGCCCATGGACGGCCCGATGTCGAGATCGTGATCCCCGTCCACAACGAGCGCACCGCGCTTGAGAGCTCGGTTCGCATGCTTCACGGATTCCTGTCGGTCACCTTTCCGTTCTCCTGGCAGATCACGGTCGTCGACAACGCGAGCACCGACGGAACGCTTCAGCTCGCCCGGCGCCTGATGTACGAGCTCCCAGAGGTACAGGCCACGCACCTGCCTGAGAAGGGCCGCGGCCGGGCGTTGCGCGTGGCCTGGTCCGCCAGCCGCGCCGAAGTGGTGGCGTACATGGACGTCGACCTCTCGACCGACCTGGCCGCGCTCCTGCCGCTCGTCGCCCCGCTCATGTCCGCGCATAGCGACGTGGCGATCGGGACGAGGCTCCATCCCGCGGCGCGGGTGACGCGCAGCGCTAAGCGCGAGCTGATCTCGCGCGGCTACAACCGCTTGCTCCGGCTGGCCCTGCGCGCCCGGTTCAGCGACGCGCAGTGCGGCTTCAAGGCGCTGCGGACCCAGGCCGCCCACGAGCTCCTGCCGCTGGTGGCCGACCAGGGCTGGTTCTTCGACACGGAGCTGCTGGTGCTCGCGCAGCGGCGCGGGCTGCGGATCCACGAGCTGCCGGTCGACTGGGTCGAGGACAGCGACTCGCGCGTCGACATCGTGCCAACCGCGCTGGCCGACCTGCGCGGGGTGGCGCGGCTGATCCTGCACCGCCCGCGGAAAGACTCGCCGGGGCTGCCCTCGCGCGAAGATCGCTCAGCGCTGCCCTCGTCCTCCCGACCCATGCTCGCGCCGTGACTGGTGTGTCATATCCGGCGCGGCCAACCGCCCGGCTGCGCCACCGAATCGGGCGCCGCCCGTGGACGGCGTCGCTGCGCGTGTACCCGGAGCTGCTCGCGCTGCTCGCCCTCACCGGGGTCCTCAACCTCTGGAACCTGAGCGTCAACGGCTGGGCCAACACCTACTACGCCGCCGCGGTGCGCTCGATGAGCACGAGCTGGCACGACTTCCTGTACGCGTCGATGGACAAGAGCGGCTTGATGACGATCGACAAGCCGCCGCTGGCCTACTGGGTCCAGGCACTGTCGGTCCGCATATTCGGCTGGCATCCGCTCAGCATCCTCGTGCCCGAGGCGCTGATGGGCGTGGCCGCCGTCGTGCTCGTTTACGACATGACCCGGCGGGTGTTCGGGCGCCTGGCGGGATCCGCGGCCGGGCTGGCCTTCGCGATCACCCCGATCACGGTGGCGGTCGCGCGCCACAACAATCCCGACGAGCTGCTGATCCTGTGCTGCGTGGCGGCGTTGTGGTGCGGCGTACGAGCACTGCAAACCGGCCGCACGAAGTGGCTCGTGCTGAGCGGGGTCTGCGTCGGCCTCGGTTTCGAGACCAAGATGGGCGTGGCGCTGCTCGTCGTGCCCGGGATCGCCGTGGCCTGGATGTGGACCCGATGGGGGGAGACGTGGCGCGCGCGCTTGACCGCCCTGCGCCAGCTGCTCGCGGGTGGCGCAGCGATGGTCGCGGTCGCCTGCGCGTGGCCGCTGTTCGTGACGCTCACCCCTGCCGCGGACCGGCCCTGGATCTCCGGGACCTCGGACAACAGCATCTGGTCGCTGATCTTCGGCTACAACGGCCTGGGGCGCGTGGCCGGCCAGAGCGGCGGTCCGGGCGGCGGCGCCGGCGGCCCGGGCGGGGGAGGCGGCTTCGGCGCTAACAGCATGTTCGGCGGCGCCACCGGCCCCTTCCGTCTGCTTCAGTCGGCGCTCGGCGATCAGGCGGGCTGGCTGCTCGGCTTCGCCGTGGTTGCGGGATTGGCCCTCCTCGTTCTAACGCGGCTGCGTCGGCGCGATCCTCGCACCGGGTGGCTGCTGGCCATCGGCGGCGCGTTCCTCGCTTCGGCCGTCGTGTTCAGCTTCTCCCGCGGGATCTTCCACCCCTACTACGTCTCGTTCCTGGCCCCGTTCGCCGCCGCGCTGATGGGCGCCGGCGCCGGGCAGATGCTGCCTCGCTCGCTCGGTGGCGCCGCCGAGGGGCGCTCGGCGCGGGTGATCGCGCCGCTGGCGATCGGCGCCGGTGCGCTCACCGAGCTGGTCGTCCTCGGGGAGCTGAACGGCGCGATGTCGTGGGCCAAGCCGCTGATCATCGGGCTCGCCGGTGCCTGTGCGGTGATCCTCGCGCTGGGGCTGGCCGGCCGCGTGCGCGCCGTGCTGGTCGCCCTCGCCCTGGCCGTGCTGCTCGCGGCGCCGGCCGCCTGGGCGGCGCAGACGCTCGGGCACGCGACCAGCGGCACGTTCCCCGCTGGGGGGGCGGCGAGCGCGTCGGTGGGCGGCCCGGGGGGTCGCGGCTTTGGCGGTGGAGCTTCGGGCGGTGGTGGTTCGGGCGCTGGCAGCCCTGCTGGCGGCCGGTTCACACCGGGCATCGGATTTGCCCCACCGAACGGGTTCGGCTCTCCGAACGCGTCCGCCCGCTCACAGGCAGGCGGCGGCGTTGCCGCACCGACCTCACGCGGCGGCTTCGCCGGCGCAGGCGGCCCCTTCGGCGGCGACAGTTCGACCTTGGCCGCGGCCGTACGCTACGTAGACCAACACGGCGGGGGGGTCATCGGGGTGTCGAGTCAGAGCAGCGCGGCTGCAGCCATCGTTACGTCGGGCAGCAATGTCGCCGGTCTCGGCGGATTCTCCGGGCGCGAGAGTTCGGTGAGTGCGACATGGTTGGCCCAGGAAGTCGCGGCCGGGCGCCTGCGTTGGGTAATCGTGGACAACACACAGGGCGCAACGCTGCCGGGCGATACCCGCACGGGCAGCCAGACGGCGATGGACGTGGTGGCAAAGACCTGCCGGAAGGTGACGTTGAGCACCGGCGGGACAACCGTGACGATGTACGACTGCCTCGGACGGGCCGCGGCGATCCTCCAGGCGGCCAAGGGATAGCAATTTGCGTAGACCTGCGAACCGGGGGGTCAAGCGGGGCGCTCGCATCGGCGTGGCCGGCGCGCTGATCCTCGCCACCACCCTCGTCGGAGCGCCGGCCGCGACGGCCAGCGTCACCAAGAGCACCAACTGGGCCGGCTACGCGATCCACCGGTCGGGCGTGTCGTTCCGCCGTGTATCGGCCGGGTGGACCCAGCCGAACGCGACCTGCGCCGCCGGGAGGCCCAGCTACTTCGCGGCGTGGGTCGGTCTCGGCGGCTACAAGACGACCTCGAACGCGCTCGAGCAGATCGGCACCGAGGTCGACTGCGACGTCCACGGCAAGGTGGTATCGAGCGCCTGGTACGAGCTCGTGCCCGCCCCGTCGAGGACGATCTCGCTCGCCGTCCGGCCCGGCGACGCGATGCACGCCGAGGTGAGCGTGACCGGACACCGCGTCGTCCTCGAGCTCGAGAACCTGACCCAGCACCGAAGCTTCCGCAAGACCCTGTACGCGCCGGCGATCGACATCAGCTCGGCCGAGTGGATCGTCGAGGCGCCCTCGAGCTGCATCAACTCGTTCACCTGCCAGGCGCTCCCCCTGGCGGACTTCGGATCGGTCACCTTCGCCTCGGCCGCGGCCGCGTCGAGCACCGGGCGGACCGGCACGATCACCGACGCTCGCTGGGGCCGGACGAAGATCAGGCTGACCGCGGGCGCCCAGCGGTTCAGCGTCGCGCAGAACACGAACGACGTCGCCGGCACGGCGGCACCGTCGCCTCTGCGCCGCAGCGGCAGCGTGTTCGACGTGACCTACGCCACCGCGACGGTCCAGCCGGCGCCGTCCTCGGCGCGCCGCCACTCCCGCCTGCGCGCCGCCTATCTGCGCCACTAGTGGGCAGCCTCGAGTGGGCAGTTACGGGCCATCGCCGGCGGCGAGCGGCACAGGGCCCCGTTCGTACGAAGCTCTTACGGCTTCCCTACGCGCCTCTACCGGACCGGGTCGAAGCTATAAGCCGTGACCGACCCCACCCCTCACCTCTTCTGGATCACCAGCCGCGCCGCCGGCTTTGTCGCGCTCGTGCTGGCCAGCCTGGCGGTCTCACTGGGCCTGCTGATGAGCACCAAGCTGCTCAAGGGCAGGACGAGCGAGCTGCGCGCCGCGCATGACACGCTCGCGCTGGCCACAATCGTGGCGATCGTGGTCCACGGGGTGGCGCTGCTGGGCGACCAGTTCCTGAAGCCGTCGATCGCGGACATCGCGATCCCGTTCGTCTCCGGCTACAAGACCATCTGGACCTCGCTCGGGATCGTGGGGGGCTGGGGCCTGATCGTGCTCGGCCTGTCCTACTACGCGCGGCGCTGGGTCGGGGCGGTGCGGTGGCGCAAGCTCCACCGCTTCAGCGCGCTGGCGTGGCTGCTGGGCCTCGGCCACGCGCTCGGCGAGGGCACCGACGCCGGGCAGCTCTGGTTCCTGGCCATGATCGCCCTGGTCGCCATCCCCGCCCTGGCGCTCCTCGTCATCCGGCTGGCGCGCAGCAGAGACGGCAGCGCGGTCTCGGCCGCACCGCCCGTCCCCGCGCCGTCTCAGATGTCGAAGAACCGGCCTTCCGGTCCGACGCTGACCACCGGGGTGGTGCCGATCTCGACCTCCTCCCCCCAGCACTGATGGACGTCGCCGCATAAAACGAGCGCCGGCCGCTTGCGCTCGAGCGCCGGCGAGGATCGCGCGGCTGCCGAGGTGACGGCCGTGATCGCGCAGGCCCGCGACAGCTCGGCGTCGGTCTCCGCGTTGCCCGGCACCAGCACCGCCGGCACCGCGATGGCGCTCGACGTCTCGATCGTGCTCCCGAGGCCCGTCCGCACGGTCGCGTAGTCGACCGCCCCACGGCCACGTCGGCGTCGGCCGCCATCTCGACCAGGTGCTCGGCCCGTGGTGAATATCGCTGAAGGCGAGCGGCCTCATCCTTAGCTAGCTACGGATCCGCAGGATTAGCGATATGCCGCTAGCATGATCCGCCCGCGACCTCCGCGTCTGCTCCACGCCTCGAAGTACCACGGCCGGCGTGGTTGGAGTTGGGGCTGGGGCTTCCTGCGGAGAGATGGGCTCCCGCGGGGAGAAGGACATCATCTACAGGAGGTATCTGCCAAGTGTCATTTCGACCAAGGCGCGCCCTGGTCGGGCTCGTAGCAGCGGCCGCCGCGCTCGGTGTGCTGCCGGCGGCTGCGTCGGCGACGATCACGCCGGCGCTGACGCTGGACCAGAGTGCCGGCACAACGGCCGGCAGCAGCACCACGATCGGCTTCAACGCCGCGTTCTCACCGTCGAGTGGCGACTCCGTCAAGGACCTGTCGCTCGCGCTGCCACCGGGCCTGCTGGCCAACGAGACCATCAACGGCGGGGCGTGCCTCGGCTCGAGCACCCCGAGCAGTGCCTGCCAGGTTGGTAGCGGAACCGTAACCGCGGGCGGCTCGGCCGTGCCCGTCACGCTTTATCTGGTCGCGTCGCCGAAGACCGGCGACCTGGGCGGTCTGGCCCTCGTCCTCGGCACCTCCCCGGCTAACCCCGCGACCGTCGCCGATGTGACACTTGGCCCCGCCGGGCTGAACGTCGCGTTCTCGAACCTGCCCAACACGGCCATCAGCGCGATGAGCGTCAAGCTGACGAACCTGCGGCTGCCGACCAGCTGCCCGAGCCCTGCCGCTCCTGTCGGATTGACGGCGGACTCCTACGGCGATCCCACGACGCCGAAGACGGCGACCGCACCGCTCAACGTGACCGGCTGCTCGAGCCTGCGCTACAAGCCAGCCGTCACCGCCTCGGTGACCAAGGACGCCAAGGGCAACGGCGCCGCCATTACCCTGGCCATCACCCAGGCCGCCAACGAGTCGGCCAGCAAGACCATCGTGCTCATCCTGCCCAAGGGCCTGGCGCCCAACGCAGCGGCGGACATTCCGTGCCTGAGCGGCAAGGCCTGCACGATCGGCACGGCTACCGCGACCTCGCCGCTGGTCCCGAGCCTCGCGCTCTCGAACGGCATCGTCACGCTGGGCGGCACGGCCACGGCCCCGACCATCGTGATCACGTTCCCGACGCTGGGGATCACGATCCCGGGCACGGTTAGCCTGACCACCAACTCGGTCACGTTCGCCAACGTGCCCGATGTGCCGCTGACCAGCCTCACCCTGAACGTCACCGGCCCGGGCGGGCAGAAGGCGTTCACCACCGACTGCGCCCCCGCCAGCGTCATCGGGACGTTCACCCCGCAAAGCGGCGGCGCCGCCCGCACCGCCACGGCACCGATCAAGTTCACCGGCTGTGCCGCTAAGCCGACCGCCACCGGCTCGACCAGCGGCCTGGCCGGCGGGCATCCGAAGCTGAAGTTCAAGGTCACCCATGGCAAGGGTGCGCCGAACATCGCCACGGTGGCGATCGGCGTGCCGGGCGGCCTGAAGTTCTCCCGCGCGGCGATCGTCAGGCACAGGGCGTGCACGACCAAGGGCAAGCAGAAGAAGTGCACGACCACGACCCTGATCAAGGGCCTCGGCATCTCCGGCGCCAAGGCCAAGTCGGTCGCGATCAACGGCGGCAGGCTCGTGATCACGCTGGAGAAGCCGGCCGGCCAGGTCACGATCACCGCGGCCGGTCCGCTGGTGAGCGAGACGAAGGCGCTTCAGACCAGGGTCAAGAAGCACGAGGTCAAGAGCCTCAAGTTCTCGCTCAAGATCACCGACGCCAAGAAGGCCGCGACCACCGTTTCGCTGAAGCTGCGCGCGCACTAAGGGGCTTCGGCTGCACGCCCGCCCTGCGGCACCGCCTTGCCGGCGGTGTCGCGGGGCGGCGGTGCTCGAACCCGAGTGCCGCGGGGCCGGGCATTGCAGCCTCGCCGAAACGCGGTCCCGCCGGCGACACGACCCCCGATGGCGCCTAAGGCGTCTACTGCTCGGGCTGGGCCGGAGCGCTCTCTGGAGAAGAAGCCGGGGAAGCCGCGGTGGCCGCGGGGCCGTCCGAGCCCGGGCCCAGCGCGCGTGACTGACCTGGCGCGAGCACGGCACCGTTCTCGGGCGCGGGGACGGCAGCGGGCGCCGACTCCGCCGGCAACGCCGCCGCCGACTCCGCCGGCAACGCCGCCGCCGACTCCGCCGGCAACGCCGGCCCCGAGTCCGCCGTCGCCCCCGCCGCCGCGCCCGCGGATCGCACCGCATCGAGCACGGGCTTGACGAGGTCGATGGGGAACACCACGGTCGAGTTCTGCGTGGCGCCGATCTCGCGCAGCGTCTGGAGGTAGCGGAGCTGGAGCGTGGTGGGGTTACGCCCGATCACGTCCGCCGCCTCGGCCAGCCGCGACGCCGCCTGCGCCTCGCCCTCGGCGTTGATGATCTTGGCCCGCCGCTCGCGCTCGGCCTCGGCCTGCCGGGCGATCGCGTGCTGCATCCGCTCGGGGATCTCGACGTCCTTGATCTCGACCGTCGTCACCTTGATCCCCCACGGCTCGGTCTGCGCGTCGATCACCTTCTGGAGCGATTCGTTCAGGATCTCCCGCTCGGACAGCAGATGGTCGAGATCGACGCCGCCCAGCACCGAGCGCAGCGTGGTCTGGGAGATCTGGAGCGTCGCGTTGTGGAAGTTCTCGACCTGGTTGACCGCCCGGTTGGGATCGACCACGCGGTAGTAGGCGACCGCGGTGACGCGGGCGGGGATGTTGTCGCGGGTGATGATCTCCTGCGGCGGGACCGTGAGCGTCACCGTCCGCAGGCTGACCCGAACCATCCGGTCGATGGTCGGCATGAGCAGGATCAGCCCGGGTCCGCGCACGTCCATCACGCGCCCGAGACGGAACACGACCCCCCGCTCATACTCCCTGAGCACCCGGATCGCGGCGCCCACCACGGCGAACGCGATCACGGCCAGGACGGCCAGCACGATCAGGATTGCGATGATCATCGAATCAACTCCCATTCCTCGGCCCGGCGAACCGACACCGTCAGCCCGTCCAGGTGGTCGACCACGACCGTGTCCCCCGGGTGCAGATCCTCCTGATCCTCCTCGTCGAGCATTGACCGACGAGCCCCCCACAGGGCGCCGTCGACGAGCACGCATCCTGTCGGGCTCGCCCAACTGCGTACCACGCCCACGTGCCCGATCAGGCTTTCGGGACCGGCTCGAATCCGCCGCCGGCGCACCGCGATGCCCTTGCCCACGGTCAGCGCCAGCACGCCGCCCGCGGCGCCCGCCAGCATCAGGGCCGCGATGACACCTAGGACGATCCCGCCGCCGAGCCCGAGCACGGCCAGGACGGCGCCCACTCCCAGCGCCACCACCCCCGGGCCGCCGAGCACCCCGAGCGTCGGCACGTGCGCCTCGATCAGGATCAGGATTGCCCCCACGATCAGCAATGACACGCCTAATGCGGTCATGCCTTACATCGTACGCCCCTTTAGAGGTCGTTTATGAGGGCCCGAGGTTGACTCGGCGTCTATTAGCAGCCGGCCGAAAACGCGGACGCTGACCTGATCTGGACGAACGGCGATTGATAGCGTGCCGCCCGAACACTCGACCTTACTGGAGCGGCACATGACCAGCGCGAACATCAACGGCCTGGTGACCGACATAGCGGGCCTGCGCGACCGTGCGGGCACGCACATCGGCTACACCGACTGGCAGGAGATGACCCAGGACCGCGTCAACCAGTTCGCTGACGCGACCGAAGACCATCAGTTCATCCACGTCGACCCCGAGCGGGCCAAGCAGACGCCGTTTGGCGGCACCGTCGCGCACGGTTTCCTGACGTTGTCGCTGGTCGCGCCGGTCAGCCAGCAGCTGATGAAGGTCACCGACGCAGCGATGGGCGTCAACTACGGGCTTGACCGGGTGCGCTTCCCGGCGCCGCTCCCCGTGGGAGCGCAGTGGCGCGGCGGCATGGAGATCCTCGAGGTCAGCGAGATCCCCGCCGGCGTGCAGATCAAGGCGAAGGTGACGATCGAGGTCAAGGACGCGGCCAAGCCCGCCTGCGTGGCCGAGTCGCTCGTGCGCGTGTACGGTGGGCAGTGACCGTCGACCTTGAGAAGCTGGTGGCGATCGATGTGCATGTGCATGCCGAGCGTAACGCGGGGGAGGAGCAGGATCCGGTCACGGGTGAGTTGTTGGCTGCGGCTTCGCGGTATTTCGGTTCGGCGCCGATTCAGCCGACGGCGCGGGAGGTGGCCGATTACTACCGGGAGCGGGGTCTTTTGGCGGTGGTCTT
The DNA here is from genome assembly GCA_963719355.1 of uncultured Solirubrobacterales bacterium. Taxonomy (GTDB): domain Bacteria; phylum Actinomycetota; class Thermoleophilia; order Solirubrobacterales; family Solirubrobacteraceae; genus Palsa-465. The sequence goes on along the minus strand of CAVRBZ010000010.1, from coordinate 74,478 downwards.
CACGGTGGACGATGAGGCGGGGATGGGGCGAAAGCGGCTGGGTAATGAGGGGGTGCTGGAGGCGGCGCGTGAGAATCCGGAGGTGTTGATCCCGTTCGCCAGCGTGGATCCGCATAAGGGCAAGCTGGCTGTGCGGGAGGCGCGCGAGTTGATTGAGGCGGGCGCCCGCGGGTTTAAGTTTCACCCGAACACTCAGGCGTTCTGGCCGAACGATCGGGCGTTTTATCCGTTGTATGGGGTGATCGCGGAGGCTGGGCTGATCGCTTTGTTTCACAGCGGCACGACCGGGATCGGGGCGGGGCTGCCGGGCGGCGGCGGGGTGCATCTGAAGTATTCGAACCCGATGTGCATCGATGATGTGGCCGCGGATTTCCCGGGGCTGGACATCATCCTGGCTCACCCGTCGTTTCCCTGGCAGGAGGAGGCGCTGGCGATCGCCGTGCACAAGCCCAACGTGTACATCGACCTGTCCGGCTGGTCGCCTAAGTACTTCCCGCCGATCCTGATCCAGTACACCAACACGCGGCTGAAGGACAAGATGCTGTTCGGCTCGGACTTCCCGCTGATCGCCCCCGAGCGGTGGCTGAAGGACTTCGAGCAGCTGGCCATCAAGGACGAGGTGCGGCCCCTGGTCCTCAAAGAGAACGCAGCAAAACTGCTCGGTCTGACCTGACTGCAGAAAGCCGTGCTATCGGCGGCAGCGCCTTGTGCAACTGCTGCGCAAGGCTGTTTGCCGAGCTTCAGGTCGGGTATCGGCAGCTTCGGTCGGTGTGGCCCCGATCGCTCGGACGCGAGGCTGGGCCGCACTTGCCTCTCCTCTCCTCCCTCACCTGGCGGCAGTCCTATCAGGGCTGTCGTCAGGTGCTGGGTTCTGCCCTGAACGCTTCCGCGGCCGCCTCGAGCCGCTGACGCTCCAGGCGCCGGCGCTGTGCGCGGGCGCGCTTGATCAGCGGCTCGAGCTCGGCCTCGGGAATGCCGTGCTGGGCGGCCCGCCCGAGCGTCTGCCACATGGCCAGCTTGCCCTCCACGCCCAGCGACAGGACCTCGAGCTCCTCCAGCCGGCTGAGCGGCGAGTAGCCCGTCAGCTGGCCGTTCAGCTTGAGCCGGCCGAGCTTCTCGGCGCTCCATGCCACCGCCGCCTTCGCAGGATCGGCTCGGATCCCGAGCCGCTGCATGATCAGCCTGAGCGCTTGGCGGTCTTCCTCGATCTCGGCCGCCAGGACCGCCAGCTGCTCGCCGAAGCGCGTTCCGCGATTGCTCTGGGCGGCACGGCGCGCGAGCGCCACAGCGCCGACCGACGCGGCGTGGTGATCATTCAGGTAGATGGCGAGCTTGCTCAAGGCCACCACAGTACGCGGTAGCCGAGCATCGCGGCGGCGGCCCAGACCATCGTCGGCCGCGTGCGTCCTCGCGCGCCGTCGTCTCCCTGACCTTGGTGACGTGAATGCGAAGCCGGGTAAGAACACGCCATGCGAGTCGTCGTCGTCGGGGCCACAGGCAACGTGGGCACCAGCCTGCTCGAGTGCCTCGAGCCCGAGACGCAGGTCGAGGAGATCGTGGCGGTGGCGCGCCGCGCCCCGGGCCGCGAGTTCGCCCGCACGACGTTCATGCCCGCCGATATCGCCGCGTCTGATCTCGTGCCGATCCTGCGCGGCGCCGACGTGGTCGTGCATCTGGCCTGGCTGATCCAGCCGGGCCGCACCGAGTCGATCACCTACCGCGTCAACGTGACGGGCAGCGAGCGGCTGTTCGCGGCGGCGGTCGAGGCAGGCGTGCCGGCGATCGTCTACGCCTCCTCCGTGGGCGCCTACTCCCCCGGCCCGAAGGACCGCCTGGTGGACGAATCGTGGCCCACCGAGGGGATCCGCACCTCGTTCTACGCGCGGCACAAGGCCGCCGTGGAGCGTCAGCTCGATCGCCTCGAGCGCGAGCACCCGTCGATCCGGGTGGTGCGCATGAGGCCCGCTCTCATCTTCAAGGCCGACGCCGCGACCGAGATCCGGCGGCTGTTCGCCGGCCCGTTCCTGCCGCGGGCGCTGCTGCGGCCGGAGCTGATCCCGTTCGTGCCCGACGTTCCGCGCCTTCGCTTCCAGGCCGTTCACTCCCTCGACGTCGGCGACGCCTACCGTCGGGCGGTGCTCGCGGATGTCCGCGGCGCGTTCAACCTGGCGGCCGACCCGCCGATCGGGCCGCGCGAGCTGGCGGACATCCTCCGTGCCCGCCGGCTCAGCCTGCCCGGCTCGGTGCTTCGGGCGGCTGCCGCCGCCACGTTCGCGCTCCGTCTGCAACCTACCGAGCCGGGTTGGGTCGACATGGCGCTCGCGGTGCCGCTCCTCGACAGCGCCCGCGCCCGCGACGAGCTCGGCTGGGCGCCCCGGCGTACGTCCACCGAGGCGCTGACGGAATTGATCGAGGCGATGCGCCGCGGCGATGACTATCAGACGCCGCCGCTGGCCGGGGGGACGAGCGGGCCGGGCCGGATCCGGGAGTTTCTCACCGGGCTCGGCGCTCGGCCCTGAGCGCTACGGCGCAAGCAGGATCTTGATCGCGCCGTCCTGCTTCTTCTGGAAGATCTCGTAGGCGTGCGGCGCCTGCTCCAGCGGGAGCTTATGCGTGGCCAGGTCCTCGACACCGAGCGGATCGGACTCCTGCTCGAGCAGCGGCATGATCTCGTCGACCCAGCGCTTGACGTTGGCCTGGCCCATGCGCAGCTGGATCTGCTTGTCGAACAGATCCATCATCGGCATCGGATCGACCATGCCGCCGTAGACGCCGCTGAGCGAGATCGTGCCGCCGCGCCGGACGGCATCAATCGCGGCGTGCAGGACGCTCAGGCGGTCCACGCCCCCCTTCTCGATCAGCTTCGCGGCCACCGCGTCGGGCAGCATCCCCGCCAGGGTCTGTGCCAGCCTGCCCAAAGGCGCGCCGTGCGCCTCCATCCCGACGGCGTCGATCACCGAATCGGGTCCGCGGCCGTCGGTCATCGACCGAAGGGCCTCGGCGATATCGCCGTGCTCGCGCAGATCGACGGCGTGCACGCCGTGCCGGCGCGCCATCTCGAGCCGCTCGCTGACCAGGTCGATCCCGAACACCTCGCGGGCGCCACGATGTAGTGCGATCCGGCTCGACATCTGCCCGATCGGGCCGAGTCCGAACACCGCCACCGTCCCGTTCTCGGGAATCGCCGCGTACTCGACGGCCTGCCATGCCGTGGGCAGGACGTCGGACAAGTACACGAAGCGTTCGTCAGGCGGCCCCTCCGGCACCTTGATCGGCCCGAAGTGCGCCTGCGGCACGCGCAGGAACTCGGCCTGGCCACCCGGCACCTGGCCGTAGAGCTTGGTGTAGCCGAAGAGCGCGGCCCCCTTGCCCTGGTCGCGCACCTGGGTTGTCTCGCATTGCGAGTACAGCCCCTGGTCGCACATGAAGCAATGCCCGCAGGACACGTTGAACGGGATCACAACGCGATCGCCCCGCGCGATTTGCGTCACCCCGGAGCCGACCTCCTCGACGATCCCCATCGGCTCGTGGCCGAGGATGTCTCCCTCCTCGAGGAAAGGGCCGAGGACCTCGTACAGGTGGAGGTCGGAGCCGCAGATGCCGCTCGAGGTAATCCGGACGATCGCGTCGGTGGGCTGCTCGATCGTCGGATCGGGCACCTGGTCGACGCGCACGTCGCGCTTGCCGTGGAAAGTGACCGCCTTCATCGCGCGCTCGGCTGGGTGGGAACCTGGTCGGCCAGCGACGCGTCGAGCGCGTTAGCGAATGTCGCGTGGATCTTCTGGGCGGCGGCGCGCTCGTCGCCCAGGATGGTGTCGGCCGCGGCCTCGGTCTGGCTGTCGCCGGCGCGGATGGCCACGCGGCGCAGCAGCTCGTACGACGCGATCTCCAGGTGTTCGAACGCGTACGAGAACGCCGCCAGCTTGGCCGGCGTATCGGGCTGGGCGCCGAAGAACATCCCCCAGTTGAGCGCGCCCAGCCGGAGCCCGGCGTCCTTGAGCTTCGACGAACTGGCGCCGCGGGCCTGCAGGCGGGTGTCGATCAGCTGCTGGTGCTCCTGGCTCTGGTGCAGATGCTCCTCGTAGGCGCTGGCCAGCTCACTGATGCCGGCGAGCTCGGGGCCTTTGGACAGAAGCTGGATCGCCTGCGCCTCGATCGCGTGGGCGTCCTCGAGGTACTTGTCGAGCTGCTCGCCGAGGTCGTCGGCCGCGACCTCGCGCAGCGATGCGTCGACGGCGCGGTCGAACAGGCCGGCCAGGCGCTCCGCCATCGCTCGCTCCTGCTCCTCGATCCGGCGCGCCACCTCCGCCGTCTCGACGTCGCCCGCGAGGTCGGCGACACGGGCCAGCATGTCGTAGGCCGCGAGCTCCATGTGCTCGTAGGAGAAGGCGTGGGCCACGAGTTTCCCCGGCGTGTCGGGCTGAAGCTGGGCGAACAGCCCGAAGCCAATGCCGGTGAGCGCGCCGGCCAGATCCTTGACCCGCGCGGGGGACGCTCCGAGCGCTCTCAGGCGCTCGTCGACCAGGTGGCCGTGTTCCTCGGTCTCGGTTTCGTGCTGCTCGAAGGCAGAGGCGATCTGTGGGTCCCCCGCGATCTTCGGCGCGGCCTTCATCTGGACGAGCGCCTGCTGCTCGATCGAGTGGGCGTCGGTCAGGTACTTGATCAGTTGGTCTTGCAAGCTCTTTGTCATGCCTGTGAGCTACCCGGCGGTTGGGTCGCAAATCTGGCGCGTAGTGCCCGTCGGCGGGGGTAACGGAGCCTCGATGGCGCACTACAGCCTGTCCGCCTGAGCCGCCGTATCACCCGACCACGGAGTGGGCTGTGCTGCCACCCAGGGTGCTAGCTTTCTCCTTGCTCACTGCTCGATTGGGCAGATGGGATGTCTAGTAGCTGGAAACGACGGCGATCCGACGCGCCGGGTCGCGGGCGGGGCCAATACGTCCATTGTTGAGGCACCAGGCCTGGCCGAAGGGCCGGGCGGAGGCGGGACGGCGCATGCAGAGTGATTTCCTCGTAGACACGCAAATCTCCGACCGGGCGACCACGGTCACGCTGAGCGGCGAGCTTGATCTGCTCTCCGCGCCGGCGCTCGAACGCGCTCTCGAGCGGCTCCCGGAGTCCGACGCCGAGCTGATCATCGTCGACCTGCGGGGTCTGGAGTTCATGGATTCGACCGGGCTGCACCTGCTGGTCCAGGCCCAGCAGAAAGCGCACGCGTCGGGTCGGCGCTTCGCCCTGATCAAGGGCAGCGAGCAGGTGCAGCGGCTCTTCGACCTGACCGGCGTCACCGAGAACCTGACCATCGTCGACTCATCCGACGCGCTACTCGAGCTGGATCAGGCGCCGGGCGCGCCCTGACGGCGCGCCTGCCCCGGCTCGCGGCCGTCCGAGCGAACATTTCGGTTCGACCCGCTACGCGCGGAGGGGATCGCCCATGGACACTCGGAGGGTCTCGTGGCCGTTGAATGTGCTGATGGCGATCTTCTCGGTCAGCCGCGCCAGCGCGCCATTGCCGTGCCGGTAGCGCGTCTCTTCCAGGGGAGCGCTCGTGCCAATCCGCAACGGCGCCAGCGCGAACTCGAGTCGCTGGTGGCGCGCACCCAGCGCGACGCTGATCGTCCTGTTCTGCGCGGCGTGCTTGGCATGCGCCCCCAGCACGTCGCTCAGGAGGTACACATCCGAGCAGCGCTGGAGCGAGAAGCCGGCGCTGGGCGCCAGCGCCCGGCCGATGTGCCCGAGCACGGGCCCGAGCAGCGCCACGGGCGAGACGGTGAGCACCACGTCGTCGGTCAGTCCCAGGTGGAGTTCCGCCTGCCAGGTCCAGGCGCCGGCGCGGTCGGCGAGCGCCGGGGGCCAGGGCGCTCCGCGTGGCCGCGTCGGGGTGCGGAACGACAGTCGGACCTCGGTCCCGCCGTCGGGAACGTTCAGGAATTCGGCGCGGTCGGCTAGCGCGCCCATCAGCGCCAGGCCGACCTTCAGCCCCTCGCGGCCGGGCCCCGGTGAGCGGATGCCGCGTCCCTGGTCCTGGATGCGGACCTCGATCCCGCTCGGCGGGGCGGCAAGCTCGACCGCCAGTGGCCCGGGACGAGCGCCATACGCGTGCAGGATCACGTTGTTACACGCCTCCGTGACCGCCGTGTTGACGTCGGCGAGCAGTTCGGGGTCGAAGACGAGCGCCTGCCCGACCGCCGTCGACATGCTCCGCACGAGCCGCGCGGCCTCAGGCCGGCTGGTCAGCTCGAGCCGGACCCACGGTGCATCGATCTCTCCACTCATAACGCCGTGCGCTTAACGGGCTACCCAAAGCTCCGGAGCGCAAGCGTCCGGAGCCCGGTTCGCCCGTCAGTTTGTCAACGCGGCAGCGTCGAGACGGATCATGGAGCGGCGCAAAAGGCGCGATACGTGCATCTGCGAGCAGCCGATTCGCTGGCTGATCTCACGCTGGGTCAGCTCGTGCACGAGACGCAGGCTGAGCACCTCCCGCTCCACGTCGCTGAGCGTCGACCAGCTTGCTGCCAGCGCCTGGCGATGCTCGGCCAGCTCGAAACCGCCGTCCTCGTTGCCCAATGTCTCCGCCAGCGCGCAACGGTCCTCTCCGTCGTGGGCCACCGGCGCGTCGAGCGAGGCCGGATGGTAGTTGTGGGCGGCATCGATCGCCTCCATCACCTGCTCGACGGTGCAGACGAGGGCGCCGGCGAGCTCGTCGAGCGTGGGCGAGCGGCCCAGCCGCGCCGACAGGCGCTCGGTATGCCGGCTCACGGCCAGCGCGCGCTCCTGCAGATCGCGCGGCACGTGCACGGTCCAGCCTTTGTCGCGGAAGTGGCGCTTGAGCTCGCCCACGATCGTCGGAGCGGCAAAGCTCGTGAACTTCTTGCCACGTCCCGGCTCGAACCGCTCGATCGCGTTCAGAAGCCCGACCGAAGCGACCTGGACGAGATCATCGAGCGGCTCCCGGCTGTGGACGTACCGGAGCGCGAGCTTGCGCGCGAACGGTAGGAAGCGCTTTACGAGCTCCTCGCGAGCGCGCGGGTCGCGATCCACGTGGTAGGCATCGAGAAGCGCCTCGTCGGACACTCGCGTGAGGTCGCGTGGTGGGAATGAAATAACGGCCATGAGGACCTCCGTCGTGTTGCTGGCAACGCGAGGTCCGTGCGAGGGCCGCCAGACTGGCGACCGTCGGTCCGTCCCATGCTGTGTCCTCCGCCGCGCCGTTGCTCTTGCCGCGGCTGCAGCGGCTCTGGGCTAATTCTGTCCGGTGTGGAGACAGGCAAACCCCCGTCGGAAGCGAAGAACCGCGGCCCGCGTCGGAATCCAACATGGCTATGGTGATAAGTGTCAGCATGCGGACCGAACTTCACTTCCACCTTCTGCCTGGCGTCGACGATGGCCCCCGCGATGATGAGGAGGCGATCGCCCTCGCCCGCCTGGCCGTGGCCGACGGGACCTCTCGCGTGGTGGCCACGCCTCACGCCCGCCTGGCCGACATCGAGGCCCTGCCGGCCCTGACCGCGCGCCTGGATGAGGTCCTGCGGAAGGCCGCGGTGGAGCTCGAGCTGCGCTGCGGGGCCGAGCTGTCGCCCGAAGACGTCGGGTGGCTCGATCAGGATGAGCTGGAGATCATTGCCCAGGGGCCGCCGGGCGAGCGGTGGGCGTTGCTCGAGGCGCCGCTGGTTCCGAGTGATATCAGCCTCGAATCGGCGGCGAACGACCTGCGCCGGCGGGGCTTCGGGGTGCTGATCGGACATCCCGAGCGCTCTCCCATAACTCCCGCGGCGACCGTGCATGAGCTGGCCGCGCGCGGTGCGGTCATCCAGATCAACGCCTCATCGCTGACAGGACGACACGGGCCGCAGGCGCGGGCTGCCGCGCTCTCATTTGCGCGGTCAAGGCTCCCGTTCCTGCTCGCCTCCGACGCCCATGCGCCCTCGCGGCCGCCCCAGTTGACGGCGGCTGCTTCGGGGCTCCTCGCCGCCGGCGTCGACCGTGCCGCGGTCGGCGCGGCCGTCGATGTGCTTCCCGAGGCGATCTTGAGGCACGGCTTGGGTGTCGCGCATAGCGTTGGCGCGCAGGGGCGGCACGGGCGTCGCTTACGACTGGGGCAACACGAACGAGCCGCCGTACGCGTCGCCCGTTCCGCGCAGGTCTTCCTCGATCGCCGCCGCAGTTCGTAGCGCGGGGGGGAGGAAGTCGCGCCGCAGGGCGGCCATCGAGGCGCGGCTCGCGTGCACGGACAGGTTCAGCGCGGAGGTCACTGTCCCCGACGCGCTGTGCAGCGGGACCGCGAGCGACCGTAGGCCCTCCTCGAGCTCCTGATCGGTCGCGGCATAGCCCTGCCGGCGGACGATGGTGAGGATCTCGCGCAGGGCGTCCTTGTCCGTAACCGTGCGCGAGGTCAGCGGCGTCATCTCGATCCGGGCGAGACGCTCCTCCAGTTCCTCGTCCGTCAAGCCGGCGAGCAGCACCCGGCCCATCGAGGTGACGAACGCCGGTAGGCGCGTGCCCACCGCGAGCGTGATGCTCATGATCCGCCGCGTGGGGACACGGGCCACGTACACGATGTCGGTGTCGTCGAGCACCGCGATCGAGCACGACTCGTTGACCTGGGCGACCAGCGCCTCCATGTGCGGCATGGCCATCTCGGGCAGGCTGAGGCTCGACAGGTAGGCGTAGCCCAGCTCGAGCACGCGCGGCCGCAGCGAGAACCGGCCCTGCGAGAAGTTCACGTAACCGAGCTTGACCAGCGTGAGCAGGAACCTCCGCGCGGCCGCCCGGGTCAACCCAGTCAACCGCGCCACCTCACTCAAGCCGAGTTCGCGGTGCTCGGCGTCGAACGCCCGGATCACCGCCAGCCCCCGCTCCAGGGACTGCACGAAATCGGAGTTCTGTCCCGGTCGCTCGGTCATCACGCTGCCGTCATGGTCTGTTCGGCATGCGAACACTAGCGCACGGCGGCGTGGGGGCACCCGGACGACATCCTGCGGCGCCACCGACACCCGCCATCGCCACCGGCCGGCGAGTACGATCAACCGCGATGACCGAGTCGGCCCGCGTCGAGCGCGCCACGACGCGCAGCGACACCCCCGCCACCCAAGATGGCAGCGGCGATCGCCGGCAGATCGCGGGTCCTACGGTGCGCGACGCCGTCTTCGCGGTCATGCGCCGGCACGGACTGACGACGATCTTCGGCAACCCGGGTTCGACCGAGATCGCGTTCCTCGCCGGTCTGCCGCCGGACATCCGCTTCGTACTCGGCCTGCACGAGGGATCTGTGGTCGGGATGGCTGCCGGGTACGCGCTTGCGCGCGGCGAGCCTGCATTCGTCAACCTCCACACCGCCGCCGGCCTCGGCAACGCCGTCAACGCGATCGCCAACGCGCGCGATTGCCGCGCGGCCCTCGTCATCGTCGTCGGCCAGCAGGACCGTCGCCAGCTCGCCTTCGAGCCGTTCCTGACCGGCCGCCAGCTCGAGCGGCTGGCCGGCGAGTACCCGGTGTGGCGCCAGCTCCCCAGCCGCCCCCAGGATGTGCCGGGCGCGATCGCCCGCGCCTATCACGAGGCCAAGGCGGCCCGCGGTCCGGCGCTGGTCGTGGTGCCGATGGGCGACTGGCTCGAGCCCGCCGACGAGCTGGCGGCCGGGTCGCCGGCGCGGATCCTTCGACCGCACTCGGTGAACCAGGCCGAGGTGGGGGAGCTCGCCGATCTGCTCGCCGGCGCCGAGGCGCCGGCCCTCGTCGTCGGCGCCCCGGACGAGGAGGACTGGGATGCGGTGCTGGCGCTGGCCGAGCGGCTGAACTGCCCGGTTTGGCAGGAGGCCTTCGCCCGCCGCGTCGGCTTCCCTCAGGATCACCCGCTGTTCGCCGGCCACCTCCCGTGGCAGCGCAGGCTGATGCACGACGCGCTGGCGCCCTACGACATGGTGCTCACGATCGGCACGAACGCGTTCCGCGCGTACCTGTTCGACGAGCCCGTCGCGCTGGTCGAGCCTGAGACGCGCGTCGTGGTGCTCACCGCCGATCCGGCCGAGGCCCACCGCAGCCCGTGCGACTTGGCCGTGGTGGCGCCCGTCGGCGCCACCTGCCGGGCCGTGGTCGACCTCGTTCCCGAGCGCGCCGGAAGCGCGCCCGAGCCGCTGCGCCGGCCGTCGCCGCTGCCTCCGCCGGCGCCCGGCGAACCGTTGCGTGCCGGCCACGTCCTCGACGCGCTGGCCCAGCGTCTTCCGCAGGACGTGTTGCTGGTCGAGGAGTCTCCGTCGAGCCAGCCGGAGCTCTACCGGCGCATCCCGGTGCGCATCCCGTTCGGGTTCCTCAGCACCGCCAACGGCTGCCTGGGCTTCGGTCTGGCCGGTTCGATCGGCCTGCGCATGGGTCTTCCCGACCGACCGGTCGTGGCCGTGCTCGGCGACGGCTCGACCATGTACGCGATCCAGGCCCTGTGGAGTGCCGCCCGCTACGACGTCGGCGTTCTCCTCGTGGTGCTCGCCAACGGCGGTTACGCGATCATGGACGCGCTCGCACGCCGGCAGGGCGGCGCCGCCGCCTGGCCTCGCTTCGAGTCGGTTGACATCGGCGGCATGGCCCGCTCGCTCGGGTGCCCGTCCGTGCGCGTCGAGACCCACGAACAGCTCATCCGGACGCTCGACGAGGTCATGCCCGAGCTCACCGGGAGGCGCGAGCCGTTGCTGGTCGAAGCCGTGGTGGGGGAGTAGCCATGGCAACCACGCGACTCGCCAAGACGACCCCGGCCGACATCACCGCTGCGGCGCTGGCGAGCTTCGAGGGCTGCTCGGATCCCCGCCTGCGCGAGCTGATGCAGAGCCTGGTGCGCCACCTCCATGCCTTCGCGGTGGAGGTGTCGCTGACCGAGGAGGAGTGGCGAGAGATGATCGCGGTCCTCACGGCCACCGGCCACATCACCGACGAGCGCCGCCAGGAGTTCATCCTCTGGTCCGATGCCCTCGGCCTGTCGATGCTGGTCGACGCGCTCGCCCACGAGCTCCCGGCCGGCGCCACCGAGTCGACCGTGCTTGGGCCCTTCTACGTGCCGGGGTCGCCGCTGCGCGAGTACGGCGAGAGCATGGTGCTCGAGAGCGGGGCGGGCGTCCCCGCCTGGGTCTACGGCCGGGTGCTCGACGCGAGCGGCGCGCCCATCGCCGGCGCCGAGCTCGACGTGTGGCAGAACGGTGCCGACATGCTCTACGCGGTCCAGCGGCCCGAAGCCGAGGAGGATCACCTGCGCGGCCGCTACCTGGCGCGTGAGGACGGTGCCTACGCGTTCATCGCCGTCCGCCCGGTGCCCTATCCGATACCCGACGACGGCCCCGTGGGCAGGATGCTCGACGCCACCGGCCGTCACCCCTGGCGGCCCGCGCACATCCACATGATCGTCCGCGCCCCCGGCTACAAGACCGTCACCACCCACGTGTTCGACGCCACCAGCGATTACCTCGATTCCGACACCGTGTTCGCCGTCAAGCCCTCGCTCCTGCGCACCTTCCGCGAGCGCTCGCTCGACGATCCCGAGCGCCCCGCCGGCATCGACGGCCCCTGGGTCTCGCTCGAGAACGACATCGTGCTCGCCCGGAGCGAGACGGGCGACGACGATGGCGCCGTGGTCGATCCCGGCCGCACCGCCTGAGCCGCCGCGGCCGCGCCGCCTCAGGCAACTCGTGCGCGGTAATCTCCGCACGATGGTTGACGAGATTGTCAACAATCGCGCGACCGACGTCACCAAGGCCCGACGGGCAACGCGGAGCGCCGCGCACGTCAGTCCCGAGGACCGCCTGCGGGAAGCCATCGTCACCGGCCGCTTCCAGCCGAGCGAGCGCCTGATCGAGAGCGACGTGGCCCGCGAGCTCGGGGTGGGACGCTCCGCCGTGCGCACCGCGCTGGCTCGCCTGGAGCACGAGGGGCTGGTCGAGCACGAGCGCCACCGCGGGGCGAGGGTGCGGCTGGTCGGCGCGCGTGAGGCGGTCGAGATCCTTGAGACGCGCGCCGTACTCGAAGGGCTGGCCGCCCGGCATGCGGCGGGCAAAGCGACCCCGGAGGACATCGCGGACCTGGAGGAGATCGTGGCCGAGATGCGCCGGCGCCTGGACGCGGGCGACCTGCTGGCCGCCTCGGATCTCAACGCCGTGCTCCACGGCCGCATCCTCGAGGTCGCGGCTCACGCCACCACCGCCCGCTTGATCGCGACGCTGAAGTCCCAGCTGGTTCGCTTCCAGTACCGCACGATCCTCCTCCCCGGACGCAGCGAGCATTCGTTGGGCGAGCACAGCGCCATCGTCGAGACCATCGCCGCCCACGATCCCGACGCCGCGGAACGGGCGATGCGAACGCATCTGTCCTATGTGGCCGAGGCGCTCCGGGGGCATCACGCGTGAGCGATCCGCGTCCCTCTGAGCGCGCGCGCGAGCTGCTGCGGGGAACCTACGACACCCATATGCACATCTCCCCCGATGTGGTCGAGCGGAAGATCGACGACATCACGCTGGCGCGGAAGTTCGCCGAGCTGGGCATGGACGGTTTCGTCCTGAAGTCGCACTACGGCTCCACCGCGGAACGCGCCGCCGTCGTACGCGCCGCGGTGCCGGAGACGAACGTACTTGGCGCGATCTCGCTCAACCGCGCGGTCGGCGGCATCAACCCGCTGGCGGTCGAGATCGCCGCGCGCGAGGGCGCCCGCACGGTATGGCTGCCGACCGTCGACTCGGTGAACGAGTCGCACGAGCGCGAGGCGCCGCCCGGCGCCAACGTCCCCGTGTGGGTCAAGCTCCAGCTCGAGCTGCGCGAACAGGGCATCGAACTCGCGCCCGTGCCGGTCGTGGACGCAGACGGGACCGTCCTCCCCGAGCTGCACGAGGTACTTGGCATGATCGCCCGCCACAACATGCTCCTCGCCACCGGCCACCTTGGTCGGGATGAGATCTTTGCCGTGGTCGACGCGGCTCTGGGCGCGGGCGTGACCGACATCGTCATCACCCACCCCGAGTTTCCCTCACAGGATCTTTCGGTCGACGACCAGAAGGCCCTGGCCGAAAAGGGCGCCCTGCTCGAACGCTGCTTCACGACACCCCACACCGGGAAGGTCACCTGGGAGCGGTGGATCGAGAACATCCGTGCCGCCGGCCCGGAGAACTCGGTGCTCTCGACCGACCTCGGCCAGGTCTTCAACCCGCCGGTCGAGGACGGAATGGCGCTGATGGTCGATCGGCTGCTCGAGGCTGGGTTCGAGGAAGAGGAGGTCTACGTCATGGCTGTCGTGAACACGCGGATCGTGGCTGGAGCACAGCGACGGTGAGCGCTACGCGGCTCATGGTCATCGGCGCGCATTCGGCCGACTTCGTGTGGCGCGCCGGCGGAGCGATCGCGGTCACGACGACGGAGGGCGGCGAGGCCGCCGTCGTGGCTCTCTCCTACGGCGAGCGCGGCGAGTCGGGCGAGCTGTGGAAGGAGGAGGGCCAGACCATCGAGAACGTCAAGCAGGTCCGCCACGGCGAGGCCGAGCGGGCCGCGGCGGCTCTGGGGGCGCCGTTCGAGTGCCTGGACCTCGGCGACTACCCGCTCGAGATCGACGGCGATGGCCTGCGTCTGATCTCCGACAAGATTCGCGAGTTCGCCCCCGACGTCCTCATCACACACACGGACACCGATCCCTTCAACCCCGACCACCCGATTGCCTACGCCGCGGTCAACCGCGCCCGGGGCCTGGCGTCCGGCGCCGGCGTGTCGAGCGCTTTCAAGACGATCACCCCCCCGGTGTTCTACCTGTTCGAGCCCCACCAGCCCGAGCTTTGCAACTTCACCCCGAACACGTTCGTCGACATCACGAACGTGATCGAAGCCAAGCTGAAGGCGATGGACGAGATGAAGGCGCAGAAGTACCTCCAGACCTACTACGCCCAGCGGGCCGACCAGCGAGGCAACCACGCTCGCCGTTCGTCCGGCAATCAGGAAATCCGGCAGGCCGAGGCCTTCCAGCGGGTAACCCCCAACGTGGTGAGCGCGCTATGACCGCGACCGAGACCTACCAGGAACTGGCCGACCTCGGCTCGGCGACCGTCTACGAGGCAGGCGGTCGCGGCGGCTACGTCGACGCGGACCTGATCCAGATCCTGCCCGCCTCGCGCGTGGCCGGCCCGGCCCGCACCGTTCTCTGCGGCCAGGACGACAACCTGATGGTCCACGCCGCCATGGCCGAGGTGCAGCCCGGCGAGGTGTTGGTCCTGACCATGCCCGAGCCTCGGCCGGTGGCGCTGGTCGGCGAGCTGCTGGCCACTCAGGCCAAGGCCCACGGGGCAGCGGCGATGCTGGTTGACGCGTCGATCCGCGACGTCGAGCAGCTGGCCGAGCTCGACCTCCCGATCTGGGCCCGTTGGGTCCGCGTCAAGGGCGCCGGCAAGGACGTTCCCGGCTCGATCGGCGAGCCGGTCACGGTCGGCGGGGCCACGATCAGAAACGGCGACATCCTCGTGCTCGACGCCGACGGCGTCGCCGTCATCGAACCCGATCGGGTGGACGACGTGCTCGAGGCATCGCGCGCGCGCGAGAAGAAGGAGCGCGTCAAGCGCCTCAAGCTCCAGGCCGGCGAGCTCTCCTACGACCTCGACGGGCTGCGGGAAAGGGTCGAGGCAACCCGATGAGCCCCGAGCCGATCCTCGACCTGGCCCACATCGCCCACGCCGAGCTGCTCACGCCCTACCCCGATGAGAGCCTGCGCTTCTTCGTCGATCTGTTCGGGATGGAGATCGAGCACCAGGAGGGCCAGTCCGTGTTCCTGCGCGGCTGGGGCGAGTACCAGCGCTACGGGCTGAAGCTGACCGAGTCCGAGCTGCCCGGTCTCGGCCACACCGCGATCCGCGCCTGGAGCCCGGAGGCCCTCGAGCGCCGGGTCGGAGCCATCGAACAGACCGGCCTCGGCATCGGCTGGAACGACGGCGACCACGGCCACGGACCCGCCTACACCTTCAAAGACCCCGACGGGCACGTCTTCGAGATCTTCTTCGAGCAGGACCGCTACGTGCCGCCCGAGCACCTGCGCCCCCGCCTGAAGAACGTGCCCCAGCGCCACGTCGACCGCGGCGCCTCGGTCAAGCGCATCGACCACGTGAACATCCTGGCCAGCGACATTGCCGCCAACCGGGCCTTCGCCATGGACCAACTGGGATACCGGCTCTACGAGCAGATCGTCAACGATGACGGCTCCGAGCAGGGCGCCTGGATGAGCCTGTCGATCGCCGCCCACGAGCTCATCTACACCGCCGACCACGCCGGCGGTCACGGCCGTCTGCACCACCTGGCCTGGTTCGTCGACACCCGCGAGGAGATCCTGCGCGCCGCCGACCTGTTCCTCGACGCCGACGTCCCGATCGAGGCCGCCCCGTCCAAGCACGCCGTCGCCCAGGGCATGTTCCTGTACGTGTACGAGCCGGGCGGCAACCGGGTCGAGGTCACCACCGGCACGCACTTCATCTTCGATCCCGCCTACGAGCCGGTCCGCTGGACGCAGGCGGAGAGAGCGCGCGGCCAGGCCTGGGGGGTGAAGACGATCGAGACCTTCCACACCTACGGCACCCCCGATCTGAGCGGCAATCCTCCCGGGCCGCCGATCCCGCCCACCAGCCGGATTCCGACGCCGGCGTGAGCGACGACCGCGCGCTCATCCGCGACCTGGTCGAGAACTGGGCGGTGTGGCGCGACGCCGGCGATTGGGAGCGCTTCGCCTCCGTCTGGCACGACGACGGCTTCATGATGGCGACCTGGTTCCAGGGACCGGCCCGCGACTTCATCCGGGTGAGCCGTGAGGGCTTCGAGCGCGGGGTGAGCATCCTGCACTTCCTCGGCGGCACGTCGATCGACCTGGATGGACAGCGCGCGATCGTCCAGACCAAGATGACGATCTCCCAACGGGCCGAGGTCCACGACGTCGCGTGCGATGTGGTCTGCACCGGACGCTTCTACGACTTCCTCGAGCGGCGCCCGGGCGCCACCGAGTCCGCGCATGGCGGCTGGGGCATCGTGCTCCGCCAGCCGATCTACGAGAAGGACCGGCTCGACCCGCTCGACCCGAGCTCCACCCTGACCCTCGAACCCAACCTGCTGATGAGCTTCCCCGTCGGCTACCGTCACCTCGCCTACGTGCAATCGCAGATCGGATTCGAGGTCAAGCGCGATATGCCGGGCCTGGTCGGGCCGGCGGTCGAGCGTCTGTACCGCCGGGGCGCGCAGTGGCTCGCCGGCCGAGAGCTCGGCGATCCGCTGAAGACGGTCGATTGAACCGCCGCCGCCTCCAGCGGCCGGGGGCTTCGCTGCTGTTGGCTATCGGCATGGTGCTGCTTGCCGCGAACCTGCGGCCGGCGGCGGCCGCGGTCGGGCCCCTGCTGGGCCGAATCCGGGCCGATACGGGTCTGTCGGCCACCGGCGCCGGAGTGCTGACCACGCTGCCCGTCCTGTGCTTTGGCGCGCTGGCGCCACTGGCGCCGCGGCTGAGCCGGCGCCTCGGCGAGCGGACCACGGTGGCGCTGGCGCTCGCGCTGCTCCTCTGCGGCCTCCTCGTACGGCTCGTGCCCGGCCTCGGCTTCCTCTTCTTCGGGACGGCGGTGGCCGGCGCCGGCATCGCGATCGGCAACGTCCTGCTCCCGGTGCTGGTGCGGGGCAACTTCCCCGATCGCGTGGGCCTGCTCACCGGGATGTACTCAACCACGCTGATCGGCTTCGCCGCGCTGGCCGCCGGCATTTCCGTGCCGGTGGCCGACGCCTTCGGCGGCGGCTGGCGGCCCGGCCTGGCCATCTGGGCCCTTCCGGCCGCCGTCGCGCTCGCCCTATGGGCGCCGCAGTTCACGCGCCGCCAGCCGGCACGCGAGTCCCCCGACGAGGAGCTCCACGGCGCCCGGGCGCTGCTGCGCGACCGCGTGGCGTGGGCGGTCACGCTGTTCTTCGCCATCCAGTCGGCCGGCTTCTACGCCACGCTCGCCTGGCTGCCCAGCGTGTTCCACAGCCACGGCATCAGCACCGCCCGGGCTGGGCTGCTGCTCAGCCTGACTTTGCTCGTCGGCCTGGTTCCCGCGCTGACCGTGCCGTCGATGGCCGCGCGCGCGCGCGACCAGCGGCTGTTTGTGCTCGCCTTCGTGACCTGCGCCGCTGTGGGCTGGCTCGGGATCATCCTCGCCCCAACAGCCGCGCCGTATCTGTGGGTGGTGCTGCTGGGCTTCGGCCAGAACGCATCGTTCCCGCTCGCCCTCACGCTGATCGTGCTCCGCGGGGGCACGCTCACCAGCACCGCCGGCCTGTCCACCCTCGTCCAGACCGTCGGCTATCTGGTTGCGGCGGCGGGTCCCCTGGTGATCGGGGCGGTGCACGACATCACCGGTTCCTGGACGCCGGCGCTGATCGTCCTGCTCGCGCTGCTGGCGCCCCAGTTGGTGGTCGGCCTGGCGGCTGGCCGCGACTGCACAGTCACTCCGCGCCTTTAATGGGCCTCGCTGCGCTCGGCGTCCTCCGGATGATGTCGCGGCCGGCCGTTAACGCGAGGCACGGATGCTGAGCGGGCCGTAGCCGCGACGCCTTACCGCCGGGCGCCCATGCCCGGCAGCCCTCGACGGCTCCGAGCGAGGCTGCGGCGCTCGGCTATGAGCGAGGCGGCGGCGCCCGGGCGGCGTCACTCGCGTCCGATACCTTCCGCACCTCGGCAGCAATCGAAGGAGCGCCGTGACGCCGGGCGGGAGTGCCGCCGAAGCGATAAGTTTCGCTATGTGATCACCTGTTCACATGGCGAACGATTGCAGGGGGCCTGGTGGCCGAGCTGATGTCGCTGAGCGACGCGGTCGCAGAGCTGGTGAGCGACGGCGACTCGGTGGCCCTCGAGGGCTTCACCCACCTGATCCCGTTCGCCGCCGGGCACGAGATCATCCGGCAGGGCCGACGCGAGCTCGAGCTGATCCGGATGACCCCCGACCTGATCTACGACCAGATGATCGGGATGGGGGTGGCGCGCCGGCTGGTCTTCTCCTACGGCGGCAATCCCGGGGTGGGCGGGTTGCACCGCTTCCGCGACGCGATCGAGCACGACTGGCCGCGCCCGGTCGAGATTGAGGAGCATAGCCACGCCGGGATGGCCAACCGGTACGCCGCCGGCGCGGCCGACCTGCCGATGGCCGTCATGCGGGGATATGTGGGCACCGACCTGATGGCGCGGACCACGGTGGCGCCGATCACCTGCCCGTTCACCGGGGAGACGCTGACCGCCGTGCCGGCGCTGCGGCCGGACGTGGCCATCGTCCACGCCCAGGAGGCCGACCGCGAGGGCAACGTGCAGCTGTGGGGGATCCCCGGCGTCCAGAAGGAGGCGGTGCTGGCCGCCAGACGCGCGCTGGTTACGGTTGAGCGGATCGTCGACAAGCTCGAGCTGGAGCCCGGGGGGATCGTGATTCCGACCTGGGTGATCACCGCCGTGGCCGAGGCACCCGGCGGGTCGCGGCCGTCCTATAGCCTGGGCATCACCGACCGCGACAACGACTTCTACAAGTTCTGGGACAAGATGAGCCGCGACCGCGAGCAGTTCACCGAGTGGATGAACGAAAACGTCTTGGGGAAGGACGTAGAGAAGACATGAGCATCACCGCGCCCGAGGTCACCGCCGGCGAGGTCCAGACGATCGTCGCTGCCCGCCGCCTGCGCCACACCAAGACCGTGTTCATCGGCGTGGGGCGCCCGAGCACGGCCGCGCTCCTCGCCCGGATGGTCCACAACCCCGAGCTCGTGCTGGTCTACGAGTCGGGCACGATCGGGGCCAAGCCGTTTCACATCCCGCTCTCGATCGGCGACGGCGAGCTGGCCGAGACCGCCGACGCGATCGTGTCCGTGCCCGAGATGTTCAACTATTGGATCGGGCCCGGGAGGATCGACGTGGCGTTCCTGGGCGCGGCCCAGATCGACCGGCACGCCAACCTCAACTCGACCGTGATCGGGGACTACGCGGACCCCAGGACCCGGCTCCCGGGCGCCGGCGGCGCACCCGAGATCGCGGCCAGCTGCGGCGAGGTGATCGTGATCGCCCCCCACGCCAAGCGCACCTTCGTGGAGAAGCTCGACTTCGTGACCACGGTGGGCCACGGGGACGGGCCGGGTTCCCGCGAGCGCCTGGGCTTCCGCGGCCGCGGGCCCACCGCGGTGATCACCGACCTCGGCGTGCTCGAACCCGACCCGGAGACGTGCGAGCTGGTGCTCACGCAGACCCATCCCGGCGTCGAGGCCGACCAGGTGCGCGAGGAGACCGGCTGGAAGCTCAGAGTGGCCGAGGAGCTGAAGAGCACCGAGCCGCCGACCGATGAGGAGCTCGCCAAGCTGCGGGAGTTGCTCGAGCGATGACGGCCGCCTACGTGCTCGACGTCGTGCGCGCGCCGTTCGGCCGCTACGGCGGCGCCCTGGCCAAGGTGCGGCCCGACGACCTGGCCGCGCACGTGGTCGGCGCGCTTCTCGAGCGCTCCCCGGACCTCGAGCCGGAGCGCGTCGACGAGGTGCTGTTCGGCGACGCCAACCAGGCCGGCGAGGACAACCGCAACGTGGCCCGGATGGCGTGGCTCCTGAACGACCTGCCCACCAGCGTCCCCGGCTCCACGATCAATCGGCTGTGCGGCTCGAGCCTCGATGCCGCCATGCAGGCCAGCCGTGAGATCGAGACGGGGGAGGCCGATGTCGTGCTGGTCGGCGGCGTCGAGTCGATGAGCCGGGCGCCCTGGATCCTGCTCAAGCCCGACCGCCCCTTCCCGCCCTCCCATCAGCAGCTTCACTCGAGCACGCTGGGCTGGCGCATGGTCAACCCGAACATGCCCGACCAGTGGACGATCTCGCTCGGTGAGAGCGCCGAGAAGCTGGCCGGCATCTATCGCGTCTCGCGCGAGGAGCAGGATCAGTTCGCGCTGCGCAGCCACCAGCGTGCGCAGGCGGCCTGGGAGAGCGGCTTCTACGGCGAGTGGGTGATCCCGGTGCCCGGGAGCGAACTCGAGCGCGACGAGAACATCCGTCCCGACACCTCGCTCGAGAAGCTGGGCAAACTCAAGCCGGCGTTCGCGAAGGACGGAACGGTCACCGCCGGCAACTCCTCGCCGCTGAACGACGGCGCCGGCGCGGCGCTGTTGGCCTCCGAGGAAGGCGCGCGCGTGGTGGGGCGCGATCCGATCGCCAGGGTCGCCTCCCGTGGCGCGGCGGCCGTCGATCCGGATGTGTTCGGGATCGCTCCCGTTCGTGCGGCGGAGATCGCGCTGGAGCGCGCCGGCATCACCTGGGACGACGTCGCCGTGGTCGAGCTCAACGAGGCGTTTGCCTCGCAGTGCCTGGCCGACATCGGCGAGTGGAAAGGGCTCGATCCCGAGAACGTGAATCCGAACGGTGGCGCGATCGCGCTCGGCCACCCGCTCGGCGCATCGGGCGTCCGCATCCTGGGCTCACTGGCCCACGAGTTGCGTCGCCGCGGCGGTGGGTATGGGGTAGCTGCACTGTGTATCGGCGTCGGCCAGGGCCTGGCCGTGGTCCTACAGGCCTAGATATATCCACGCATAGAGGTATGGAGAGATGACCGAGGAGCTTCAGACTGACGAGGTGCGGCAGATCTACGACCCGATCGGTCCCACCCCCACGAGCTACCTGCGCGACCCGGAGGGCGCACACCCCCCGCTCGACTTCCCGCCCTACAAGTCCACCTCGCTGCGCCACCCCGAGCAGCCGCTCGTCTACCTGCCGCAGACGGTCACCGAGATCACGGGTCCGCAGCTCGGACCCGTGCTGATGGGCGAGAATGATCATGACCTGACCGTGCAGCACGAAGGCGAGCCGATCGGCGAGCGGATCGTGGTGTCGGGCCGGGTGTTCGACACGGAGGGAAAGCCGCTGCGCGGCACTCTGGTCGAGATCTGGCAGGCCAACGCGGCCGGCCGCTACAAGCACCGCTGGGACCGCTGGCCGGCCCCGCTGGACCCGAACTTCAGCGGCGCCGGACGCTGTATCACCGACGACGAGGGTCGCTACACGTTCACGACGATCAAGCCGGGGCCGTATCCGTGGGGCAACCACTACAACGCCTGGCGGCCGGCTCACATCCACTTCTCCCTGCTGGGCCGGGCCTTCACTCAGCGCCTGGTCACCCAGATGTACTTCCCGGGCGATTCGTTCTTCCCCTACGACCCGATCTTCAACTCGGTGCGCGATCCCAAGGCCCGCGAGCGGAT
Source organism: uncultured Solirubrobacterales bacterium (assembly GCA_963719355.1). GTDB lineage: Bacteria > Actinomycetota > Thermoleophilia > Solirubrobacterales > Solirubrobacteraceae > Palsa-465. The sequence continues at coordinate 53,261 of CAVRBZ010000010.1, read as the reverse complement.
GGTCTCGAGCTTTTCCATCCACGGAACCGTGCCGAACTGGGCCGCCGCCTACGAGTTCGACATCTACCTGCGCGGCCCGGGAGCAACCCCGTTCGAGGAGGCGCATTGATCTTCGAAACGACACCCTCCCAGACCGTCGGACCGTACTTCGCGATTGGGCTGCCGTTCGACGTCGGCCCGTTCGTCGTGCCCGAGGGCACCCCCGGCGCCGTCCACATCACCGGCACTGTCTATGACGGCGCCGGCGCGCCGATCCCCGACTTTCTCCTCGAGACCTGGCAGGCCGACCCCGAGGGTCGTTTTGCCGACATGCACGACCACGGCGGGCACTCGCAGCTCGACGGCTTCCGCGGCTTCGCCCGCTACGGCCTCGAGGACGGCGACGGCAACTACGACATCCTCACCGTGAAGCCCGGCCCCGTCCCGGGCCTGGGCGGGACCACCCAGGCCCCGCACATCGACATGTCGGTGTTCGCGCGCGGGATGCTCCACCGTACGGTGACGCGGATCTACTTCGCCGACGAGATCGAGGCCAACGCGTCCGACCCCGTGCTGGCGCGGGTTCCGGTCGAGCGCCGCTCGACGCTGCTGGCCGAGCCGGTCGACGGCGGCTACCGCTTCGACGTCCGCTTCCAGGGCCCGCGCGAGACGGTCTTCTTTGACGTTTGAGCCCGACTCCACAGGCCGCCGGCGCGCGATCCGCCGGCCTTGTCACGTAACCCGGAAATAATCCGGGTTACGTGGCACGCCTGCCCCACCGCGCAGTGAGATCCGCCTCGTCGGCGGCGGATCCCGGCAGCGCTCCGCGCGCCGGCGCGCGCAGGGCCTGCCAGCTCACGAACAGGAGAGAACATGGACTACCGCCTCGAGGTCATCGGTATCCCGGTCAGCGACGTGGATCGCGCCAGCGACTTCTATGTGAACAAGGTCGGCTTCCACCTCGACCACGACATCGAGCCCGGGCCGGGGATGCGCGTCGTGCAGATGACGCCTCCCGGCTCCCCGACCTCGGTGGTGATCGGCCGCGGCCTGCCTCTCGGCGATCCCGGCACCACGAAGGGCATGCAGCTTGTCGTGCACGACATCGACGCCGCCCGCAGCGAGCTCGCGGAGCGCGGCGTGCCGATCACCGAGGTCCAGCAACTCGGGCCCGAAGGCAGCCCCGGCTCCCGGTTCGCCTTCTTCAGCGATCCCGACGGAAACGGCTGGTCGCTACAGGAGATCAAGCGCGGCTAGTGGTCGCACCACGCGTTTCGCCGGAACCCTGAGGTGTCACCCGCCTAGGGCACGCGCAGGCCCATCAGCCGGAGATAGCGCGTCACCGCTTCGGCGCGATTGGCCGCGTGCAGCTTGCGCAGGATGCTCCCGGCATGGAACTTGACCGTGCCGCTTGAGATCACGAGCGCGTCGGCGATGGCCCGGTTGCTGGCGCCCTCGGCCATGAGCCGCAGCACGTCGAGCTCACGCCGGGTGAGCAGCCCCTCGAACAGCACCCGGTCATCACGTTCGCGTGGACCGAGTTCCGTCGGCTGCTCGGGGAGCGGCGCCGGTGCGGGGAGCGGGGCACGGCTGCCGGCCCCCAGCGTGACCGGCGCGTCGGTCAACTGGCTCGAGCGCACGCGTAGCCATTCGAGGAACTCGCGCATCTGGTCGCGCTCGTCGCGCAGGGTGCGGCGCAAGGCGGTGCTCTCGTACGACTGGGCCAGGCCGGTGGCGAACGCCCACAGGACATCGCGGTCGAGCACGTCGAGCGGCCGGCCGGGTCCGCGATCGGCGTGAATCATCCCGGCCACGTGTGCGCCGACCACGAGTGGCGCGGCGGCGTACGACCACCAGCCCATGAGCTCGGCTGTGCGGCGGTCGACCCGCGGGTGGACGTGTGCGTCGAGCACGATCGTGGCCCGCCGCCGGCGCAGCATCTCGGTCTCGATCAGCGTGTGCTCGAGCCTCAGCGGATTGGCCCGGAGCTGGGCCAGTGTGCTCCGCGCGACTCGCTCCTGCCCGGTGAAATGCGCCGCCTCGGCCACCATCCGGCCGCCCTTGACCAGGCTGACGATCGCGCGCTCGAAAGCGGAGCCCGTGCACAGCGCGGCGGGGGCGCGGGCCAGCAGTTCCCGCGGTGAGGTGACCTCGCGCAGGTCCGCGATCGCGAGCTGGACCCGCGCGAGCGCCTCAAACCGGGTCTCGAAGCGCTGGCGCAAGCGCTCGAGCGCGGCCTCCTGCTCCTCGACCGGGACGGTATGGCGCTCGGATTCCGGCAGCGCCTCACGCAGCGCGGCGATGAGCTGCCTCAGCTCGCCCCGGTCGTCGGCGGCCCGTTCGACAGGCAGGCCGAGCAGCTCGCGCGCCTGGGCGCTGGCGAGCTCGACGCGCCGGCTGAGCTGATCGCCGACGGGTTCGCCGAGGGCTCCCGGCGCGGCGGGCGGGGCGGGCGGGGCGGTCAACGCGCCCCCGCGGCTCATAGCGCCTCCCATGCGCGGGTCCGGGCGTAGCGGGACACCGCATCGGCGCGGCTCGTCGCCCCCAGCTTGCGCAAGATGTTCTTCACGTGGTACTTGACCGTGCCTTCGCGGACGACCAGGGCGCCGGCGATCTCGAGGTTGGTCTGGCCCCGGGCCAGCAGCCGCAGGACCTCTACCTCGCGCGGGGTCAACGCTTCGGCGCCCGAGGGATCGGCTCCTTGGCCGTCCGCGGCCCAGTCGCCCGCGGCGCTCGCGAGCTGCCCGAGCCGCGCGCTCATCCAATCCACCGCCGAGCGCAGCTCGTGATGGTGCAGCTGGAGCATCTCGCGCAGGACGGCCCGCTCGAACACGCCGGCGAGGCCCTCGCCGTAGCGGGCGGCCACTTCGGCGTGCAGCGCGTCGAGCGGCCCGCGGGCCGTCGATGCATCCGCGTGCAGCAGGCCCACCGTACTGCCCTGCACGACCAGCGCGCTCACCACGTAGCTGTCCCAGGCGAGCACCTCGGTCAGCCGCCGGCAGGCGCGCGATCGGCTGGCCCTGGCCTCCACGATCTGGGTCCCCTGCCGGCGAGCGACCTCGTCCTCGATCGAGGGGTACTCGAGCGGGATGGGCGCGCCCCGCAGCTCCTCGAGTGCAGCGGCCGTGTCGGCTCGGTCCCCGATGCTCGACATCGATCGCACATGGAGGCCGTCCACGCGGACGTCTCCGATCAGCACCCGCTCGAACTCGGAGCTGGTCAGGAGCTCTTCGGCGGCGCGGTCGAGGATGCCCTGCGGTGAGCCGATCTCACCTAGGCGTCGCACCGCGTCGGCCACGCGCTCGAGCGCGTCCGCCCGGCGGACATACTCCGCCTCGATGATCTCGCGCTCGAGCGAGAGCAGCTCGACGAGCACGCGCTCAGTCGCGGCCACGTCAGCCACGGCGGCATCGGTGGTTCAGAGAGACGCGGTTATGGCAGGCCGCAGGCGCTCCATCAGCGCGTAGCGGCAGGCGGCCTCGTGACCCACGCAGCTGATCCCAACCGGGCGCCCCGCCCGCTCGATCCCCAGCCACACCTCGCCCGCATGCTCGCGAGGCACGAGCGCGAGCGCCTGGTGATCGGACTGGAGCAGCCACGATGTCGAGATCCCGTCGATCGACCCGCGCGCGAACGGCGTCGCCTGCCGCGGATCGCGGGTCGCGCCGTACACGCCGAGCGCGGCCAGCACCTTGCTCGTGTGTCGACCGAGCAGCCCGATCGCCGCCACCTCGCTCGAGTGATCTCTCACCGCGAGATGGCGGGCGGCGTCGCCATGCAGGGCCTCGACCAGTCGTCCGCCCGTGCGCTGGTCGCATACCACGATCACCCGGTTCGGCGCCTCGCCGCACCACCAGGCTCCCCCGCCGGAGACCAGGCCGCCGGGGGCTACGCCGGCGCCGGCGAGCCGCGTCATCAACGCCGACAGCTGAGCCTGCGGCGCTTCGAGCGCGAGCGTGCTGAGATCGGAGCGCTCGACCAGTCCGACCCCTCTGACGCAGACCGCGAGCTCCGCGGCGGCCGAGCCGAAGTGAGCCACCGTTGGCCGACTCTCGCGGGTCGTCAGGACGGCGCCCGCGCGTTGAAGGACCAGCTCGAGGGGAAGGCCTGTGGGAGCGGTAGCCGACACAGCGCAGAACGTATCGCCAGGCCCAGACCGGCGCCCTGCTCCTTGTGCCGAAGTTACCTGTCCAATAGAGAGGGGACCCGCAACCTTCAGCCATTGCCGCCTCGCAAACCTGGCCTTCACACCCTCTCTAAAGTCTAGGCTAATCCGGCGCTGCGAGAGTGGCGTGGCCAGCGGTGGACAGGCAAGCTGTTGCGGTTCGCCAGTCGGGCACCGAGGGAGATCAAAGTGAGCACGCACCTGCAGGTCACGTCCATCCAGCCCGACGGGCAGGCCGAGGGCCGGTACGAGCGCCTGACCCGGCTGATCGCCACCGACCGGGCGGTGATCATGGACGGCGCCACGGGCACCGAGCTGATCCGCGCCACCGGCGAGCGCCCCGAACTCGAGGAGCATCTGTGGGGATTGACGGCGATCCTCGAATCGCCGGCCAACGTCAAGTCCGTGCATCGCCGCTACGTCGAGGTGGGCTGCGATGTGATCTGCACCGACACCTGGGGCCTGGCCACCGCGCTGCGCGACGGCCGCGCCACGCTGTGGGACACCGCCGAGCCGGTCCACTGGATGGACGTGGCCCGTAGCGGCGTCCGGCTCGCCCGCGAGGCGGCGGCGGACGCCGGGCGCGCGGATGATCTCGCCGTCGCCTTCAGCATCAACGGCGACGTCGACACGCCGGACGGGCGCGAGACGATCCGCCTGCTGGCGCGGGCCTTCGAGCACGATCGGCCCGACCTGATCCTGGTCGAGACGCTGACGCTCGTGCGGAGCTCCACCTACGCCACCATCGAGGCCCTGCTCGACACGGGCCTGCCGGTATGGCTCAGCTTCCGGCGCTGTCGCCACGGGGTATGCGGCGTATACGGCGAACATTGGGGCGGGCCGGAGGGCGACGCGTTCGGGCGGGCGGCGCGGCGCTTCGAGGAGATGGGTGTCGGCGCGCTGGCCATCAACTGCCTGCCGCCCGACCACGTCACCGGCATGCTGGCGTGGCTGCGCGACTTCACCGACCTGCCGCTCGGCGTCTATCCCAATTTGGGTTATCTGTCGGCGGCGGGGTGGCGCCAAGAGGCCGGCGTAGGCGCCACCGAGTACGCCGAGCTTGCCCTGCGCTGGCGGGGGGAGGGCGCGCAGATCGTCGGGGGGTGCTGCGGCGTCGGTCCGGAGCAGATTGCCGCGGCGCGCGCCGCGCTTGAGTCGACCAAGCCGGGTAACGCCCGACCCACCGCGCTGCCGGACGAGGGCGTGGGTCCGGTCTCGCTCGATTCCCGGCAGCGCCCGGCCGCGCGCAAGTGGAGCGATGCGCGAGGCCGGCCCATGTTCCCGCTCGACTTCCCGGACATCACCGTCGAGCCCGGCGTGTTCGTCCCCACCCAGGGAAGCTTCATGGTCTGGAAGTACCTTTACCAGGAAGCGATCGGGGCGCATCAGCGTTGTCTTGACATCGGCTGCGGTACCGGGCTGCTGTCGGTTCAGCTGGGCCGCAACGGCGCCGCTCATGTACATGGCATCGACATCAACAGCGAGGCGATCAAGAACACGCTCACCAACGCGTTTCGCAACGGAGTCGCCGACCGCGTCAGCGCTGCGGTGCAGGACCTCTACCCCTGGGTCCCCGAGGAGCGCTACGACGTCATCGTGGCCAGCCTCTACCAGACCCCGGTCGACCCGTTCGAGCCGGTCGTCTCGCACCGGCCGCTCGACTACTGGGGCCGGAGCCTCATCGACCACCTTTTCCGGATGCTGCCGGAGGCGTTGGCCGACGACGGCGTCGCATATGTCATGCAACTGTCTATCATCGGCGAGCGGCGAACCACCCAGCTGCTGGAACGCCTGGGCTATCAGGCTCGTGTAGTGGACTTCGGGCTGTTCGAGTTCACGGAGCTGTTCAGCGACGCGCGCGATCAGATCGCCCGCGTCGAGGAGCTCTCCGACGCCTACCACCTGAAGCTCGGCGGGACGGATGTGATGGCCGCCTATCTGCTCGAGATCACCCGTAAGGAAGGTAGAACCGCATGACTCACGCCGACAACGAGTTCCTGTTCACGTCGGAGTCGGTGACCGAGGGTCACCCGGACAAGGTGGCTGACCAGATCTCCGATGGTGTTCTGGACGCGGTCATGCGTGATGATCCGACCGGCCGCGTGGCTTGCGAGACGCTGGTGAACACGGGGCTGGTGGTGGTCTCGGGGGAGATCACGACTTCGACGTATGTGGATATCCAGGCGGTGGCGCGGGAGACGATCAAGCGGATCGGCTATACGGATGCCGAGTTCGGGTTCGACTATCACACGTGCGCGGTGATCAACGCGATCGACAAGCAGTCCCCGGACATCGCGCAGGGAGTCGACCGCGCGTACGAGTCACGCACCCACGAGAGCGACGACGACGAGCTGGACCTGGCCGGGGCGGGGGATCAGGGGATGATGTTCGGCTACGCGTCGAATGAGACCGAGGAGCTGATGCCGCTGCCGATCTCGCTGGCGCACAAGTTGGCCAAGCGGCTGGCCGATGTGCGCCGGGCGGAGATCCTGCCCTACCTGCGCCCGGACGGCAAGACGCAGGTCACGGTGCGCTATGTGGACGGGCGGCCGGTCGAGGTGGAGAAGGTGCTGATCTCCACCCAGCACCGCGACGGCGCCGAGTCACTGTTGAAAGAGGACCTGTGGGAGCACGTGGTCGAGCCGGAGCTTCCCGACGAGCTGTTCGATCCCAAGAAGCTTCGGCGCAACCTGCTGGTCAATCCGACGGGGCGGTTTGTCATTGGGGGGCCGATGGGTGACTGTGGGTTGACGGGTCGCAAGATCATCGTGGACACCTATGGGGGGATGGCGCGGCATGGGGGTGGGGCGTTCTCGGGCAAGGATCCGTCCAAGGTGGATCGCTCGGCGGCGTATGCGGCGCGGTATGTGGCCAAGAACGTGGTGGCGGCGGGGCTGGCCGATCGGGCTGAGGTGCAGGTGGCGTATGCGATCGGGGTGGCGCATCCGGTGTCGGTGATGATCGAGACGTTTGGCACCGAGCGGGTGGGGCGGGCGCGGATTCTGGAGCTCATCAGGGAGCATTTCGATCTGCGTCCGGGGGCGTTCCGGCAGTATCTGCGGCTGCATCGGCCGATCTATCAGAAGACCGCGGCGTATGGTCATTTCGGCCGCGAGGATCACGACTTCACCTGGGAGCGCACCGACAAGGCCGAGGCGCTGCGCACCGACGCCGGCATCGGCACGCCCGCCGAGGTCGTCGGCGCATGAGTGAGGCGCAGCCGAGCGCTCACCACGGGCTGGATGCCCGTGGACACCATCGAGAGCGCCGACTGGACGGAGGCAAGGGGTGACCATCACCGTCGTCGGGTCGGTCGCGTTCGACGCGGTCAAGACGCCGTTCGGCGAGCGCGCGCGGATGCTGGGTGGCGCCGCCACGTACTTCGCCCTGGCGGCGTCGTTCTTCGACCAGGTGCACGTGGTCGGCCGTGTGGGCGCCGACTTTGGCGAGGAGGAGCTGGCGGTTCTCGCCACCCGCGGGACCGATGTCGATGACGTGGACCGGGTAGCGGACGGGAAGTCGTTCTTCTGGGCGGGCGAGTACGGGTGGGATCTCAACTCGCGGGAGACGCTCGACACCCAGCTGGGCGTATTCGCCGACTTCCAGCCGCACCTCTCGGCTGCCTCGCGGGCGTGCGACGTGCTGTTCCTGGCCAACATCCAGCCCGAGCTCCAGCTGAGGGTGCTCGAGCAGTGCGCGGAGACGAAGTTCGTCGCCATGGACTCGATGAATTTCTGGATCGACAGCGCGCGCGACGCACTGGTGGAGGTGATCCGCCACGTGGATGGCGTGATCCTCAACGACGCCGAGTTGCGCCAGCTGACCGAGTGCCCCAGCCTGATCGGGGCCGCCCGCGAGGTGCTGGCGATGGGCCCGACGGTGGTGGTGGCCAAGCAGGGTGAGTACGGCGCCGCGCTGCTCACCGACGATCAGTTCTTCGCCCTTCCCGCTTATCCGCTCGAGACGGTGGTCGATCCCACCGGGGCCGGCGACACCTTCGCCGGCGGGTTCGCCGGGTGCATCGCCCGTCACATCGACCGTCCGCTGACCGAGCCGGTGCTCCGCCAAGCGATGGCCTACGGGACCGCGCTGGCCTCGTTCTGCGTCGAGGAGTTCGGCACCGAGCGCGTCGAGCGGCTGACCGCCGGCGAGGTCGACGCACGCGTCGAGGAGCTGCGGCGGATCACCCAGTTCGAGCACGTGCCGGTGCCGCTCGAGGCATCGTGAGCGCCGGTCGATGACGGCCGGCGCCGGCCAGCCCGGTGGCGCTCGAGGCATCGTGAGCGCCGGTCGATGACCGCCGGCGCCGGCCAGCCCGGGCTGGTGCGGCTGCTGATCTCCTGTCCGGACCGGCCTGGGATCGTCGCCGCGGTCTCGCGGTTCTTATTCGAGGCCGGCGCCAACATCACGCGCTCGGATCAGTACTCGACCGATCCCGAGGGCGGCACCTTCTTCCTGCGGATGGAGTTCGCGCTGGCGCCCGAGAAGCGCGAGGGCCTGGGCGAGCGCTTCGGGCTCAAGGTGGCCGAGCCGCTCGGCATGAGGTGGCGGCTGTGGGACGCCGCCCGGCCCAAGCGCGTCTCGGTGCTTGTCTCCCGCTACGACCATTGCCTGCTCGACCTGCTGTGGCGCTGGCGGCGCGGCCAGCTCGAGGCGGAGATCGTGATGGTGATCTCCAACCATCCCGACCTGCGCGGAGACGCCGCGTTGTTCGAGGTGCCCTATCACCACGTTCCGGTCGAGAAGGAGCGCAAGCCCGAGGCCGAGGCACGCATGCTCGAGCTGCTCGACGGCTGCTGCGACCTGGTCGTGCTCGCGCGCTACATGCAGATCCTCTCGGGTGAGTTCCTCGACCGGCTCGCGGTGCCGGTCATCAACATCCACCACTCGTTCCTGCCCGCGTTTGCCGGCGCCGATCCCTACCAGCGGGCCAAGAAGCGCGGGGTCAAGCTGGTCGGCGCCACCGCCCACTACGTGACCGAGGAGCTCGATGCCGGCCCGATCATCGAGCAGGACGTAATGCGGGTAAGCCATCGCAACGACGTGGACGCGCTGGCCCAACTCGGCGCCGACGTGGAGCGCCTAGTGCTCGCGCGCGCGGTGCAGGCCCACTGCGAAGACCGAGTGCTGCGTCACGGCAACACGACGGTGGTGTTCTGAGACCGCGCGCCGTCGCGGGACGAGCGGCGCGAGCCGCACGCGCCGCCGGGCGGGCGGCGTGAGCCGCACGCTTATCAGCGCCGCGCTCCGACGGCCCAGCATGAGCGCGTAGCCGCCGGGGCCGGACGTGATCGTCTCGGTGCGCGGCGTGCCGGTCCACTGGCCTCTGTGGTTCAGCTGCTGTCCGTCCAGCGTGACGCCGGAGCGTGCGTAGGCCGAGGACGCAATCAGTCGCTGGACGCTGGCCGGAGCAGTGGTGGGCAGGCGCAGGGAGACTCGCACCGCGCGGCTCCCCTTGTCGATCAGCAGCACGTGAAGGATGTCGCTGCGCACGCGCACGGCCCAGGCGCGCAGGTTCAGCGACCGGGCCGCCGAGAGGTGAAGCCGGACCAGCCGCGCCTCGGGCCCCAGCGTGCGGGTGAACATCATCAGGCCGTAGAGCAGCGGCCGCGCGGTCAGCCCGCCCCGGCCGATCGCGAACGGCGCATTGATCGCGTTCGCCCGGACGTGCAGGTTGGCGCCGTCCGCGCCGGCTCGCATTGCCGTGAACAGGGCATCCGGTGCCCACAGGGCGGTGGCGAACGAGTCGCTGACCCCCGGCTTCCCGCCGCACGTGACCGAGTTGAACTCGGTGAGTCGAAACTTCAGGCCGGCGGCGTGGGCGACGGCCACCGCCGATGCGATGTCGGTGGAGAAGGCGGAGGTGGCTTCGGGGCTGAGCAGGCGGGTGACCGTCGGGTAGTCGCGTGCTTGCGGGCGCTTTACGCACGCGGAGTACGGATACAGATGCCCGCTCACCGCGCCGAGCTCCGGGCGCTGGTTCTCGATCAGCGCGGTGATGAAAGGAAGGCTGGCACGGGGGTGAGCCACCGCCGGCCCCACCAGCGGGATGTCCGGTGCGTGCTCGCCGAGTACCCGCGCGTAGTCGGCGAAGTCCTGCACGTACATGCTCGGCGTCAGCTCGAATGGCAGTGCGTCGGCCTGGAGCGGCGAGCGGGCGAGCATCGCCACCCAGTGGCGCCGGGAATACAGGTCGGGCTCATTGCCCACCTCGAAGCCGACGATGCTCCGGCGGGGCAGCGAGGTCTCGGCCGCGCGCGCCCAGGCGGCGGCGGTCAGCGGCGTGTCGGTCACCAGGTTGAGGTCGACGATCAGCTTGACCCGGTCGTGCCGGACCAGCGCCCTGAGGCGCGCCAGGTAGGCCGGTGTCAGCGCGAAGGCCCAGTTGGGCATGCGCCGCCACGGCGGATGCCAGAACGAGTGGTCGGCCGAGTCGCCGCCGATCCGCAGCACGAGCGGCCCGTCGCCCCGGACGTGCAGCAGCGCCAGCACGCGCTCGAACACCGGCAGGTCGCGCGCGAAGAGCGGGAGCGCCCAGTACTCGGTCGAGATCCCGAAAAACGAACTCGGGACGGGCGCGGTGTCCGCGTTCGGCGCGATCGCGAGCGTCGCCCGGGAGAGCGCGTGCGCCGGTGCCCTTACGTCAGGCGGGCTCGACGTCGCGCTCCCGGTGCGCAGGGGCGAGCCGGCGACCGCGCGGGAGATGCCGTCGCGGTCGGGGAGGGCCAGGGCCACGAGCAGCGCCACAGCCGTCGTGATCGCCACGGCCAACGACACCAACCGCGCGATGCGACGTCGGCGACGGCGTCGTGCGGCAGCGTTCGGACCGGTCAAGCCTGGCATCGGGGGCTCCCTCCCATGCACTCCAGATACGGCGAGCATAGGCCGGGAGGTCCGCCTATCAACCGCCGTTCCGCCGCCTTAACCGCGCCGCCCAATCAGCCTAACGGACCACTAACCGAAGCATCGCGAAGACGCGCGCCACCGCCGGCCTCACACCCCACCGATCACCACCTTCATCACCTCGGTCGGGTTGTCCATGGCAAAACGCAGCGCCTCCGGCGCGCGCTCCAGCTCGAACCGGTGGCTGACCAGCCGCTCCAGCCAGCCGACGTTGCGCTCGACGACCGCCACCGCCTCTCCGAACTCGTCCGCGTTGCAGCAGCTGACGCCGAGCAGGTCGAGCTCCTTCTCGGTCAGGCTGCCGAGCCGCAGAGTGACCTCCTCGCCGGACATGCCGACCTGCACGGCGCGCCCCGCCGAGGCGACCATCTCCACCATCGCCCGCACCGCCGCGGGCGCGCCGGTGGCATCGATCGCCACCGGGGGCCCGGCCATGCCCGCCCATCGCCGCGCCGCCTCGACCACCTCAGCAAAGCCCGTCCAAACCAGCGTCTGTGCACCGATCTCCCGGGTCAGTTCCAACCGGTTCTCCTGGAGGTCGATGAGCAGCACCTCGGCGCCGCGCTCGCGCGCCACCAGGCTGATGCACTGGCCGATCGGCCCGGCGCCGAGCACCACCACGTGCTCGCTCGAGCCGCGCTGCACCCGCGCCCGATTGACCGCCCGCACCGCGATCGACAGCGGCTCGGCCAGCGCCGCCACCGCCGGATCCTCGACCTCGATCGGGTACACCTGCCCATCCGGCACCACGAGCTGCTCCTGCAGCCCGCCGTCCACGTGGACCCCGATCAGCTGGAAGTTGTCGCATGTGTTGGGTCGGCCGACGCTGCACGGGTAGCAGCGCCCGCACGCGTGCAGCGGGAGCAGCGCCACACGCTGGCCGGCGCGCAGCTCGGAACGGCACCCGGGACCAACGGCCACCACGGTGGCGCCGACCTCATGGCCCTGAACCCGCGGGAACTGGGATCCGCCCGCCGCCTCCGACAGCTCGCCGCCGAAGAAGTGGTAATCCGAGCCGCAGATCCCGACCGCTTCGGGCGCGACCACGACCTGCCCACGCGCCGGAGCCCCCGGCTCGGGGCGATCGACGAGCGCCATGGCGCCGACCCCTTCTGTGACCGCGGCCCGCATCGGTCCTCAGCCCCCGGCGGAACTCACCGCGATCTCGACCCGGACCCCGTTGGGATCCTCGATGAATACCTGGCGCGGTCCTCCCGGCACCGCGTTGGTCACCGCGGCCACACCGCAGCGCTCGAGCCGCTCGACGACACCGCGGTAGTCGCCGGCGCTGAACGCGACGTGGTCGACGGGTCCGACGCCGGGGCCGCGCTCGGGCACCCGCAGACCGAGCCCGGCCGCGTGTGCCGCATACGAGCGCCGCTCTGCGATGTGCAGACAGGCGCTCTCGCCGCCCGCGCCGCCGTACAGCCAGTAACCGGGAAACTCGAGCGGGGGACGATCGCCCACGCGCAGGCCGACCGCTTGGCAATAGAACTCGCGGGTGCCCTCGAGGTCGTCCGAGAGCACGAGCACGTGGTCGAGCGAGCGGACCGTCATGAAGGTGGCGGCGCGGAGCTCGCCGGCGCCTCGGCGCCCGCCGCACCCGCCGGCGCCTCGGCGCCCGCCGCACCCGTCGGCGCCTCGGCGGCCGCCGCGCCATTGCGTCCGCGCAGCAGATACGCCCCGTGCAGCAACTCCGGGTTCTCGCGCAGCTGACTGGCCAGCCCGGAGAATTGGATCCGGCCGCCCTCCATGATGTAGGCGCGGTTGGCCAGCCCGAGCGCGAGCGTGGCGAACTGCTCGATCAACAGGACCCCGATGCCTGACTCGGCGATGGACCGGATGGTCGGAACCAGGCGGTTGACCACCACGGGCGCCAGCCCGAGCGAAAGCTCGTCGATCAGGACAAAGCGCGGATGCGAGACGAGCGCCTGCGCGAGCACCACCATCTGCTGCTCGCCGCCGGACAGCGCACGTGCCGGGTTGTCGAGGCGCTTCTCGAGCTCGGGGAACAGCTCCAGCGCGCGCGTGCGTCCCGTGTCGGCGTCGGCGCCCGAGAGCGCGTAGGTGGCCACGCGCAGGTTCTCGGCCACGGTCAACTCGGGCAGCAGCCGCCGGCCCTCGGGCACGATGGCGATCCCGGCACCGCGAATCCGCTCCGGCCGGCGCCCGGCGAAATCCCGGCCGTCCAGCAGGATCTTCCCGCCCAGCGGCTTCAAAACGCCTCCGATGGCAAGCACCATGCTCGACTTGCCGGCTCCGTTAGGCCCGAGCAGCGCGGTGACCTCGCCCCCGGTGATCTCGAGCGAGACCTCGCGGACCACGGCCCGCCCGCCGCGGCCGACCGAGAGGCTCTCGATCGCCAGCGTGTCCCCGGATGAAGCGCTCACGCCGCGATCTCCTCCGTCCCCAGGTACGCGCGGATCACGCGCTCGTCGCGCAGCACCTCTTCGGTCGGCCCGGCGGCGAGCAACTTGCCGAAGTCGAGGACCGCTGTCACCTCGCAGCAATGGGAGACCAGGCTCATGTCGTGGTCGACCAGGATCACCAGGGCGCCCATGTGCCCGGGAATGGCCCGGATGACGTCGCCCAGCAGCGCGGTCTCCTCGTCGGGGAGGCCGGCCGCCGGCTCGTCGAGCAGGACCAGCCGGGGCTTGCCGACCACCGCGCGCGCCACCTCGACCAGGCGTCGCTGTGCGGCGCCCAGGCTGCCCACCTTGGCGTACGGGTCGATGTCGAGCTTGACGAACTCGATCGCTCCGAGCACATCCTCGTGCCGGGAGCCGCCGGTCACCTTCGAGTGCTCGTGGATCATCGCCACGTTGTCGTAGACCGAGAGCTCCTCGATCGCCTGCTCGGTCTGAAACGTTCGCCGCACCCCCCACCGCGCGCGGCGGTAGTGGGCCATCTTCAAGAGATCCTCGTCAAACGCGTGGACGGTCCCTTCCACGGGTCTGACGAACCCGCTCAGGACGTTGAAGAAGGTGGTCTTGCCGGCACCATTGGGCCCGATCAGGCCGCACGTCCCGCGCTCGAAGGTCACGGTCATGCGGTCCAGAGGCGTCACGCCGCCGAACCGGACGGTGAGGTCGGAGACCGAGATCAACGCACCTGCTCCCGCGGCGCAGACGGTCCGTTCACTCGGCGCTCTCCTGCGGAGTGGCCTGGCGACCGAACAGCCTCCGGATGAGCCGCCCGAGGCGAGCCATGTCCTTGGGCATCTGCTCCACGATCCCGCGCGGGGCTGTGGTGAGAACCTGGAGCACCCCGATCCCGAACAGGATCGTCAGCCAGTCGGGGGACACCCCCCAGTCGTTCAGCAGCGCCTGCAGGAACTTGAGCAGGAACGCGGCGACGATCGCCCCGGTCATGCTGTAGGCGCCGCCCATCAGCACGACCGCCAGCAGCGTGATCGAGTCAGCGGTCGAGAACGTCAACGAGTTCAGGTAGCGGAAGCTGCCGGCGACGAGGCCGCCGGCGACTCCGGTGATGAACGAGGCCAGAGCGAATGCCCACAGCTTGAACAGCGTGGTGTTGATGCCGCCGGCCAGCGAGGCCGCCTCGCTCTGGCGGATCGCCGCCCAGGCACGTCCCGGGCGCCCACGGAGATGGACGAGCACGAGCAGGAACATCAGGACCGCGACGACCACCGCATAGCGGAAGAAGGCGGGATCGGTGGCGGCGATGGCCGGGCGGCGGATCGGCGGGATGTGGACCGTGCTGGCGTTGTAGCCCGTGAAGCCGTGGCCGCCGTTGGGGAAGTTGATGTTCTGAAGCACCACGGTGATCGCGCCGGCGAGCATCAGCGTGATCAGGGCCAGGTACAGACCGCTCATGCGCAGGGCCGGCAGACCGACCAGCGTGCCCAGCACCATCGTGATCAGCCCTCCCGCCAGCAGGACGAGCGGGAACGGCAGCCCGGTGGCGAACAGCAGGCGTGCGGACACCCATGCGCCCATCGCCAGCACCGCGCCCTGCCCGAGCGAGACCATGCCGACTCGCCCGACCAGCAGGCCCAACCCGAGCGTGACGATCGAGTAGATCGCGACCTGGGTCCACGCGTCGACGTAGTACAGGCTGAAGATCGACGGGACGAACAGCAGCACGCACGCCAGCAGCGCCGCGATCACGGCCGGCCGGACCATCGAGCGGGGTTCGAGGCGGCGTTTTTCCCGCGCAGCCGCGAGCGCGGAGCCCGGGGAAGTGCCCGCCGTCTCGGCTGCCGGCGCGCTCGTCTCTGTCTTCACGCCGCTGGACTCGATCGTCTACACCCCCTGCCGGCCGACGGTGATCACGCGTCGGCGGTTGAGGACCAGCAGCGCGATCGCCGCCACTACGAACGGCGTCATGTCGCGATAGTTCGAGACCGACGACACCGGCGTGAGCTCGGCCGTGATCAGGCCGATGACCAGCGCGGCCACGAACGTGATGACGATCGACCGCAGCCGCGCGACCAACGTCGCCGCCAGCGTGGAGATCACCAGGAAGGTCAGGCTCGTCGCGTCGAGCGCCACGAGGTCCGCGAGCAGGACCCCGGCGGCGCCGGACAGCACCCCGCAGCCGAACCAGGCCGCGGCCTCCACCCGGCGCACGGGGACACCGAGCGCGGCGGTGATCTCACGATCGTTGGCCATCGCCCGCATCGCGGTCCCGAGCTTGCTGAAGCGCAGGAACGCCGCCGTCGCCGCGGTGATCGCCAGGCCGAGCGCCAGCGCGATCACGTTTGTGTACGTGACGGAGATCTGCCCGACCTGGAACGTGCTGTTGTCCGTCGGCATCGTCAGCGACCGCGATGCGCCGCCGCTCGACGGCCACAGCAGGTCCATCACCCCGAGCAGGATCAGGAGCAGCCCGAGCGTGGCCGTCGCCTTGACCAGCGGATCGCGTCCCGACAACGCCGGGCCGAAGATCATCCCGTAGACGAGCGTGATCACCCCGCCGAACAAGATCGCCACGGCGAACGACAGCCAGATGTTCCAGCCGTCCTGCTGGGAGAGCTGCCAGGCGATCAGCGCGCCCATGGCGCCGACTGCGCCGAAGGCCAGGTAGAGCACTCCGGTGGCTCGGTACAGAACCACCATCCCGACGCCCGACAGCGCATACACCCCGCCGAGGGACAGCCCGGTAACCAGGAACTGCTCGAGGTCAGTGGTGCTTGGCATCGCTGGTCTTCAGACGTGCGCGGTTGGTGCAGCCTACTCCTAACCGGTGGGCGGATCAGTCGACGGTGCGGTCCCGGCGGCCGAGCGATACTGCGCGATCTGGGGATCCGCAGCCGAGATCGGCGTGCATCCCTGCGCGGTCACCATCTCCCCGTTATCCGGCGTCGTGGTGAAATCGGAGTTGTTCGGGATGTGCAAGGCGTAGTTCCCGTACACCCACGGCTGGCAGAGCAGCTCGGTCTTCTCGTCCTTGATGGCCTTGAGCGCCGCGTTGACCGTCTTGATCGTGTAGGGGCCCGTCATCTTCTCCAGCGCGTCGACCGAGAACTTGCCGAGCAGGTAGCCCATTTCGCTGAACGAGCCCAGGCCGCCGGCCACAGCGGATCCGTACTGCTTGAGGATCGCCTTGTAGAGCTGCATCTCGGGCCCGTTGTGGTCGTCCGGCGAGGTCAGCTCGGCGTTGACGAACAGCTTGTGGTTCCACTTCGGTCCCAGCGCCTTGGCCACGAAGTCCGTGTTGCACGGGGTCGAGCATCCCCAACCCTTGACACGGTCCTCGAGGCCGAGCTTCTGAGCGGCCTGGAGGATCGGCAGCGCCTCGGGCGGGGTGAAGTTCAGGACGACCCAGCCGTTCGAGCCAGCCTTGTTGACCAGGTCGAGGGCCACCGAGTTGGCGTCGTTGATCGGCACGTTCTCGGTCAGCTCGCTGATCGGCACGTGCGCGGCGTCGGCCAGCGCCTTCGGCCCGGCGGCGATGTAGCCCGTGCCGGGAACGTTGGACTGCACGAACACGACCTTGGACGGATGCTGCTTGAGTCCGTACTGCACCGCGCCGTCGGAGCTGTAACGCGGTCCCATGTTCACCGCCGCGCTGTTCGGCGTCGACCAGCACTCCGGAGCGATGCCGGCGCCCATCTCATAGATGCCCAGCTGCTTCCAGTAGCTCTGGTCGATCGTGCACTCGAGCAGGTCGAACACGCCGACGATTCCCACCACGTGATCGGTGTCGATCAGCTGCTTGGCGGCCGCCGCGATCTGCGCCGGCTGGGTCTGGTCGTACTGGACGAACAGGCGGACCGGGTGGCCGTTGACACCGCCGTTCGCGTTCACGCAGTTGTAGTAGGCCATGATCATGTTCGGGCCGTCACTGAAGTCCGTGCCCGGCTGCTTGGTGTCGATCGTGCCGATGTTGATCGGCGTGCCGGTGGCCTTGACGCCCGGCTTCGGCCCGCACTTCGACGTATTAGCCGAGCCGCCGCTCGATCCGCTTCCACCGCTGCTCGCGGTCGTCGCGCTCGCTGACCCGCCGCCACTGCTGCCCGGTGCTGCGGAAGTGCTGCTGCTGCTACTGCCGCAGCCTGCGAGCAGGGCTGCCCCGATGAGTGCCGCCAGCGCGATAAGCGTGCGCAGGCGCAGCACGTGCCCATACATCAACCTCACCTTTGTCCTCCTCCTCATCTTGACTCGGTCGACCCGCCCCGGTTTGGCGAGGCGCCGATCTTAGTCACCCGAGCCGCTGTATGCAATCCATACCTAACGCGACCACAACCAATCGATTGCATGCGATCTCTCATCGCACTTCTGCATACAACAGGGCGGCAGCGGAATAGACTCGCCGCCGCCGATGGTCCACCCGACCAGCAAGACCCAGATGACCCGCGCGCTGCTCGGCCTGCGCGAGCAGATCCTGGCCGGTGAGTTCAAGCCCGGCGAGCGGATGTCCGAGCTCCGCCTGGTCGAGCGGGTCGGAGTGTCGCGCACCCCGCTGCGCCTGGCGCTGGCCACGCTCGAGCACGAAGGCCTGCTGCGCGTGCTTCCCGGCGGCGGCTACGTGGTGCGCGAGTTCACCCGGGCCGACATCAGGGACGCGATCGAACTGCGCGGCGTCCTCGAGGGCACGGCCGCGCGGTTCGCCGCCGAGCGGGGCGCGCCTTCCCCGGACCTTCGCGCGCTGCGCTCGATCAACGAATCGGTCGAGCCGCTCGTGCACCTGGCCGACTACGAGTCGTTCGAGCGCTACGTCGCCCTCAACGAGCTGTTCCACGCCCGTCTGCTCAAGATGGCGAACAGCCCGTTGCTCGAGCGCACGCTCGACGGCGTCCTCTCTTTGCCGTTCGCCAGCCCGAGCGCGCTCGTCCTCCAGCACGCCAAGCTGTCCGAGTCGCGCGAGATCCTGATCGTCGCCCACCGTCATCATCTCGGGCTGGTCGAGGCGATCGCGGACCGGGAGGGAGCCCGCGCCGACAGCATCGCTCGCGAGCATGCCCGCCTGTCGCTCACCAACCTGGAGATCGTGCTCAGCCGTCGGGGCCTGCTCGAGCAAGTGCCGGGCGCATCGCTGCTCGCGCTGGCCGCCGACCCGCCGCCGGCAGAAGACGCAAGGCGGCCCGAGCTCGCCTGATTCGTCGCGACGACGGCGGGCGACAAGTTGCATCACCGAGGCGTGGCAAGCGCACCCTTCTCCCACGGCTCCGCGTCGTACTGGCCCCACTCGAGCCCGACCTTGACCGCTTGCACGATCTCCTCGGCGCCCGGCCGGTAGGCGTCCTCCAGCGGCGGGCTGACCGGCACCGGTGTGTAGGGCGCGCCGACCCGCTGGATCGGGGCCTCGAGGTAGTCGAACGCCGCGGCCTGGAGCTGGGCCGCCAGCTCCGCCCCGAACCCGCCGGCCGCCACCGCCTCGTGCGCCACCACGGCCCGGCCGGTCCGCGTGACCGATTGCGTCAGCGTGTCGAGATCGAGGGGGACCAGCGTCCGGGGGTCGATCACCTCCGCCTCGACGCCTTCGCCGGCCAGCTGGTCGGCGGCCTCGAGTGCGTCATGCACCATCCGCGACAGGGCGACGATCGTCACGTCCCGACCGCGTCGCAGCGTGCGGGCGTGACCGAGCGGGATCGGCTCCGGCGGATCCGGGACCGACTCGCGCCGGAAGTACAGCGACTTGTTCTCCACGAACACGACCGGGTTGGGGTCGGCGATCGCGCTCCACAAGAGCCCGGCCGCGTCCGCGGCGCCGCTCGGCATCACCACCTTCAGGCCCGGCACGTGGGTCAGCCACGCCTCCAGGCTCTGCGAGTGCTGGGCGCCGTTGCGCTGGCCGGCGCCGCCCTGGGTGCGCAGCACCAGCGGCACGGACAGCTGCCCGCCCGACATGAAGTGGGCCTTGGCCGCCTGGTTGACCAGCTGGTCGAGCGCCAGCGTGATGAAGTCGATGAACATGATCTCGACCACCGGCTTGAGGCCGGACTGGGCCGCGCCCACCGCCACGCCGCACACGGCGCCCTCGCTGATCGGGGTGTTGCGCACCCGCTCGCGGCCGAACTCCTCGGCCAGCCCGGCCGTGACCAGGTACGGGCCGCCTTCGGCCACGTCCTCGCCGAGGACGATCACGCGCTCGTCCTCGCGCATCGCGCGCGCCAACGTCTGGTTGATCGCCTCCACGAACGTGGTCATCCGCCGCTCCCGGCATAGACCAGCTCAGCCGCCGTCTCCGGCTGCGGCAACGGGCTGTCCCGGGCGAAGCGCACCGCCTCCTCGATCTCGGCCGCTACCTCCTCCTCGATCGCACTCGCCGCCGGTGCGTCGAGCCATCCTTCGTCGAGCGAGCGCTTCGTAAGCTGCGCGATCGGGTCGCGCTCGGCCCATGCCTGCTCGGCCACCGAGTCGCGGTACTTCTCGGGATCGCCCTCGTAGTGGCCGCGCCGGCGATAGGTCAGGCACTCGAGCAGCAGCGGCCCGCGGCCGGCTCGCGCCGCCTCCAGAAACGCGCCGAACGCGTCATACACCGCCGGCACGTCGCTGCCGTTGACCGTCGCGCGCTCGAAGCCGTACGGCGCCACCACGGCGCTGACCAGCTCGATCGTGCTGTGCTCCTCGCGCGAGGTGAACTCCGCCATCCCGTTGTTCTCGCACACGAAGATCAGCGGCAGCCGCCACAGCGCGGCCAGGTTCACCGTCTCGTTGAAGTGCCCGGCCTGCACGGCGCCGTCGCCGAAGAACACCACGCTCACCCGGTCGGCGCCCTGCAGGTGTGCCGCCAGGGCGCTGCCGAGCGCGAGCGGCAGGTTGCCGCCCACCACCCCGGTCGCCCCCATGAAGCCGTGCTCGGCGTCGACCAGATGCATCGAGCCGCCGAGGCCGCGGCATACCCCGTCGACGCGCCCCATCAGCTCGGCCATGACCCGGTCGACCGGCGCTCCCTTGGCGATCGCGTGCCCGTGCGCGCGGTGGCCGCTGTAGACGGCGTCGTCGTCGCGCAGCTGGCCGCACACGGCGGCCGCCACGCCCTCGCCGCCGATGCTCAGATGGATCAGGCCGTGGACCTGAAGCGTGCGCTTGAGCTGGGCGACCCGCTCCTCGAACAGCCGGATCCGCCACATCGTGCGCAGCAGCGCGGCGGCGAGCACCCCCTCCACGACGCGACCCCCTATGCCGCGACCGGAGCCTCGCCGAGGACCTGGCGCACCGACCCGGCGATTTTCTCCTCGTTGGGCAGGACGAAGGCTTCCATCGGCTCGCTGTAGGGCGTGATCACGTCGAGTGCGGTCACCTGCGCGATCGGCGCCTTGAGCGAGGCGAAGCCATGCTCGGCCACCTCGGCGGCGATCGCCGCGGAGGCGCCACCGTGCCGCGTTCCCTGATCGACCAGCACCAGTCGTCCCGTCTTCTCGACCGAGGACAGGATCGTGGCCGTGTCGAGCGGGTTCAGGGTGCGCGGGTCGATGACCTCGGCCTGGATACCTTCACCGGCGAGCGTCTCCGCCGCCGCCAGCGCCCGACCCACCGTCCACCCGGTGCCCACGATCGTGACGTCCGACCCGGAGCGACGGACCGCCGCCTCGCCGAACGGGACCGCGTACTCGCCCTCGGGCACATCGCCGTGCTCGAGCACGAGCAGATAGTTGATGAAGTAGCAGACCGGGTTGTCGTCGCGGATCGCCGTCGTCATCAGCCCCTTCGCATCGGCCGGGGTCGACGGCAGCGCGATCTTCAGGCCCGGGAAGCCCATGAACATGCCGTAGATCGAGCCGGTGTGCTGCCCGGCCCAGCCCGCCGTGAATCCGTAGCCGGCCTTGAACACCACCGGGACCTTGACCTGGCCGCCGCTCATGTAGCGCAGCTTCGGCGCTTCATTGACAACCTGGTTCATGGCCACCAGCATGAACTCGGCCATGAGCAGCTCGACCACCGGCCGGTAGCCGGCGAGCGCGGCGCCCAGGGCGATGCCGATCTCGGCCGTCTCGGAGATGGGCGAGACCCGGACGCGGTCGCGCCCGTACGCCTTGACGAAGTCGTCGTCATCGCTCGGCGCGACGTCCTGGCCGTAGAAGAGGACGCTTTCGTCGCGCCCCATCTCCTCGAAGATGGCCTCCTGGACCGCGGCGATGTAGGGAATCTCTCGTGCCATCGTTATCTCCTAGGCATACACGTAGTCGTAGCGAGCGGCGGCTTCGGGCTCCGGCAGCGGATCGTCGAGCGCGTACTGGACCGCCGCCTCCATCTCGGCGCGGACCTCTTCGGTGATCCGGTCGGCCTGCTCCGCCTCCAGGACGCCCTGTTCGACCAGCCGAGCCCGGAAGCGTGGCACGGGGTCGCCGCGCAGCGCGGCCTCGTACTCCTCGCGGTTGCCGAACACCGTGACCGCCTCATGCTCGGGGTAATGCAACGGCACACCGGGCGGGGCGATGATGTTGCCGTGGGCCGACAGGCGGTAGACCTTGGACTCGATCAGGGTCGGTCCCTGGCCGGCGCGGGCGCGCTCAGCGGCCTGGCCGACCGCGTTGTAGACCTCGACCGGGTCGGTTCCGTCGATGGTCACGCCCGGCATGCTGTGCGCCTTGGCCTTGACCGAAAGCGGCTCGCCAGCGGCGGCGTTGGCGTCCTCCTGCTCGGAGCGCGTGGCCACGTTGTAGTTGTTGTTCTCCATCACATAGACCATGGGCAGCTTCCACAGCGAGGCCAGATTGAGCGACTCCCATCGTGCCCTCGCTGCCAACCACCAGCGAGGTCAGATCGATAGCCGGGCGCGTCGGGCGCGAGGCCACCCAGCTCCACGGCCTCTCCGTCTCGTAAAAAATTCCAACCGCACACCCAGCACATGATTGGCGGTGACTCCATAGGCGAGGGTATGTGGACCGCCGCGTTCATCGCCACGTTGCCGCCAATCGTGGAGGCGGCCTGACTCGACCGGATTATATCAGGCGCGAACTGCAGGTGATGCTCCGCCACGCACCGGCCGAGGGCAATGATTGACTATGCCGGCCTCTACCCGGGCGGCCAGATGCTCCGGCTCCACGGGACCAGGCGCAGACGGGCGAAGGAGATGGTGACCCCGCCTTCACAGGGGATCGCGCCCCCGGACAGCCCGGTCCCGCCGCCACGCGGCACGAGCGCCACACCATGACGCGCCGCCGCCGCCACGACCGCCTTCAAGCTGTGACGGTTTCAGGGATCACGACCAGATCGCCGGTAGCCGCGTCCGTTCCGCCATCATAGCTGTACAGGCGGAGGCTATACGGATCATCGAGCACGCGATCATCGCCGACGATGGATCGCAACTCCACCGCGAGCTAGCGCGAGGGCTGGCAGGTCAGACACGGGCAACACCCTTTCAGGCTGATGGTGAACTCTTTCGCCACTAAAGCCAACCGCTTTATACAGGTACTGCCCCGATGCTGTGTAGTCCCACAGCCAGGATGTTCAGCGCGGCATTATGATCGCGGTCGCGTCAAAGCACAGCAGGAGCAGCGACACGTAGCAAGCGTCTGCTGCAACGCAGTCACCTGTGCCTTGGTGGGATACAGTCGGCATTGAAACGTCATGCTGTGCATGTATTCCAGTGTAGAACAGACGCAACAAGTTGGACAGCCATGCATCTGCCGCCTGAAGTCAGCAGTCCTCTGGCTGGATTTTTATAGCGGACCATCACTTCCCCTGCAGATCTATCTCAGCCAACAGCACGGTGATGACCAGTACAGGGCAACGCCCCGGCAGGGTCAAATGAATGCGCTCAATCGTGCTACAGCAATCCTGCAGGCTCTCGTAGCTAGCTGACCGGAGAAGAGCCACGCCGGTCGTCATCCACTCACGCCGGCGCAGGGCCGCGGAATCGTGAGCGCTGTGATCGCCTGAGTCCGGGTGGCGCTGAGTTAGTAGCGCGGTAAGGGATTTGAACAGCTTGACAAGCGACCGATCGTCCAGAGCAGGGGGCGATTCCTCGCCAATCGCCGGCCTCCATCATCGCCGAAGCTCGCCCGTGTCGCCAGGGCCATGACCAGCCCAAGCTGGGCCTCCATGCCATGCACAAACAGGTCGTCAAAAAACTCGTGCACGGCGAAGGCCACGATGACCCCCAGCGCGCCCAGGCCAACCGCCCGGCCCAGCCTATCGGGCGCAAGACGGACGGCGCGCAAGCAGATCCGCATGGCACTGACCAGCAGCGCGATAAAGGCGACGAAGCCAAAAATACCGGCCTCAGCGCCAATATTGATGTAGTAGTTGTGCGCATGGCCCAGGGGGGTCCCCACACCGGCGCCACCTGATAATTGGGATACTGCGCCGGATAGTTGCCGATGCCCACGCCGAAGATGGGATGTCCCAGCCACATGTTGAGACCGGCTTCCATATGCGCGAGGCGCTCGGCGACGCTCCAGTCGTCCGGTGTCGGGTTTACCACGTCCACGCCACCAATACCCAGACCCTGCACCAGCGGGGTTACTGATCTCCTGTGGCATCAGACCAAGCAGTGAGCAGCGAGATAAAGAGCAGGCATGACAGTAGCCAGGAGCGGGAGCCACTGGCGAACCCGTGGGTGACGATCGCCCCCATGGCCAGGAGCGCCACGAGGGTGCCAAGCTGCGCGCCACGTGACAGCGAGCCCAGCAACCCCACGCCAAGCACGATGACCACCCACCACATATTCTTGCGTGGGAAGATCTTGAAGATCAGGCAGGTAAGCGCCAGCGGAAACACCATGTTCAGGTAGCCGGCAAAGGGATTCGGCTGATCGAACGTGCCGGAACTACGCAGAAAAGCGCCACGCCCAAAGCTGCTTGGACCGCTATGCAGCACAGCCTGCAGCACGCCAACCGCCTGATTCGCACATCGCGGCCGCGAAGAGCACGATCAGCAGGATACGCATCTCTTTTCGCGTCTGGAGCAGGGTTACGCCGCCGATATAGGCGAAAAGAAGCTGGCCCCACTTCAACATCTCTTTGAGACTGGAGACGTAATCGGTTGCCTGGGCGATCGAGAGGAGCAGTACCGCACCGTAGAGCAGCAGAATACGACGCCACGGCATTGGCCCGAGCTTTACCGATCCCATGGCCATCTGGCGACTGAGTATACCGGCGGCGACGCTGAACACCATCATGTTGGTAATCGTGACGTTGACCCCGCCAAGATTCAGGTTCTTGACCGACTCAAACGGCACCGCGAACGCGATCGTGCAGGCGAGAGGTACGGTCGCTGCAGAAAAAACAGAAACGCGGCAATGCCAATGATCAGGAGCGATGCTCAGCGTCGGCGGCAACAGGACCACCAGCGCGATGCCAGCGGCGATCACCACATAGCGCGCGGGACTCTGGTGAATGGTCTGGACCGCTGCCGCACATACTCGACGGGTGCCGGCAGCGTCCGGGGCAATGAGGGCACGGCTTGCAGGGTGCGATCATTCATGGGTATCGACCTCCGCTACGGCAGGGGCACGTCGAGATAGAAATATGCTGGTGTAATTCACCCCATTACTATAGCAGGCTCCGCGGATCGCGTACGTCCCAGACACGCCAGAACCGCTGTCTGCTGGAAGGCGACACGCTTCCACCACCTGCCGCGCTACCGTCATGGGCAGTCGCCAGGAGTCCAGATGGCTGGTACGCATGCGCTGGGAACTCCGTAGCGGATGTATGGGCCGATGCACGGGACTAGGGCTCAGGCTGGTGCATGGCGGAAGACACAGATGGATCCATGGGAGTGCGGGATGTTGGCATGCTGGCGCATGTGGTGTAACAATGGGGAATCCAGATTCGTTACCGGAGGAGGCGACCGATCCGGCGGGAAGGCAAACGACGTGGCCCTTTTCGAATGTCTGATCTCGGCACCGGCAACACGGCAGTCCAGCCCGCCTCGCTCTGCCGTGGAGGAGCTGGATGACGACTTTGCCGCGATCGTCGAACGCTATAGCGCCGCGCTTATTTCCTTTCTGTTCGGCATGGTTGGCGATCAGAGCAAGCAGAGGATCTGGCACAAGATACGTTGATCAAGGCATTCGAGGCCCTGGAACGCCGCCGCATCGGCCAGCAGTTCTCCTCCGGTTGGCTGTTTCGCATCGCGCGCAACACCGCGCTCGACGCGCTCCGCCGGAAGCGGCTCATTGCATGGCTGCCCTTTGCCCCGGAGCATGAGCGTGCGCTATCCAGTGCGTCATGACTTTGCCGGCCAACTCGCGGATCGCGAGCTTATCCAGTCGGTCCTCCGGCTGCTGCCCGCGCGCTATCGGGAGGTCCTGCTTTTGCGCACGGTGGCGGGACTTTCGAACAAGGAGATAGCGACGGCGCTTGGCATGTCTGCCGGCAGCGTAAATACCCTTCTTTTCCGCGCCCGTGAGCGCTTCCGTCAGGTCTACGACCAGGTAACGGCAGCCGACCGGGTCGGTCACCCAGCAGCGCATGTCGCGCTGGAAGGGCCAGGATCGGAATGATGACCTGCAAGACCTGTGGACACCTCTCTCCAATTACCATGATGGCAATCTTACAGGCCTACACAGATGGAAATCAGACGTCATCTGGCCGTGCTGCAGCGACTGTGCGCGCGCCTGAATGCCATCAGGATGCTTGACTCCCGCCTGGCCGCGGCCATCCGAGTCAAGCCAGCGGGTGATTTTCAGAGCAGCGTGCTCGCGGCCACCAGTCGATCGCTGGCGAACCGTCCGCCGCCCTACCGGCCACGACCGTTACGCCAGGTCGGCCTTGGGCAGTCTTGCTGGAGCATGTCTTGCCTCCTTACGATTCTGGCGATCTTCCTGTCTGGACTGCTTCCCCGGCCAGCCGGGCGACCTGGCGTCCTGCAGGCCGGTCCCAGCCGCGCAGCCGGTGCGTGTACAGCCACTCCGTCCGATGCAAGTGCCTCCCCTGCTCCAGCCGTGGCAGTCCCGCCGCGATGGCTCGGTGCAGCCTACTGCTCCCGTGGGCAAGACGACACGCGGCCAGCCACGTGGGACGGTGGTGGCCATGCCAGACCACGCGGCGGGCGTCACGCTCACCGCGGGTACGCGCCTGACCACCGATCAGTGCATGGCCCGTTGTGGGCTCACGACAGCCAATCCCTGCTGTATCTCGCGGATTCCATGTCGATCCACACTCTGGCTGGTATGTGGGCACCCTGATGCGCTACAGCCAGGACCGGGACCATGCGTATTGCCGCGGGCGTGCGCAACTTTGCCTGGCCGATGACGACCGATCAGTACATCGCCTATGCCGTACAAGCGCTACCAGGCGCCGGAGCCGCAGATCCTGCACGTCGTGACGCCGATGGGCAGCACGACCACACGCTCGGCGGCGTGGATCATGCCAGCATCCAGTGGCTTGAGGACAGGTGATTGCCGTGCAGCATGGCACGATCATGGCCATCGATCCAACGACCGGGCATAGCATGCGCTGCCAAAACTCCCCGCATCAGATCGCCGATGAAGATAGCGCCTTCTATGCCATTGCGGCACAGGGCCGCTTCGTCGCCTACCAGGATCACTACCGGCCTGCGCGATCTGGGACCGGGCGCATAGCGGCGTGTTGATCATCCGGCAACCTCTGGCGCGCTATCGGCGTGGCATCCTTCCACTTTTCCTGGGATGGCGCCACCGTGTTCTATAGCATCTTTGATGGCCGCTATACTATGCTCTACGGCAGCAACTTGACCCGCGTGGCCCGCCGGTGGCCCTCAACAATGGCCGGCCGCTGCATGGCCCGATCGACCTGGTGGGACCACCCTCCGCCGATAGCACCATCGTGAGCTTCCGCATCGGCAGCGGCGCCAATGCCAGAAACTACGTCATTGATGCGCGCTATGGATCGCCGCACCTGCTCCTGCCCCCTGGAGGCGTGGGTCTGGTCGGCTGGTGGTCTCCCGATGGCAAGCGACTGGTCTACATCATCTATCAGGGTGATGATGCGCTGTATAGCGCCGTCGCCGGCGTGCGGCTCGGGCACGCATAGCCCTACAGGCGATCAGGGCACTTCGAGGCTGGAATAGTCGCCCGAGTGTGAGCCGGTAGGCGCGGGGACGCCGGGTGATCCGGCTTACACGGGTGTGGCGGCCAATCACGCTGCTCTCGATCGGGACTATCAATGTCCTCGATCGTGCTGTGCTCCATCACGATGCTGTGCTGGATCTCACAATGGCTGATCCGGCAGTGATGATCGATAGCAGTAAATGGCCCCAGGTAGGAATTGGTAATCTCGGCGTCCGGCGCCGACGATCAGTGGCCCACGCAAGATGGAACGCACAATGCGCGCTCCCGGCGCCACACATACGTTCCCCACGATGATGATTCGGCATCGACGCTACCCTGCACGTCACGCTCAAGGCGCTCAAGCACCAGCCGGTTCGCCTCCAGCAGATCCTCCATCTTGCCGGTATCGATCCAGGAGCCTGTCAACAGGCGCGGACGCACCTGGAGATCATGATCGATCAACCACTGGATCGCATCGGTGATCTCCAGCTCACCGCGACCTGAGGGCTTGATATGGTGTGCCGCTGTGATCACGGACCGATCAAACATGTACAGGCCTACCAGTGCCAGATCACTGGGCGGCGGGGGCGGCTGGCTTCTCCACCAGGCGCACCACGCGGTCACCGTCCAGAATCGCCACGCCAAACTGCTGGGGTTGGGCCACACGCGCCAGCAAGATCTGAGCGTTGGCGCCCGCCTCGAGGAATCCTTCGACCAGATGCGTGATGCCATCGCGGAGAAAGTTATCGCCCAGATACATCACAAATGGCGTATCGCCAAGCCACGCCTCGGCGGTCAGGACCGCGTGCGCCAGGCCGAGCGGCTCCGGCTGGTCGATGTAGGTGATCTGCGCGCCGAAACGCGCGCCATCACCCATGGCCGCGCGAATCTGCGCGCCGGTCTCCCCCACGATCACGCCGATCTCGGTGATCCCGGCACGCACAAGATCCTCAATCACATAGAACAGCACCGGTTTGTTGGCAATGGGCACAAGTTGCTTCGCCCCGGTGAAGGTGAAAGGACGCAACCTGGTTCCCTTACCACCACTCAACACCAGCCCTTTCAGCCGTGCCATCCATTCCTGAGCCGGCATATTCACCGATGCAATGTCTGGACGGGCAATCTGCCAGCTCGACCAGATAGCGGTTCAGCGCGTCCCGCCAATGCGGCATCACGATACCATACCGCTGGCAGCTGCGCTGCTGCCCAGCACGGAGTAGCGTGGACGCAGGGCCGTATCGGGGCGTTCAGCCGTCGAAACCGGCGTTACCGGCACCTCCATGCCCGCGCCTCCACGATCGCCAGCGCCAGCTCGTAACGGCTGCAGGTGCCCGCGTTAGTCACATGTACAATCCCCGTGTGCGCCACGCTCGAGAAGGGTAAATAGCGCCGGCCAGGTCAACGGCGTAGGTTGGCGAGTTCCGCTGATCGATGACCACCTCAAGCGTCGGGACCCCTGTCGCCGCCTTACGCAGCACTCGCATTGATGAAGCCATGGGGCTGTGCCGAGAGCGCACGTGCCAAACACGGTGCTGGTACGCACCACAAGCGCGTCGTGCGCGTTGGCCTGCGCCAGATACTCACCCGCCAGCTTGCTTGCGCCATATACGCCCAGTGGGCCTGGCAGAGCATCTTCCATGATACGGCTCATGCGCTTCTCCGTCAAAGACATAATCCGTGCTCACGGTGACGAAGCGCGCCCCGGCCGCGGCCGCCGCCCGCGCAAGCCGGCCTGGCGCCATGGCATTCACCATGAAAGCACAGGTCAGACTGCGACCTCGGCCTCGTCCACCGCGTTGTAGGCCGCGGCATTGATCACCACCTCGGGAGCGCCAGCGCCGAATCAGCCGGCTCGATCGCCGTCGAGCTGCGTCAGATCCAACGCCGCTCGATCCAGTATCTGGACAGTCGGGCCACCAACCGCGCCAGAGCCGTCCCAAGCTGGCCATTCCCGAGCACCAACACGCGCATGCCTGTACTCCTTGCCATCTAAGCATAGCGGATCAGCGCAGGGACTCACCCCATGCTTCCCGTGGCAAGCCCCTGTCCGCTGCCCATCACGTCGTGCACTCCTTCGAGCGCCGCGGCAGCGCAGGGGCTGCTACAGGATACGGACACCCCAATCGGCGCTGCGGTGCCCTGCGACGCGCGGACTGGAGACCGGCGGAGCAGGCAAGCTGCACCTCAAGGGTGGCCTCTGAGGCAATCTGGTAGGTACGGGCAAAGTAGGTGCCCTCCGTGCTCATGGCGATCAGCCGCACCACTGTATGTCCCGCGCTCGGATTATAGACATGCACCATGGGCGGCCAGCTAGCTGCTACCCCGGCTATCAGGCCGCTACCGCACAACGAGGTGCTGCCAGGCGCACCCTGCAGATCGAGACCCGGCGGCGCGGGGTATTCGAGGGAGAGCCACCAACGTACTGCGCAATTTCCGCCGACAATTGGCTGTGTCGACTGAAGGAGTCACCGCGTAGATCCCCTGGTCGACCAGACTATTGAGGGCAAGACTACCACGGCTGATCCGCGCCACACTGACCTGGTCGACGCCACCTGTACGCCCGAGGCCGTAAAGACATGGACCACCACCTGTGCCGTGGGACACGTCTTTGGCCCGCAATCTGTCCATGGCAGGCTGCCGGGTTCAGGAGGAAAGAAAGGCAGTGTCCCGATTGACCGTCGACATATAGGCGAAATCGCAATCTGGCGCGCAGCGGCAATACTTCCCCCACATCAAAGCCGGCTTTGCCAGATCCAATCGCACCCCCCCAATACAGCAGCGCGCGATGCCACGATGGGCACGTCACTGTGCACGATCAGGGCAAGACCGGTCGCAGGAGCGGTCTTCCCACATGCCGGCTCCTTGCCTGTGATACCCCGCCCGCAGGCCAGCAACGCTTCATACGCGGCACGCACGTTCGATGCTCTTCTGCTCCAGCGGCCGCAGCGTACAGTGATGACCCCGCCCCACCGGGCCGTTCGCCGTAACCAGATCGACATGCACCCTGCGCAGGCGCATTCTGCGGATTGAACAGGTTGAGATATTCCTGGAAACTCGCCCCACTATAGCCTTCGGCGAAGAACCAGGAAGTGGATGGCTTGGCGCGGCGGCGCCGGAATCGTCCGTGGCGCCGCTCATGCTGCCCGCGTCCAGAACCTCATCTGTCTGGCGTCCCGCTCGCGGGATCCATCCGCCGCGACCGATAGATCAGCAGGCTTGCCCGTACGGCGCCGCAGACAGCCGGCTGAACAGGGGCGCGCGGCAGGCTGGCACGCCGGCGTCGCCGCACTATCAACCCGCACGATGATCCCAACCTGATGGCCTGAGCCGGCATCCTGATTGACCGATCGCACCTGTATGCTATGGGGTGGAATGGGAAAGGTGACGGTCCGCACGCTGGGCGATCCATTGCCCGACGATGGATAAATGAGGTAGGCAACGGTTACCGTCACCGCCTAGTCACCATCATTGAGAACCTGCAGATCCGTCTGGTTATCGACGACGGATCCACCGGTACGCAAGCTGCTCCGTGGAAGCGCCCGTCAGATAGATCACTCTGCTGCGCCGTACGTAAGCTGACTGCCATAGGCCGGGACACACGTGAGCCGGCGTGGGGCTGCCAGGCGCCGGGTTGCCGCCGGTCGGCGTGGGTGTCGCGGTTGGCTGTGGGGTACCGGACTGCGCGGACATCACAAAGGCATTGATAGCGGCCCGGGCGCTGGCCTCACCACTGGCTACCAGCAAGTAGGAGCCTGAAGGAAACGCCGGGGCGCCGTTCGCGCCACCTGGTAACACGAACGCCACGGAGAAGTTGCCGTGGAGTCGGCCTGGATCGTCAACGTTGTCCCAGGTAGGGCGTAGGATGGCTGGCTGGAACGGCCAGATAGACATCGATTCGCTCGCCCGAGGCGAAGCCGCTCCCCTGGACATTCAGCGTCTGGCCGGCGTGGGCCGAGAAGGGCGTGACCCGAAGCATGGGCGATTGGGTATTGATCGTGAGCATGATTGTCGGCGCTATTTCCCTGCGCGTCCGCCGCATGAACCGGTACCGGCCCAAGCCGGGCGGTGGTCGGCACGGCGAAACGCGGCAGCAAATGCGCCGTTCTTGTCCGTCGCCGCCAGGAAATGTTGCAGATGGGTCCCTTTCAGGCGTGCTCAAGGTGAACGACGCTGTAATGGCCGCGGTCGCATTCGGGGTGAAACCTGTTCCGAGGAGTTGCACAGTCTGGCCGGGTTGCACAACGTAGGGCTGCAGGCTGAGCGCTGGTGCAGTTATGCACGGTCAGCCCGTAGTGGCAACGAGACCACTTGTCTCACCTGTCGCGGTTAGAAGAAAGGTGCCGGCTGCGTCGTCGGCCATCGCTCGTCGTGGAGCAATAGTAGCTCAGGCTGAAGGAGCCATCAGCACCGACGGCAACCCTGCCGATCTGGCTGATGCCGCCGGTCGGTCCGCAAGGGTGACTGTTACCTCCTCCTGGGTCCGAAACCCGAACCCTGGAATAGTTACCGCCTGCCCCGGCGCGGTACCGGCAGGATTGACGGTCAGCCACGTCCCCGACACCAGCAGGGGCGCGCTACTGGTAACACCACTCTGCGCGCCACGCACGGATACGGTAAGGAGTGTTCCCAGATTGCCACCACCTGCGACCAAGCCTGCGTGACATCTGTAGCAGCGGGAACCGCGAAGCTCCCTTGCAACACACCGCTCGCATCAGCGACCAGGTTTGTGATTGCCCGGCACACTGGTGCTTGTGCCAGACGCGCCCTCCAGGGTCAGAGCCACGGGCTCGCCTGGCTGAAGGCCGGTGGCCGTAACCTGCACGACGCCACCAAGGAAGCCCGCCGGGCTGCACGCGCAGTGATCCTCGCGGCCGCCGGGGACGAGGGCAAAATGGTGATCGGCAATCCTGCCGCCATGCCTGACGCATCGTAGGCGTCAATCACGGCAATGCCGGGCGTCGCGTGATCGGCACGCTCAGCTGAATCGGCTGGAACGCCCGATATCGTGGTGGTGAGCGGCGCCGTGGTTGTAAACAGGTCGTTCCCGCGGGTCGAGCCCGCGCAGCGGACCGGCGCGTGCGCGGCGGAAGCCGCCACCGCCGATTCAACGCTGCCACCAGGATATACGCGCTGCTGGATGCGGCGAGCGCCTCAACGAGTGGCGTCACGGCGAAATGGCATCGAGATCGTGCCGAAGGCCGGCGCCGACCCGGCAGTTGCGCCAGGGGCAAGACCAATCGTTACCAGACCAAGGCTGCCGGGACTTGCAAGCGCCGGAATCGTCACCGTCGTCGACGGGATACTGCCATCGCCGCGCTGACAATCGAGGCAAGCAAGAGCACCGGTGGTGTGCCGTCGACACGGGGCTCCGCATAGGAAATGATCAGTGGCGTGCTTGGAGGAAAGCCGCCGCCCGTGACCACGGCGTTGGTACCCGGGAGGTCCCGCATAGGGACTGAGGCCAGATATGGCGCGGCCAGATCCGCCTGGCGGAGCCCGGCGCGAGCCGTGTCACGCATGTCCAAGCCATGCGCTGAACCCGTTGTCTGCCCCATGAGTGAGAGGGGCTGGTTGCCATAACCACCAAACAGACGAGCACGAGTAAACTGGCACAGTATTCGTGGCCGGAAAATTGCGCCGGTTGTGCCCGCCATAGCGCACACCGTGCCAAGCCTCTCCTTCGCATCACTCAGCCCATCATAACGCCAGCGCGCGGTGCGACGGCAGCAGTAGTGTTCGCCTGACACCGTACCATACCAGGATGACCATTTGGTGCCAGGCTGTGCGACAGTGTAAGGCGCGAGGACTCATCCCACAACGCGGTGGCGTGGAAGGTTATGTCACTTGTTGCAGCTGGGCGCTCCCTGTATAGACTTGAATACGCCGCACCACGGGTCGGCGCACTGCTGTGCACCACATACGCAATACCAAGGGAGTTAATTTCGATGACCTATGTCATAACCGAGCCGTGCATCGGCGTGAAGGACGCCTCGTGCGTGGCTGTGTGCCCGGTCGACTGCATCTACTACTAGACGATGAGGCGGAAATGTACTACATCAATCCAGATGAATGCATTGACTGTGGGGCCTGCGAGCCTGAATGCCCAGTGACCGCCATTTTCGCCGAGGATGAGGTGCCTGCCAATCAGACGCAGTTCATCCAGATCAACGTGGACTACTTCCGCAAGAAAAGTAGCCAAGCCTCTTGCTCCACTGCCGGCAGCCACACCGCGCCGCGCGAAGGCGGCAGGAAGCCTGGACTAGCACAGGGCGGGCGTCTCGACTGAGAGGCGCGGCGGGAAGAGCGTGCTTCTCTCCGCTGCAAGCAGCTTTGGAGCATCCTGAGCGACGGCGGCAGGGAACACAACTGGACATTCGCACCCTGCCGCTAGCCATCAATTCGAGTCGCTGGCCGGCGGCTCCCCCTGCTCACGCACCACGAACACCCTGCAACCGGCGTGCTCCAGCACATAGGGCACAGTGCGCCCCATATCAAACCGCCCAAAGCGATATCGTGGCACCAGGCCCATGATGATCAATGAGCAATCCCGATCCTTCGCCTCGTCTACGATGCCTGGACCGGCGTCGCGGGCCTGCACTACCTCTGCCTCTACCTCGTGAGTTAACTTGCCTCCGCGGCCTCGATAGCCCGATCCAGAATCTCGTCCACCTCTGGATTCTGGAGCTGCGCATCCAGGGGCAGCGTGCGCGGCACCTCCAGCACATGTACGACATAGACATGACCTTTGTTGTGGCGCGTCATGAAACAGGCCATGCGAACCAAATCGCCATCGATTGGCGTACCGGAAAGGGCCACCAGAATGTTTCGGGATCCTGACATCCCGCGTTTGGCCAATTCGCGGGTATCCCTGTTGCTTAATGTTACCAACTCTATTCTCGCATGACTTCATTGTTGCGAGGGCGCGCCAAACCACCACAGACACGCGCACACATAGTAACCTTAAAAATCGTCCCGACTAAGAATACATCGTCCGGCGAAGAAATGCGCTAGTACTCTTTCAACGGATACGGTGGCGCAGCCACAATCGCGCCATGCCGTTCACCGCAAAGAGGAACGCGATCACCACCGCGATAGGTCCGCCCACCGCGGCGCCATCCAGAACCACGGCCACCAACAAGGCGATGGCGCAGGCAAATGAGACACAGGCCAGGGGAAGCTGCGCGCCACGGCGTACCAGTCCTCCGCCCTTCGCCAGACGCATCATCGCGAGCTTGTACCCCACAGCGCGTCCATACCCACCTTGTAGGTCTCCTTCAGCACGGAGAACATACGGGAATTCTCGATTGCCAGGGCACAGATGTCGGCAAGGGCCTGCAGAAAATCCACTTCATCTTGCTCAAACTGATGATGCTCAGACGCATAGACGCGCAAGACACCCATGGGGCTGCCATGCCGGATCAGGGGAGCAACCAGCACGGACTGAATACCCTCGCGCGCCAGATCGGCAGCATACTGTAACCGCGCGTCCGATGCCACATCAAGAATCGCTACCACCCTGCCCGATAGTGCTTCCTGATCGACCGGACTATTCGTCAACTCGATGCGACCCTTAAGGAGATAGCCCGTCGAAAGGCCGGTCGACGCGACGAGGTCCAGCACTTTTCCGGCGGGATCGAGCAGTCGCAGGGCACAGGCGCGCGCCCGCATTGCCTCCGCCACGCTTCGCACCACGACCTCAAGCGTGTCGTTCAGGTCGAGCGACGCATGTACCAGCAAGGTAACGCGGTAGAGTCCATGGTAATACGCTTCGTGATCAACCTTCAATGGCGGGTCTCCCGGGCTGGATACGTTGTGGTAATGGTAGTGCCAGATTCCCTATTTAGACAATTGATCACGCCTTAAAACCCACCCTCCAGAAACGCGCCACGTAGTCCACCGCCGACGCCACGGTAATGATCGTTGCCACGGTCAGGCTGGTAAGCACCACGGCGCGATGCACGTCCAGCAGGGTGAGGAACAGCGCGAGCAAGGTGAGCGTCGTCTTCCACTTACCGAGTTGGCTGGCCGAGATGACCACACCTTTTGCCGCGGCCTGGCTGCGCAGGCCCGAAACGATGAACTCACGCGCCACGATGGTGGCGGCCATCCACGATGGCACGATCCCGGCCCCCGTGAGCACGATCAGCACCGTGGAGACCAGCACCTTGTCCGCCGCCAGGTCGATAAAAACGCCGAGCGAGCTCACGACCTTGAAGCGGCGCGCCAGATAGCCATCGAGATAATCGGTAATCGAGGCAAGCGCGAAGAGCGTGGCGGTAATCCACCGAAAGCCATGTGGATCAACAAGCAGCAGGACAGCAAGTGCTGGAGAACACAGAAGCCGGAAGAGGCTCAAGATGTTCGGCAGATCACGCAAGGCCCGGTTAGTGATTGTCCGTCTCCTACCGATAATTCACAAACTGAATCGGCACCGGAAAGTCCTTTGCACGCAATGCTGTCTGAACAGCCTGCAGATCATCCTTGCTCTTGCTACTGACACGGATCGCATCACCCTGGATCTGGCCCTTGACCTTGGGAAAATTATCACGCAGCAACTTGGTAATTTGCTTCGAAAGATCCTGATTCAAGCCCTGTTGCAAACTGCCGTGCTGGCGCGCAGTGCCACCCGAGGCCTCCTCGGGCTCATCAAATTTCACGATCTTGAGCGACAGCTTGCGGGCCACCATCTTGGAAAGGAGGATATCACGAACCGCGTTTAAGGCCATCAACGAAGGGGCGGTAATGGTAAGGGCATCCTTCTCCAGCTCGATCTCGGATCCACTATCCTTGAGATCGTATCGCGTGCGCACCTCCCGCAACGTCTGATCCACGGCATTGACCAATTCCTGATGGTCAAATTGCGACACGACATCAAATGAGCTTTCAGCAGCCATCTCTGATAACACTCCATCTCTCAAATCACATGCGTGACCAGCAGCGCAACGATCAAGATGATCAGCACGAGGACCGCGACCGTTGCGTAGGTGACAGGTGCGAGCCGCGTGGTGGTAGTCACTTGCGAGAGCGGGCGCACCGCCACCGCCGCCGGGCGGGCGTTCCGGTAGACGGCGAGCGCCTCATCCGGGTTGAGATCGAGATAGAGCGCGTAATTCCGGATGGCACCACGCATATAGACGTCGTCTGGAAACGCATCATACTGGTCCGCCTCCAGAGCCTCAAGGCGCGCCCGGTCAATCTTCATATCCGTGGCAGCCTGGGCCAGCTTTGCTTTCTTGCGCGTGCGCGCCTCGCGTAGCATCTCACCTAGGGTCGGCATAATGATCTCGTTCAATCCTCACCGCGCTCATGCGCGCCACAATCAGTGCCGCGCCCGTGGTTGGCGTGCCGGTCGGTCTACCTGCCTGCCCGTTTGACGCGTGCAATCGTCGGCGCACACAGGCATGGTGCTCCCATTGTACCGAGTGTGGCGTGGCGTGGGTGATGCCCATCGCCTTACCTGGTAAATCGGCGGCAAGCACATGAGCCTCGGCCTGTACTAGCCCTCTTTTCGCTCCTGAACTCACCAAATGGCGCACGCGGATCGTCTACACGCATGCGATAGTAAGGCTGGGCCACGAAGATGTGTATTGCACGATTGCTGGCTCGGGCTATCCTCGTTCGGCAGCCACTTTCACGTGTGGTATAGGGTGCTCCTGACCGGGGCGCACCCTGGGTGATGGGTGTCGTTTTTCCTGCCCGCGCCAGTACCAGACGTGTACCAGTAGGCGCCCCTGGTTCTTCGGTGAATCTGAGATATAGGGAATAGAAGATGAAGAGCATCGCGGAGCACCAACTGCTGGTCGCCCAGGTTGCAAGCACCGGCGCCGAGCAGATCATGTTGGATGTGATTGAAGAAGTGACCGCCATAACCGAATTCACGCCTCCGGTACGGCAATATCTTGATGATCTCTATGACTGCGCTCATTTCACCGCCAATATCGCGCGTGCCTGCGGCGCGGGGGTCGTGCCCGATGCATCTGTCCTGGACATTGTCCTGCCGAGCTTGGTGCGCATGAACATTCGGAACTGGCAGTTAACCAGCGGTCCCGTGTTCGCCGACCAGTATCTGCTGGGTGAAGTGCTGGGCCGCCTGCTGGCAAATGGGATTGCCCAGCCCGTTACCATGATGGCAAGGCAAGAAGGCTCGGCCTCCGGCCAGGAGCGCGCGCGCGATTTCCGATCCCTGGTGGCACGAGCTGTCGCCGCGGCGCGTGTGCTGTCCGGCGACGCAGCGGCGGCAGCCATGCACATGCTCGTCGCCGTGTCTCTTGAGACGCTACGCGCCGTGACCTGACACTGCTGATCACCTGATCCAGCACGCTTATGTGGGAACGCGTCACGGGAGCCAGGCGACCAGGGTTACACACCGCTTACCGGTTAGTCTGGCTCCCGTGAATCGGTAGCGTCTGGCTCAACGTCGACCTCAGGCGCTTTCTCCGTTGCCTCTTTCTTCTTTGCAGCATCACGTTGCCGGCGCTTGCGGATGCGCATCAACGCTACCGCGGCAAGCCCAATGGCCAGAACCTCATTTGCACCAATTGGTGAGCGGGTGGCGCTCGCTCGTATCTCGGGGGCGTCCATTCGTCGTGTTCCTTTCGCCTACCTGTACAGTCCTGTAGTCAGTGTACACCTCGGGCGCAGGAGTCAACCTAGATCTCTGGGGCGGTTTTCCTGCACGCAGCAGGCCGCGGTCCTGGTAGAGTGCTGGATGGCTTTCCCTCGAAAAATCACCCGTGGCCGCAGGGTTAGGCAGCCGGAGTAGGTGCGGGCGCGAGCGTCACGGTGTAGCCCAGGCGCTCGCGCCGCTTGGTCAGGCGTCGGGCCGTGCGCTGCGGGTCGGCAGGATGATAATAGTCGGCACCGAGTTCGCGATAGGGTTCCCCGGTTTTGAGGATGTGGTAGATCACCTTGAGCAACTGATGCA
Source organism: uncultured Solirubrobacterales bacterium (assembly GCA_963719355.1). Classification (GTDB taxonomy): domain Bacteria; phylum Actinomycetota; class Thermoleophilia; order Solirubrobacterales; family Solirubrobacteraceae; genus Palsa-465. Next base: position 14,904 of record CAVRBZ010000010.1, on the reverse strand, counting down.
TGATCGCCACCACCGCTTGCTGCGCGCCCAGGCGGGGCTTGAGCCGATAGTAGCGCGCGCGGAAGATGCTGCCCCGCTCATGGATGGCCGCCCAGGCCACCTCGCCCAGGATGCGGCGCAGCCAGACGTTGCCGTTGGTGGTGGCGCTGGAGAGCCGCCGGCCGCCGCTCTGCTTGTTGCCTGGGCATACGCCAGCCCAACTGGCTAAGTGGCCGGCGGTCGCAAACCGCTCCATGTCCACCCCGATCTCCGCGATGATCGCTGCCGCGGCCACTTTCCCGATCCCCGGGACCGCGTCCAGCGCGGCTAGTTGCGCCGCGAAAGGGGCCGTGGCGCGCTCCACCTCCTGGTCGAGCTGCTCGATGGTGCGCTCCAGGAAGCGCAGGTGGTCCAGGCTGGCGCGGATGAGCACCTGGTGATGGGGCTTGACCCGGCCAACGAAGGCCTGCTCCAACGCGTCCAGCTTGTTCCGCAAGCCGGCCTTGGCCATCTGGGCCAGCGTCTCGGGGTCCTCCTCCCCCGCTGCCACCGCCGCCAGCATGGCCCGCCCGCTCACGCCCACCGGGTCGGTCGCCACATTGGCCAGCTTGAGGTTCGCCGACTCCAGCGTCTTGAGCAGGTGGTTGACCTCCTTGGCGCGCGCCCGTACCTGGGTCGCCCGATAGCGGGTCAGTTCGCGTAGCGCCCGGATGTCCGCCGGCGGGATGAAGCTGGCGCGGACCAGGCCATGCCGGAGCAGGTCGGCCAACCAGACCGCATCGCCGCGATCGGTCTTATGGCCAGGTGGCGCCTTGGTGTAGCGCGGATTCACCAGCGTCACCAGGAACCCTTCCTCTTCCAGGATATTGTACACCGGCCACCAAAACACACCGGTCGACTCGAGCGCCACCCGCTCCACCTGCTGCTCGGCCAGCCAGCCTGCCAGCGCCTCCAGATCCCGCGTCATCGTGCAAAAGGTCCGCACCTCCTGGGCCGCCTGTCCCTTACCGCTGCTGATCAGCACACAGGCCACCACCGTCTGTTTCTGGACATCCAACCCCGCGCAGCGGCCATACACCACTTCCATGCTCGCGGCTCCTTTCAGCTTGCTGATCCACCATCGCTGGTCAGGGTAAGGGGTAGAACGGAGTAAGCAGATTCCCTCCCGTGCTCATCCGGCTCCAGCAGGGCCAGGATGGCGACACTCATCATTGCCGATAGCTACCCCGCGGTCAAGTTACTCCTCAGGCTCACCGCACCAAGGACATTTTCGACCTCTGCGCCCCAACCAGGCTCAGGATACCGCGCCTTTTTCATCCCCATCCCGGCTCACCAGGAGCAAAGTAGTTACTCCGTGTCCCGTGAGAGTGGCAAGGCTGCCCGTCCAGCCAGGAATCTGATATTCTGGATAAGCAGGACGAGCCTGGGAGAAATCCGATTCGCCATGCGTGCCCCGTTGTCTGGCGTCCAGGTCGGCAGCGCACTCACGACCAGCAGCATCGCCAGCTTCAACACCGGATCCAATGCCCTGCTGGCCACCGCCGTCGCCGCGCACGAGGCAAGCGGCAGGCCGGTTGACTTCGCGAGCAGTGCCACCAGGATGCCATCGCGCACGCCCATGCCATCCGGCACAAAGAAAGCCAGTGCTCCCAGCGCCGTGGCAATCGCATAGGCGCCAATAACGTCCGTTGCGCTCACGCTCTTGCCCGGATTCAATGCCTCAAGCAGCACGTAGAAGGAGAGTGTGCCTGCGAACCAGGCCATCGCGGACCACGGCACGAGCGCTAACAGGCGGCGCAAGCGCAAAGTCGGCGCTGGCGGGGCATTGAAGGCGCCGAAGCGCCGCCCTGGCAGAACACCCAACACTTTGCGCGCAAGCTGGCTGCCCGATCGCCCGGCTGCCGCCAACGCCCTGAGTATCTCGAACATCGCCACCATCAGGATCGCGAGTGCCAGGGCCGCCACGAGCGGACCGTGCCGGCCAATGAGTGGTAGCCCTGTGTCTATGCCTCCGCGGGAGAGGAGCAGCAGTCCCAATGGTGTCCAGACCAGCAGACCCCAGAAGCCAAGCGCATCGGCGATCAGACTGAGCAGGAGGGCGCTGCTGGCACACACACCGTGCCGCTTCAAGCATACCGCCGTGCCCAGCGCGGATCCTGCCGTGTTCACCAGATGACCGGCCAATCCCGCCGCGAGGAATGCCTGGAAACCGGCTCGGGCAGGGATCCTGTACGCCAAGAGCGCAAGCAGGCGCGACCACATAGCACCGCTGATTAGCATCGAGAGACAACTCAGTGCTACCAGAAGGCCAACGGACGTGAGTGGCAACCGCATGAAGGCGCCAAGGTCGTGGACCAGTTGGCGGGGAAGTTCGCTAAAACCAATGAGCACTGCCAGTGCGATGGCCATCAAGACCCCGAGGGTCAGGCGACCTCGCGGCGATTGCCGCATGCCAGATCCTTTCAGCATCTGCTGTTAGAGCGCTCTCATGATGCGCGAAGGCAGGATGACCACAAAGGAACCCGCACCCGTTACCCACATCTCTGTTGGAAGACCAACCTTGTTCAGCACTTTTACGATAGCACGGGATGTGTGAATCTCAAGTGAACTGACCATGACAGCGGCGTGACAACGCGCTCCTCTTCTAGTTGTCCACAGGGTGCCTGCGGTTGCAAGAGTACAATGGTCCTTGCTCACCAGATAGGGCGATCCACGGTGTGGAAGAGGAGGACATGGGAGTGCTGGACAGCTGTTCCGCCTATGATCCTGGTTGTATCGTGTGCGGTCCCCGTGCGCGCTGCGAGCAAGGCTGGATTGAAGGAACTGTCGCGGACATTGAGCGTCTTGAATCCTCGGGCAAGAGCAGTCGCGAGCCCAGCCTGGCCCTGCACCTCTCGACTGGGCAGGGCCCGTGCGTACTAGCCCTGGATGAGCGCTTCGCCTATCTGGCCGACGGGTTGGCCCAGGCGCCGAAGGGGGTGGTGCTCCGCGCGTATCATCTGCACGCGGTTAGCCATACCGCACTACCCCTTCACGCTGGCAGCAGGTCATTCCACCGGCACACCGCCACGCCACGCTACCGCGCCGGACCGGACAGTCTGGTGATCGTCGAGCCGGATTGGCTGGTGGATGTCACGGCCCTTACGGGCACGGATTACTGTCTCCGGCAGTGGTTGGCTGGTCGTCTCGCGGCGCACCCCTCTTCAACCCAGATGATGCGGGGAACGGCAGTGCACGAATGCTTCATCGCCCTCTGCCGGACCGGCGCCGTGACGGATACGGATCTGGAGGCCAGCCTTGCGCGCCATGGTTTTGATCTGGAGGTGGCTGGCGTGACACAGGACACGCTGCATGAGGCGGTGCTGCCACACATCGAACGGCTCCGCGCCTGGTTTGGTCAGGTGGGACGATCCGTGCTGAGCAAGCAGGAGACCATGCATACATACGAGAGCACGCTGCTCTGTCCGGAGCTGGGGCTACGTGGCCGTGTCGACCTTGTCCTGCGCCGCGCAGCGCCGTCTGGGCGGCCACTGGTAGCCAGAATCATCGAGCTCAAGACCGCAAAGTACAAGGAAGAGTGGCCAGATCCAGAGTTTCAGGTGCGCGGGTACTATGCCATCCTGGCAAGCCAGGGAAGGTTGGCCAGTGACTTTGATGCCGTGGTCCTCTATACCGGTGGCGCAACGGTAGAGACACGCCCCGTCACCTGTGGCCCAGCCGATGTGGCGCATGTGGTCCTGAATCGCAACCGCGCCATGCTCGCCCTGATGCTCGGCCACGCGCCGCCGGCAGGTGGCAATCGCTGCCGGCGCAGCAATGGTCGCGCCGATTGTGTGCTGCTGAGCCGAATGCTCGGCCTGGACGATTGCCATGGCCGTGATCTGGTCGACGCAGCCGGTCGCCAGCGACGATCAGGCAGATGCTCGCTTCTATCCTGAATACTATCGGCTACTGCGCCTTGAGCAACAGGCGACCAGTCGTGAGTTGGCGGCAATCTGGCGGTTGCCACGGATCGAGCGAGAGGAGGCCGGAACCGCGCTTGGAGACCTTGCGCTCACCGAATGCGCGCGGCTGGAAGATGGACGCTGGCAGTACCACTTTGCGTGCCTCAACCAGTCTGAGCTACGGGTCGGCGAAATTGTGCTTGTGAGCGATGGGGATCCCGTACGCGGCGAGGTGGTGATCGGCATGCTCACCGCGGTGGCCGCAGCCTGCATCGTGGTTGTGTCGCGGGAACCCGTGGCGCACGCGGTGCAGATCGACCGCTACCCCAGTAGCGAAGCGCTCGACCGCACATTCCGGGGCCTTCACGCCTGGCTCGACGCGCCGGCCGACACGCGCGCCCTCCTCTATGGAAGCAAACTGCCCACAGTGGCGCTTCCCGCCGCGCTGGCAGGGGGTGAACCGGCAGTTCGCGCCGTAAGGACGGTGCTTGATGGTGGAGGGGATCTGGCGGACGGTCTCAATGATCGGCAGGCCGCGGCTCTGGATCTGGCTCTACGGGCGCGCGACTACCTGCTGGTGCAGGGTCCACCGGGCACTGGCAAGACCCACCTCATTGCTACCATGGTGCGGGCCCTGGTCGGCGCGGGGAGAACGTGTCGCGCTGTGCCGCCTGGACCAATCAGGCGGTGGATACCCTGCTTCACGCGCTGCTCGCCCAGGGCTACACCACGATCATCCGGCTTGGCGTCGCCGCGTGCGCACGGACGCGGCCTTGCGTCCCTGGCCGCTGCCTGACCGATGCCGGCAGAGCGGCTGCGTGCCGTACCGGTGATGGCGGGAACGGTCAGCACGCCTGGCCGATCCAGTTCGATGCCGCGCTCACTCGGACGCACCGTGGTGATTCTTGACGAGGCGGCCCAGATGAGCGTGGCGGCCGCGGTCGGCGCGCTGCGGTTGGCGCCGCGCTTTATCCTGGTAGGTGATGATCAGCAGCTTGCCACCCGTGGTGCAGAGCGAGGAAGCCGCCCGTGAGGGGTTCTCGCTCTCGCCCTTTTCGCCTGCTCCTGCCCGAGGCGCAGGCGGCGGGGGTGTTTGTGCGCCTCTCCGTGCAATATCGCATGCACGCGGCGATCAGCTGCCTGGCCCAGCGATGCCTTCTACGCTGGCGCGCTGGTCGCGGATCCGGGGGTTGCCTGCCGCTCGTTGCCCATCCGACGGACCTGTGCGGAGCGCGATCACCGAGCGGTCCATGCCGCGTGGTGATCGTGGATAGCGGCGGACTCAGGCCGCGCGGGAGCGATCTTCGCGGCCAGTGCAGTTCAGGCCCTGGTGATGAGTGGCGTGCCGGCGGCGGAATCGGCGTGGTTGCGCCATTCCGGGCGCGCGTGGCCGCGGTGCGCCGTGTCCTTGAGCAGAGACGCGCGTTGCGTGGACTGCGTGGTCGACACCGTGGATCGCTTCCAGGGCGGCCAGCGGGAGGCGATGATCGTGTGTCTTGGGCTTGATGGCGCTGGCCGGCGCGGCCATGCCTTTGTGGATGATCCGCGCCGGCTAAATGTGGCCTTTACCCGTGCCCGTGCCAAGCTCATGGTGATTGGCGACCTGGAGGCCGCCCGCGATCTGCCGACCCTGGCCGGCTTCCTGCATCATTGCGCGTGAGCGCGATGTGCCCGCGCCTTGCGTCCCGGCTGAGCTGCGGCAAACAAGCTGAAGAGTCATCCCCCGTTCATCTCATTGATCCTATACTCGATTTCGCTGGCGGGTATGCGTGTACACGAACGCCGCCAAAGTTCGAGTCCAGGTACGGCAGCAACATATTTATTGCTTCTATTGTGCATTTATTTTCACCGCCGCCAGTGCCGATGCGCTGAAGAGCCCGGGGTTTCGACCCCCGGGCCTTTCATATCAGAATGCTCGTAAGCCCTTGTCAGCATGGCGCTCACGTGCTACAGTACCGGGTGCGTCCGATCGGGGACGGTAGTGGCGACCAGGTGAGGTCTTGCGACACGTGTTAACAGCCTTTCGCATCGTCCAGGTAATCCTGGCCATCTTCCTGAGCATTTTATCCTGCTGCAGTCACGTGGCACCGGGCTGGGCAGTGTGTTTGGTGGCGATGGCAACGTGTTTCAGACGCGGCGCGGCATTGAATTGACCCTGTTCAAGTTCACTATTGGCATCGCCGCCGCCTTCCTGGTGGTTTCCCTACTGGTGATGTCGAAGTCTCTCTAACATTCCGCGGCACGCGGCTGCGCCTTACTCAGGCCGAAGTGGTGAAATTGGCAGACACGCGGTGTTCAGGACGCCGTGAGCTTACGCTCGTGTGGGTTCGAGTCCCTCCTTCGGCACATTTTGAGAGTCTCCAGGAGCAAAATCCGGGGACTCTTTGACTTCTTCCGCTACGTAAGGTCGCAGAGCAAATCCGCGACCACGGTCGTGGGCGCCGGCCCACAAGCGAGTGCTCCGCGCCCCCAGTGGAACAATCTACGTTCATGCTGGCCGTGATTGGGCCGCCTCAGCGCAAATAGGCAGGATCGATGGCCGGAATATAGATGTAGAACATGCCGCCGCTCGACGTCCTTCCCGTGAACTGATACATGGGCTCGTAGAATATGTTCACGCCCTGTGCCACCGGCACGTAGAGAATCGTCGTTCCTGTCACGCTTGACGTAGCCGCCCGGAATCGCACCGTCGATCCACACCAGTCCCTGACCATCCTGCCACCTCGCCAGCGCAGTCGCCGCAGGGATGCCTGGCACGAGCGACGAGACAGAGGTGTCAACCCAGCTCAGATCGAGTGCGGTCAGGACACCAGTCGCGCTCAATGTCACCCTGGCATATGCGCCAACAATCTGGTAAGGCGCGATTTCACTGAATGTCACCTGCGTGCTTCCATCGGCGAGGGGCTTTGTAGCGCTGTCAAGTTGCATCCCGCCGAAGAGATGATGCGCCACGAGGAAGGTACGTGCACTCGATCTGGCATCGAACTGCAATGGCTGTGTCGAAAGGTTGGGCAGGGCGCTCACCAGCGTAAGCGTGAGGGCGTAGCCAACTGGCGTGATGTGGAAAGACGTCCAGTAGTAGCGATTTTCCACGTTCACCAGTCCGACAATCGACGGTTCCGCTTTCCTGCTTGATCACGCGGGTGACAGGCCATACGCCGTAGCAGGTCTTCGGGCGAATACTGCTGGCCTGAAGTTGATACACGCTCAACTGGCCGGGGTCGGGTGGTACGCGCCGCAGACTCTGCAAGACCACGCCGGGCGACAACGGCGACCGTTCGGCTGATCGGCGAGTCGGGCAGGGCATTGCTCACCAATGGCAAGGGGAACTGCACCGGCGCAGTTGCGGTAGCTGAGGCAATACCTGCGCCACCCGCAGGATTCGCACCCCCTATACCCGGCGTTGCCGTGTTCTGGACCAGGGCTACCAGCGTTGGCTGCGTCGATGCTACCTCGTGCGGCACGGACGTTGGCGAGGCAGGAAGTATCGGTGCCGTGGGTGCGCGCGTTGCCAGGACCGTGGCACGTACGCGGGTCGTGGCTGTTGCCGCGGTACCCGATATTGCCGTATCCGCTATAGCCGGCGTTAGCGATGCAGTGGCACGTGCACTTGCCGTGGGACGTGTCGGGGTTGCCGGGATTTGTGTGGACGTGCTCAGTGGCGTACTGGTAGGCGCCTGGGGAGTGGCCGTGACAGGCGTATGGACCGCCGTGCTGGTCGATGTACGTGAAGGTAGCACAACCACCTGGGTTGCCGATGGTATAGCAGTGGGCGGCACGCTGGTCGCGGTCGGCGACACAGGGGTTGCCGTGGTGCTCGCTGGTGGGCTGGTCGCGGTATCGACCGGCGTACTGGTAGCTATGGGAAGCATGGTCGTGGCCGTGATAGTTGGTAGCACGACTGTTGCCGTGGGCCGCGCCGTGCTTGTAGCAGTTGGTCGAGACTCAGTCGCCGTTGCCACGGCAGTTGGCGTGTCGGTTGGCACGGGACTTGGCTGGGTCATGGCCGTGAGAATTCGCGTGGCAGTCGGTAGCGGGCTTGGGATGCTGGTCGCCGGTACGGTAGGAGTAGCACTGGGTACGGGGCTGGCCGGCGCCACGGTCATGGTAGCCGTTGCCGTTAGCCTGTGAAGAGGCTTCTTCGGCGTGGTTACCGTAGGAGGCGGCGGAACCGGTGTGGCGCTTGGCGGTGGAGAAGCGGTATTGGTGGGCTAGGCGTTGGGCGTGGCAACGTGGCGGTTGGCACACTGCGTGTCGACGTCAGGGTTGGGCAGACTATCGTCGACGTGTCCCGAGGCGTCGGCGTGGCGCTGGGCGGAATCTGTATCGTGCTGGTAGGTTGGGGCGTCGCCGTGTCTTGCGCCGTTGCCGTGTCCTGTGGGGTTGCCGTGTCGTGCGGCGTTGGCGTCTCGCTGGGTGGCACTGGCGTCACACTGGGAGGTTGCGATGTTGCCGTGTCCCAGGGTGATGGCGTGGCGCTGGGCATTGAAGTAGCGGTGGAACGTGGCGTTGCGCTTGGAGGAACAGCGGTGGCGCTGGCGGTAGGCACAGGAGTTGGGCGGATCGTCGCGGTGGGCACTATCACCAGGCGCACGGTAGTCGCGGCGCGCTGGGGTGTGCTGGGCAGTGGGGATGCTGGGGGCGTAGTGCTGGTAGGTGTGATGGTTGGCACTGCGGTAGAGGAATTGGTAGCGGTGGGCTGCTGCGTGACAGTGGCCGTCGACGTGTCGATAGCGGGCGTGGATGTGGAGTTCAACGCGACAATTGGGGGGGCGTATTCCGTGGCGTCACCGTCGCTGTTGGCGCGACCGGTGGATTCTGAGTAAAGGCAGGAACCGCTGTCCGATGCTGCCGGCGTGGTGCGAAGGTTGGCGTGGCGCGCGCCGAGGTTCCGGTGGGTCCTGGCGTGGTCCTGCGCACAACGGCTGCGACGGTAGGTGGGGGCGTGGCTGTGATCATCGGGGTTGCGGTGGACGCGCGTACCGTACTGGTAGAGATCAGCACTGCCTCGGCTGGCCGGCCATTGAAATCTTGATGCAGATTGTTGTAGCCAAAAACCAGTGCGATGGTCGCCGCCGCGGCAACGGCAAGGGCCATAACTGCCTGCCTCACCCGCCATGGGTGTGGCTCCTCCACAGGCGAATGCCCAAGGCTGGGAAAGGCGCGAACATTGCTGGAGGCTTCCTGTTCCAATAGATCAGCCTTGAGCCGCGCGCGGAAGGAGGGGTCAGGTTGAACCGGTTGAAGCGTGGCATGCAACTCGGCGGCAAGATGCAGGAGTGGATCGCTCCGCAATCCCTCCGTATGTAGTTGGTCGCCGTCCAACAGGCGATCCAGTTCCTCGCTCAGCCGATCCGCGTCGTCGTTCATGGTTGCCGGGTCACATTTCCTCTGCTGCCAGACGTCGCTGCAGCGTGCCCAATGCCCGATGCAAGAGGGCCTTTACGGCTCCCTCACTTCGTTGCATAATGCGGGCGATTTCCTTGTTACGCAGTTCCTGGCCGAAGCGCAGCAGGATCACCTGTTGCTGCTCGGCCGGCAGCGCGCGCACCGCAGCCAGCAAATCAGCTCTCCATTCCAATCGCGTGACGATCACGTCCGGACCCGGCTCCGGCTCCTGCACATGTCTCCAGTTCTTCCTCGCCGCCCATTGGTTGTTCCTTACGGAACCGCGCGGCGATAACATTGCTGGCAATACGATAGAGCCAGGCCGAGAACGCTACCCCCCGCCATTCATAGCTGTGGATATTCTCCAGCGCGCGATGAAATGTCTCCGATACGATGTCCTCCGCCGCCGTCCGATCGCCCAACCGATGCCATGCGTAGGTATAGATCGGGTCCACATAGCGCTCATAGAGGGCACCGAAGGCGACCGGACTGGAACGCGCGGCCTCGACCAGCTTTTGTTCCGCTTCGAGGTGTAAAGGCAACGGTGGCAGTTCTACGCCCTCCGTGCAGGTGCGAGTGTACGCATCCTACTCGTACAATGCACCAGCGCTATTTTAGATACGCCTTCGCCAAAAGGAACGAGGGCTCGATAGCGCACCCTGAAGACCCCTGCTTTGACGCGCACACAGGGTCGCGGTATGCTTCTACGCGGCATTTCGAGCCGGGTGCCGTGGTGCGACCACTTCCAGGGAAGGAACAGCCTATCATGCGGACGGTAGTCACCATTCTGTTTAGCGGGCTGTTTGCGTATGGCCTGGCCCTCTGGTTTGGCTTGGTGATCTGGACGTTCAATGACATTCGGGCTCGCTCGCAGAATATTGTGACCCAATTGCTTGGTACCAGCATCGTGCTCCTGTTCAACCTATTTGGCCTGCTCCTATATTTCATCATTCGGCCAAGCCAAACGCTAGCAGAAGCATACGAGAAGTCGCTGGAGGAGGAAACCCTCCTGCAAGAGATTGAGTCTCGCCACCTCTGCCCCACCTGTAACCAAAAGATTCAGGACGATTTCCTGCTCTGCCCGTTGTGCTTCACCAAGCTGCGCCGGCAATGCCATTTCTGCAGCCACCTGCTAGCGCCGGAGTGGAGCCTGTGCCCCTACTGCGGCCGCTAATGCCGCGCCGTATCCCTGCTGGGAGCACGGGCATTTTGCCCGCCCGGGTTTGGGGTGCGGCCGATCTCGCCCTGCTCCTCTGGCTGTCGCTTCTTTTGTCGGCGTATATGCTTATCTCGCCCGTCTACTCGGCGCTCCCCGCGCCGCGTGGCAGCACATCTGCCGGATCGCATGTGAGCGCGGGCGATGGCTGAATACCATCTCACCGTGCGCGAGTGGCCGGCCAGCGAGCGGCCACGCGAAAAGCTGCAGCAGCTTGGTCCTACCGCGCTCTCCAACGCGGAGTTGCTGGCCATCCTGCTGCGTGTGGGCAGCGTGGGTGAGGATGTGGTTGCCCTCTCCCAACGTCTCCTGATACACTATGGCGGCCTGGGCGGCCTCTATCAGGCGGTCTTCGCCACGCTTGAAGGGGAGCGTGGCATGGGTGCGGCCAAGACCTGCACCCTGAAGGCCTCGCTCGAGCTTGGTCGCAGGCTGCTGCTGGATCCCGGCCAGGAGCGTGTACGGGTCAGCTCTCCCAGCGACGTAGCCCAGTTGCTGATGCTGGACATGGCCTACCTGGAGCATGAGTGCCTGCGCACGGTGCTCCTGAACACCAAAAACATGGTGCTCGCCGCGCCCACCATCTATCAAGGCTCCGTCAACTCGACCTCCCTGCGCGTCGGCGAGCTCTTCCGGGAGGCAGTCCGGCATAACGCTACCGCGATGATCGTGGTGCACAATCACCCGTCCGGCGACCCCACGCCGAGTCCAGAAGACGTGCAGGTGACCCGTACCCTGGTCGAGGCCGGCAAGATGATGGACATCGAGGTGCTCGACCACCTGGTGATTGGCCGGCAGAAGTACGTGAGCCTGAAGGAGCGCCGGCTGGGTTTTAGCTGAACGGCGCTTCCCGTACGGCGGCGAGTTGCTACTGCTCGCCAGTCTGTGCTGCTGCAGGACGACGTATCGACGGGGCAGGGGTCGCGGAGTCCCCTGTATAAACATGCGAAGCCTACCCGCCGGCTGAAGCGGCACCGCGGACCCTTGGGGCTTATAAACCTTCCGCCCTTCAACTTCGTGCCGTGAGGTAGGCGCACATCTCGCGATTGTGCTCGCTGTGAGAGGTCATCCGTTGGGCAGCCATTCAGGTGGATCGTGAAGCGTGCGCTCTTGTGTTAACCCAATGTTCCCCGACCAAGCATGCTCGTGACAGCCCACCGCCGGCGAGGAAAATCAAACAACCAGCTTGCTTTCCGCAGCGTGCTATAGCCCAGAATGAAATCCATCGGTATCTCGATGGTGGCATTGACCTGTGACAGGTCCACTCCTGCCACTCTGTGGGGTGAGAATACTCGGTTCCCGATGGTCGCTGTATCCACAATGAACATTGGCGTATGCGCCTGCGCACCTGTGGAGTCGGTCCCGAGGGTGCGCCCGGCTGCCTGGAAAACCTCTGGGTGTTCCTGTACAAACGTCAGGTCTACCACGGTGATGCCTGCGCCGGTATCCCACACGGCGTTGGCCTCAATCGCACCAACCTCGACCTTCACATAGGGATGAAAGACGGTATCCAACAGGAGGTCTTGGAAGCCATACATGCCGCATATCATATCTTCTGGATCAATGAGGACGCGTCCTTCACTAAATAAGAAGTGGAAACCAAAATCTTTCAGGATATCCATACCGAGCAGGCTGCGCGTGCCCGGCATGTGTTCAGGTGATCGCACCAGCGGAAAGTCATGCCGTACGATAGGCCCAACCTCGATACTGGGTACGACGACCACATCCTCACTGCCCTTCGCAAACACTCCTGCTGAAGTGTTGGTTCCGATTAGGGCGAACTCGGAGGTGTAGGCGTCGAAGGTGATGCAACTTCGGCTAGCTCCAGTATCGAGCAGGAACCGGTACCCACGCGAGCCTACCTTGCCCGCAACGCATACCTCGGCAGCCTCCGCGTCTTCATCGTCCGGCCTGATTATCAGGTTGACTTCTTTCACTTCAGTCCCCCATCAAGAAGCGTATGGAGTAACGCTCAAGGGCATGCTGTACGTCAAGGAAGGTGTTGGGCGTAGACGCCGAGATCTCGTACTGCCAGCCAATCACCTCCTGAGCCACCCTGCAGCGTAGCGCATCCTGCTGCATCGGCGCTGCACCCGTGTCCGGCTGCCTACGGCGCCGCGAGAGATGGGCCGGTAGCGTTGATCCCGTCGGGTCCGATTTTACCGGCGTGGCAGCGCCGAGGACGAGCTCGCGAGCGGTAGGGCCATGCATACTCCTGCGCCGCCCATGCATAGTATCGAACGGCGCGGGCACGGCAGCACCGACTCTCTACCCTGGTCACGCACCGGGGCCAGCGCAATGGATGCGCACATCGCTCGCGCACGTTCCTTGTCGCCACGGGCAGCCAAGGCGCATCTGTGGGTGGCTGGTACCGACCACCGGCAACCACCGGCAGTAGCGAGACCAGCCACCCACCCCAGGAGACTCCGTGGTACGGAATCCGACAGAGCCGGTTAGCTGACCCAGACGTTGGCCCAATCCTCGTTCAGCGGCTGCGGCCAGTACCAGTTCGGCGACGGGAAGAGGCCGTGGATGGTGGGCCGCCAGCGGAAGCTCCACACCTGCCTGGCCGATCGGGATGATCGCCACATCGTTGATGAGCAGCTTCTGCGCCTGGATGTACAGGTTGGTGCGCTCCGGGCCATTCGGCGTGCCATCGGCCCGCGTCCATCAGCCGGTCGAAGGCTGGATTGTGGTAGTGGTCGATTGCCAGGCGAGAGCCAGAATCGAACAGCAACTCGGTGAAGTCCTGCGGGTCGGGATAGTCGGCGATCCAGGCACCGGCAATGAACGGCGTCGCGCGGTCGGGCCATGGTCACCCATTGCATTCAACGGCACCGCGACGAGTCTGTATGCTGATCCCGACCGCCTGCCACTCGACCTGGAGCTCCTGGTATTCATTGGCGACATCCTGGCTGATGTCGGGGTAGGGCACCGTGAGCTGGTCCTCGTTCGGCAGCGTGCCGCCGAAGTCCTTGCCGGGCCAGCGCCAGCTCCCGCCTTGCCCGCGCGGGATCGTAGGGCGTGAGCGCGCAGAGGCCGGGTCGTAGCCGGCCAGGCCCTGGGGCACCATGCCGCAGAGCGGCGCCTCCGATGCCATGCAGGATCTTCTGGGTGATCACCTGCCGATTGACGGCATACAGCAGGGCACGGCGGAAATGGATGTCATTGAATGGCGCGCATGACACTGGTTTGCACTGGCTGTCCGTGCCCAGGTTCGGCGTGACATAGATCGATTGCCAATGTCGGCGCCGCGTGGAAGTCGGGTAGCGTGTGGTCCGCCGGCATGTAGGCGGTCGGCACGACGGTCATCGGCACCTGGCCGGCCAGGTACTCGCGGTAATTGGTTTCGAAGCTGCTGATGAAGGGGACACGCAGTTCCGCCAGCCTGATCTGGCCGGCCCGATACCAGTGGGGATTGGGCACGAAGTCCATCTCCTCCTGGTAGCGCCACGGCCCGGCGAAGACCCAGGGGCCGGAGCCGATGTTGCGCGCCTGGGCGCCGCACTGGTCAGATCCTCCCTGGCGGCCACGTTGCGCTTGACCACGTAAAAGTCAGGTGACGGTCAGTTGCGCCAGGAAGTAGCTGGTCGGCCTATCCAGGGTGATCTGCACCGTGCGCGCATCGAGCGCCCTGACGCCCGTCAGGCTGGCCGACTTGCCGGTGTTCCAGGCCGCGAATCCTTCGATGTGATTGAGATAGCCGGCCAGTGGGCTGGCCTCCTGCTTGGAGGTGGCGCGGGAGAGGCTGTAGACCACATCGGCGGCGGTGAGCGGCGAGCCGTCCGAGAACTGCAGATGGGGCGCAAGGTGAAGGTGTAGGTGCGGCGATCCGGCGAGAGCCTGGGCAGCGCCTCGGCCAGGTCAGGCACCACGTTGTTGTGGCCGTCGAGCTTGACCAGACCGTTGTAGAGCAGACCGACGATCTGCTCGGACGGTTGGGTCTATCGCCAGGGCAGGATCGAGCGCTGTGGGCCACGGACTGCCACATCACGGCCAGACCAGTACGCCGCCGGCCGGAGCCGGGGTGGCCCGCGCCGGGCCGATCGCCCCGCCAGCAGTGTGCGATGGTGATGCCGCCAAGTATCGGCTCGCCGAAACAAGGGGAACACGTCGCATGAACTGACCTCCTTGCCACTACAGCGGTAAGTCTAACTGAGACTCCAGCCGCCTGTTTGATAGAGCCCCGGCGCTCTCGTGGTCGACGTGTACGAGCCTATTCTGCTCCGGCAGGGCAGCACTGCCCACCTCCACCTGGCAGAGTTACCCCCACAGTTACCCCTACAGTTGCGGTGTGTGCTCCGCCCCGGCCCGGTCCCCGTGATGGTATGCTGAAGCCACAGCAGCGCGTGGCATACACTGACCTGAGCACGATCC
>CAVRBZ010000009.1:0-181359 GCA_963719355.1 uncultured Solirubrobacterales bacterium | reverse complement strand
CTCCACCCCGCGGCGGGCAGAAAATGATAGCAACACCGCGAAGCGGGTCGGCGGAAACCTAGCCCCGAGGGCACGCGAGATTGGACGCGTCAGCTGCCCAAGTCCAGCGCGAGACCGGCTCGTCAGCCGCCCTCGTCGAGCACCGCGGCGGTGGCGGCGACCAGCTCGTCGATCTCCTCGTCGGAGATGATGAGCGGCGGCGAGAAGGCCACCGTGTTCGCGTAGGGCAGCGCGCGGCCGATGACGCCGCGCTCGAGCAGGGCCTCGGTGAACGAACCCGCGGTGAACGGGTCGTTCAGGCCGATCGCCTGCATCAGCCCCTCGCCACGCACCTCGGCCACGCCCGGTCGATCGCGCAGGCCCTCGAGACCGGCGCGCAGGCGCGCTCCGGCCGACCGCGCTCGCGAAGGCAGCCCGTCAGAGCGCAAGAGCTCGATGTTCGCCACGCCGGCGGCGCAGCACGTGGGATGGCCGCCGTACGTGTTCCCGTGCGCGAGCAGGTAACTCGGGTCGGCTTCGAGCCACTGCCGCAGCCGCGGCCCGACGATAACGCCGCCGAGCGGCTGATAGCCGCTCGTCACCGCCTTGGCGAACGTCGTCACGTCGGGCGTGACGCCGTAGTGATGGGAGGCGAACCACGAACCGAGACGGCCGAAGCCGGTGATCACCTCGTCGAACACCAACAGCGCTCCGCTCTCGTCACACAGCTCCCGGAGGCCTTCGAGATAACCGGGAGGCGGCGGAAACACACCGCCGGCGCCGATCACCGGCTCGGCTACGATGGCGGCGATCCGCTCGGGGCCGTAATAGGCGACCGCGTCGCGCATCGCCGGCAGGCTGTCGCGGTCGACCTGGAAGAAGTCAGGCAGAAGCGTGCCGAAGGGGTCGCGGTTGGCCGGCAGGCCGCCGGCGGAGGTGCCGCCGAGCATTACGCCGTGGTAGGCGTAATGGCGGCTGAGGAACACCGAGCGGCCGCCATCGCCGGCGGCCTTGTGGCCGGCCCGGACGAGCTTGATCGCCGAGTCGATTGCCTCCGAGCCGCCGCAGGCGAACAGCACGCGGGCATCCGGAATCGGCTCCAACTCGAGCAGCAACTCGGCTAACCGCTGCTCGGGCCGGTTGGTGAAGCGGGCGAAGGTGTGGAAGGCGTCGAGCTCGCGGAGCTGTGCGCTGATCGCGTCGATGATCTCGCGTCGGCCGTGACCGGCCGCGCAGTACCAGAGGGAGGCGGTCCCGTCCAGGTAGCTCCGGCCATCCGCGTCAAACACACGACACCCTTCACCGCGCACGATCTCGAGGAACTCGTCGGCGGGACGAGCGGGAGCCGCGAAGGGATGTAGAACGCGGGGAAGGGCCATGGGCGCGGATACGTTATGCGAGCCCGCGACGCCGAGGCGTCCCATCAAGCCGCTTCGAGAAGTACACGCGGGCGTACTCGCTTTCGATCCGCCCGGCCGCCTCGCGGTAGCCGAGTCGACGGTAGACCGCCTGGTGTCCGTGATGATCCGGGGTCGCCCGGCGGGCCTGGTTTCCGTGATGATCCAAGTCGCGCGGCGGGGCTGGGTTTTCGGTGATGATCCGGTTCGCGCCGGCGGGGCGCATCCTCACCCGGCGCCGGCCAGCGTCGCCTGTACCTCTTCGGCCTCGCGAAGCCTGTAGCGCTGGACCTTGCCCGTCGGCGTCCGCGGCAGGTCCTCGACGAACTCGATCACGTGCGGGTACTCGTAGCGGCGCAGGTTCCCCTTGCACCACTGCCGGAGTTCATCCGCCAGCGCCGCAGGATCCTCCGGCGCCGTACCCGCGCCCGCGATAACGAACGCCTTGATCCGGCTGACGTCCTCGATTCGCACCCCGATCACCGCCGCCTCGGACACCGCGGGATGACGAACCAGGCAGCCCTCCACGTCGGCCGGCGAGACCCACAGCCCGCCCACCTTGATCATGTCGTCGGAGCGGCCCTGGTAGATGTAGTGCCCGTCGGCATCGACGATGTAGCGGTCGCCGGTGTGGAACCACTCGCCGCGCATCGAGAAACGCGTCTTGGCGCGCTGGTGCCAGTAGTAGGCGGCGCAGCTCTCGCCGCGCACCATCAGATCCCCCGGCTCGCCGGCGGCCACGTTGAGGCCGTGCTCGTCGACCAGACGCAGCTCGTACCCCGGCACCGGCCTCCCGAGGTGCCGGGCGCGAGGTCCTCCAAAGTATTGGAGCAGTAGATGTGGAGCATCTCGGTCGAGCCGATCCCGTCGAGGATGGGGACGCCGGTCAGCTCCTGCCAGCGAGCCAGTACGGCAGCCGGCAGCGCCTCGGCGGCCGAGACGCACGCGCGGACGGTGGAGAAGTCGACCTCCGATGCGCCCGGCGTACGAACCATCGCGGCGTACAGCGCCGGCACCGAGAAGAACAGGGTCGGGCGGACGCGCCCGAGCGTCTGGAAGATCAGATCCGGGGTCGAGCGTCCCTTGACCAGCGTGGAGCAGGCGCCGACCGACAGCGGGAACGACAGGCTGTTGCCCAACCCGTAGGCGTGGAACAGCTTGGTCGTGGAGTAGCACACATCGGACTCTGAGATCCGCAGGACGTTGCGCGCGTACTGGTTGACGGTCACGCCGATGTCGCCGTGGGTATGCACGACGCCCTTGGGCCGCCCGGTCGAGCCCGAGCTGTAGAGCCAGAACGCCATGTCCTCGCGGTGGGTGTCGAGCGGCGGTCGCAGCGCGGCGGCGTGGGCCACGTCGAACGAGGCGAAGCTCGTGTGCGGGCCGGCATCCCCGTCAACCACGACCACGTGAACCCATGGCCTCGCGGCCAACACAGCCGCGAGCGCCGGCAGCAGCGACGCCTCCACGAACAGGACCTTGGCGTAGCTGTCGTCCAGGTAGTACGCATAGTTGTCGACGCGATCCATCGGGTTCACGGGCACCGGGACCGCGCCGATCCGCATCGCGCCGAGGAACGCGGCGGGGAACGCGGGCGAGTCATCGAGGATCATCAGGACCCGCTGCTCGCGCTCGACGTCGAGCGTGGTCAGGTAGGAGGCGACAGCGCCGCTCAGCCCGGCCAGCTGGCGGTAGGTGACCTCGCCGTCGGCCGTCAGAAATGCCGCTCTGTCCGCCCGGCCCGCGTCCAACTGCGCATCCAGCAGCGTGCTGGCGTTGAGTCGCTCTCCTCCGGTCACGGGCCGCTCGAGTCTAAACCGGCGACCAGGGACGACGGCTCTTTCTCGTGCCTGGATCGTGCGGCCGTTCCGGGCGTGCCTGGATCGTGCCGCCGTCCCCGTCCTCCACCGGCCCGGCTGATCGGTGACTAATCCCGCGGGCGCAGCGGCTCCCGAGACATCCGTGGGCAAAACTACAGGGCCGCCACCATCCCCGGCGCGGTGAGGACGGCGGCTGGCGCATCGGCGCGCCAGCGCGGCTTGCCCAGCAGGAGCTGAACGACGCAGATCCGCCGCTCGGCGAAGCCGGCCTCGCAGTAGCTCAGATAGAGCATCCAGAGCCGGCGGAAAGACTCGTCGTAGCCGAGGCATGCGAGCTCGCCGGCGTGTAGGGCGAATCGCCGGCGCCAGCGCCTGAGCGTCTCGACGTAGTGCGGAGTGAGATCCTCGAGGTCGACGACCTGCAGATCGGTCCGGCGGGCGGTCGCCCGGGTGAGCGTCTCGACCGAGGGTAGGCAGCCGCCCGCGAAAATGCGGGTGTTCATGAACGACCGCGAGGCTTTCTCGACGCCATAGGCGCGGTCGTCGATCGTGATCGCCTGGAGGAGCATCGAGCCCTGCGGCGTGAGCAGCTCCGCGCACTTGGCGAGGAACGTCCCGAAGTGCCGCCATCCGACCGCCTCGATCATCTCGATCGAGACCAGCTTGTCGTAGCGGCCGGTCAGATCGCGATAGTCCTCGAGCAGCACCGTCACCCGATGCTCGAGACCGGCCCGGCGCACCGCGGCCACCGCGTGGTCGTACTGCTCGCGCGAGATCGTCGTGGTGGTCACCTGGCAGCCGCGGGTCCTCGCGGCATGGATGGCGAGGCCGCCCCAGCCGGTGCCGATCTCGAGCACGCGGTCACCCGGTCCGAGGTCGAGCTTCTCGCACACCAGCTCGAGCTTGGCCAGCTGCGCCTCCTCCAGGGTCATTCCCGGATCCTCGAACAGCGCGCAGGAATAGCTCATGGTCGGGTCGAGCATGCGGGAGAACAGCTCATTGCCGAGGTCGTAGTGAGCGGCGGCGTCGCGCCGGCGGCGCATACGCGTGTTGCGTCGCAGCCACGCGCGCAGGCGCTGGAGGGGGACGCGAACAGGACCAAGGCGGGCGCGCAGACGATCGAGCCCACCGACGTTGCGCGCGGCGAGCCTGACCAGCGCGGTCAGGTCCGGCGAATCCCACAAGCCGGCGGCGTAGGCGTCGCCCAACCCCAGACTGCCCCGGATGGCCATCCGCCACGTCGCGGCGGAGTGGATCCTGATCGTCGCGATCGGCGCCCCCGAGCCGTAGACGCGACGCTGGCCGGCCTCGAGCACGATCAGGCTGCCGGCTGTGATCCGGCGCAGAAACAGCGCGAGCAGTGCGCGGCAGACGCGGTCGATCACCGCGCGGGCCGAGCGGTCGATTGGTGGGGGCGCGGGCCGGAGCCTGGATGCGGATACACCGTAGCCCCCGCGAACTTCAAGGCGACCGCATGCCCGTAGATCAACCCCAGCACCCGGGCGCCGGCCAGCGGATAGCGGCGGGTGACCCTGGCGGCGGCGCGCGGGGTCAGCTCCGTCCGGCGCAGCGCGAGCGAGGCCTCGAACGCCGGCGGGCGCAGCGCGAGCTCGGCCCCGAACGCCGGGGGGCGCAGCGCGAGCGCGGCCTCGGACGCCGGCGGGCGCAACCCGAGCGTGGACTCGAACGCCGACCCGCCCCCGCGCCGGGACTCGATGTGCACGGCCAGCCGCTCCCCCGGCGTGCCGGCGCGCACGACGTAGCGGTGATCCATGGCCATGAACGGGGAGACGTGCAGCGCCTTCCCGAATTCGTCGGTCAGGACGCCGCCGGGCTCCTCCGGTGCACCGAGCACGTACGCGTAACGCTCTCCCCAGGGCGTGTTGGTCACCTCGGCCACCAGCGCTTCCACCCGCTCGCCGGCGTGGTCGAAGCAGTAGTAGAAGCTCACTGGGTTGAAGCAGTGACCGAACGAGCGCAGCTGGGTGAGCAGCCGGATCGGCCCGGCCGGACGGCGACCCGTCGCGACCTGGACCTTGTCCCGCACGGACACGTGGATGGGAAGCCAATCGGGACCCAGGTAGTCGCGACGGCGGAACCGCAGCGCCCCCGGTCGCCGCGCCACCAGCCGCCCGGCGAGCAGTCGCGGGAGCTCGTCCAGATCCAGGTAGAACAGCGCGATCCGGTGCTCGAACGAACGGGATGGTTCACGCCGGCGGTGGCGGATGGTCCCTTCGTAGATGCAGGACGCCGTACCCACAGCCGAGCCAGAGGAAGCCGTACCCACAGCCGAGCCAGAGGAAGCCGTACCCACGGCCGAGCCAGAGGAAGCCGTGCCCACGGCCGAGCCAGAGGAAGCCGTGCCCACAGCGGAGCCAGAGGAAGCCGCACTCACAGCCGCGCTCCGAACCGCTCCGCCACGCGCAGCGCGCTGCGGACGCCGTCCTCGTGGAACCCCCAGCCCCAGTAAGCGCCGCAGAAATGAGTGCCGCGCGGCCCGCTGACCTGCTCGAAGCGCCTCTGCGCCTGCACCCCCTGGGCGGTGTAGACCGGATGCGCGTAGGTGATCTTGCGGATCACCCGCTCGGGGTCGATGGCGCCGGTGCGGTTGAGGGTGACGCAGAACTCGCGCTCGGCCCGCAGCGACTGCAGGCGGTTCATGTGGTAGGTCACGGTCGCGCGGGGGCCCGGGTCAGGCTGCCAGTGGTAGTTCCAGCTCGCCCAGGCACGCCGGCGGCGGGGCAGCAGCCGGTGGTCGGTGTGGAGCACGGCCTCGTTGACCTGGTAGGGGATCGCGCCCAGCACCTGCCGCTCGGCATCGGTGGCGTCCTGCAACAGGGCGAGCGCCTGGTCGGAGTGCGTGGCCAGGACCACCTCGTCGTAGCGCACTGCCTCTGCCCCGCGCGGCCAGACGAGAGCGCCGCCTTCCTCGCGCCGTACCGCCCGAACCGGCGTGCGGAGCAGGATCCGGTCCGCGAACGGAGCCGTCAGCGCCTGCACGTACCGCGCAGAGCCGCCGCGGATGACTCGCCACCGCGGCCGGCCGCGGAAGCCAAGCATCCCGTGGTTGTCGAAGAACTCGGCCAGGAAGCGCGCCGGGAAGCTCCACATCTGGTCGGGATCGGCCGACCAGACGGCCGACACCTGCGGCACGATCAGCCGGTCGATGAATGGCCGGGAGAAGTTGTGGCGCTCCAGCCAGTTGCCCAGCGAAGGTCCCGGCCAGGCGCCCGGCCCCGACGCCGCGAGCAGCCTTCGCGCCGCGCGGTTAAAGCGCGCCAGATCGGACACCATCCGGTGAAACCACGGGGTGAGCAGGTGCCGGCGGTTGGCGAACCACCCGTTGGGCGACGCGCCGGAGTACTCGAAGTCGCCCAGGCCGTCGCTCACGCTGAAGCTCATCGTCGACGGCTGCCAGGCGACCCCCAGCCGGTTCAGCAGGCGCTCGAAGTTCGGGTAGTTGCGGTCGTTGAACACGATGAAGCCTGTGTCGACGTGATGGGTCTCATAGGGGGTATCGACCCGGATCGTGTTCGCGTGGCCGCCGGCGTAATCGGCCGCCTCGAACACCGTGATGTCGTGCTGCCGGTGGAGCAGGTGTGCGACGAGAAGCCCGGAGATCCCGGCTCCCACGATGGCGATCCTCATCGGCTCCCGCCCGGCTCGATGTAGGCGATCCGCATCAGGCGCCCCAACCGGTCAGCGCTCGACGACGCCGGCGAGCAGGGCGCTGATCAGGGCCGAGCCGCCGCCGACCGCCAGCGTGGCCAGGGGCGAACCACCCGGCAGGCGACGGCGCTCGGCAGCCGTGGCGACGACGTCGATGAGATCGCCCGCAGCGCTGGCGGCCAGCCAGGGCCGAAGCGGGGCCCCTCGTCGCAGAGCGAGGACCGCGGCCGCGTGCACGACGACCTCGCGCGCGCCGAGCCCGCGCAGGGCGACCTGGACGGAGGCGCGATTCGCATCCTCACCGAGCCACCGCAAGGCCAGCCTCCGTGGCGCGGCCGTCAAGACCAAGCCGTAGGAGACACGGGCGAGGAGAACGGCGCTTACGGTGGCGCGAGTGGCGGTCATCGGCGATCACTGTAGCACAGAATGTCGAAAAAAATCTATACGTCTTGTTCGCAGCTGACGACTGCGGTACGGTGCCGCCGTGATGCCCACTCCGCGTACCGGCCCCGACGGGTCACCCGAGCAGGGCATGACCATGCGCGAGATGTCGGCCCGCAGCGGGGTGAGCGAGGCGGCCCTGCGGATGTGGGAGCTGCGGCACGGCTTTCCCAAGCCGCAGCGGCGTTCGAGCGGCCATCGCCGCTACTCCGAGGCCGATCTGGCCCGCGTGCGTGCGGTGCTGCGGGCACGGGAGAGCGGCTTGTCGCTGCAAGCGGCCATCGAGCTGGCGCACGACCACGAGGAAGAGCAGTCCGCGTCGATGTACGCGTCGCTGCGCGCGCGTGTCCCGGAGCTCGAGCCCCAGCTCCTGCCCAAGCGGGCGATGCTGATCTTGTCGCGGGCGATCGAAGACGAGTGCCTGGCCCGGGCCGAGCGCCCGCTGCTGTTCGGCTGCTTTCAGCGCGAGCGCTTCTATCGCGCCTCGGAGCCGCGCTGGCGCGAGCTGGCCCGGACCGCCGAGCGCGCCGTCGTGCTCGCTGACTTTCGCCGGGTGCGCCGGCCCCGCCAAGCGCCGCTCGAGGTTCCCCTGCGGGCCGGGCAGCCGCTGGCGCGCGAGTGGGCAATCGTGTGCGAGTCACCCGGCTTCGCCGCCTGCCTCACCGGCTGGGAGAGGCCGCGTGAGGGTCCCGGCGAGCGCTTGTTCGAGGCCGTTTGGACGGTCGAAGCCCACGCCGTCCGCCTGGCCGCCCAGGTTTGTTGGCGGCTTGGCGCCGACGCGGCGCCCGGCCGGCTCGACGACCTGCGCGAACGGCTCTACGACGCGCCCGTGCCGCGCGAGAACGAGCTGCGGTCGGCGATCCAGCTCAGCACGCGGATGGTCCGCTACGCGACCGCGTCATAACCCGTCGATGCCGGCCTTAGCCAGGGCGTCCTGGCAGTAGCGCCACAGCGCCCGGCGGTCCGCCTCCGAGTCCTCCGCGGCGCCGAGCCGGTAGTGGGTGGGCCGGGGCCGGCGGTCGTGCCAGAATCGCCCGCTGCCGGCCAGCGGCTCCGACGCGGCGGCCCCCAGCCACACGACCGTGTCCGCGCCCTGCTCGGGGGTCCGGATGATCGGCACCGTCAGCTTGCGAAACACCGGCATCCACCGCCTCACGCCCTCGGTGTCGACCCAGCCGGGATGCATGCTGTGCACGACGATGCCGCGCTCGCGCAGCCGTTCGGCCAGCAGCTCGGTGACGAGCACCTCCTCGCGCTTGGTCCGGGCGTAGAACTTCTTCGGGCTATAGGAGGCAAGCTCGGACTCCCAGTCGCCCGCCGGCAGTGACTGGCCGTACATCCCGCCCGAGCTCACGTTGATGACCCGGGCCGGAGCAGTCTGCTCGAGCAGCCGACCCAGCAGGCTCGTCAGGGCGAGCGGCGCCAGCACGTGCGTGGCGAACATCAGCTCGTGACCGTCGGCCGACCTCGTGCGCTCGTCGGGCATGACGCCGGCGTTGTTGACGAGCACGTCGAGGCGCGGCTCGCGGGCCGCGAATTCCTCGGCGAAGGCGCGGATCGCCCCCAGGCTGCTCACATCGCAGCTAGCCGGCCGGACGTCCGCGCCGGGAGCCGCGCTGGCAATTCGCTCCACCGCCTCGGCGGCGCGGCCGTCGGTGCGGGCCAGCGCATAAACCGTGGCTCCAAGGCGGGCGAACCCCTGGGCCGAAGCCAGGCCAATGCCTGAGGCAGCGCCGGTGAGCAGGACAACGGCGCCCTCGATCGGCGGCGGATCGGCGGGCCAGCCGGGCAGTCGCCGGCGGATCTCCAGCCCGGGCTTCCCGTAGCCGAGGGCGATGCTGCGGTCGAGGATGTCGTCAACGACGTTACCTATCATCTTGTAGAGACAATACTATACGCACTGTGCGAACACGAACCCACCACCTCTACCGCGAGCAGTTCCTGCCACGAGAGGTGAGCGAGGTGTTCGCGTTCTTCGCCCGCGCCGGCAACCTGGAGCGGATCACCCCGCCCTGGCTGGGCTTCAGCCTCGTCACTCCCGAGCCCGGGGTCATGGCGGCGGGGGCCCTCATCGAATATCGCCTGCACCTGCACCGGATCCCGCTGCGCTGGCTCTCCCGCATCGACGCGTGGGAGCCAGACCGCGAGTTCGTCGACGTGCAGGTGAAGGGGCCCTACCGCCTCTGGCATCACCGCCACGAGTTCCGCGCGGCGCCCGGCGGGACGCTGGTGTGCGACCACGTGCGTTACGCGCTGCCGCTCGGGTCGCTCGGCGCGCTGGCCCACAGCGCATTCGTCGAGCGCGACCTGACCCGGATCTTCGACTTCCGCTACAGCGCCGTGGCGGGGCTGCTCGGATGACCGCCCTGCTTTGGCTGCGGCGCGACCTCCGCATGCACGACCATCCGGCGCTCGAGGCCGCGCGCGGGGCCGCTGCTCAGCTCGTGCCCGTCTTCTGCTTCGACGAGCGCCTGCTCCGCGGCCGCCACGCCTCGGGTCCACGCACCCAATTCCTGCTCGAATGCCTCGCCGACCTCGATCGATCGCTGCGGGCCCGCGGGAGCCGGTTGGTCGTCCGCCACGGCCGACCGGAGGAGGAGATTCCCAACCTCGCGCGCGAGGTGAAGGCAAGCAGCATGCACTTCAGCGGCGACGTGAGCGGCTTCGCGCGCGCTCGCGACGCGCGCGTGGCTGGCGCGCTGGAGCAATCCGGCGTGACCGTCCATGAGCACCCGGGGCTGTTCGTGATCGACGACCTGGGCGCGATCCGCACCGCGGGAGGCGGCCCGTACACCGTGTTCACTTCGTTTCACCGCGCCTGGGCGCAGGCGCCTCGCCGCCGGCCGCACGGTGCGCCGCGTGCCTTGCCGCCGCTGCCCCGGAGCGTCGCGGCCGGCGTCCTGCCTCGGCTCGCCGACCTCCGCCTACGCCAGGAGGTCGACGAGCCGCAGCCCGGCGGCGAGCATCCCGCCCGCGAGGCAATGCGCGCGTTCCTGTCCGGCCACGCCGGGGTTTACGCGGTAAAGCGGGATCTGGTCGGCGAGCCAGGAACCTCGCGCCTCTCCCCGTATCTGCATTTCGGTTGCCTCTCGCCGCGCGAGCTCGAGGAGCGCGCCGGCGAACCAGCCTTTCGCCGCCAGCTGTGCTGGCGCGACTTCTATGCCCACGTGCTGTTGCACTTCCCGGGCAACGCGCGATCCGAGCACCAGGCGCGGTACCGCGGGACGATCCCGTGGAGCCACGCGGAACAGCCATTCAAGGCGTGGTGCGAGGGACGGACGGGGTTTCCCCTCGTCGATGCGGGCATGCGCCAGCTCAGGCGCGAGGGCTGGATGCACAACCGGGCCCGGCTCGTCGTGGGCTCGTTCCTGACCAAGGACCTCGGGATCGACTGGCGCTGGGGCGAGCGCTGGTTCATGCGGCTTCTGCTGGACGGCGACCAGGCAAGCAACAACGGCAATTGGCAGTGGATCGCCTCGGTCGGGGTCGACCCCCAGCCGGCCTTCCGCCGCATGTTTAACCCGGTCCGCCAGCAGGCCCGCTTCGATCCCGACCGCGCCTACGTGCACCGCTACGTGCCGGAGCTGCACAACGGTGACGCTTACCCCGAGGCGATCGTCGACCACGCCGCGGCACGGCGCGAAGCCCTCGAGCGCTACCGCGCCACCCGGTAGCCGGACCCGCGCCGCATGATCCCGACAACCAGCGGCGAAGCGCGGGGCCGGGGGCGGCAACGGGTTGCCCCCGGCCCCAGCAGCACCTCGGGGCCGCGTCCGCGGCCCCTTATCCCACGAATTCGGACATCGCGCCGGACTGGATCAGCGCGACCGTGGTCGCGATGTCCTCGTCCAGGTAGCGATCCCGGTCCAAGAACGCGATGTGCTCGCGCACCAGTTGGAAGGCGTCCTGGGTGCGCGGGCCGGCCTGGTCGACCCCGCGCAGCTCGAGGGCCTGGCTGCAGGCCATGAGGTGGATGGCGGCGATGTTCTGGGCGAGCTCGACGATCGAGCGGGCGTCGCGCGCGGCGATCGTGCCCATCGAGACCTTGTCCTGGTTGTGCGCCTCGGTGGAGCGGGAATGGATCGTGGTCGGCGCGCACAGGTGCATGGCTTCGGCGGTCATGGCGGATGCGCACAGCTGCAGGCCCTTGAAGCCGTGATGCAGACCCGCCTCGGGATGTGAAGCATCAACGCGCACGATCAGGTTCGCGGTCAGCCCGCGGTTGAACTTCTCATCGACCACCAGCTCGAGCTGGCGGTCGATCAGATCGCACAAGTTGGCCAAGGCGACCTTCAAAGAGTCCATGGCCTGGCCGATGTGGCCGCCGTAGAAGTTGCCGCCGCTCTCGACGCGCCCGCCGGGCACGTTGAACAGCGGGTTGTCGTCGGAGGAGTTGATCTCGATCGTGATCCACTGCTCGACCCAGTCGATCACGTCGCGCAGCGCGCCGATCACGTGGGGAGCGCAGCGGATCGAGTACTTGTCCTGCACGTGGCGGTCGAGCTCGAGGAACTCCGCGCCACCGAGACCGCCGGCAAACAGCTCGTCCGAATCGGCCGCCAGCCCCGAGTCGGCCAGCAGCTCGCGGATGTGACGGGCGCTCGTGACCATCCCCGGGTGGGGCTTGGCCTGGTCGAACAGGAACGCGTTGAAGTGGCCGCGGTTGCCGATGAGCGCCTCGGAGGCCATCGCCGTCATCAGGTCGGCCAGGTCGGCCAGCTCGCGCGCGGCGCCGACGGCCAGGCAGGCAAAGGCGCTCATGAACGAGGTGCCGTTGGTCAGCGCCAGGCCTTCCTTGGCCTCGAGCAGAAACGGGTCGAGGCCGAGCTCGGCGAGCACGCCGGCGGCGTCGCGGTCCACGCCGTCGAACAGCACGCGCCCGTCGCCGGCCAGCGCCCGCCCCACGTAGGACAGCGGCGCCAGGTCGCCGCTCGCTCCGCACGAACCGCGCTCGGGGATGTACGGCGTCACGCCCTGATTCAAAAGCTCGAGCACGTGCTCGATCAGCGCGACGCGCACGCCGGAGTTCCCCTTGGCCAGGCAGTTGGCGCGCAGCAGCATGGTCACGCGCGCGACCTCGGGCGGGGCAATCGGCCCGGTGCCGACGCCCATGAAGCGAAGGATGTTCTGCTGCAGCCGACTGGCCTTGGCCGGGGAGATCTGGCGGTGAGCGCTGTCGCCGAATCCGGTGGTCACGCCGTAGATCGGGATCTCGCGATCGATGAGCTCGTGCTTGAGGCGCCGGCTCGCGCGGACCGCCTGGGCGGCATGCTCGGAGAG
Organism: uncultured Solirubrobacterales bacterium; assembly: GCA_963719355.1. Taxonomy (GTDB): domain Bacteria; phylum Actinomycetota; class Thermoleophilia; order Solirubrobacterales; family Solirubrobacteraceae; genus Palsa-465. The sequence goes on along the minus strand of CAVRBZ010000009.1, from coordinate 168,773 downwards.
CCGCACGAGACGACCCCGGCGAGAGACCTCGAGCGCGTCGCGGATGGTGAGCGAGGCGCCGTCGAGCTCGAGGAGCGTCTGGCCGGTGACGTCGTTTGGCAGAGCGATGGCGGTCATGTGTCGAATGTTGCCCGCTGTTAGGCTGTACGCAACCAAGACGCAGTCGATCGGCATCAACGTGCAGCTCAGCCGCCCTTTAGACAGCATCGATCGCAAGATTGTTGCGTTGCTCCAGGAAAGCGCCAAGCGCACGTTCGCGGACATCGGCACCGATGTGGGCCTCTCGGCGACGGCGGTGAAGCGGCGCGTGGATCGCCTCGAGGGCGACGGGGTGATCACCGGCTACGGCGCCCGGATCAACTGGCGAGCGCTGGGCGAGGGGATCGAGTCGCTGATCGAGATCTACTGCGCCGATCGAACCTCGCCCGCGGACGTGGGACGCTCGCTGGCCACGGTGGAGGAGATCGTCTCGGCCTTCACCGTGTCGGGCGAGGCCGACGCGGTGATCCGGGTGCGCGTCGACAGCATCGACCATCTGGAGAAGCTGGTCGAGCGGCTCCGGCGCGACCCGAACATCGTGCGGACCAGGACGCTGATCGTCCTATCGACCCTGCTGGACCGGGCGTGAGGACCTTCGCTTCACCGGACGTCGAAATGGAGCCGCGGGCGAACGGCTCGATCGTGCTCAGATCGCGCCACCCCCTGAGCGCCTGGGAGACGTCGATCACCGCGGTACTGCGCAAGCGCGCCGCCGAGCATGCCGACCGGCCGCTGGCCGCCCAGCGTGACGCCACGGACCAGTGGGTCACGCTCAGCTACGGCGAAGCGGCGCGCAAAGCCGATGCACTAGCAGCCGCATTCCGCACGCTCGGGCTCGGACCGCGGCGCCCGCTGATGATCCTGTCGGGCAATTCGCTCGAGCATCTGCTGGTCAGCCTGGGCGCCTACGCCGCCGGCGCGCCGGTGATGCCGATCAGCGTGGCCTACTCGCTGATGAGCGGCGACCACGCGCGGATCAAGGCGATCGCCGAGCTGACCGAGCCGGGGCTGGTGTTCGCCGAGGACGCCGGTCCGTTTGCCGGCGCTCTGGACGCGCTGGGCGACCGGGTCCCGAACACGCTCGTGGCGCGGGGGGAGCGCGCGGGCGCACTGCACCTCGAGAGTGTGTTCAGCGCCGCTCGCGACCACAGCCCGCTCGATGGCGATCACGTCCCGGGCGCGGAAACTGTGGCAAAAGTCCTATTCACATCAGGATCGACCGGCGTCCCCAAGGGAGTGATCAACACCCACCGGATGCTGTGCGCGAACCAGGCCATGCTCCAGGCGATCTGGCCGTTCCTGGCCGACGAGCCGCCGGTGCTGGTCGACTGGCTGCCCTGGAGCCACACCTTCGGGGCCAACCACAACCTCAACCTGGCCCTGTTCAACGGCGGCACGATCCACATCGACGACGGCAAGCCGGCGCCGCCGCTGTTCGGGCGCACGCTGGCCGCGCTCAAAGACGTCCCCCCCACCCTGTACTTCAACGTGCCCGCCGGCTACGCGCTGCTGGCGCCGGCGCTCGAGAACGATCCCGAGCTGGCCGAGCGGTTCTTCAGCCGCCTGCGCTTCATGTTCTATGCCGCGGCGGCGCTCCCCGACGCCCTCGCCGCCCGCCTGCGCGCGCTGGCCAAGCGCCACGCCGACCACGAGGTGCCGCTGACCTCGAGCTGGGGCACGACCGAGACGGCGCCGTGCGCCACCAGCATGCACTACCTCGGCGCGCCGACGGGCTGCATCGGCGTCCCGATCCCGGGGTGCACGATCAAGCTGGCGCCGGTGGGCGACCGGCTCGAGATCCGGGTCAAAGGGCCGAACGTGACGCCCGGCTACTACCGCCGGCCCGAGCTCACGGCCGAGACGTTCGACGAGGACGGCTTCTACCGCTCGGGCGACGCGGTCAAGCTGATCGACCCGGAGGATCCGAACCGCGGCATGCTCTTCGACGGGCGGATCGCCGAGAACTTCAAGCTCCTCACGGGGACGTGGGTGGCGGCCGGCGCGCTCCGGACACGGCTGGTCAGCTCCGCCGGCGTGCTCAGCGACGCGGTCATCTGTGGTCAGGACGCGGAGTACGTGGGGGCGCTGGCGTGGGTCAATCAGGCCGAGGCGCGGAAGCGGTTCGGCGGCGATCAGGATGTCGCGCTCGATGATCCGCGGTTGCGCGAGCACCTGGGGCGCGCGCTGACCGAGCTGAACGATGACCTCGGGTCGGCGTCACGGATCGCGCGACTGCGGTTGCTCGCGGCGCCGCCCAGCCTCGACGTCGGCGAGATCACCGACAAGGGCTATCTCAACCAGCGGCGCTGCCTGGAGTGCCGGGCAGGCGATGTCGCGCGCCTGTACGCCGAGCCGCCCGAGCCCGACGTGATCACGCCGGCGGGATAGGTGCGGGCCGCACGGCGATCGTCACGTCGACCAGCACGCACAGATTGTTGCGCTCGTCGCGGAACTCGTGGCCCCAGGTCCACTCGCGCTCGTCGTGGCCGCGCAGGCGGGCACGCACGTCGACCACGCCCTCGGTGATCGGGCGCAGAAAGCTCGAGTAGTTGCTCAGGCCGGAGGCGATGAAGCCATCGCGCCACACGTTGTTGACGGTGGCGACCGAGGCGACCGTCTCCGCCACCGCGGCATAGATGCCGCCGTGCATCAGCCCGAGCGGCTGCTTGAGATTCTCGCGCACGCGGAAGCGCACGTGGGCGGACTCGGGCCCGAGCTCGAGCCAGTCGAGGTCGAGGAAGCCCTCGAACGTGTGCTCAAGAGGAATCAGCGGCGAGGGGAGGCTGGCGCGATCCCAGGGTGCGGCGCTCACGAGGCTCCCGGCCCCGGTAACGAGCCTCTCACCCGGCCCCCAGCACGACCGACTTGGTCTCCGTGTAGAAGTCGAATGCCTCGATGCCGTGCTCCTTGCCGTAGCCGCTCGACTTCCAGCCTCCGAACGGGAGCTCGTCGTAGACCTTGGTCCGCGAGTTGATCCAGGTGTAGCCGGCCTCGATCCGCTGCGCCGCCTCGCGGGCGCGGGACAGGTCCCGCGTCCACACCGAGGAGCCCAGGCCGAATGGTGACGCGTTGGCGCGCTCGATCGCCTCGTCCAGATCGGCCACGCGCCAGATCGGGAGCGCCGGGCCGAACACCTCTTCAGCCCCCATCGGCGAGTCATGCGGCGGATCGAGCACGACCGTCGGCTCGTAGAAGAATCCGTCGGCGAGCTCCGGGTCGGACGGTGGGCCGCCACCGGTCAACAGCCGGCCGCCGGTGTCCACGCTCCGCGACACCTGCGCGGCCATCTCGTCGCGGCCGCCCGCGGTGTGCATCGGGCCCATCTGAGTGCCCGGCGTGTCGCCGCGCCCGACCTTGAGCCGCCGGGCCTTCGCGACCACGGATTCGATCACCTCGTCGGCCACCGACTCGAACACGTATACGCGCTTGATGGCCAGGCAGGCCTGCCCGCAGTTGTAGAAGCGTCCCATCGAGGCGGCGCTGGCGGCGGCGGCGAGATCGGCGTCGTCGCAGATGATCATCGGATCGGAGCCCCCGAGCTCGAGTGTGACGCGCTTGGTCCCGCGCGCGGCCAGCGCCATGATCTGCTCGCCGACCGGCGTCGAACCGGTGAAGGCGATCTTGCGGACCCGCGGGTGAGTGACCAGCGCGGTGCCGGCTTCGGACCCGCGACCCGTGACCACGTTGAACACGCCCTCGGGCAGGCCGCCCTCGGCCAGTAGCTCGGCGAAGCGCAGCGTGGTCAGCGGCGTGGTCGCCGCCGGCTTGGCCACGACGGTGTCGCCGGCAACCAGCGCCGGCGCCAGCTTGTTGCACAGCAGCGTAGTCGGGAAGTTCCAGGGCACGATCGCGCCGACCACCCCGAGCGGCCGGCGGAGCACGTAGCCCTCGACCCCCGGATCGAGGTTCGGCGCGTGGGCGCCGCGCAGCGCCTTCGAGAGACCGACGTAATGCATCAGGGTGTCGATGGCCTTGGTGATCTCGATCCGGGAGTCGCGTAGCGTCTTGCCCTGCTCGCGGGTCAGGAGCGCAGTGAGTTCGTCGAGGTGCTGCTCGACGTGGTGGGCGGCGCGCCCCAGGATCTCGCCCCGCTTGGACACGGCAAGCTCGGACCAGGTGGTGAACGCGGTGCCGGCGGCCTCGACCGCGGCATCGACGTCGGCCGCGGTTGCCGCGGCGACCGCGGCGAACGCGCGTCCGTCGGCGGGGTTGACCACCTCGAGCGGATCGCCGCTGTTGCGATGCTCGGTGCCGGCGAGGAACGACCCGGGATATGTCGCCTCGACCGTGGTCATGCGCCCACGAACGCCGCCTTGCGCTTCTCGACGAACGCCTGCAGCCCCTCGGAGGCGTCCTGGGAGCGGAACAGCTGCTCCATCAGCTCGCCCTCGAGCGCGAGCCCGTTGGCCAAGGCAAGCTCGCCGCCCTCGTGGACGCAGCGCTTGATCGCGGCGATGGCCAGGGCGGGACCGGTGGCGAGTCGCTCGGCGTACTCGCGGACGCCTGACTCGGCGGCGTCGGTGTCGTATACGTGCGCGACCAGCCCCATCTCGCGCGCCTCCTCCACCTCGTAGGTGCGGCCCGTGAGCAGCAGCTCGAGCGCGCGCGATGGCCCGATCAAACGGGTGAGCCTCTGGGTGCCGCCGTTGCCCGGGAGCAGCCCGAGCGTGACCTCGGGCAGCCCGAGCTTGTAGACCCCTCGCGCGGCCAGGCGGATGTCGCAGGCCAGCGCGATCTCGAGCCCGCCCCCGAGGGCGTGCCCGGCGATGAACGCGACGAACACCTGCGGCGCCGCCGCCATCCGCCGGAACGCGGCCTGGCTGACCTTGATCATCTCCATGTTGGCCTCGATGTCGCCCTCGAGGAAGCGCTTGATGTCGGCGCCCGCCGAGAAGAACTTGAGGTTGGCGCTCTGGACGATGACCACGCGGATCGGGGCGGCGAGTGCCTCGTCGACCGCGTTCGAGAACTCGGTCATGAAGGCCAGGTCGTAGGAGTTGGCCGGCGGGTGATCGAGCGTGATGAACCCGAGCGGCCCCTCGCTGGTGAAGCTGACAGCCATTTATGCAAGACCTCCGACGACCACCGACTTGATCTCGACGTAGGAATCGAGCGCCTCTATCCCGTGCTCCTTTCCGAACCCCGAAGCCTTGACGCCGCCGAACGGGAGCTCGTCGTAGCCGTAGTGGATCTGGTTGACCCACGTCATCCCGGCCTCGATCTCCTGCGCCGCGCGATGGATGAGCCGGGCGTCGTGTGTCCAGATCGAGGAGCCGAGGCCGTACGGCGTGTCGTTCGCACGCCGGATGGCCTCGTCGAAGTCGCTGAAGCGGAAGATCGGGAGGACCGGCCCGAACACCTCCTCGCGGTTTAGCCGTGACTGCGCCGAGGGCTCGGCGATTACCGCGGGCTCGAGGAAGTAGCCCTTCTGGTGGTCGGTGGTCCCGCCTCCGATCAGTAGCTCGCCGCCGCTGGCGATCCCGTCTTCGATCTGCTCGAGCAGTTCGTCGCGGCCCGCGCGCGTGTGGATCGGACCCATGCGCAGCTTGGGCTTCTCGGCCTTGGCCGTCCCGTCCCCCGGCTCGTAGCGACCGACCCGCTCGACCAGCTGGGAGACGAAGCCGTCGTACACCGAGTCGTGTACGAACACGCGCTTACAGCCCAGGCAGGCCTGTCCGGCATTCCAGTAGCGCCCGATGATGACCGCTTTGACCGCCGCGTCCACATCGGCGTCGGCGCAGATGATCACCGGATCGGAGCCGCCGAGCTCGAGCGTGACGCGCTTGAGGTCGGGCGCGGCGAGGGCGGCGACGTGGCGGCCGGTTTCGGTGGAGCCGGTGAAGGCGACGCGGCGCACGTCGGGATGCCCGATGAGGGCGTCGCCGATCTGCGATCCACGACCGGTGACCACGTTGAGCACGCCGTCGGGCACGCCCGCCTCGGAGAACAGGCGGGCCACCTCGAGGGTGGCCAGCGGTGTGGTGGCGGCCGGCTTGGCGACCACGGTGTTGCCGGAGGCAAGCGCCGGCGCGACCTTCGTGCCGAGCAGCGTGAGCGGGAAGTTGTACGGGGTGATCGCCGCGCAAACGCCCATCGGGCGCCGGATCACCATCCCGTAGGCGGGCCCGAGCGTGGATGGCACCTCCTGATATGCACCCCGCACCTTGGTCGCAGCCTCGGCATAGAAGCGGACCCCGTGGGCAAGATGGCTGACCTCGCCCATCGCCTCGGCGATCGGCTTGCCCTGCTCTGATGTGAGCCTCGCGGCCAGGTCCTTGGCGCGCTCGTGGATCAGATCCGCCGCCTTGGCCAGGATCGACGCGCGGTGCTCGACGTCGGTGCGCGACCACTCGGCGAAGGCGCGCTTGGCCGTCGCCACGGCCAGCTCCACGTCCTCGGCCGACGCGGCCGGCACGCTGTCCACGATCTCCTCGGTGGCCGGGTTGACCACCTCGAGCTCCTCGTGGGCGGTCGCCTCGCGCCACTCACCTCCGATCAACATCTCAGGCAACGGTGTCTCCTCTCGAATTTCAATGGGCCTCGCTGCGCTCGGCATCCTCCGGATGATGTCGCGGCAGGCCCGATGGGCGAGGCATGGATGCCGAGCGGGCCGTCGCCGCGACACCGTTCCGCCGGGCATCCATGCCCGGCGGCCGGCTCGCGGCAGGCCCGTCAGGCGAGGTACGGATGCCGAGCGGGCCGTCGCCGCGACCCGGCGGCGTACGGCTACCGCGCAAGTATTGCTCGCGGAGCTCCTGATAGTGGATGGCCGCCCGGCCGGTCCAGGCCAGCGCCGAGCCTGACAGCTCCTTTTTCACGCGCGCGGGAACGCCGGCGGCCAGGACGCCAGACGCGATCTGCTCGCGCTCGGGCACGATCGCGCCGGCCGCGAGCATCGCGCCGGCGCCGACGCGGGCGTGCTGGAGCACGATCGCGCCCATGCCGATCAGGGCGCCGTCCTCGACCGTGCAGCCCTCGAGCATGGCGCCGTGCCCGACCACCACGTCGGCCCCGATCACGGTCGGCAGGTCGGTGGCGCAGTGGATCACCGCATTGTCCTGGATCGAGCTGCCGGCGCCGATCTCGATGTGGGACACGTCGCCCCGCAGCACGGTCCCGAACCAGATGTTGGCGCGCTCCCCGACCCGCACGTCGCCGACGAGCACGGCGGTCGGCGCCAGAAAGACACCCTCCGCGATCGTCGGCGCGACGCCGTCGAGCTCAACGATCGTGGCCACTTGACCTCACCGTGGAGAGACTATACGATGGCGAGCGTTAGTCAAGTGTCACATATCGAGAGGTTTGATTTGGCTGTCGAAGCCTTGGCGCCGTGGACGGAGGAGCAGGTTCAGGAGCACCTGGGCGCCGGCAAGCTCGTGGAGGGCCTCCAGCACATGTCGCCGCGGTATCTGGAGGGGATGCGGCGCATCCTCACCGTCTCGGCGGACACCGAGTTCGTCAGCGCGCCGGCCTATCTACGTGCCGCCCAGCACGCGCCCGCGCTCAACAACTTCGGCTCCGCGATGTCGATCATCCAGGACGAGCTTGCCCACGCGCACATCGGCTACCGGCTGCTCGGCGACCTCGGAGTCGACATGGACGAGCTGGTGTACGAGCGGCCGGCGGCGTCGTTCAAGTACCCCTACGCGTTCGACGTGCCGCTGAACTCGTGGGTCGAGCTGGTGTGCGCGAATGCCCTGTACGACCAGGCGGGCTTCGTGCTCCTGTCGGACGTCTACCAGTCGAGCACGTTCGGCCCGTGGAAGCGGGCCTTGGCGAAAGTGGACAAGGAGGAGACGTTTCATCTGCGCCATGGCCGCACCTGGCTGCGCAAGTTGTGCAAGGACCCCGACGGGAAGGCCGAGGTTCAGCGGGCCATCGACTGGATGTTCATCCTGACGCTGGAGTGGTTCGGGCTCCCCGACGCTTTGAAGCAGCACTCCGAGCAACTCGACTACGGCTTCAAGGGCAAGAGCAACGACGAGCTGCGCCAGTGGTGGATGTCCGAGGTGGTCCCGTTCATGGACGAGATCGGGATCCGGGTGCCGGCGCATTTCGATGCCGAGCAGGACCGGTACGTGATCGACTGCCCGTTCCCGGCGCAGTTCGACGAGGAGAAGCGCTCGTGGCTGCTCGAGGACGGGGCGATAACGTGGGACGAGGTGCTGGTTCGGTGGCGCGCCCGCGGGCCGATGAACCGGGATTACGTGCGCACGCTGCAGCGCGGATATCAGACCACGTCGTTGCGGAGAGCCGCGTGAGCGTTGTCTCGGACTTGGTCGAGGGCCGCCTTTGGGACGCGCTGCGCGGGGTCGAGGATCCCGAGATCCCCGTGTCGGTGGTCGGGATGGGGCTGATCGTGTCGTTGGCCTACCGGCCCTCGGAGCGGGCGGCCGATCTCGAGATCACCTTCACCGCGATGGGATGTCCGGCCATGGAGTTCATCGAGGAGGACATCCGGAGCGCGTTGCTGGCCGATCCGGATGTGGACGCGGTGAACATCGAGGTGGTGTGGGATCCGGTGTGGACCAAGGACCGGATCCGCGCCGAGGCGCGCTCGAGGATGCGTGAGCTCGGGATCGCGGTATGAGCCGAGCGGACGAGACCGTGTGGGAGGTGTTCGCCCGGAAGGCCTACGAGGAGCCGCTGCATCACGTCGGCACGGTGACCGAGGAGGACGCGGATCTGGCGCTTGTCTCGGCGCGGGCGATCTACGACGAGCAGCCCTGGATCCAGATGATCCTGGTGCCGCGGAGCGCGATCAGGGAGGCGATACACGCATGAGCGTTTTGCGCGTCGACGCCGCGACGGCGACGATGATCTCGCTGATCGGGTCGCTGGCCGACAACAAGAGCGCGCTGGGTCGGCGGTATGGCGAATGGGCGGTGAGCGCGCCGACGATCGAGTCAGCGGTGGCCGCGGCGGCCATGGCCCAGGACGAACTCGGTCACGCCCGGTCCACGTATCCGGTTCTGGCGAAGCTGGGCGTCGAGCGCGAGGACGCCGGGCTCGATGCGGGGCATCCGCTGTTCGTGATCTCCTCGGAGCTGCCCGACTGGGCTTCGTTCATCGCCGCCAACCTCGTGGTCGATGGTGTGTTAACCACGTTCGTGGCCGGGGCCCGCGACAGCTCGATCGAGCCGCTGGCACAGCGTGCGCGCAAGATCCTCCAGGAGGAGGGGGCGCACAAGGTCCATGCGGAGGCGTGGGCAAGGCGGATGTCCCGAGTGGGCGGCACGGATCTCGAGCTGCTCGAGCGGCGGGTCGAGCAGATGTGGGCCGCAGTTGCGCGCTGGCCGGGGCCCGACGGGCACGAGGGCTACAGAGCGGCCATCGAGGCGGGAATGGTCGCGTCGAGTCCTTCCGCGATCCGCGCGCAGGTCCGCGACTGGGTGTTGGCGCTGCTCCCTGGGGCCTCGCTCGACGAGCCCGGAGAGTGGTCGGATTGGGACGAGCAGTACCGCCGATGACCTGTCCGTTCTGCGAGTCGGACGACGTCGAGGTGGTCGCGCCGTTCGGGGGGCAGATCATCACCTGTCAGGCGCGCTGCCGGGCCTGCAACACGTACTTCGAAGCGATACGAGAGGAGTTCGAGTCATCGACGACCAGCTCCGCAGACGATCGGTAGGCGCCCCGGCCGCCCGGTCGCTGCTCCTGACGATCCTCGGTGAATACGTGCTGCCGCGCGGCGAGCCCGTGTGGCAGGAGACGCTGGTCGGCGCGTTGGTGGCGGTGGGGTACACCGAGCAGGCGGCACGACAGGCGCTGGCCCGCAGCGTGCGCGACGGGTGGCTCGAGAGTTCGCGGTATGGGCGTCGGTCGCGGGTCTCGCTGAGCGAACGTGCGGCCGAACTCCTGGGCAGCGGCGCCCCGCGGATCTACTCGTTCGGCTCGGCGTGGCGGTGGGACGGGCGGTGGCTCGTGCTCATCCTGCGCGTTCCGGAGGAGCGACGCGAGGTGCGCCACCGCCTACGCGCGCGGCTCGCATGGGCCGGGCTCGGGTCGCTGGGCGGCGGCGTGTGGCTGACCCCGCACGTCGAGCGCGAAGCCGAGCTGTGCGCCGCGATCGCCGAGGCCCCGGCGGCCGAGGCGACGTCATTCGTCGCTTCGCTCGGGGGCCTCGGTCGCGCCGAGGACGTCGTCGCGGTGGCGTGGGACCTCGATGAGGTCCGCCTCGGCTACGAGACGTTCATCGAGGATTTCGTCGCGCTCCGTCCGGCCTCCCCGGCGGCGTGCTTCCGGATGCAGACGCTGCTCGTGCACGCCTGGCGCAAGTTCCCGTTTCTCGACCCCGACCTGCCGGCCGAGCTGCTGCCGGCGGGATGGCCCCGCCGACGGGCGTATGAACTGTTCACCGGGCGGCACGCGCGCTGGGGCGGGCCAGCGCGCAATCACTTCGAGGAACTTGAGCTGGGGCGTTCCCCGCGCGCGATCCGCGCCGCCTGACGGGAACTTGAACGGGAGCGTGCCCCGCGCGCGCGATCCGCGCCGGGACACGCGCGGGCGGCCCGGATCCGTCCGGGCGCCCGCGGGTGTCGGGGAAGTGGGGGCACAGTTCCCCGACGCCTTCGCCCGGCGCGGCGACGGCGCCGGGCGGCTACGTTCCTCAGGCTCCCAAATCCGTCATCTGCGATTGACAGATTCCCGGCTAATCGAACGACCAAACCGCGAATCGCGACGGGCAGTCACGCCGCGAGAACCGCCGAAGATTCGCGGGGTCGCGAGTGAACCGCCGACCCGGCGCACAGGCGTAGAAAACGCGCGTCCAGGGTAGGCACGTCGAGGCGAGGGGGCGCCGATCAATTGCTTTTCCCCGCATGCCTGCACCAACGTTCACGAACCGCTACTGGGGGCGCCCGACTCCCTCGGGCACGACGGACGCTCCGCTGGTGCATGCAGGCGGCCCCGTCCACATACATCAGGAGCGCCCCAGTGTCCAATCAACACGCACGCTTATTCGGCGGTCTGTCGATCACGCTCGTTCTGGCCATCGGCACCGCAGCCGTTCTGGCCTCCACCGCGCGCGCTGGCGTCATCAATCTGAATCCGTGCAACGGTGCGCCGCTCAGCCGACCGTTCGCCCGGTGGCTCGATCCGGCGTGGTACGAGCTCGCCCCCGGCGGTGACTTCGAGAGCTCCAGCTGGACGTTGAGTCCCGGCGCGCAGCGCGTATCCGGAAGCGAGCCCTATGCGGCGACCGGGTCGCTCGGTTCCTGGTCGCTCCAGCTGCCTGCCGGCTCCTCAGCACAATCGCCCGTGACCTGCGTCGATGGGGCATATCCATCGGTCCGCTTCTTCATTGCGGGAACGGGAGCGGTGGCGGTGAGCATGGTGGTGGGGGATGTCGAGATCCCGGCCGGAGTTGCCGTCGCGGTTTCCCGGTGGACGCCTACACCGGTGATGCTGACCAGCTCCGCGGTGCTGGCGGCATTGTCAAACGGCGTCGCTCAGGTGTCGCTGCGGATCACCGCCCTGACCGGCGATCCACGGATAGATGATGTCTTCATCGACCCCTGGTGCCGCTGGTGACCCCGGAACCGCCGCACATGCGATCCCGGACAGGTTCAGCCCTGGTGCAGTTCGACTCCTACGAAACCCCGGGGGCCGAGACTCTGCTGCAGCTCGGGCGGCAGCGCCACGAATTCGACGACAAGGACCGTCGTCTGTTGGTCACCGAGGCGTCCGCCGCCGCGCTCTTCCTTCTCGGCGCCATCGCGCTGGCCATCTTCGGCTCCTCGGTCCGCTCGTTCGCGATCTGGCCGCTGGCGGTCACGGTTTTCGCGTACCTCGTCGCGGGGCGGGTGCGATTCCAGGTCGGGAGCGCATGGTCGCCTCCCACCCAACTCGTGTTCGTGGCGATGCTGTTCGTGCTCCCCACGCCGTTCGTGCCGCTCATCGTGGCCGCGTGCTTCCTCGTAGACGTTTTCCCGCAGGCACTTGCCGGGCACCTGGCGCCTACGCGCGCACTGGGGCGGGTCGCCAACAGCTTCTATTCACTCGGCCCCGCGCTCGTGCTGGTCCTGTTCGGGGCACAGGTGTTCTCATGGGCAAACTGGCCTCTGTACCTGCTCGCCTTCCTGGCCCAGATCGGGTTCGACGCCACCGCAGGACTCACCCGGACCTGGTTCGAGGAGCGCGTACGTCCCCGTGATCAGTTGCCGATGCTCTGGCTCTACGCCACCGATGCGTGTCTCTCGTGCATCGGCCTGCTGGCCGCGGCCGCCGCGGTCCATCAACCCGGGCTCGTCCTGCTCACCCTGCCGCTGATCGCTCTGCTGTGGTTGCTGGCCCGCGAGCGTCGGCAGCGCCTCGACTTCGGGATGGCGCTCAGCACCGCCTACCGGGGCACGGCGACACTGCTCGGCTACGTCGTCGAGGCGGACGATCAGTACACGGGGGAGCACAGTCGCGACGTGGTCGATCTCTCGCGCTCCGCCGCGTCGGCGCTCGGACTCAGCGCGCCACAGCGACGGGCTGTCGAGTTCGTGGCGATGCTGCACGATGTCGGGAAGATCTTCGTGCCGAAGGAGATTCTCAACAAGCCAGGGCTGCTCGATCCCTACGAATGGGAGGTCATGCGCAACCACACCATCCAGGGCGAACGGATCCTCAAGCAGGTTGGCGGCGCCCTCGCCCGGGTGGCCCGCTACGTCCGGTCCACGCATGAGCACTACGACGGTCACGGGTATCCCGACGGCCTCGCGGGGGACGCGATTCCGATCGAGTCGCGGATCGTCACGGCGTGTGACGCGTTCAGCGCGATGACCACCGACCGCCCGTATCGCGCCGCGCTGCCGATCAACGAGGCGCTCGCGGAGCTGCGTCACGGTGCCGGGACGCAGTTCGACCCGCAGGTTGTGCGTGCCCTGGACCGCGTCCTGATGTGACGGGTCCGCCCGGCGGCGAACGCGGGGTCCGTACGTCAGCGGGCCGGTTTGGTCAACCTTCCGTCGCGCGGCGCGCTGTCGGAAACGTCTTCCGGGCAGTAGAGGAGAACGTCGAGCGAGCCGGAGTCGACCGACCTGAGATCGGCCGCGATCGCAGCGACCGCGCGGCTCATCCAGCCGGAAAGACGCGGGAAGTCGAGCTCGTCGGTCATCCCCTCATCCCGTTCACGTGACATGCCCCTAACGATCCCCTACTTCCGCAATGCCTCTTGTCAAGATGACTGTGCCCAGATCCGCTTCTCGGCGCCCGTCGGGGGAATCGTACCGCGTTCAGCGCGGCTGGTGTCGCAAGGAGCGCGGGAGACGGGCCTTCGCAAAGAACGCGGCAGACGGCACGCCGCTTTCGAACCCGGCACCAGCGCGTTGCGGTGCGCGCGGCCGAATGCAGGGCCGCACCCGCCGTTAACCTGCGCCGGCCACGACATCCCCACCCACAACCACGACTCTGCCCCTGCGCGGAGGGCGCGTCGAGTTGCTCGAGATCCCGGGCGCGACGGGCCACACTCCGCTCCTCCTGCTGCACGAGGGACTCGGATCGGTCGGGCTGTGGCGCGGCTTCCCCGAGCGGCTCGCCGCCGCCACCGGCCGTCGGACCGTCGCCTTCTCGCGCTGGGGGCACGGCCAGTCGGACCCTCCGCCAAAGCGGCGCACCCCGTCGTTCATGCACGAGGAGGCGCTCGAAGTCCTCCCGGAGCTCCTGGCCGAACTCGGGATGCCAGCACCGGTGCTGGTCGGCCACAGCGACGGAGCTTCGATCGCGCTGATCTATGCCGCTCACCATCCGGTCGAAGCGCTCGTCGCGATCGCTCCCCACGTGTTCGTTGAGAACATCTGCCTGACCGAGATTCGCCGCGCCCGGGACGTGTATCGGCACGGCGGTCTACGGGAACGCATGGCTCGCCACCACCGCGATCCCGACGCCGCGTTCTTCGGCTGGAATGACGTATGGCTGGATCCAGACTTCCCGCAGTGGGACATCACCCAGCACCTGGAGGTGATCACCTGTCCGTTGCTGCTGATCCAGGGAGAGCGCGACCAGTACGGCACGATGGCCCAACTCGACGCGATCGAGCGGCGGGCAGACGGCCCGGTCCGCCGCGTGCACCTGGACTGCCAGCACTCCCCGCCCGACCGAACGGCCGGACGAGACGGTCGAGGCCATCGCCGAGTTCCTCGCCTGGGCCGCCCTTGACGAGAGGTAAACCTCTGACTAGAGTCAGAGAATGGTTGACGTCCCCGATGCCATGGTGGACCAGGTGCGGAGCTTCAACCGCGCGGTGACCCAGCGGATCGGGGCACTGGACGAACGCTACCTCGGGCGCAACCGGCCGCTGGGACAGGACCGGGTCATGTGGGAGATCGGAGCCGAAGGCTGCGAGGTGCGGACGCTGCGGGCCCGCCTCGGTCTGGACGCCGGCCATACCAGCCGGCTGCTCCGGGCGCTGGAGTTCTCCGGACTCATCACCACCGAGCCGAGTCCGGCCGACGGCCGTGTCCGCATCGCACGCCTCACGAGCGCCGGCCAGGCCGAGCGCGCACTGCTGGCCCGGCGAAGCGATGCGCTGGCCAACTCGATCCTCGCCCCGCTCGACCCCCGGCAACGGCAGGACCTCCTCACGGCCATGGGGACGGTGAGAAGGCTGCTGAGCACCGCGGAGATCGAGATCCAGCGAGTCGATCCCGCCGGCGCCGACGCCCAGCGCTGCATCGGCGCCTACTTCGCCGAGCTGGGCCGTCGCTCGAACGGAGCCTATGACCCGTCGGCCGGCGTCTCCGCCCAGCCGGACGAACTGACGCCCCCGGCGGGGCTGTTCCTCGTCTCGTACCTGCATGACGAGGCCGTCGGCTGCGGCGGCGTCAAGCACCACCCCGGCGAGCCGTCGGAGATCAAGCGGATGTGGGTCGCCGAAGGCGCCCGCGGTCTCGGCATCGCCCGTCGTATGCTTGCCGAATTGGAGGCGGAGGCCAGGCGGAGCGGTGCGGAAACCGTTCGCCTGGACACGAACAGCGCCCTCGTCGAGGCAATCGCGATGTACCGCAAGTCGGGCTACGTCGAAGTGGCTCCCTTCAACGATGAGCCATTTGCCCACCACTGGTTCGAGAAGCCGCTTTGAGCGTGCGTCTCACGTTCGTCGGATCAGGCGACGCGTTCGCCGGCGGCGGGCGCTTCCAGGCCTGCCTGCACCTCGAGGGCGGTCGCGAGCCGCTCCTGCTCGACTGCGGCGCAACCACGCTGGTCGCGCTCAAGCGGCTCGCGATCGACCCGGCCTCGCTGGGCCACGTTGCCCTCAGCCACCTGCACGGAGATCACTTCGCCGGTTTGCCCTGGGTGATCCTCGACGGACAGTTCGCCAAGCGCACCAAGCCGCTGGTTATCACCGGGCCCGAGGGGGTGCGTGAGCGCGTGGAGCGTACGTTCGAGCTGCTGTATCCCGGTGCCACCGAAGCGGAGCGTCCCTTCGAGACGAGCTTCGTCGAGTTCGCCGCCCGTGTGCCGCTGGAGTTCGGGCCGGCGCGGATCACGGCCTTTGCCGTCGAGCACTCGAGCGGCACGCGCCCGCACGCCCTGAGGGTCGAGTACGGCGGGCGCGTGATCGCCTACTCGGGCGACACCGAGTGGACCGACACGCTGCCCGAGGTGGCCCGGGGAGCCGACCTATTCGTGTGCGAGTGCAACTTCTTCGACAAGCAGGCCCCGGGTCATCTCGACTACGAGACGCTCACGCAACGCCGCTCGGAGCTCGAGTGCGAGCGGATCGTGATCACCCACATGAGTGAAGAGATGCTCGATCGGCTGGGCGAGGTCAAGCTCGAGGCCGCAGCGGACGGCTCCGTGATCGAAGTCTGAACCCTCACCTCCCGCTGGCGGTACAGTCGCCGAATCTCCTCTCCGTACCGATAACCGCGCGCCGTCCGTCCGAGCACTCCTCGCAGAAGTCGTCACCGTGATGCGCCGGCGACTCGGCGGTATGTCAGCGCCGGGTTGCGGTCAAAGAAGTTGACCGGCTTGAGCTTGAAGCCGAGCTTCGCCACGGGCATCACCGGCCAGTCTTCGGCGCGCGGGATGTGGTGATGGCCGAGCACGTGCCACACCACGATGTCCTCGTCCTTGACGGGCGATCCTGCTCGATCCACCGAGGCAAGCCATCACCACCCGGATGCTGATTCGGATCGCCGGCCGGATAGCGCTCTGACTCATCGAACCGCGTCACCCACAGGTTGTGCCGAGGTAACCAGCGCGCTGGTGCAGGCTAGAGCCGGGTTGGGCATACGGCGGAGCGGCTCTCCGGGCTCGATCTTGTACCCGGTCTGGTAGCCCATCCCGTTCTTCCGCCGCGATGACTGGATGATCCAGTAGCGCGATGCGGGCACATCGACGTTGCGCTGCGCCTCCGACTCGCGCTCGAACGTGGTGCGCCTGGTGTAGAAGGCATTGCCGTACGGGTTCGACGGCCCGGTCGGTCCGCGACTGTGTCGACCTCGGTTACCTGGTTGTGCTCGCCGTCGATCGCGGCGTGCTCCGCACGCAAAAGTGATGCTGATGGTTGGCCCCGTACAGGTTCGGCATCAGCATCGTGCCGAAGTTCGTGCTCTCCCCATCGCGACTACCCCGGTCTGCACGACCCCCGTAGCCTTGATCTCCACTCGATCGAGGCGTCCTGGCGAGTGCCAGTAGAAGGCATATTCATAGTTGCCGACGGTGGAATGAGGACACGACGAGCTTTCGCGAACGCCTGACCTCGGTCTTGTCGGTCCTGAGTCATAGTGCTTCCAGAGATCCCGTCGTCTTCCTCGTGCATGCAGATCGCGTTCGGATCGGCATCAGCTCGCCGAACGCGTTGATGTACGAGGCATCGAAGTAGAAGATCTCGCCGAGGCAGTCGCACCCTCGCTCGAGGCTGTTGGCCAGCACGCCGACGCCATATTCACCGATGTCAAAGGCATTCTTGCGGTACTGCCAAAACGCTGTGTCGCCGTAAGGGACGGTCATCTCCGCCACCGACATACGATGGAAGAGCGAGCGGAGCTCGCCGTCGTCGTCATAGGCAACGTCGTGCAGTACGAGCCCCTCGCGCGGAGTGAAGCCAACTCTGAACTGCCATTTCTGCCACCGCACCAGGTTTCCCTCGACCTTGAAGCTCGGCCCTTCGGGCTGGTGTTTCGAGTGGCTTGATGTCGGTGCGGAAGCGCTCCTGATGGCTTGCCGCCCAGTTCGCGCATTCTCCCGGGACCGGCAGCATCGCGTCGTCCTCGATCGCCACGATCTCCTGGTCGTTCAGGTCCACGACCGCCGAGAGACCATCGACCGGGTGCGCGTACTGATTGTCCTCGAGCCCGTGCTTGACGTAGATCAGAGCCCGAGCGATTCGGCGGTCGCGTTCTTCGGGCGCGCCGAAGTAGCCGGCGGACCATGGATCGACGTTGATCTGTGAGCGTTCCTCGAGATCCAGCCCCCGTCGGCGCAGGGCTTCGAGAACGCGACCGTCCATCTTGACGGCAAGCTCGGTTTCGGCAAACTCGTCGGGCGCGATTGCCGGCTGACCGTCGACCTTCTGCCAATCGCTGACGCTGCCCGCCTCGAGGTCGACATCCACCCTGAAGCTCCCGCGCGACGTGTTGTCATCAGCACGACCTCGGCACTGCGGGGCCGTGCGGAGTCGGAGGACAGCGCAGCCCTGCCCGGTTCCTTCAGCGACACCATTCCGAAGCGCATCCCGAACCGGTACTCGGAATGCCGTTGGACGATCTCGACGACGCGCTCGAGCTCATCGGCCGCGAGCGGGTCGAGTGGATGGGCATGCTCGGCGAATTCGGCGGCACGGGCCTTCGCCTTGGCGCGCAGGCGGGCCAGCTTCTGGCGGCGGTACTGCTTTCAGTCTTGTTGTGAGATCGCGATCGACATGCCCACCCCTATCAGTAAGCGATGCAGACGGTCTTCAGCTCGGTGTACTCCTCGATCGCGGCGGTGCCGTGCTCGCGGCCGAGGCCGGACATCTTCATGCCTCCGAAGGCAGTTCGCGTCAAGCACCGAATGGGTGTTCACCCAGACCGTCCCGGCCTTGAGTCGTGCGCCAGCTCGAGGATCCGTGAGACGTTCTGGCTCCAGATGCTCGCGGCAAGTCCGTACCGTGTGTCGTTGGCCTGCGCACGAGTTCGTCCAGATCGTCGTAGGGATTCGCGACCAGCACCGGACCGAAGATCTCTTCCTGCAGATTCGGCTGGCTGCTCGACGTTCGCGATCACAGTCGGCTCGACGAAGAACCCCGGCGCGTCCGGCGCCTCGCCGCCGACGATGACCTCCCGCCCGACTGCTGACCCTGCTCGATGAACGACAGGACTCGCTCCTGCTGCGTCCGGGAGACTAACGGCCCGATGTGCACGCGGGTCGAACGGCGAGCCGATCTTCAGGAAGTCGGCGACATCGGCCACGCGTTCGACGATCTCGTCGAACCGCGCCCGCGGTGCATACAAACGTGAGCCGGCGACACACTGCTACCCGGTGTTGAAGAAGAGGCCATTGACCATCCCGCCGGACACCATGTCCGCCCCGATGTCGTCGAGCACGAGTACCGGCGACTTACCACCCAACTCGAGCGCGATGCGCGTCAGATGTGACGACGCCGCCCTGGCGATCTTCTTGCCGACCTCGGTCGAACCGGTGAAGGTGATCTGTCTACGCCGGGTGGCCACCATCGCTGCGCCGCGTCTCGCCGAGGCCCGTGATGACGTTCACCAGCCCGGCGGAAACCGGCCTCCATGACCAACTCACCGAGCAGCAACGCCGAGAGCGGCGTCTCCTCGGCCAGTTTGAGGACCATCGTGCACCCGGTGGCAAGCGCCGGCGCGATCTTCCAGACCGCCATCAGTGAGGAAAGTTCCACGGACGATCCCTGCCACCACGCCCACCGGCTCGCGCCGCGTGTCGCGTGAAAGTTCATCCCCTCCGGAAACCGCGGCGAGATGTCGAACGTCTCGCCGCGGATCTTCGTCGCCCACCCAGCCATGTAGCGGATGTAGTCGACCGCCATGTCGACCTCGATCTGGCGCGCCATCTCGAGCAGCTACCCTGCTCGAACGCTTCGAGCTCGGCGATCTGCTCGCGCCGCTCGGCGATCAGGTCAGCAAGTCGGAGCATCAAGTCCTGGCGCTCGACCGGCAGCACCCGGCTCCAAGCGCCCTCGAGCGCGGCGCGCGCCGCCGCCACGGCGCGGTCACGTCTCGGCGCGTCGATCCGGAACCGTTCCGATCCGACGCGCGGTCGTGGGATCGACCACCTCGATCATGCCGTCGCCGGCCGGCTCCGCCCACTCGCCCCCAATCAACGAGCGGCTGCGCGCGAGGAATGCCGTGAGCCCCTCGCTGTACTCAACCGGTGCCTCGACGTACACAGTCCCTCTCCTCGGTTGCGACTGGCACAGACACCATTAGAATGACAGTCAGTGTCAACACTACCAGATGCCGCGGTCGCCGGCAACAACGCAAGTTGAAGATCGCGCAGGCTGCGGTCCGGCTGTTCGAGAAGCGCGGACTCGCGTCGACGACGGTCGAGAGATCGCGGCCGAGGCCGGGATCTCACCTCGCACGTTCTTCCGCTACTTCGACACGAAGGAGGCGGCAGCGTCCCAGATCATGCCGACCGCGTCGCGGACCTCGAGCGCCGGCTCGACGCGCGCCTCCCCTCCCGGCGCCGCTATCGGACGTCGTCGAGCTCTCCCGGCGGTCGGCGATGGAGTTCTTCGACAACCCCGATCTGTACCACCGCCGGTACCGACTGCTGCGCTCCGACGAGGTGCTCCGCGACCTCGAACGCGTCTTGATCGCGCTATGAGAACGGCTCGTGCCTTCCTGATCGCATGCGACATCGATCGCGTCACGGCATGCGCGAGCGCCGCCGCGGTGGTCGCAGTCGTCAATGCCACGCTCGATGTCTGGGCACAGCACCCGGCAGGGATCCCACTCCCCCAGAACGCGCTCAACTCGGGGCTTCAGATGGTGGTGAAGGCGTTCTCGAACGTGCGCGCGCGGAACGACAGCGTGGGCTACGGGTCGCCCGCCGCGCTTGCCGTTCTCGTGGCGCCGGACGATCCGCTCCGGGCGGAGCTGCTCGCGGCCGTCAAGCGTGGCGCGACGGTGAGAACCTAGTCCAAAACGAGGATGTCTCGGAGCACCGCGAGCGCCCGGCCCCGGTGTGCGTCGAACTCGGCCACCAGACGATCGGCGTCGCGCGCAGCCACCGCGGCGAGGATGCGCTTGTGCGCCTTGGCCGCGCGGCGGCGCTCGGCCGGGGAGTTGTAATAGATCGCGCGGTAGGCCTCGGTCGAGTCCCACAGAAGCCGGATCATCCGCATCGTGTGGGGCTGATCGGCAGATTCCAGGAGCCCGAAGTGAAACCGCCGGTTGGCCGCGAGCTCGCGCGATACGTCGGCGACCTCGCCGGCAACCTCGCACTCCTCGGCCGCGGCCCGGACTCGGGTCAGGATCTCCTCGTCGAGCTGCGGCAGCGCGAGCCGCGCAAGCCGCTCCTCGAGCACGCGGCGCAGCTCGTAGATCTCCTCCAGATCCTCGATCCGCAGCTCGGTCACGAAGTAGCCGCGGCGGGGGTGGTAGACGAGCTGGCCCTCCTGCTCGAGCACGCGCAGGGCCTCCCGCACCGGCGCGACGCTCACCCCCAGGCGCAGCGCTACGTCCTCCTGGGTGACGCGCTGACCGGGCCGCAGCATCCCGGAGACCAGCCGGTGCCGGAGACTCTCGAGAACCTGCTGCGCGGTGGTGGCGGGACGGGAAGCTTGCCAGACGGCCGTGGGGCTCATCGGAACGCGTTGATTCCCGTCAGGGCGTTGCCGATCACCAGCGCCTGGACGTCCGCCGTCCCCTCGTAGGTGACGACCGACTCGAGGTTATTCATGTGCCGGATCACCGGATACTCGAGCGTGACGCCGTTAGCCCCGAGCACTTGGCGGGCCGTCCGGGCGACGTCGAGTGCGGCGTTGACGTTGCCGAGCTTGCCCATGCTCACGTGCTCGGGGAGGAGCCGGCCGTCGTCCTTCATGCGACCGAGGTGCAGCGCAAGCAGCGATGCCCGGTTAACCTCGAGCGCCATCGTGGCGAGCTTCTGTTGCTGGATCTGGAACGACGCGATCGGCCGGTCGAACTGCCGGCGCTCGAGGCTGTATTCGAGCGCCGCCTCGAAGCAGGCGCGAGCGGCACCGACGGCACCCCAGACGATCCCGTAGCGCGCCTCGTTCAAGCACGACAGCGGCCCGCGCAGCGAAGTGGCCTCGGGCAGCATCGCGTCGGCCGGGAGGCGAACGTCATCGAGCAGGAGCTCGGAGGTGACCGACGCGCGCAGCGAGAGCTTGCGATGGATGTCCTGGGTAGTGAAGCCCTTGGTCCCTGCCGGGACGAGGAAGCCGCGCAGGCCATCGTCGCTGCGCGCCCAGACCACAGCCACGTTCGCGGCGGAGCCGTTGGTGATCCACATCTTCTGTCCGTGCAGGATCCAGTCGGTGCCGTCACGGTGCGCCCGGGTACGCATCGAACCGGGATCCGACCCGGCGTCCGGCTCGGTCAGGCCGAAGCACCCGATCGCCTCGCCGGCGGCCATCCGTGGCAGCCAGTGCTGCTTCTGCTCCTCTGAGCCCCAGCGGTGGATCGCGTACATGGCGAGCGAGCCCTGCACCGAGACGAGGCTGCGGACCCCGCTGTCGCCCGCCTCGAGCTCCATGCAGGCCAGCCCGTAGGCGGTGGCGCTGGTGCCGGCGCAGCCGTAGCCCTCGAGGTGCATACCGAGCACGCCGATCTTGCCGAGCTCCTGCGCAAGCTCCAGCGGAATCCGCGCATCCTCAAACCATTCGCCCACATTTGGCAGGACGCGATCGGTCACGAACGCGCGAACGGTGTCGCGGATGTCGCGCTCTTCGCCGCTCAGTAGCTGATCGAACCCGAGAAAGTCCTTGGGGCGGATCTTCAGCGCGGGTGCAGTCGCGGTCATCGACGGCGGCTCCTTCTCTTGACCTTCGATTTTCGAGGATCTAAGGTTACCCGGGTCGTCAATGGACCGTGCAGTGACAACTCCAGCCGCGACGCCGCGCCGGTGAACCCCACCGACGATGCCACCCCGGGCGACGCTGCCACGCCCGGCGCGCTGGACGGGCTGAAGGTCCTCGACTTCTCGCGCGTCCTCGCCGGTCCCTTCGCCACGATGATGCTCGGCGATCTGGGCGCCGACGTGATCAAGGTCGAGCGGCCGAACGGCGGCGACGAGACGCGCTCCTGGGGTCCGCCGTTCGATGAGCGCGGCCAGTCGACCTACTTCCTGTCGGTCAACCGCAACAAGCGATCGCTGGTCCTCGACCTCAGAGATGACGCCGACCTCGCACGCGCCCGCGAACTCGCCGAGCGCGCCGACGTCCTGGTCGAGAACTTCCGCCCGGGACTGATGGCTGGGCTCGGTCTGGCCTACGAGGATCTGCAGCCCGGCAATCCCGGCGTGGTCTATTGCT
This sequence comes from uncultured Solirubrobacterales bacterium, assembly GCA_963719355.1. Lineage (GTDB taxonomy): Bacteria > Actinomycetota > Thermoleophilia > Solirubrobacterales > Solirubrobacteraceae > Palsa-465. The sequence goes on along the minus strand of CAVRBZ010000009.1, from coordinate 146,284 downwards.
CGATCACCGGGTTCGGTCCCGCCCGGGGTGCCCAGCTGCCCGGCTACGACCTGCTCGTGCAGGCCCTCGGTGGCCTGATGAGCATCACGGGCGAGCGCGACCGCGATCCCCAGAAGGTGGGCGTGGCGGTCGTCGACATCCTCACAGGGCTGTTCGCCACCTCCGGGATCCTGGCTGCGCTTCGTCACCGTGATCGCTCCGGCCAGGGACAGAAGGTCGAGGTCAGCCTGCTTGCCTCGCTGCTCGGGGCGCTGGTAAACCAGGGTTCGGCCTACACCGCCGCCGGCGTCGTTCCGCAGCGGATGGGAAACGCCCATCCGAGCATCTCGCCTTACGAGCTCTACGACGCGGGCGACGGCCAGCTGGTGATCGCGGTCGGCAACGACCGCCAGTTCCGCGCGTTGTGCGAAGCGATCGACCGGCCCGATCTCGCCGACGACCCCCGCTTCGCCACCAACACAGACCGTGTGGCGCACCGCAACGCACTGCGCGATGAGCTCGACCGCTCGCTGCAGCGCTGTCCGACCGCGCACTGGACCGAGGTGCTGACCGAGGCCCGGGTGCCCGCCGGCCTGGTCAACGACGTGGGCGGCGCGTTCCGGCTGGCGCGCGATCTCGGGCTCGAGCCGGTGGTCGAGATCCGCGACGGGGACGCGCCGCCCACCGCGCTCACCCGCAACCCGATCACGCTGTCGCGCACGCCGGCGAGCTACCGCTCCGCCCCGCCGCCGCTCGCCGCACCGGGCTCCGGAGACATCCCGTGGTGACCGCGGCGCCGGCCGTGATCGCCGGCTGCGGAGAGTCCCCATACACGCGCCACCCGCCCCCGGGCACGACCACCTCGCAGGTCCTGGCCGGCGCCGCCGTAAGAGCACTCGCGAGCGCCGGATTAGAAGCGCCCACGCTCGACGGCCTCGCCGTGGCGTCGTTCTCACTGGCTCCCGATCACGCTGTCGACCTGGCCTGGCGCCTCGGGCTGCGCCTCCGATGGCTGATGGAGGACACCAACGGCGGGGCCAGCGGGATCAACATGCTCCAGCACGCCGTGCGGGCGGTTCAGGCCGGAGACGCCCGGGCCATCCTGGTCCTGGCCGGCGACCACCTGCCGCGTGATCGCTTCCAGGATCTCGTCGACGACTACAACCGTGCCACCAGCGAGCACCTGGCGCCGTTGCCGTTCGGCGGTCCGAACTCGCTGTTCGCGATGCTCACCCAGCGTCACGCGCAAGCGCACGGCCTCACACGCACTGACTACGGCGCCCTCGTGGTCGCCCAGCGGCAATGGGCCGGCGGCAATCCCGGCGCCGCCTACCGCGATCCACTCCAGCTCGATGACTACCTGAACGCCCCGGTGGTCGCCGACCCGCTGTGCGTCTACGACTGCGTCCCGGTCGTCACCGGGGCGGACGCCGTGATCGTCTGCGCCGCCGAGGACCGACCCACAAAACCCGCCGTCGCGATCCGCGCGGTGGCCCTGAGCGTCAACCCCGACGACCAGCAGGGCGACGGCCTGCGCACCGGCCTGGCCGACGTGGCCGACGAGCTCTGGCGAGACGCCGGCACCGGCCCCGACGAGATCGACGTGACCATGGTCTACGACGATTATCCGGCGATGGCGCTCGTCCAGCTGGCCGACCTCGGCTTCGCCGCCGGCGGCGACCTGCGTGCGCTGATCCACGAGCGGATCGCGGCGCGGCGACTTGCCGTGAACACGTCGGGCGGTCAGTTGTCCGCCGGCCAGGCCGGCGCGGCCGGTGGGCTGCATGGCGTAGTCGAGGCCGCCCACCAGCTCCGCGGCGAGGCGGGCGAGCGGCAGGTCGCCGGGGCACGGGCGGCCGTCGTGGCCGGCTACGGGATGGTCTGCTACCGCTACGGTGCGTGCGCCGGCGCGACCGTGCTCGAGGCCACGGGGAACCCGTGACCGAGCTCCAGATCCAGTCCTGCGAGCGTTGCGGAACGAACGCGTTCCCCGACCGGCTGTGGTGCCCCGGCTGCGGCGCCGCAGAGCTACGCCACGCCCCGGCCGGACCAGGAAACGTCGAGCAGGAGACCGGTCTGCGCCGACCGCCCCCTAAAGCGCCTCAGGACGAGCCGGTGAGGCTCGGGACCGTCCGCCTGCAGGCCGGTCCGCTGGTCATCGCCCGGCTGTCCCGCGATGCTCGGGCCGGGGCGCATGTGCGCCTCGAACGCATACCGTCAGGCGCGATCTGGGCGCGCGCCACACGCGACTGAAACGTCGACCGAAGGAGAAGGCAGATGCGGATTCGCTGGCAGAGCTTCATCGAGCCGTCCCGTCACCGGCAGTACTTCGAGCTACTCGATGCGCAACTGGGGAGCTGCTTCGACGACGGCACGGTCCACGAGATCGTCGGGATCGACCCGCCCGACACCATGCTCCACCGCCTGACCGAGACGCGCTGCGGGATGCGCGCGGTGGCGGCAGCCGTCGCGGCCGAGGCCGATGGTTGCGACGCCTTCCTGATCGGCCACTTCCAGGACAGCGGCCTGTACGACGCGCGTTCGGCCGTCGACATCCCGGTGCTCGGGCTGGGCGAAAGCAGCATGCTGCACGCGTGCACGCTCGGCCAACGCATCGGCCTGATCACGATCGACCCGATCTTCATCGCCTGGCACCAGGAGCAGATCGTCCGGTACGGACTCCGGGAGCGGGTGATCGGCGTGAGCGCGATGACGGGGATGGTGGTCGAGGACTACGTCCGCGCGTGCCAGGACGAGGACGCCTTCAACCGTGTGCTCGAGCAGTTCGAACGCGCGGTCCAGCCGCTGTTGGCCGCGGGCGCCGAGGTGCTGATCCCCGCCGGTGGCCTGCCGGCGCTGGTCCTGTCACGCCGGGCGGGGCTCGAGGTCGACGGGGCGGCGGTCCTCAATGCCGTGCCGGTGCTGGCTAAGCATGGAGAGGCCGCGGTGGCGCTCGATCGTCTGGGCCTGCCGGTCGCCAGCCGCAAGGGCGCGTTTGCGCTCGCTTCGGAGCCGTGCCGCGACGAGTTCCTCGCCGCGCTGAGCTAAGAGCGGTCTACGGCGGCGGGCGGACTCTCGGCCCGAGCCCTCATCCCGCTGAGCCGCCCGAGCCCGATGCTCTCCAGGCCGCCGTGCTGGATACGGTCGAGCAGCACCACGACGACCAGGATCACGCCGGTGATGATCTGCTGCCAGTAGTCCTGGACCCCCGAGAGCGAGAGACCCTGCTGGAGGGTGGCCAGGAACGCGACGCCGATCGCGGTGCCGCCGACGCCGCCGATCCCGCCGGCAAAGCTCGTTCCACCGAGGAGCACTGCGGCTGCGGCATCGAAGATCACCTCCGAGCCCACGAGCGGGCTGGCCGCGCCGATCCGTGCGTCCTGAATTACGCCGGCTAGGGCCGCGAGCAGCCCGGCCAGCGCGTATACGGCAAGGAGCGTTCGGCCGACCCGCACGCCCGACAGCCGTGCGGCGTCGGGGCTGCCGCCGACCGCATAGACATCGCGCCCGAAGTACGTACTTCGCTGCAGGTACAGCGCGGCCAGGAGCACCCCGAGCATGATCCAGGCCGGAATAGGAATGCCTAACGCGTGGTTGAAGGCCAGGCCGGTCAACGTCGGGGAGAGCAACTGCGTCGTGAAGCTCTTGGACCACAGGTCCACCAGGCCGCCGTAGAGCGTCAACGTGCCGAGCGTGACGACCAGGAAGGGAAGGCCGAGTTTGCCGATCAAGAAGCCGTTCCCCACGGCCCCGATCGCCAGCCCGAAGGCCAGCGTGATCGCGACCGCGTAGCCGAACGGCACCCCGCCTCCGGCCATCAGCTTGCCGAGCGCGATCCCGGTGAGCGCCAGCAGCGAGCCCAGGGACAGGTCGAAGCCGCCGGTCAGCATCACGAAGGTAAGCCCGATCGACACCATCCAGAGAACCGCCGCGCTGGTCATCAGCGCGTCGAGGTTGGCCGAGGTGAAGAAGCGCGACTTCGTGAGCGAGAAATAGATGAAGATCGCCACGAACAGCACCAGGACCGCGAGGAAGCGCTGGCGCAGGGCGGCGCGCCGCATCCGCGAGGCGCCGCCACCGAGGCCGCGCGGGCGGGTGGCGGTGTCGGAGCGCTCTGCCACGTCAGTGCCCATTCCGCGCCTCGTGGTGTCCGATCGCATACTGCGCGATCCTCGCCTCGGTCGCCTCCTCGCGGGACAGTGACGCGACGATCCGCCCGCGATACATGACGAGGATGCGGTCGCACAGCAGCCGCAGTTCGGGCGTCTCGGATGAGCTGACCAAGATTCCCACACCACCTTCCTTGATCTGATCGAGCAGCTTGTAGATCTCGGCTTTGGAACCGACGTCCACGCCGCGTGTCGGCTCGTCCAGCAGCAGCACCTTGGGCTGGATGGCCAGCCACTTGGCCAGCACGACCTTCTGTTGGTTGCCGCCGCTCAGCCGGGCCACCGGGGAGTCCATCGAGTCTGTAACGATTCCGAGCCGCCCAATCGCGTCGGTCACCATCCGGTGCTCCCGCGTGCGGCTGGGCCGGCGCAGGCGCCACGTGCGTGAGCCGTCCGCCATCAGCAGGTTCTCGCGCACGGTCATGTCCTGCACGAGCCCGAGGGTCTTGCGCTCGGCCGGCACATATCCCAGCCCGTGACGCATCGCGGTGCGCGTATCCCGGCACACCGCCGGGCGGCCGTCGATCTCGACCGAGCCGGTGGCGCGCGGGGCGGCTCCGAACAGCGCCTCGAGCAGGGCGCTGCGGCCAGCTCCGACCAGCCCGGCGATGCCGACGATCTCGCCCTTCTCGACCTCGAGGTCGACGCCGTGGACGCGCCCGGGGACGTTGAAGCCGCGCACGCGCAGGACGGGATTGCGGGCGACCCCCCCATGCTCGCCCAGCTCGAGCGTCCCGAGCTCCCGCCCGATCATCAGCGAGACCAGGCTGTCGCGGGTGAACTCGGAGATTGGCCCGCCACCCACGCGCGACCCGTCGCGGAGCACCGTGACCCGGTCGACCAGATCGAACACTTCGTTCATCCGATGCGAGACAAAAGCGACCGCCACCTGCTGCTGGCGCAGCGTGCGGACCGCCGCGAACAGCGCCGCGACCTCGTCGTCGGTCAGCGCGCTCGTCGGCTCGTCGAGGATCAGCACGCGTGCGTCCATTGACAGCGCACGCGCGATCTCGACCATCTGCTGCTGGTCGGGGCGGAGATCGCCAACCGAACCGTCGGGATCGATCGCCAGCTCGAGGCGCTCGAGTATCTGCTTCGCGCCGGCACGGGTCGAGCGCCAGTCGATGCCGTACCAGTGGCGGGGCTTGCGCGGACCGAGGAAGATGTTCTCGGTGACCGACAGGTGCGGCACGAGTGTCGTCTCCTGAGTGACGGTCGCAATCCCCGCCTGCATCGCGGCCGCGGCGTCGCCGAAACGGACCGGCTCGCCACCGAGCATGACCGCGCCGGCGTCGGGCGCCAGCTGGCCGGAGAGGATGCGCAGCAGCGTCGACTTGCCCGATCCGTTCTCGCCTACCAGTGCATGGATCTCGCCGGCGTGCAGCTCGAAGTCGACGCCACGCAGGGCGCGGACCCCGGCGTAGCTCTTGCCTACCCCGGAGGCCTCGAGCAGCGCCTGGATCACAGCGCCGCCTCGAGCGCCGCCGCGGCGGCCAGCACGAGATCCTCGCGGTACGGAGCCGCGGCCACCTGCACCCCGACCGGAAGGCCTTGCTCACGGCCGGCCGGGACGCTGGCGGCCGGAAGGCCGCCGAGCGCTATCAGGTGCACGTAGTCGAAGGCGCGAAACTCGCCGTAGCTTTCCCGGGGCAGCCCGCCCGGGGGGCGCCCGTGAAGCGGTGCCGGTCCCGCGACCACCGGGCACAAGAGGACGTCGACCTGGCGCGCCAGCCCCCGCACCGCGGTGCGCAGCGCGAACACGCGAGCCTGAACGGCGAACCAGTCGTCGGCGGTCGGGCGGCGCGCGCGCACCGCCTCGAGCAGTCCGGACATCAGCGGGTGATGGCGGCCGCGCGCGTCGGCCAGGTCGGCGCCGACTTGGGCGCCGCCGTCAGCCGCCACACACGCGAAGAACAACTCCGTGGGGTCCTCCTCCCAGGGCGCGGAAACCTCCTCCACCACTGCGCCAGCCTCCGACAGCGCCCGCGCCGCGCGCGCCAGCGCGGCCAGCGTACCGCAGCTGACGCTGAGGCGGGGATCGTCGGCGAAGACCCCCACGCGGAAGCCGTCCAGACTCACCGCGGCGGCGTCATCCAGCGGCGCCGGGACCGCGTAGGGGTCCTCCCAATCGGGTCCGCTGATCAGCGGCAGCACGAGCCGGATGTCCTCGCTGAAGCGGGCGATCGGCCCGACGCAGAACAAGTCCATGTAGCCGCCGGCGCGCGTCCGCGGCCACGTGCCGGTGTCCGGCACGCGTCCGACGGTGGGACGCAGGCCGACCAACCCGCAGTAGTGGGCGGGCACCCGCAACGAGCCACCGCCGTCGGTGCCGATACCGAGCGGCGTCGCCTCCGCAGCGGCCAGCGCCGCTTCGCCGCCACTCGATCCGCCCGGCGTGCGAGACGGATCGAAGGGGTGATTGGTGCGCCCGAACACTGCGTTGTCGGTCTCGTACGCGGAGCTGTACTCGGGCAGATTGGTCTTGGCCAGCACGATCGCGCCGGCGTCGCGCAGCCGGCTGACCACTGTGGCGTCGCGGGCAGGCACGTACCCGGCCCGCGCGAACGAGCCCCCGGAACAGGGCAAGCCGGCGACGTCGATCGAGTCCTTGATCGTCACCGGCAATCCGAGGAGCGGCCGGCCATCGCCGGCGCGCCGCGCGAGGTCGGCCTCGTCGGCGCGCTCGAGGACGACCTCAGGGTCGATCGCCACCACGGCGTGCAGCCGCTCGTCTACCTCGGCGATTCGCCCCAGGTAATGCTCGGCCAGCTCGCGGGCGGACAGCTCGCTGCGCGCGAGCATCGCGATCCACTGCGTGGCAGACGGCTGAGCCGCCTCAGTCCGCGAGGGCCCGGTGGAAACTGTCAACGGCACTCTTGATCCACATCTGGTTGTCCCAGCCGGCCTGCCGCTCTGCCAGCTCGGGCTCGAGCTCCTCCTCGATCCGCTCCAGCGGCATTCCGTCCGCACGCAGCGCGGCCACGCGATCCCGGACCGCGACCAGATAGTCGCGTTCGGCGGCGATCAGCTCGGTGCCCCCGACCTCGCCGTGCCCGCCGACGACGATCCGTGGCGACAGGGCCTCGAGCCGATCCAGCGCCGCCAACCACAGCAGGCCGTCGGCGTCCTCGTCGGGAAAGATCGGCAGGAAACGATCCTCGGCCAGGTCACCGGCAAACAACACGCCTGTGTCGGGCAGGAACACGACCTGATCGCCACGCGTGTGGGCCTGGCCGATGTTGATCAGCTGCACCACCACGCCACCGAGGTCGAGCTGCGCCGCGGCGCCGTCGTAGGTCACGTCCGGGACGACAAGCTCGACGTCGGCCAGCAGCTCGGCCAAGCCGGGACCGAAGCCCGAGAACATCTCGATGTACTCCGGGCCCTTTGCAGCCATCTCCTCGGCCTGCGCCGCGTTGCACACGTAGGTGGCGTCCCGGAACGACTGCGAACCGAAGGCGTGCTCGGGGTGGAAATGCGTGGTGGTGAGCAGCAGCTTGCGCTCGCCGCCGAGCCGTCGCGCCTCACCCAGGATCCGCTCTCCGTTACGCGGACCCATCGCGGTGTCGATCACGAGCACCGATCGATCGCCCACCACGATTCCCACGTTCGGCACGAACTCCACGCGTTGGTCGGGCATCACGTGGACGCGGTTGGCCACCTCGTCGGTCAGACCGACGGGGATCAGAGGTGGGGTCTCGACCATCGTCCGGATCTCAGCTGCCGGGATACTCCTGCTTGAGCTGCTGCTCCCATGGCACGATCGAGTTGACGTTGTCCTTGTCGACCAGCACCGGAGGGCCGGCCTTGATCGTTGGCGGGATCTTCACGCCCTCCGAGAGGTCGTACAGGCCCCAGGCGAAGTCCTTGCCCATGCTCGGGTCGTCGAGCTTGATCGTGAACGTCTCGCGGCCCGCCTTGATCGCGCCGAGCGCATCGCTGCCCCCGTTCTCGCCCGCGAGAGCGAGGCCGGTGAGGCCCTGCGAGCGCGCGGCCGAGTACGCCCCGATCGCCGATGGGTCGTTGTAGGCCATCACGCCCTTGATCGACGAGTCCTTGCCCAGCAGCGAGGTCATCGCCTTCTCGCCACCGGCGATGTCGTCGGTCGGGTTGGACGCGTTCCCGGATATCTTGAGCCCGAACTTCTTGGCCCAGAAGACGTCCTGCTGGATGCTGAAGACGATCGAGGGGACCTTGATGGCAAAGTCAATCGTGCCGACCGTCGCGCCGGAACCCTGCAGCTTGGCCATCTCCTGCGCGGTGAGGTACGCCGCCATGTCGCGGGCCTGCCAGACCTGGCTCTCATAGCCCTGGAGGCCAGCGGCAGAGGTGTCGGTGAAATTGAAATCGATCGTGACCAGGTGGACTCCCGCCTTCCGGGCGCGCTCCACGTCGGGAGCGAGGGATTTGGGATCGAGCGCGAACACGGCGATGCCGTCGACCTTCTGCGCCAGCAGCTGGTCGAACTGGCTCACCTGCTTGTTCACGTCGCCCTCGGCGTCCTTCTCGACGTACGTCCCGCCCAACTTCTGGGTCTCGAGCTTCATCGACTGCCCGAGAATCGTCAGGAACTCGTTGCTTGAGCCCTCGGGGTTCAGGTACGCAAACGTCAGGTGCTTGGGCTTGGGCTGTGGGTAGCTCGCGGGCACCGTCGTCTCGAGACCCGAGAACGGCACACTGGCAGATGCCGCCGGCGCCGCGGTACTGGTCGCACCAGCGCTGGTGCTCGACGCGCTGGTGCTCGACGCGCTGCTGCTGCTGCTCGAGCTGCTGCCGCACGCGCCGACTGCGAGCGCGAGGACGCTCATGGCCGCCAACGTGCCCGACCATGCCTTGACTTTCATCCTCTCCTCCGCTTCTGCACTGTCGCCCCGTCCACGGGGTGCGACGGCCTACGCGCCTAGCCCGCGCCCAAGCGACCGGTGTTTGACATTTGATAAAATCAGTACCATGTTGGAGCTTGGAGCGCAAGCTTCCCGCCCGGACTAACGCGCCACTAACTTGCTACCCCCGCTCGCGGGTCCGAGGCGATCCCTAGGACGATCTGGGTCTCGTCGCGAGGCGATTGACTCTTGATCAACGATACGAACCGTCACGCCGTGAACCGACGCGAGTTAATCAATCCTCGCGAGCTGGTCACGGCGTTCGCCAATTGAAGGCGGTTCGCATGCACCGGCTGGGCGGCCCCGAGGTGCTCGAGGTCGAGGAGGTCCCCAATCCCGTGCCCGGACCCCGCGAGCTGCTCGTCCGCGTCGAGGCGACCTCGATCAACCGCCGCGACCTGTGGATGCGCGCGGGCCATCCCCATCCGGCCTACCACGTGCCGTTGCCCGCGATCCTCGGAATCGACCTGTGCGGGCATGTGGTGGCCACCGGCGAGGGGGTCGCCCGGCTCGTCGGGGCGCGAGTGATCGCCAGCGCCGGATCGCCCGCGAAGCTCGCCGAGCTCGAGAAGCTCGGTCCGGACCTGATCGTCGATCACCACAACGACGACGTCGTCGCGCGAGTGCTGGAGTACACCGGCGGTCTGGGAGCGTCGATCGTGTTCGAGCACGTCGCACGAGCGACGTGGGAGCGTTCGCTGGCGTTGTGTGCCTCCGGCGCCACGATCGTCAGCGCCGGCGCGACCAGCGGCGACGAGGTGACCATGGACGTGACCGCGATGTTCGTCAAGCAGGTCCGCATCCTCGGCTCCCGGCTGGGCACGATGGACGACGCGTTGGCGGCGGCTCGCCACCTGAACTCGGGCGCCTTTGCCCCACTGGTCGCCGAGGTTCTCCCGCTCGACGGCGTCGCGGAGGGCCACCGGCGCCTCGAGCAAGGCGATGCCGCCGGCAAGCTCGTGGTCCGAGTCGGCGACTGAAAGGCGCTAAGCCGGCTTGGCCGCCGCTTCTCGGTCCCACGTGGCCGAGGTCAACCCCCGCTCGCGCAGCACCTGCTTGCGGACCTTGCCGTTCTCGGTGAGCGGCAGCTCGGAGACGAACTCGACGTAGCGCGGGACGGCGAAATACGGCAGCAGCGGACGGCAGTGCTCAATCAGCTCCTCGGGGCTGAGCGCCTCTCCCGGCTCGAGCACGATCGCGACCATCACCTCGTCCTCGGCGAGCTCGGACGGAATCGGGAACGCCGCGGCCGCCGACACGGCGGCGTGCTCGAGCACCGCCTGCTCGACCTCCCAGGAGGAGATGTTCTCGCCGCGTCGGCGGATCGCGTCCTTGGCCCGATCGACGAACCGGAACCAGCCGTCGGGGTCGCGCACGACGCGATCGCCGGTGTGGAACCACAGATTTCGCCACGCCTTCACGGTCTGCTCGGGCATCGCCCAGTAGCCGTCGGCGAAGGCGAACGGCTCGTCGTGACGGAGCACCAGCTCGCCCGCGGTCCCGTGGGGCACCGTCTGATCGTTTTCGTCGACCACACGGGCGTGGAACCCGGGGCGCACCGTGCCCATGTAGCCGCCCCGGCTATCGGCAGGGTCCTCGGCCGCGATCGGGCAGTTGGTCTCGGTCGAGCCGTAGCCCTCGATCAGCTGCACACCGAAGCGCTCGCGGAAGCGGTCGAAGGTGCGTGCCGGCGTTGCGGGGGCGAGCGCGATGCGCACGTGGTGCTCGCGCTCCACGGGCTCGTACGGCCGGGTCATCAGGATGGTCACCATCGCGCCGAGTAGGTAGGTGACGTCGGCGTCAGCGGCCACCAGCCACGCCCAGAACCGGGAAGCCGAGAAGCGCTCGCCGAGCACGAAGGTGGCGCCGCTGACCAGTGCCTGGACGAACGCATTGAGCGCGTTGGTGTGAAACAGCGGTAGGCAGGTGTACATGACGTCGCTCTCGACGATCCGCAGCGATTCGCTCATAAGCACGCCCCACCAGTAGAACTGCGCGTGCGGGCAGCGGACTCCCTTGGACGGTCCGGTGGTGCCCGACGTGTACAGGATCGCCGCGATGTCACCGGGGCCGGCGGGATGGGCGGCGATCGGTGCGGCCGCCGGCGGCACCTCGCCGACGCTCCAGCCGCCGACGCCACCCAGATCGGCTGGCGAACCGTCGAGCGGCGGCAGTACCCAGGCCCGCTCCAGGTCGCCGCAAGATCCGAGCGCCGCGAAGGCCTCCATATGCGCGGACTCGGCCACGAGCAGGCGGGCCCCGCAGTTGCCCAGGATGTGCTCGAGCTGGGCGCCGCGGGACGCCGTGTTGATCGGTACGACGATCGCGCCGGCCCACGCGCACCCGAGGATCAGCTCGAACAGCTCGATCCGGTTCTCGCACATCGTGGCGATGCGGTCCCCCGGCCGAACCCCGGCCTCGGCCAGGCGGCCCGCCGAACGTCCAGCCAGATCACAAACGGCGCGGTAGCTGAGTTCGGTGGCGCCCCAGCGAAACAGCGGCCGCTGCTCGTAGCGGGCGGCCTGGCGCTCGAGCAGCGCGGGCAGCGTCTGTTCGACCAACGGGATGTCACGCAACGGGTGGCGGACCGCCCCGGCGCTCACGACTGCTCTCCGAGCGATGCCAGCTCGGCGCGAATCAGCTCGATCGCGGTGGTGGCGCGGGGGAACCCGGCATAGATGGTCAGCAGCGTGGCGAGCTCTTCGATCTGCTCCGCAGTCACGCCGTGCTCGACCGCCCAGCGAACGTGCCCGCGCAGCCGAGCGTCGGCGCCGCCCTGGGTGATCAGGCTCGCTAGCACGATCATGCTCCGCTCGCGCAGGGTCAGCGGCCCCTCCTCCCAGGCTCCGCCGCCCGCGGAGGAGATCGCCTCGCCGGCCATCCGCTCGCCGATCAGCGCGGCGAGGTGCCCGGGGACTTCGCTTTCGGCGATGCCGAACTGGCTGGCGTACGCCGCCAGGCCGCGGGCGCGGCGAGCGCGGTCGGCGTCCCCGCTCACGCCGCAGCCACCGCGGCGGCCACCCGCTCGATCTCGCTCGCCACCTCGGTTGGCCTCTCGATCATCGAGAAGTGCGTGCGCGCGTCGAGCCGGCTGACCGAGTACCAGTCGTGCTTTTCGGCGAACCGCTGCTGAGCTTCCAGGTACGCCGGCGTCGCCGGCTGCCCGTAGAGATGCCTGACCATCGGGACCGTCGGAAACGCCGACAGTGCACGCAACGGACTGCCGGCGCGCCGGTAGGACGCCTCGATCTCCCGGCCCGAGCGCATCCACATCTCCGCGCTCTGTCGCCGCATCACCTCGATCGCCGCGTCGATGGCCTCGCTCTCCTCGCTTGCCCGCCAGATGTCGAACAGCGTGTCGCGGGCGTGCGGCCAGCGGTCCGGATCCTGGAGCTCGGCGATCAGCTCCATGTAGGCGCTCGAGGGGTCGAGCACCATCCAGTCCAGATGGACGATCGCCGGGACGCGCTCTCCGAGGCGCCGGCGCAGCTCGATCGCGACCCAGCCGGAGTGCGAGGCCGAGCACGGGATGACGGTTTCAAGGCCGGCAGCATCGATCACCGACAGGGCGTCCTGCACCATCTCGGCGGTGCCGAAGTCGCCGGTGGCTGGCCGTGACTCGCCGTGTCCGCGCCATTCGAAGCTGACTACCTGGCGGTGCTCGGCGAGCAGCGGTGCGGCCTTCCCCCACCGCTCGCGGCTCGAGCACCAGCCGGTGAGCAGCAGCAGCGCCGGCTCGCCCTGACCGAGGTCGTCGACGCCGAGGCCGAGGGTGGCGGCGGCGTCGGAGCTCTTAACGCTCATCCCAATCGCTCCCGTGAAGAGGTGGTGTCCGGAGGCGTCGGCGTCCCGGACAACTGGCTCCAGAGGATACCGAAGGCTTTGATCTGTGATCAAATGCCGTCTCATGAAGGTGGCGATTGTCGGTGGTGGCGTGGGCGGCCTGACCGCCGCCGCGGCCCTCGCGCGTAAGGGCATCGAGTACGCGGTGTACGAGCAGGCGCCGGCGATGGCAGCCACCGGCGCGTCGCTGCAGCTCGGGCCAAATGCGCTCCGACTGATGGACGAGATCGGCCTGCTGCCGGCACTGCGCGAGATCGGGGTGCGCCCGGACGCCGTCGACTTCGTCCGCTGGAGCGACGGCGCGCTCCTGTTGCACATGCCGCTCGGCGCCGCGATGGAGGAGTACTTCGGCGCGCCCCAGCTCGACTTCTACCGTCCCGACCTGCACCGCGTGCTGCTCGAGGCACTGACCCCGGGGACGGTGAAGCTCGGAGTCGCAGTAAGCGCCGTGGAGCAGACCGGCGGGACGGTGACGCTTGAACTGGCCGACGGCAGCCGAGCACAAGCCGACGTGGTGGTGGCCGCGGACGGGATTCGGTCGCACATCCGCCAGCAGTTGGCCGGGTCCGACGAACCCGAGTTCTCGGGCACGGTCGTCTACCGCGGCGTGGCGCGGCGCGCGGACGTGCTCGAGCTGCATCCGCGGCACGTCAACTACTACTGGCTCGGCCCGTACCGGCACGGGGTGTCCTATTGGATCGACGCGGGAAAGCGGCTGGCGGTCAACTGCGCCGCGCAGCACGCCGAGTGGGCGCGCGAGTCGTGGACGCTCCAGGCGCCGGCCGAGGAGGCGCTCGAGTACTTCGAGGGCTGGGACGAGCGGCTGCTCGAGCGGATTCGCTGCTGCGGGACGATGCTGCGCGGCGCCGTGTTCGTCCGCCGGCCCCTCGAGCACTGGTCCCACGGCCGGGTCACCCTGCTCGGCGACGCCGCACATGCCATGGAGCCGTTCCAGGCCCAGGGCGCGGCCCAGGCGGTCGAGGACGCCTACGTGCTGGCCGAATGCCTGGCCGCCGACCCCGCCGATCCCATCTCGGCACTCCGGCGCTACGAGGTCATCAGGATGAATCGCGCCGGCGAGCTGCAGACCTCCTCGCACGCCGCGGCTGGGTCGTTCTACCTGCCGGACGGCGAGGAGCAGCGGCGCCGCGACGCCTCGTACGCGACCCTGCTCGAAACGCTGCCCTGGGGCCCGCGCCAGCCGATCTGGGAGTATGACGTCCGCGCCGCGCTCGCGCCCTGCTAGCGCGTCCCGCGAGGGTGCCGAAAGTCGGGATCGAGCTCGCCTAGCCCGCCGCCTCGATCGCGGCGCCGGCGGCGAGGACGCGCCGGTCCGCCCAGCGCGGTCCGATCACCTGCGCCGAGGTCGGCATGCCGTCCTGATCGGTTCCGCTCGGAACTGCCAGCGCCGGATGCCCGGTGACGTTGGCCAGGCAGGTGAGGCGCGTCTCGGACACGATCCGGCTCATCGCCTGGACCGGGGTCATCCGGCCGGCCGGGAGGGGGGGCGCGACGCGCGGAACGGTCGGCGCCAGCAGCAGGTCGCTCGTCGCGAGCGCTTGGTCGATGGCGCGCCGCAGCACCAAGCGCTGGTTGTGCGCCCGGGCGAGCGGGACGCCGTTGTAGCGCTCCTCGAGGTAGGCATTGACCAGCAGCACGAGCTTGATCGTCGAGGGCATGAGATGTCCCTCGTCGTGGCGGACCATCGACGCGGCGTGAACGCGCTCGACCTCGATCAGCCCGAAATGGCCGAAGCCGGTGGAGTAGGTCCGGAGCATCGGCGCCCAGGTCGCCACCAGCGTGCCGAGCCAGATGACAAAGGCCGAGGGCCACAACGGGATGCTCACCCGCTCGACCTCGGCCCCGGCGGCCGCCAGGCGCTCGGCGACCGCCTCGGCTCCTCGTAGCACCGCCGGCTGGCAAAGCTCGGAGTCGAGCGTCTCCTCCACGAGCCCCACGCGCAGTCCGGCCACGCCATCGGCGAGGCCCGCGACATACTCGTCGACCTTCTCCTCGCGCACCCACTGCGGGTCGCGCCAGTCCGGCCCGGCGATCACCGACAGCAGCAACGCGGCGTCCGCAACCGTCCGGGTGATCGGCCCGATGACATCGAGCGTATGCTCCATGTTGGTCAGCCCGAACGAGGGGACCAGGCCGTGGGTGGGCTTCATGCCGACCAGCCCGCACGCCGCCGCCGGCATCCGCACGCTCCCACCCTGGTCGACACCGAGCGCCATGTCGACCAACCCAGCGGCCACAGCCGCGCTCGAGCCAGACGATGAGCCGCCAGCCGACCGCGCGGGATTCACCGGGTTACGCGCCGGGCCGAACACGCTGGTGTCGCCAAATCCGGAGGCCGAGAAGTCGTCCATGTTGAGCTTGCCGGCGATGACCCCGCCGGCGTCGAGGATCCGCTCGACCACCACCGCGTCCTGAACCGGCGTGTACGAGAGCGTGCGCGACCCATTGGTGAGCGGGACGCCGGCCACCGCGATGTTGTCCTTGATGCCGATGCGGCGACCGGCCAGCGGACCGTCCGGCGCACCCTGGATCTCCAGCACGCGGACGAAGGCGTTCACCGGATCCTCCTCGGGCGACGGTCGCGAGCCCGGCGTGCGGGGGTAGCGCACCGGGACCTGGAGGTCGGGCAGCTCGTCGATGTCGTCGAACGCGCCCACGAAGTCCGCCGCGAACGGCGCGAGCTCCTGGCACTCCTCGAGTGACAGGTTCAGATCCTCCCGCTCCCCGGCGCGCACCAGATCCTCCGGCGTGGGCGGCCGCAGGAAGCCCATGGTGCGCTCATGAGCGGTCATTCGGGTGGGTGCCTGGGGTGGCCGCGCGTCGACCGGTCCGTCCAAACGATTTGATAAGTTATCAAGTCGGTGGACGGGACGACCAAGGTGACCCGTCGGTTCCTCGAAACACCGGCGGGCGCGATCCACTGCGCGATCGCGGGGCCGAACCAGGGCGACGACGTCCTCCTGCTCCACCAGACCCCCCGTTCCTGGAACGAATACCGCGAGGTGCTGCCGCTGCTCGGCCGGCGGCGGCGGACGATCGCGATCGACACGGTCGGGTTCGGCGAGTCCTCGGCGCTGCCCTGGGGCAGCGACTCGATCGAGCGGTGGGCGGAGGTTGCTCTGGAGGTACTCGACGCACTCAAGATCGAGCGCGCGCATCTGGTCGGGCACCACACCGGGGCAGTCATCGCCACCGACATGGCGGGTCGCGCGCCCGACCGTGCGCGCTCGGTGGTGCTCTCGTCCGCGCCGTTCGACGATCCGCAGGCGCGCGCCGCTCAGCTCGAGAGCCCGGCCTTTGTCGACGATGTAACGCCCCATCCGGACGGCTCGCACGTGCTCGATCTGTGGCGCACCCGGGCCGGCTTCTACCCCGAGGGCCGCGTTGACCTGCTCGAGGCTTTTCTGATCGACGCGCTCAAGGCGGGCCGCCGCGCCGCGAACGGTCATCAGGTCGTCGCTCGCTACGACATGCAGGCCGCGGTCACCCGGCTGCGCTGTCCGGTCCTGCTGGTGGGCGCGCCGGAGGACCCGTACGCCTACCCGGCGCTGGAGCCCATGCGGGCCGCGCTTCCTGATGCCGCGGTCGAAATCATCCAGGGCGGCATGGTGCCGCTGCCCGATCAGTTCCCGGAGCAGTTCGCCGCCGCCGTCGAGCGGTTCCTGGACCGGATCGAGTGACGGAGCGTCCCCCGTCCCCTCCGGCATTGCGCCGAACCGAGGCTTCTGATCAAATATCGCAAGTGAGCATTGTCTACCCGGCGGACGAGCCGGCGCGCGAGGAGTTGGTTTGGCGATGACCGTTCCGCTGCGGATCGGCGTGATGCAGCTGACGATGGAACCGCTGGACGAGATCCTCGCCCACGCGCGCGCGCTCGATCGCCACGGCTTCGACACGATTTGGCTGGCCGAGGCGTATCCGTGGTGGCGCAAGCACCAAATGGAGGCCCGCAGCTCGACCGTGCTCTCCGCCCTCATCGCCAAGGAGACCGAGCAGCTCACAGTCGGCTGGGGGATCATCTCGCCGTTCACGCGTCACCCGATCCAGGTGGCGATGGACGCGCGCGTGACGCAGGAGCTGGCGCCGGACCGGTTCATTCTGGGCTTCGGAGCCAGCCGCATCTTCATGAAGGAGATCGGGGCCGATGAGGTGAAGCCGCTCAACCCCACCCGTGACGCGGTGCGGATCGTGCGCGGAGTACTCGAGGGCGGGGACTTCAGCTACGAGGGCAAGACGTTCACCGCCGTGGTGCCGGCGCTCTCCGACGAGGCGGAGTCGCCGCGCGGGACCGTGCCGATCTACGTCGCCGGTACCGGTCCGCGGATGCAGCGCTACGCGGGCGAGGAGGGGGACGGGCTGCTCACCGCCAGCATCACGACCCCCGGGTTTATCCACTACGCCAAACACAACATGCGCGAGGGCGCCGAGGCCACCGGGCGCAACGTCGACGATCTCGACCTCGGGTGCACGATCGTCGCGTCGATCGACGAGGACCGCGACACGGGGCGCCAGGGAGCGCGCGAGATCGCCGGCATGTACCTCGCCAACAAGGTCCAGAACATCCAGGGCTCAGCCGACGTGCTGCTGGAGGAGGCCGGGCTCTCGCAAGAGGAGATACGCCCGATCGCAGAGGCGATGGAGTCGGGCGGCCGGCGCGCCGCGGCGGAGGCGGTCACGGACGAGATTCTCGATAAGTGCAAGCCGATCGCGGGGACGCCGAACGACTGCATCGCGGCGATCGAGGAGTACGTGGAGGCCGGCTGCACCCACATCATGCTCGAGCTGTGGGGCGATGACCGCGAGCGACAGATCGAGCTGTTCGCCGAGAAGGTTCTGCCCCACTTCAGGCTATGACCCTGGCCGCCAGCCCCGAACTGAGCGAGCGGCTGATCGGCTGCATCGACGAGCAACGGCTCGTCGACACCGCGTGCGCCTACGTGAGCACGCCGAGCCCGACCGGTTCCGAGCAGGCCATGGGCGAGAAGGTCCGTGACGCGTTCGAGGACGCGGGGCTGCGGGTGAGCTGGCAGCAGGTCGAGGACGGCCGTCCGAACGTGATCGGCACGGTCGAGGGCGAAGGCGGCGGGCCGACGCTGATGTTCAACGGCCACATGGACACGTCTTATTCCGGGCGCGAGCCGCACCTGCGCCACATCTTCGGCTTCCAGCCGGAGGCGGTCGTCAAGGATGGGCGCATCTACGGACTCGGCATCAGCAACATGAAGGGCGCGCTCGCCTGCTACCTGGAGGCGATCCGTGCGATAACCGATGCCGGCATCACTCTCAAAGGCGACGCGCTGATCGCGTGCGTGTCGGGCGAGATCGAGAAGACCCAGTGGGGTGAGGAGTTCCGCGGCGCCGAGTACCGCGGTTACGCGGCCGGCAGCCGCTACCTGCCCACCCACGGCGGCATCGCGGACATGTGCATCCTGGGTGAGCCGACCGAGCAGAAGGTGGTGCTCGGTCACTTCGGCGCGATGTGGGCGCGGATCTCGACGCACGGGCCGTTCATCCACACCGCATTCTCGGTCGGTCGCCAAGCCGAGAACTCGATCATCCGCATGCGCGAGGTGCTCGAGGACGTGCTCGAGTGGATCCCCAAGTGGGAGCAACAATCGCGCTACCGCGGCCTGGACGGAGTGGTCAACGTCGGCGCGATGCGCGGTGGCTATCCGTGGCGGGTCAGCCGCACCCCCAACCGGACCGACCTGTTCCTCGACATCCGTGTCCCGCCGACGATGCGCATGCAGGAGGCAAAGGACGCGCTGGCCGACCTGGTGCGCGACTTACGCGGGCGCTATCCGGACTACGGGATCGAGTACGAGGTGTTCGTCACCGCGCCGGGCGCCGAGATCGACGAGGGACACCCGATGATCGCCGCGATCGACGTCGGCCACGAGCGCGTGTTCGGTCGGCCCCCCGAGCGCGACGTGGTTCGGTGGTTCTCCGACGCCTCGGCGCTCACGCGCTACGGGATCGAGACGGTCAACTACGGAACGTCGAGCGGGCTCCCGGGGCCCGACGGCGAGAATCTGGACATCGAAGGACTGGTTAAAGTGGCGACCGTCTATGCATTGGCGGCCGCAGGCATCTGTGAGGTGGCCTCGTGAAGCTCGTGACGTTCATCGACCCCGACGGGAGGACGCAGTGCGGTTCGCTCACCGACGGGCACATCACCGTGATGGACGGCATCGCGACGATGCGCGAGCTCTTCCAGTCCGGCGAGGATCCCGCCACCGTGGCCCGTGGCGCCAACGGCGAGCGCGTCGCCCTCGACGACGTGCGGCTGCGGGCGCCGATCATCCCCAAGAAGTTCTTCCACACCTCGGGCAACTACCGCGAGCACGAAACGGAGTCCAAGGTCGTGAACTGGTCGCATGAGATCGCGCCCTGGATCGTCTTCTTCCAGAACATCGACGCGATCATCGGCCCCGAAGACCCGGTCGTCTACCCCTCGCACCTGACCAACGAGCTCGACCACGAGCTCGAGCTCGCAGTGGTGATCAGCCGCACCGGCAAGAACTTCGAGGAGGACGAAGCCGAGCAGTACATCGGCGGCTACCTGATCTTCAACGACATCACCGCGCGCGACATCCAGCGGCGCGAGATGCGCTCGGGCGTGTTCTCGTTCTGCAAGGCGATTGACACGTTCTGCCCGCTCGGCCCGTGGATCGTCACCCCCGACGAGATCGGCGATCCCTACAAGCTCGACATGCAGCTGCGGGTCAACGGCGAGGTCCGCCAGAAGTCGGTCTCGGGCAACATGGCCCTGACCATCCCCCAGGTGATCGGACATTACTCCCCCCTTGACTACACGGCCGGTGACGTCCTCTCGCTGGGGACGGTGGCCGGGGTGGCGGGCTTCCGCGAGGACGCGCAGGACTACTACCTCAAGCCTGGCGACGTGATGGAGTGCGAGATCGAGCGGATCGGGGTGCTGCGCAACCCCGTGATCTCCTGGGAGGAGGCCCACGGGGTACCCGCGCCGCCCCTGAAGAGGTGGTGAGCCGGTGAGCTGGCCGGTCGACAGCGCCAAGCTCGACCGCTTCCGCAGGCTGATGGCCGAGCAGGAGCTCGACGCGATCGTCGTGCGCACGCCCGACAACATCGTCTACCTGGACAGCTACTGGTGCATGAAGGGCTACGACGCGCTGGTCATGCCGGCCGAAGGGGACCCGGTGCTGGTCGTGCTCGAGCCGCAGCTCGAAACCGCCGAGCGCACCAGCTGGGCGAAGGACCTGCGGCCGTTCGGGGGCTACGACCCGGATGACCCACGGCCCCCCTGGTTTCGCTCGCGCGACATCTGCGTGGAGGTTCTGCGCGAACGCGACCTGACCGGGCGCGTGGGCCTCGAGCTGACCCAGGGTACGCAGGCGGCGGACCTGATGGTGGCCGAGCCGACCGTGTTCTCGCAGGACTGGTTCGGGGGGTTCGACGGGGTGTGCCGCGAGGTGGTCGACGCTTCGCCGCTCCTGGCGCAGGCCCGCGCGGTAAAGACCAAGCAGGAGATCGAGCGTATGCGGCTGGCCGCGGAGCTGGCGGCGCTGGGCATGGAGCACGTCCGCGACAACATCCGGGCGGGGATGAAGACAAGTGAGGTGGCCGCGCTGTACGAGGGGCATGTGCACGCGATCGGCGTGGGCTACAAGGGCCAGGTCGAGATGGCGCGGGCGTTCACGCTCGTGTGGTCGGGGCCGAGCATCCGGACGTTCACGCCCACCAGCGACGCGATCGTGGCCGAGCACGAGCCGACGCTGCTGGAGATCTGGGTGGTCACCGATGGCTACTGGTGCGACTTGACCAAGAACGCCTGCCCGGATGAGCTCACCCCGGAGTACGACCGGCTCACCGACGGGCTGCTCGAGGTGTTCGCACGGGCGATCGGTCATCTGAAGCCCGGTGCCAGCCTGCCCGAGCTCGACCGGCTGGTTCGAGCCGGCATCGCCGAGCTCGGCTATCCCGGCCAGCCCTCGCACCCGATCGCGCACGGCATCGGCGCCCGCGCGCATGAACCGCCGAACGCTCATCAGGCCGGTGCCGGCGAGCTTCGCGAGAACATGGTGCTGGCCGTGGAGCCGGGCGTGTATTGGCCGGGCGGCGGCGGGCTGCGAGTCGAGGACAACTTCTTGATCACCAGCGCCGGCTGCGAGAAGCTCGGCAGCTACCCCGACGACTTCCGAACTGCGGTGCCCGTAGGAGGAGACCGATGATCCCCCAGGAACACATCTGGACCGGCGAGCTCAACCGGCGCGCGCTCGGCGATGCGACCACCGCGCCGCAGGCGGTCGGCCTTTACGACACGACCCTGCGCGACGGCGAGCAGACCGTCGGCGTGGCGCTCGACCCCGAGCAGAAGCTCGCGATCGCCCGCGCGATCGATTCGCTGGGCATCGAGCGGATCGAGGCGGGCTTCCCGCGCGTGTCCAAGGACGACACCGAGGCCTTCCGAGCGATCGCCGCCGCGGGTCTCGACGCCGAGATCTGGGGCTTTGCCCGGGCGGTGCCGGCCGATGTCGACGCATTGCTGGAGCTCGGCGTCCACGCCGCGGTGATCGAGTCGCCGGTATCCGACGGCAAGCTGAGCGCCTACGGGATCACGCGCGAGGAGCTGATCCGCCGGGTCACCACGGCGGTCGCGCATGCCGCTGAATCCGGAGTGACGGTCTGCTTCTTCGGCGTCGACGGCTCCCGCGCGGACTTCGAGTTCCTGCAGCGCGTGTACACCGAGGCGGTGCAGGCTGGCGCCCGGGAGATCGCCATCGTCGACACACTCGGCGCGGTCAACCCGGAGGCGGCGGCGTTGCTGGTGACGAGCGCGCGGGAGTGGGTCGGCGAGGAGATTCCGATTCACTGGCACGGCCACAACGACTTCGGGCTGGCCACCGCGGCGGCGGTGGCGGCGGCGCGGGCCGGTGCCCGCTGGGTCCAGGGGACGATCAACGGCATGGGCGAGCGCGCCGGTAACGCCAACCTGGGAGAGGTGGCGCTGGCGCTGGAGGCGCTGTACGGCATCCCGACCGACCTGCGCTTCGAGCGCCTGCGCGAGGTCGCCGAGCTCGTGCAGCGGACCTCGGGCTACGAGCTCGAGGAGCTCGGCCTCGAGACCTCCGAGGACCAGTGGCCGGCTCTGCTGAGCGAGGTCAAGTCGCTCGGCGCCCGCAAGCACGGGCTGGTCAGCGACGACGAGTTCCGAAGGCTGGTCAATGCCGGTTGAGCTCCGGCGCGTCTGCGTGATCGGCGCCGGCGCGATCGGCAGCCTGCTCGCCGCGCATCTAAGCCGGGTGTGCGAGGCGTGGGTGCTCACCCGTCGACCACAGCACGCCGACCAGCTGAACGAGGAGGGCCTACGCGTGTCGGGCAAGAACGAGTTCATCGGCCGGGTGCAGGCTACGGCCGACGCGTCCGAGCTGCCCGACTTCGACCTCGGGATCATCGCGGTGAAGGCCAACGACCTCGAGCACGTCGGGCTACGGCTGGGCGGCCTCGCGCCGCAGGCCACGATGATGACGATCCAGAACGGGCTCGGGGCCGAGACGGTGATCGCCCGCCACGGGGACTGGCCGCTGATCTCGTCGGTGACGTTCATGAGCGGGACGCGCCGCTCCGACGTGCACGTCGAGTACGAGCTCGACACCGCCACCTGGCTCGGCCCGTGGGCGGGGAGGGAAACGGATCAGACGGTCGTCGACGCGGTGGCCGCGCTGATCACCGCCTCCGGACTCAAGGCCGAGGCGATGGCCGACTTGGTGCCGGCCCAATGGTCCAAGCTGATCTTCAATTCGGCCATCAACAGTGTCTCCGCGCTCACCGAGCTCCCCCATGTCGCGCGGTTCGCCGACGAGGAGGAGGCGTCCTCGCTCGGCCACGTCGTGCGCTCGCTCGTGCAGGAGGGCAAGGCGGTGGCCGCCGCGGCGGGAATCGAGCTCTACGAGGATCCGTGGGAAATGAACGCGCTCGCCGTCAAGCGGGGCGAGACCTCGCACAGCGACTACGCGCACCTGCCCTCGATGCTCGAGGACGTGCTGGCCCACCGGCCGACCGAGGTCGATTTCATCGCGGGCGCGCTGCATCGCGAGGCCGACCGGCTTGGCGTGCCCGTGCCGGTGACCGCGGCGGCCCATCGGCTGATCAAGGGCAAGGAGGCGTCATGGCGAACGGAGGTCAGGACATGAAGGTCTGCATCGTGGGCTGTGGCGCGGTCGGCAGCCTGTTCGCCGCGCATCTGGCGCAGGTCAACGACGTCGAGGTGTGGGCCTACGACGTCGTGGCGCCGCACGTCGAGGCGATCAACCGGGACGGCCTGAAGCTGGTCGGGGAAGCCGACATCACCGGACGGGTGCGGGCCACCACCGACGCCGCCGAACTGCCGCCGTGCGACTTCGGCATCGTCGCGACCAAGAGCATGTATACGCGCTCGGCGATCGAGGCAAGCGCGCATGCGTTCCCGGGCGGCGCCGTCGCCTCGGTGCAGAATGGCGTCGGCAACGAGGAGGTCATCGCCGAGCACGTCGAGCGGGTCATCCGGGGCACGACGTTCCCAGCCGGCCGTGTGCTCGAGCCCGGCGTCGTGCACATGGACACGCGCGGGGACACGTGGCTGGGTCCGTTCGAGCCGCAGCCGGCACCGATGGACGCGGTGACGCGGCTGGCCGAGGCGATCACGACCGGCGGGATGAACACCAAAGCTCTCCCCGACGCGCGCGGCGCGCAGTGGACGAAGCTGATCTTCAATGCCGCCACCAACCCGCTGGGCGCGCTCACCCGGCTCACGCACGGGCGCGTGTGCGAGCTTTCGGAGACCCGCCGGCTGATCACCCAGCTGGTCGACGAGGGCAAGGCGGTAGCCGACGCACTTGGGATAACGCTGGACTCCGACCCCGACGAGCTGGTCGACCATGCCGCCAAGGTGGCCTACGAGCACCGCGCCAGCATGCTCCAGGACGTGCTCGCCGAACGCGCCACCGAGGTCGACGCGCTGAACGGAGGGATCGTGCGATTCGGCTCCGAGCAGGGCGTGCCCACCCCGATGAACCAGGCGATCGCCGCGCTGATCAAGGGGCTCGAGCACTCCTGGCAACAGCCACGATGAGGCGGTTGCCTGGCGATGGCTGAGACCCGCGACGTGCTCGTGATCGGGTCTGGCCACAACGGCCTGGTCGCCGCCGCCTACCTGGCCCGCGCCGGCCTGAGCGTCGAGGTGCTCGAGCGAAGCCCGGTGGCCGGTGGCGCCGTGGTCAGCGAGGAGCTGACCGAGCCCGGCTTCGTCCACGACACGTTCTCCTCGTGGCATCCGCTGTTCAAGCTCTCGGCGGCGTTCGCCGAACTCGGCGGCGAACTCGGGATCCCGTACTGCGAGACGGAGGCCGCGACAACCGCGAACGTGCGCTCCGATGGGACCGTGTCGCTCGCCTACCGCGACGCCGAACGCACCGCCGAAGGGTTCGACTCGGGCGACCGCGCGGCCTACCTCGGCGAGATGCAGAGCTTCGGTGAGACGATCCCGACAATTGGACAGCTGTTCGGGGTCGAGCTGTTCTCCGGCCAGACGCCCCGTCTCGGCTGGCAGCTAGCTCGGCAACTCGGGGTCAAGGGCGGGCTCGGCTTCACCGCCGACATGCTCTCCTCGGCCCGGGCCTGGTTCGAGACCCGCTTTGAGGGCCGCGACGTCTCCGATCTTTATTCCCCCTGGGCGCTCCATACCGGACTTCCGCCTGACAGCGCCGGCAGCGGATTTCAGGCGCTGGCCATCGCCGGCTCGTTGCACGCCGTCGGCCTCCCGGTGGTGCAGGGCGGCGCAGGCAACTTCGTGGCCGCGTTCGAACGGATGATCGAGCGCCACGGAGGTTGTGTCAGCACCGGCGCCGACGTCGAGCGCGTACTCGTGAGCGGCGGCCGCGCGGCCGGCGTGGTGGCGGCCGGACGAGAGATTCGCGCCCGGCGTGCGGTGGTGGCCAACACGACGCCGACCCAGCTGTATGGACGGCTGCTCGCCGCGGGTGACGCCCCGGGGGCCGCAGTGAGGGAGGCGCAGCGCTTCCGCTACAGCCCCCGAGCGGGAATGCAGATCCACGTGGCTCTCCGAGAGCCGCTGCGCTGGAAGGACGAGCGGTTGAACCAGGTACCGATCGTTCATCTGAGCGACGGGGTGGGGGAGGTGTCCCTGGCCTGCGCGCAGGCCGCCGCCGGGCTCCTTCCCGCGCGACCAACCGTGGTGGTCGGACAACCCACCACGTTGGACCCGAGTCGCGCTCCCGAGGGAGCCGCGGTCCTGTGGATCCAGCTCCAGCAGGTGCCCTACGCGCCGACGCGCGACGCGGACGGAGAG
Organism: uncultured Solirubrobacterales bacterium; assembly: GCA_963719355.1. Lineage (GTDB taxonomy): Bacteria > Actinomycetota > Thermoleophilia > Solirubrobacterales > Solirubrobacteraceae > Palsa-465. The sequence continues at coordinate 121,064 of CAVRBZ010000009.1, read as the reverse complement.
ATCGACACGGCGAGCGGGACGTGGACGCCCGGCGTCGAAGCCGCGTACACCGAGCGGGTGCTCTCGGCGCTCGAGCCGCACGTCGAGAACTGGCCGTCCGCCCGGGGGACCCACGCGGTCCTCTCCCCGGTCGAGCTCGAGCGCCGCAACCCGAACCTGGTCCGCGGCGACATCTACTCGGGGGACTGCGAGCTGGGGCAGTCGTATCTGTGGCGACCGCTGCCCTCCTACGGGTCCCATCGCACGCCGATCCGCGATCTGTACCAGTGCGGCGCCTCGACCTATCCCGGTCCGGGCCTGAACGCCGCCTCCGGACGGATCGTCGCGCTCCGGGTCATCGCCGGCGAGCGGCCGCTCGGACAAGCGGTCCGGCGGCTGCGCGCATTGCGCTGAGCACCAGCCGGAGATCTTCGCCACGCCGCGGCTCCGGCGCGAGCAGCTTGTGGGCGACGTTGTAGCCGGAGAGGGCGTTGACACCGGCTCCGGGCCAGGTCGCCGCCCCGACCATCAGCAAGCTTTCGATGCCGGTCTGGTAATCGGCGACGGCCGGAAACGGACGGAACAGGAAGTTCTGGCGCAGGTGCATGCTGCCCGCGATCGAATCACCGCCGCCCAGGTTCGCGTTGTGGCGCTCGAGGTCGGCGGGCGTCATCACCGCCCGGTCGAGCACGAGTTCGCCGATCCCCGGCGCGTAGCGCTCAAGCTTGGCCAGCACGCGGTCGGCATATGGCTCGGCGGCCGCCGCCCAGTCGCGCGCCTCGATCGCCCCGGCGGCGTCGCCGCGAATCGCGGCGGGTAGCGCGCGCACTTGGACCCACAGCACCGCGCCGTTCGCGTCGGCCGGAGTGCGAGAGGGGTCGACGGCCGAGGTCTGACCCACCACAAGCATCGGCTCGGTGGGCAAAAGCCCTGCGGAGGCCTGCGCGTAGGTGGCGGCGAGATCGTGGACGAACGGCGCGATGTGGACGTAGGCGAACTGCGAAAGGTCCTCGCCGGCCGCCCATTCCGGGGCTCGAGACAGGGCCAGGTGCACCATCAGCGTGCCCGGCCCGAACCGGTAGCGCTCCGCGGTCGACCGCAGCGCACCCGACACCGGCACTCCGGCCAGCAGCTGCCCGTACAGGATGGGGGGCGTCACGCCGGCGATCACGGCCCGGCGCGCCTCGATCCGTTCGCCCGAGGCGAGCTCTACCCCGACGGCCCGTCCGCCGGCGACGCTCACGCGCGCCACCTCGGCGCGCGTCCTCAGTTCCATCCCGTGCTCCGCGCCCAGTCCGGCGAGCGCCTCGATCAGCCTCGAGGCTCCGCCCTGCGCGATCGAGATCCCGGTCCGTGTGTCGGTGAACGCCTCCAGGAAAGGGAACATGGCGCCGCCGGACACGTCGGGGCCAAAGTCGAGATGCATTCCCCAACAGGCCAGCAGCGCGTGCGCCTCTGGCGAGTGGAGGTAGGTCTCGGCGAGTTCGCGGGTCGAGCTGACCAGCAGCCGGGCGAGCTCACGGCATCCGGTCGTGCCCAGCGCCGGGATCTGCGCCACGGCCACCCGCGCGAGACTGCGGACATCGAGGCGCGAGCCGTAAAGCGAGAACAGCGCCGGGCTGAGCCGCTCGTACAGCGCGTCGAGCTCGCGCCACCCGGCGGCGTCCGCGGGATCGTGGGCCTCGAGGTCGGCCAACGTCTCCTGCACGCCTTGTCGGACACGCAGGGCCTTGCCGCCGGGATACACGTTGGCGAATGGCCGATCGCTCGAGGCGTAGCGCAGTCCGTGGCGCTCGAGCTCGGCGCCGAGCTCGGCGGCCACCGGCGAGCCCAGGAACAGGTTCAGGTTGGTCGCAAACAGATCGTGGAGGTAGCCCGGGCGGGTTAGCTCCGCGCTGGCCACTGCCCCGCCCGTGCTCTCGGCGCGTTCGAGCACCAGCGTGCTCCAGCCGGCTCGGGCCAGGTAGGTGCCACACACCAGGGCGTTGTGCCCGGAGCCGATCAGGATCGCGTCGTAGGCCGTCATTGGCCGCCTCGAGAACCTGACATTTGATAAATGATGCCGCACGGGCGCGGACTCGGCGCGGCCATCAATAATGGCGGTCAAGCAAAGGAGGCAACCACGAGCTACGTGGTCGGCATCGACATCGGGGGGACGTTCACCGACACGGTGGTAATCGATGGCGAGGGCAAGGTGGCGAGCTACAAGACGCCGACCACGCCGGCGGCGCTGTTAGAAGGACTCGAGACCAACCTCCGCGACGCCGCGGGTGGCGCCGGCCTCGACGCCTTCCTGGGCGAGGTCGAACGGATCGCCCACGGTACGACCGCCGCAACCAACGCGTTCCTCGAGCGGCGCGGCGCGCGTGCGGCGCTTTTGACCACGCGCGGGTTCGAGGACACGATCTTCATGCAGCGCCAGCTCGGGATGACCGCCGGGCTGTCCCCCACCGAGCTCACCGACTACTCGCTGCGCCGGGTCCCTGAGCCGCTCGCCCCGCGAGAGCTCGTGTTCGGGATCCGCGAGCGCGTCGACTACCGCGGAGACGTGATGGCGCCGCTGCGCCAGGAGGATGTTCTCGCCGCCGCGGCGGAGATCCGGGCGGCCGGCGTGGAGGCGGTGGCGATCTGCTTTCTGTGGTCCTTCCAGAACCCCGACCACGAGCGCCGGGCGGCGGAGATCCTCGCTGCCGAGCTACCCGGCATGTACGTCTCGGTTTCGAGCGCGCTCACGCCGCGGCTGGGCGAATACGAGCGCACGGCCACGACGCTCGTCAACGCCTACCTCGGACCGCCGATCAAGCGCTACACGGACGCACTCGAGCAACGCCTCGGCGCGGCCAACCTGCTCCTGCTCGACTCCGGCGGTAGCGTGATGAGCGCCGCGGAGGCCGGGCGGGCGCCGGCCCGGCTGTTGCTTTCCGGCCCCTCGGGCGGCGTCACCGCCTCGCATTTCCTCGGTGAGGCGCTCGGGCACCGCAACGTGATCACGTTCGACATGGGCGGAACCTCGACCGACGTCGGGATGATCGTGGACGGCGAGGCGCTCGGTCGGGTGGAGACCGAGATTGGCAAGTACCACCTGCTGCTGCCGATGGTCGACGTGAGCGCGATCGGGGCTGGCGGCGGGTCGGTGGCGCGGGTCGAGGGCGGCGGCTATCTGCGCGTCGGCCCGAAGAGCGCGGGGGCAGCGCCGGGCCCGGCCTGTTACGGGGCCGGCGGCGAGCTGCCAACCGTCACCGACGCCGACCTCCTGCTGGGAATCCTCGATCCGGACGCGTTCCTGGGCGGCCGCATGACGCTTGACGTGGACGCGGCGCGCGCGGCCGTCCGAATCCACGTGGCCGATCCACTCGGCATCTCGGTGCCCGAGGCGGCCGCGGGGATCAAGCGCATCGTCGACGGGCGGATGGGCGATCTGCTGCGCACGGTCACACTCGAGCGCGGTCACGACCCGCGCGAGTTCACCCTGTACGCGTACGGCGGGGCCGGGCCGGCGCACGCTCCTGCGTTCGCGCTCGAGCTGGTCGACGCCGTGCTGGTGCCGGCCACGCAGTCGGTCCACTCGGCGCTGGGCGCGGCGTCCTCGGACATCGCCCTGCGCACTGAGCTGAGCTCGCCGATGCGCCTGGCGCGCGGAGCGCTCGGGGGTGACGTCGATCCCGGGCAACTCGAATCGATCTTTGCCGAGCTCGAGCAGAGTGCCGGTGAGCAGCTCACCGCGCAGGGCGTGCCGGGCGAGCGCCAATCCCTGACCCGCGTGGTCGAGGTCCGCTTCATCCGTCAGACCAAGGCGCTCGAGGTGCCCTACGCGGGCTCGCCCGAGACGCTCATCGCCGACTTCCTGCGCATCTACGCGCAGCGCTACGGCGTGACGGCTGTGCCGGAGCTGGCGGGCTTCGAGCTGGTCACGTTCGTGGTGAGCGCGCGCGGCATCCTGCGCCGTCCGGCGCTGCGGCAATCGCCCGCACGCAAGGGCGGCGCCGCGGTCGCGCACGCAGAGCGCAGCGTCTATGACCCGCTGCTCGGCGAGTCCGTGCCCACGCCCGTCTACCGGGGGCAGGAGCTACGTGCGGGCGACGCGGTCGATGGCCCGGCGGTGATCCAGTACCCCGCGACCACGCTCGCGCTCTGCTCGGGCCAGCGCGCCCGGGTTGGCGAGCTACTCGAGGTGGAGATCACCAGACGCGCGTAGGTATGGTTCAGATCAAATATATTTGGCGACGGGGCACCGCGGGGATGATCATGAGGCATGCCGCGGTCCCGGCCCCACGGAGAGGGAGTGATTCGAATGAGCCTCGACCCGTCCGATGGCGGCGCTCCTCAGCGCCGGGTGTCTCGGAGGGCGTTCTTGTCCACCGGCGCGCAGCTCGCGGCCGCGAGCGGAGTCGCGCCGCTCGCTCTTGGAGGAACGCAAGCCGCGCTGGCGGCGAGCCGGAAGCGCGGCGCGCCCGGCCTGGTCGGCATGGATCACGCAGGAATCATGGTCCCCAACATCGAGGAGGCGACCGACTGGTTCCGCGACATCCTGGGCGCGAAGGACCCGCTTACATTCGGTCCCTTCAGCGACCCGACCGGCACCCTGATGCGGGACCTCGTCGGGGTGAACCCGCGTGCGGTCATCCCGCAGATCAAGCAGCTGCGCATCGGCCACAGCGCCAACATCGAGCTGCTCGAGTACCAGGCGCCGGACCAGGACCACACCCTGCCAAAGAACTCCGACTTCGGCGGGCACCACATCGCGTTCTACGTGCGCGACATCGACAAGGCGGTCAAGTACATGAAGTCGCGCGGGGTCGAGAAGCTGCTCGGCCCGTTCTCGGTGACCAGCGGTCCCGCCGCCGGCCAGACGATCAACTACTTCCGGACGCCGATCGGCCTGTTCATCGAGTTCATCACCTACCCGCATGGCGAGGCCTACCAGCGACCCGGGACCAGGCCGCTGTGGTCACCCAAGCTGAACGGGCTCGACTCGGTCGAGACGAGGGTTCCGGGACTGCTGGGGATCGATCACATCGGGTTCACCGTCCCGAACGTCACAGAGGCGGCGCGCTGGTTTGAAGACGTTCTTGGTCTCACGAACCCGCTCACCTGGGGCCCGTTCAGCGATCCCACCGGCAATCTCATGCATGAGCTCCTCGACGTGAACCGTCACGCGGTCATCGAGCAGGTCAGGATGCTCCGCGGCGGGGCGGGCGCCAACGTCGAACTGTTCCAGTGGCGCGCGCCCGACCAGGACCACAAGTTCCCGCTGAACTCGGACTACGGTGGGCATCACATCGCGTTCTACGTGCGCGACATCAACACAGCGGTCAGGTACATGGAATCGAAGCGGGTCAAGAAGCTGCTCGGCCCGTTCTCGATCACCAGCGGCCCGGCCGCGGGTCAAACGATCAACTACTTCCACCCGCCGTTCGGGACTTATGTCGAGTTCATCAGCTATCCGCACGGGATGGCCTACGAGAAGACGGCACGCGTCCCGCTGTGGAATCCGCGCCACAACCGCCCGACGCGTGTCCAGCGAACATAGCCGGGCACCTGACCCAGGGGCCGAGGACTATGTTCTCGGCCCGAGCCCCGCGGACTGGGAGAGGCTCGAGCGCCCGCTGGCGCTCGACCCCGTGACCTTCGAGATCCTCCGCCACAAGCTCGAGGCGATCAACGAGGAGCAGGCGATCGCGCTCAAGGAGGTCTCGGTGTCACCGATCGTCACCGCGGCGAGCGACTTCAACAACGCCCTGTACACATCGGACGGCCGCATCGCCTCGATGGGGCCGCAGGTGGTGTTCCACTCGGGGGCCATGCCGATCGTGCTTCGGCACGTGATGGAGGCATTTCCGCCCGAGGAGATCGGCGAAGGCGACATGTTCGTCGTCAACGACCCCTATTACGGCGCCGTCCACCATCCCGACGTCTCGCTCGTGGCGCCGATTCACCACGATGGGGCGCTGATCGCGTGGGCGGGCGTGGCGGCCCACCAGGTCGACATGGGTGGGATGAGCGTCGGCTCGATCTCGGCGCGGGCGCGGGAGAAGCAGCAGGAGGGCCTGATGATGCCGCCGATCAAGCTGATCGAGGCCGGTGTCCTGCGCCGCGACGTATGGCGGCTGATCCTCAACATGACCCGCCAGCCACAGATGGTCGGCCTCGACCTGCGCGGCTTCATCGCGTCGAACTCGGTGGCGCGCGAGCGCCTGCTCGAGCTGATCGAGCGCTACGGCGCCGAGACCATCACCACAGCCATGGAGGAGCTGATCCGCTACTCCGAGCGCCGGATGCGCGAACGGCTGCGTTCGCTGCCCGACGGCGTCTTTCACACGCGCGGGTTCCTCGACCACGACGGGATCGAAAACCGCGTCTACCCGGTCGACGTCCGGCTCGAGAAGCGAGACGACGTGCTTCGCTTCGACATGCGCGGCTCCGCGCCGCAGGCCGAGACCTACATCAACTGCACGGAAGGCGCTTTGATCGGGGCGATCTTCGGCGGAACCGCGCCGATCCTCGGGGCGGGGATCCCGTGGAACCACGGCATCCTCGGGGCGCTCGAGGTGATCGCGCCCAAGGGGCTGATCGTCAACGCCAACCCGCCGGCGGCCACCGGCGCCGCGACGGTCGGTCAGGGCTGGACGATCATGAGCGTGTCAAGCCATGCTGTCTCCAAGCTGCTGGCCTTCTCCGACGAGCTTCGCCACCATTCGTGCGCGACCACCCACGGCACGTTCGCGGCGCTGTTCAGCGGCGATCGCAACCAGCACGGCGAGCCGTACGGGACGCAGCTGATCGACCCCCAGATCGGTGGCGGTGGCGCCGGCGCCGCCGCTGACGGCATCGATCAGTCGGGTGCCCTCGTCGCGCCGCGACCACACATCGCCAACGTCGAGACCAACGAGCTCCACGGCCCGATGCTGTTCCTGTTCCGGTCGTTCTTCCCCGACACCGGTGGTGACGGGGCGTGGCGCGGCGGCCGGGCGGCCGGGACGGCCTGGACCCCTCATGGCGTGGCGCGACTGCGCAACTCGCTGACCGCGCACGGCGTCGAGGTGCCGGTGTCGTTCGGGCAGTTCGGCGGGTGGCCGGGCGTATGCAACCGCCAGCTGCTGGCCCGCGGCACCCGCGTGCACGAGCTGTTGACGCGCGGCGAGCTGGGGCTGCATCCGGATGTGCTCGCGCCGCTGGACCTCGACGCGCTGGGCGGCGAGGTGGAGGAGCTGGAGGCCAAGGTCCCGGAGTTCGAGCTGGTGCCCGGGGACGTGGTGCTCTACACCTGGCAGGGCGGCGGTGGCTACGGCGACCCGCTCGACCGCGACGAGCAGCGCGTGGCCGATGATGTCGCGCTCGGGATCATCAGCGAGGACAAGGCCCGCGCCGTGTACGGCGTGCCGGGCGATCGCAGCGCGCTGCGTGCCGCGCGCCTGGACGGAGCGGAGCCCCCGGGTCGCTCCGCCCCGACGGGCGCCGGCGAGCCGGTGTCGCACATCACCCCCTCGTTGATCCTGGCGCGGGGCGGCGACGGCCTGCTGCTGCAATGCGCATGCGGGCGGACGCTCGGGCCGGCCGCGGCCTCCTGGCGCGCCGGCTGCGCCACGCGTCGCCTGCGGGATGTGGACCTGCCGCGCGGCATCGTCGTGCATCGCTCGCTCGAACTCGTTCAGTACCTGTGCCCCGGATGCGGGCGCCAGCATGGCATCGAGGTGGCAGAACGGGGTGCACCGCCGCTCGAGGATGTGCGTCTGGCGGACGACACATGAGCGGCCGCCTGGAGGAGCGGGTCGCACTCGTCACCGGCGCCGGCATGCTCGGGGCGTGAGGCGCGCCATGTTGACGTATCGCTAAGAGCACGCTGCCACGCGGCGTGATGTTTGACATTTGATCTAACCACGGGATACTTTCGCCCGGACGCGGAATTCCGAGCGGGCAAGGAGGAGCATTGAGGTTCAGCATCTACTCCGAGATGCAGCACTGGCCGGGCAAGTCAACCGAGCGGCTCTACGCCGAGGTGGCCGAGCAGGTCGTGCACGCCGATCGCTTCGGTTACTCCACCTACGCGATCGTCGAGCACATGTTCTTCCCCAAGTTCTCGGCCTGTCCTGACCCGCTGTCGTTCTTCTGCCAGCTCGCTCCGAGGACGAAGCAGATCCGGTTCCGCACGATGCTCCACGTGCTGCCGTACCACAACCCGACCGTGCTGGCGTCGCGGATCGCCGAGGCGGAGATCCTGCTCGAGGGGCGCTACGAGTTCGGCGTCGGCCGTGGCCACGGCTGGATCCCGCCGAAGGGCGGCGTCCGTCTCGAGGACGTCAAGGAGCTCTACGACGAGTCGTTCGAGCTGTTCTTCAAGGCGCTCGAGAACGAGCGCTTCTCGCACGAGGGGCGGTTCTTCAAGGTCGACGACGGCCACATCGTCCCGCCCCCGCCGCAGCGCAAGCTGAAGATCTTCCTCGGCGGCACCAGCGACTCGACCTATGAGCTGGCCGGACGCAAGGGTTACTCGGTCGCCGTGCCTCCCCTGCTGCCCTACAAGGCGCTTGAGGCTCAGCTCAACATCTACCGCGAGAGCTGCGCTGCGCACGGCAACGAGCCGGACATCATCTGGATCCACGCGTGCTACATGGACGAGGACCGCGAGGTGGCCAAGCGTGACGCCGAGCAGGCCATGCGAGGGTTCCTGGTCGGCAACGCCTCTCCGCTCGAGGAGCGGGCCTCGGACGAGGAGCTGCAGGCCGCCGGCTATGGCTTCTACACCTCCGGGATCATGGAGGAGCTCGCTGCGACCCCCTACGACGAGATGATCGAGGGCGACATCGTGTGGGTCGGGACCCCGCAGGACGTGATCGAGCGGATCGAGCAGACGATCGAAGTCTGTGAGGGCGTGAGCGAGATCGCGATCACCGTCAACCCCGGCGGCTTCGAGCACTGGAAGGCGATCAAGACTCAGGAGATGTTCGCCGACCTCGTGATGCCGCACTTCCAAGCCGCGCAGAGCACCGCCGACACGGCGGTGGGTGCGGCGCGCTGACGTTCCAACCAGGAGGAGAGCCGGACATGAGGAAATTCAGAGGCTCGGCGAGCGCGCTGGCGCTCGTCGCCGCCGCGGCCGCGATCGTCGCCGGATGCGGGTCGAGCAAGAGCAGCAGCAGCAGTGGTGGCGGCTCGTCGAGCACCGCTGCGAGCGCGAGCAACAGCTCGTCATCGGGCAATGGAAAGCCGATCCTGATCGGCGCCGCGATCGACTTCACCGCGCTGATGGCGCCGACCGACGACCCGGCGCTGTACGGCGCCGAGATCGAGGCCAACAAGATCAACGCCCAGGGCGGCGTCGATGGCCACCCGATCAAATTCGCGGTCGCCAACACCCAGCTGAAGCCCGCCCAGACTCGGTCCGACGCGCTCAACCTGGTCTCGAAGGGCGCCAACATCCTGTGGGTGACCTGCGACGTCGACTTCTCCACGCCTTCGATCACGGTCGGCCTGGCGAGCAAGCTGCTCACGATCGCACCCTGCATCGGCACCGACCAGATGGGGCCGAAGCGCTTCGGCTCCCAGGGCATGCTCGCGTTCAGCTACGGGAACGTGGCGCAGGACGAGGGCGCCGCCGACGCGCAGATCGCGATCAAGCAGGGATGGAAGACGGCCGACGTGGTCGCCGACAAACAGATCGTCTACAACGTCGACGTCTGCCAGGCGTTCGCGAACAAGTTCAAGGCGCTGGGCGGCAAGGTCATCTCCTCGCAGACCTGGACCCAGGGCGACCACACGATCGCCAACATTGCCAACCGCGTCAACTCGGACCATGCCGCTGTGATCCAGGTGTGCACCACGGCGGCGCCCGACATCTCGACGCTGTTGTCCGATGTCCGCTCGGCCGGGAACAACACGCCGTTCCTCGCGCCGTGGTCGCTGGACGGGACCTACTGGATGCCCAAGAACCCCAAGATCTCGACCAACTTCTGGACCGACTCGTACACCTCGATCTACGGTGACGACCCAAGCGCAGCGGTGAAGTCGATGATCGCGAAGCTGACGTCGGAGGGCCACGCGCCCACCACCGGCGGGTTCGTCACCGGCGCCGCGGCAATCGACGGGATCGCGGCCGCGATCAAGCAGGCCGGCGGCTCGACCGATGGCGCCAAGCTGGCCTCGATCATGCAGGGCTTCCACAGCCTGCCGACGATCTCCGGCCTCGTCAGCTTCTCGTCGTCGCTGCACACCGTGTCCGGGCGCGCCTACCGCGTGCTCGAGGTCGTGAACGGCAAGGGCCAGTTCAAGTACCTGATCAAATCGGGTGGTCTGGCCCAGATTCCTGGATAGAGACACCCTTGTCTGAGCGGGCGAAGTCTCGCGGGCGTCGGTGGTTGGAAGGATCGCTTTCGACCGCCGGCGTGTCGCGGTCGTTCGAAGGCGTGCACGCGCTCCAGGGCGTGAGCCTCTCGATCGAGCGCCATGAAGTGGTCGGGCTGATCGGCCCCAACGGCGCCGGAAAGACCACGCTGATCAACCTGATCACCGGCTTCGACCTGCCGAGCTCAGGCCGGGTCGTGCTGGGCGACGAGGATGTCACCCGGTGGCAGGTCCGGCGCCGCGCCCACGCCGGGCTCGCGCGCACCTTCCAGCACGGCCACCTGTTCCGCGCCCTGAGCGTGGCCGAGAACATCCAGCTCGGCGCGCTGGGAATCGGGATGTCCCGCGGACAGGCCAAGGCCGTCTGCTCGGAGCTGCTCGAGGCCCTCGACCTGCGGGAGCGGGCCCAGATCCTGGCGGGGGCGTTGCCGCATGGCGACGAGCAGAAGGTCAGCGTCGCCCGGGCGCTGGCCTCGCGGCCGCGCTACGTCCTCCTGGACGAGCCCGCGGCCGGGCTCTCCGAATCCGACCTGGTCTCATTCGCCAATCTGGTCCGCCGCGTTCGCGACGAGTACCGTGCAGGCGTGCTGCTGGTGGATCACAACATGGCGCTGATCATGGATGTCTGCGATCGGATCCACGTGCTCGACCAGGGGCGCACGCTCGCGTCGGGCACTCCGGCGGAGATCCGGCGCAACATCGACGTCACGGCGGCATACCTCGGGTCCTCCGGCGTCAAGGTCGAGGAGCCATCGGATGCCTGAGCCAGCCCTCGAGGTGCAGGGACTCGAGGTCCGCTACGGCGCGGTACCGGCTCTGCGCGGAGCCACGCTGGTCGTACAGCCGGGCGAGATCGTCGGCCTGGTGGGACCCAACGGCGCCGGCAAGAGCACCCTGCTCCACGCCGTGATGGGCGCGCTTCCGATCGCCGCGGGCCGCGTCCAATTCGAGGGCCGGCCGCTCGCCGGCGTGCCGACCGAGCGGATCGTGCGCCAGGGCCTCGCGCTCGTGCCAGAGGGACGCCACATCTTCGCTGACCTGACCGTGGACGAGAACCTCCGGCTCGGGTTGGTCGGCCGCGGGTCTACCAACGGCATTCCGGAAGACCTCGAGCGGGTCAGGACCCTGTTCCCGGTCGTGCATGAGTTTCGCGACCGCCAGGCCGGGCTACTCTCCGGAGGCCAGCAGCAGCAGCTGGCGATCGCCCGCGCACTGGTCAGCAAGCCGCGACTGCTGCTCCTCGACGAGCCGTCGCTGGGGCTGGCGCCCTCGGTCGTCGAGACGGTCTGGAACACGCTGGGCGAGATCCGTTCGACCGGCGTGACTGTCCTGCTCGTCGAGCAGCGGGCGCAGATCACCGTCGGCTTCGCCGATCGCACCTATGTGCTCGGCGACGGTCGGGTCAAGATGCAGCTGACCCCGCACGACGCGGACGACACCGAGCGCATGGTGGAGGCGTATTTCGGATCATGAACGTGGGTCAGACGATCATCGATGGACTGGCGCTGGGCGCGCTCTATGCCCTGGTGGCGGTCGGGCTGGCCCTGGTGTTCGGCGTGCTGCGCCTGATCAACTTTGCCCAGGGCGAGCTGATTACCGCCGGCGCCTACGCGCTCAGCCTGACGAGCAACTGGCCGGTGGTCGCCCAGATCGCCCTGTGCTTCGTCGTGTGCGTCGGCCTATCGGTGGCGATCGAGCGGATCGCCTTCCGGCCGCTTCGCGGTGCCGCGCCCGCGACCACGCTGGTGGCCACGTTCGCCGTGGCCTTCGCGCTCGAGGCGGTGTGGCTGATCGCTTTCGGGGCGAACGGCAAGCCGGCCGACCCACTGTCGACGCTCAATACGATCGCGATCCGCGGCAGCCTGAACCTGCGTTGGATCACGATCGTCGAGATCGCCGCCGGGCTCGTCCTGCTCGGCGGGACCGCGCTGATCCTCAACCGAACCTCGATCGGGCTGCAGATGCGCGCCGCGGCGACCGACTTCCGCACCGCCCGCCTGCTCGGCGTGCGCACGAACCTCGTGATCTCGTTCGCGTTCGTGATCGCCGGCGTGATGGCCGCGGTGGTAGCGCTGCTCTACACGGTGCAGACGCCGCTCGTCACCCAGACGTTCGGTCTCGACATCACGATCATCGCGCTGGTCGGCGCGGTGGTCGGCGGACTGGACCGGCTGTGGACGGCGACCGCGGGAGGCTTTGCCATCGGCTTTGCCACCTCGGTGCTCGGCGACGTCCTCCCGGCCTCGCAGGAGAAGTTCCTGACCGCGTTCGTGTTCCTGCTGGTCATCCTGCTGCTGCTGTTGCGGCCGGGGGGCCTGTTCACCGGTTTCGGCCGTACCACCGTGGAGCGCGTATGAGCCGCCTGCGCTCGGTCCAGACGCTGCTGGCCAGCATCGCGCTGCTCGTCCTGGTGGCCCTGTTCGGGTCGGGCGCGACTGCCGCGACCCAGCAGGACTTCATCACCGCGCTGATCTCGGCCACGATCGTCTACGGCCTGTACGTATTCGTTGGCAACTCTGGGGTGGTCTCGTTCGGCCAGATCAGCTTCGTCGCGATCGGCGCGTTCAGCGCCGGCCTGTTCACGATCCCGACCCAGCCCAAGCACTTTGTCCTGATGGGGCTGTGGTCATTCATCGCCGATCACACGGTGTCGAATTTCGCTTCGTACCTGATCGCCGCCGGCCTCGGCGCGGTGGTCGCGTTGATCGTGGGGCTTCCGCTGATGCGCCTGTCCGGGATCGCCGCGGGCATCGCCACGTTCGCCGTCCTGGAGATCACATACAACCTCTTTCTGCAATGGACCAAGATCGGCCCCGGACCGACCACGCTCTCGCTGGTGCCGGTCTCGGTCGGCGTGTGGCAGGCGCTCCTCGGCGCCGTCGTTGCCGCGATCGTCGCGTTCCTTTATCAGTCCTCCCGCCGAGGGCGCCTGCTGCGCGCCAGTCGTGAGGATCCCGCCGCGTCCCAGGCCATCGGGGTCAACGTGACCTTGGAGCGGTGGCTGGCCTTCGCCCTGTCAGGGGCGCTGTGTGGATTGGGCGGCGCGCTGCTCGTGCACCAGCTGGGAAGCATCACGGTCGACCAGGTCTACCTCGAGCTCACGTTCCTGACCCTGGCCATGCTCGTGATCGGAGGCTCCGGAAGCCTTTGGGGGGCGACGGTGGGGGCGCTCAGCATCAGCCTGCTCAACTCCTGGCTCAGCGCCGCCGAGAACACCGTGCACGTCGTGTTCTTCTCGGTCACGCTGCCCAACGGCGCGTCTGACCTGATCCTCGGCGTCTTCATGGCGGCCATGCTCCTGTTCCGCCCCCAGGGAGTGACCGGTGGCGCCGAGTTCTCGCTCGCCTTCGTCAGTCGGTTCCGCTCGAGGCGCCCACGCACCGGAAACGAGCCATCTAGCAGCGTCCGGTCGGGGGAGCCCGAAACAAAGCTGGAGCAAGACATGCAACCGACCCAGGGGGTAGAGAGCCGTGCCGAGCGCTGAGAAGCTGTCCGCCTTGCGACCCGCGGCTGGGCACCGCACGCTTGCCGAGCGTGCCTTTGCCACCTTGCACGAAGCGATCGTCACCGGCGTGCTCGCACCCGGCGAGCGGCTCCCGATCGAGGAATTGGCCGAGATCCTCGAGATGAGCCCGATGCCCATCCGCGAGGCGCTGCGGTTGCTCGATTCGGTCGGCCTGGTCGAGAACATCCCCCATCGCGGGGCGCGTGTGACCGAGCTGTCAATCGGCGATCTGCGGGAGGTGTACGAGGCCCGGGTGGCGCTCGAGCCGCTATGCGTCAGCCACGCAGCGGAGAATTTCACCGACGAGGACGCCCAGCAGGCTACCGAGCGCCTGGCCGAGCACGTGCGGGCGTCCAAGCAGCGCGCGCTCGGTCCGATCTGGGCTTCGCATACCGCGTTTCACTTCGCCCTGTACGAGGCCGCGAAGTCACGCTGGATGCTGCGCCTGATCCATCCGCTGTGGGAGAGCAGCGAGCGCTACCGGTTCGCGATGCTGCCGGTCCGCCTGAACCTCGACAAGCGCCGGCTCGAACACGAGCAGATCCTCCAGGCCTGCATCGACCACGACCCCGATCGGGCCAGCCTGGAGCTGCACAACCACCTCGCCCGCACGGCCAACATGATCGCCGCGCAGATGGGTGGCGAGGAGCTGTTCAAGCTGATGCCGGGTGGGACCAAGCGGGCCAAGGCAGCCGTCGTCGGATAGCCTGCGCAGGGGCCGTCGGATAGGCTGCGGGGGCGGCAGGTCGACCCATCACAGCTTGACGATTGATCAAATATCTGAGATGTTTAGAAGCGCCCGCGTCGGACCGCCGGGGCCGGCCGTTCGTGGCCCATGTACCGAGAGAACTAGCTGACAGAGGGTGAGAGATGCTTCTTGAATCCGTGGCCTACGCGCGCGCGGACACCGTCGCGGAGGCGCTCGAGGCGCTGGCTTCCAGCGACGGCGCCGCGCCTCTCGCCGGGGGTCAGAGCCTGGTCAACGTCCTCAAGCACCGGGTGGCCTCACTCGAGTTGCTGGTGGACATCAGCCGCCTTGAGGAGTTGCGCCAGATCGCCCGGGCGGCCGACGGAGGCCTCGAGATCGGCGCGTGCGTCACATACGACGAGCTCGACTTCTCGGACGAGGTCCGCTCGAGCCACCCGCTACTGGCCGAGGTAGCCAGTCACATCGAGGACCAGCAGATTCGCGACCGGGGCACGATCGGCGGCAACTGCTGCCTGAGCGACCCGACCAACAACCTGCCGCCGCTGCTGGTCGCGCTCAACGCGACGATGGTCATCGAGTCAGCTTCCGGCCGGCGCGAGGTCGCGGCGGCCGACTTCTTCCACGGCTACTTCACCACCGCCGTTGGGGAGGGCGAGTTGCTGCGCAGCATCACGGTCCCCCCGCTCACCGCCGACGCCGGCGTCGGCTACAGCACAGTCGCCGTGGGGGCGGATTCGAAGGCGATCGCACGCGCCGCGGCCATGGTGCGCGCCGACGGGACGATCCAGGATGCCCGCGTGGTACTGGCCTGCGTGTCGCCGACCCCGATGCGCCACAGCGGGATGGAGGAGGCGCTGCGGGGCGCGGAGGCCAGCGTCGACGCAGTCCGCGCCGCCGCCGAACGCATCAGCGAGGACCTCGAGCCGCTCGGCGACGCCCACGGCAGCGCCGAGTACCGGCGCGAGATGGCGCGCGTGGTAGCACGGCGGGCGGTATGTCAGGCGATGGTCAAGGGAGGGAACTAGCCGTGGTTGACGCAGGCACCGTTCAGGCGATCGAGTTCACGCTCAACAGCGAGAAGATTCAGGCGACGGTGGAGTCGCGGCAGCTGCTGGTGCACTTCATCCGCGACACGCTGGGGCTGAAGGGCACGCATGTGGGCTGCGACACCGGCAGCTGCGGCGCCTGCTCGCTGATCTACAACGGCAAGCTGATCAAGAGCTGCATGATGCTCGCGCCCCAGGCGGACGGGGCGGAGATCGAGACGATCGAGGGGCTCGCGCGCGACGGCAAGCTCACCCCTGTGCAGCAGGCCTTCCACGAGCAGCACGGCCTCCAGTGCGGCTACTGCACTCCGGGGGTCGTGATGGCGGCGACGTTCCTGCTCCGGCGCAACCCCAACCCGACCGAGGAGGAGATCCGGCGCTCGGTACGCGGGAACATCTGCCGCTGCACCGGCTACGTCAACATCATCCGATCGATCGAAGCCGCGGCGCAGGGTACGCGCGCCGGCACCGAGGAGGCAGCATGAGCACCGCTCCCACCGAAACCGCGGTCGAAACCCGGAGCACGATCGGGCAGAACGTGCCACGCGTCGAGGATCGCCGGCTGCTCCAGGGGCAGGGCGAGTTCGTGGACGACGTGTGGATGCACCGCACCGGCCACGCGCAGTTCGTGCGCTCGCCTCACGGCCACGCACGGATCGTCTCGATCGACTCCAGGCGCGCGATGTCGCTCGACGGCGTTTACAGCGTGCTCACCGGCCAAGAGGCCAAGGAGATGTGCGCGACTCCGTTCTTCCAGATCGCGCCGCCGCCCGCGGGCAACCTCGAGGAGTGGCCCCTCGCCGTCGACAAGGTCCGCTACCACGGCGACGCCGTGGCGGTCGTCCTGGCCGAGACGCGCGAGCTGGCGCGCGACGCGGCTGGGCTGGTCGAGGTGGAGTACGAGCCGCTGCCGGTGGTGGTCGACACGGTCAAGGCCGCCGAGCCCGACGCTCCGATCCTGCACGAGGCGGTCGGCACCAACCTGGCCTGGCACGGGGTGTACGACTGGGGCGACATTGACTGGGCGCTCGAGAACGCCGACCACGTGATCGAGATCGACCGCCTTCATTTCCATCGCTTCTCCTCGACGCCGCTCGAGTGCAACGGCGCGGTCGTGCACTGGGATCCCGGCACGAACGTGGTGCGCGTCAGCTCGAACAATCAGATGCCGATGTTCGCCTCGATGGTGATCGGCCCGACCCTCGGCGTCCCCTCCAACCGCCTGATGTTCTCCTCGCAGGACATCGGTGGGGCGTTCGGGGTCAAGATCGGCTCCTATCCGCAGATCGCTGCGCTCGCGCTCCTGTCCAAGAAAGCCGGACGCCCGGCCAAGTGGACCGAGTACCGCACCGACCACATGCTGTCGGCCGGCCACGGCAACGAGCGCACGTTCCTCGACACGAAGGTCGCCGTGCAGAGCGACGGCACGATCCTGGGATTCAAGTGCCGAGCATTCGACGACGCGGGCGCGTACCTGCACTACGAGCCGCTGGGCGCGGTCATCTGGTCGCAGGTCAGTTGTGGCTGCTACCGGTTTAAGCACATTCGGGTCGACTACACCGAAACGCTGACCAACAAGTGTCCGACGATCCCCAATCGGGGCTATTCGCGTCTGCAGCACCTGTGGTTGATCGAGCGGATCATCGACATCGTCGCGCACGAGCTCGGCTTCGACCCCGTGGAGCTGCGCAAGCAGAACTACGTGCAGCCCGAGGATTACCCATACGAGACTCCGAATGGGTGCGTGTACGACTCTGGCGACCTGCCGCGCTCGCTGGACATCGCGCTCGAGCTGATCGACGTGGAGAACTGGCGCGCCAAGCAGCGCGAGCTCGGCCAGGGATCGGGCACGCGGATCGGGATCGGCATCGGCTCCACGCTCGACTCAGGCACCAACAACTTCGGGCAGGCCCGCATCATCAACCCCGAGCTGCCGTTCTCCGGCAACGGCGAGGCGGCGTTCGCCAAGCTCGACCTGTACGGCGAGGTCAATGTCAACCTCGGCACGACACCCCAGGGACAGGGGCACGAGACGACAGCCGCGCAGGTGGTGGCCGACACCCTCAACATGTCACCCGACCAGGTGCAGGTCACGGCGGGCTTCAATCAGCAGCAGAACACCTACGTTGCCTTCTCGGGCACGTACGCCTCGCAGTTCGCGGTCACCGGGCTGGGCGCCGCCCAGGGCGCGGCTGAGAAGCTGCGGGCCGAGATCATCGAGCTGGCTGCGTTCGCGCTCCGGGCCGACGCCGGCGAGATCGAGCTGGTCGACGGAATGTGCTCGGTGCGCGGCGACGCCGAGCGGGCGATCCCGTTCATCGGGATCGCCAACATGATCTATTCCAACAACGCGGTGCTGCCGCCCGAGATGCGCGAGCGGCTCAGCCTCAACTGCCGCTACGTGTACACGCCGCCGTTCCAGGTTCCCGACCCGGACAAGAAGCGCGGCAACCTAACCCTCACCTACGCCTCGCAGATTCATGCCTGCGTGGTGGAAATCGACGAGGAGACCGGCGAGGTGAAGATCCTGGAATACGCCGCGGTTGACGATTGCGGCAAGCGGATCCACCCTCAAATCGTCGAGGGCCAGGTGCACGGTGCCACCGCGCTGGGCATCGGCGCCGCGCTGTACGAGGCGTTCGAGTACGACGAGCAGGGCCAGCTCCAGCAAGCGTCGTTCTACGACTACCACGCTCTGACCGCGCTCGACGCGCCGGAGATCAAGACCGGGGAGATCGAATCCCCTAGCCCGTTCACCCCCAACGGCGCCAAGGGCATGGGCGAAGGCGGCGGAGCGCCGCTGCACGCGATCTGCAGCGCGATCCAGGACGCGCTCACGCGTGAGGACGCGATCGTCTCCGACACCCACAACCCGTGGGAGCGGGTGTGGACGCTGGTGCGCAGCGGCGAGCGCGGTGAGCCGCGCGGCGTCCGGGTGACCTCTCGCAGCGGCGAGGGCGGCACTGCATGATCATCGAGAACGAGTTCACGGTCGGGGCCGAGATCGACACCGTCTGGCGCGAGCTGCTCGACATGGAGGGCGTCGCCAGCTGCCTGCCCGGCGCGACGATTACGGGCACCGAGCACGAGAATGTCTACGACGGCTCGATGCGACTGAAGATCGGGCCGATGCGCGTCGAGTATCGCGGCACCGCCACGCTGTCCGAGGTGGACGAGGAGCATCACACCGCGGTGATCTCGCTCAGCGCCCGCGAGGCCAAGGGCCAGGGCTCGGCCATGGCGACGATCCGCAACCAGCTCGTGCCGGTCGAGGAGGGCACGCGGGTGAGCGCGCAGACCGATCTGCAGATCACCGGTCCGCAGGCCCAGTTCGGCCGCGGCGTGATCGAGGACGTCGGCAAGCGCGTACTCGGAGAGTTCTCGCAGCGGCTCGAGCAACGGATCTCGGGTGACCCGCGGTCAGGTGCTATTGCGGCGCAGGGCGCGAGCGGGCCGGGCGCGGGCGCAACCGGCGGGCCGTCCGGCGCGCAGGCGCCAGCCCCGAGCGCTCAGGGGCCGGCGGAGCTCGACGTCGGCGCGCTGGTCACGGGCAGTCCGGTCGTGCGCCGTGCCGGCGCCGGTGCGTTCGCGCTGGCCCTGATTGCGCTGGCGCTGATCCTGCTCCGGCGCCGGCGCTAACCGCCACCGACGCTGGCTACCTCACCAGCCGGGGCCCTTCTTGAAGCGCTCCTCGTCGGCCATCTCGCCCGGGTCCTCTGCGCCTCGACCGCCGACCTCCTCCTCGTGAGAGGGATGGTCGCTGGTGTCCGGCGGCACCTCGGTGGCGTCGTCCTGCTCGTCGTCGTGCTGCTGACGCGGATCGTCCATGGCTGTGCTCTACCCGTTCGCCGTCGCCATTACGCCCGGCGACCATGGCGCAGCTCTAACCGTCATCCCCCACGTCAGCTCATGGTGCGTCCAGCTCGGGATGTCGGGTGGCCACTCGGTATGGGCCTGAGTGGAAGACCAGCGGCTCGCCATCGAATACCTGGTAGTTCTGCACCTCAGGTCGGCTCGCGGACCGCGCGGGGATCGTAGAACTCGACCGGCGCGTCCGAGAACGGGACCGCGCCGTCGCCACGCACGTGCCAGGTGTCCTGGAAGTACAGGCAGGTGCGCTCGTCGGCGGAGATCACGTGCGGATGCATCGAGCAGACCATGTCCTCCTGCAGTTCGACGTCGAAGGCCTCGCCGATTCGCGGATGCTCGATCATCGTCATCCCGATCGAGTGGCCGGTGACGTGCCCGAGCTTCCAGCCGCGATCAAGGAAGGGCTTGGAGACCGCGCGATGGACCTCCCGGGCCGTCGTGCCGGCGCGCATCGCTTGCCGGCAAATGTCGTGGTACTCGACGTAGGCCTCCATCATCCGCTTGGACTCCACGGACGGCTCGCCAGCGCACATCGGCCGGGAGAATTCGACCCAGTGGCCGCGCGGGCCCGCCACCTCGAGCCCGTAGATGAGCATGTCACGCTCGCCGACGCGCCGTTCCTCATCGGGCAGCCGCATCTCCGGTAGCGCAGCGCCGTCGGGACCGGTGAGGACCATGTCCATCGTCAGCCGCCGGGTTCCGCGGCTGACGAACTCACGCTCGGCCACTGCCATCAACTCGGCCTCAGTCATCCCCGGCTCCCACGCTCGCATGACCGCGAACACGCCCGCCTCGTTGATCCGCATCGACTCGCGCACCGCCTCGAGCTCGAACTCGGACTTGACCGCGCGGGCCAGGTCGAATCCCTCGTCCCAGCGCACCACCTTGTCAGCGGGCAGCTCGACGAAGTCCCGGACCGACATGACCAGATCCATCCCGTAGACCCCGAGGCGCTTCCAGCCGCGATCGCGAATCCGCTCGGCGATCCACTTGCCCGGCGTCTCGGCGAACACGCGGTCCTGCACCCAGCCCTCGGCGTGGTCGCCCACCCATCGCCCCTCGCCCGGGAAGATGTTCGTCGGCGGTTCCTCGACCGGCAGCAGCACGTAGGCGTAGCGGTGAAGAATGCGAAAGCCCGACACGTAGAACATCGCGCCCTCGAAGCCGGTGTACTCGCTGGCGCACACCAGCACCGCCTCGAGTCCGTCGCGTTCGGCAGCCTCGCGGATTACTCGGTGGCGCCGCTCGACGTCCGTGATCAAGGCTGGGTCCATAGGGTATATGTGATCAAATCTTGCCGCGCAGCGTCAAGTCGAGCGCGACGCCGTCCTCCCCGACCGCATCTCACGCCGCAGCGCCCGCGCCTTCCTCCAATGCTGTTCGAACAGCGTGGCGAGCGGAGCGACCAGGTCCGGGTGTCTGACCGCGACCGTGGTGACGCTCTGGGCGCCGCTGTCGGCGTCCCGTAGCGAGATCAGCGCCTCTTCCTGGTCGCGCACCATCAGCTTCATCGGGAGTTGCGCGAGCGTTCTCACCTGCCCGCCGTGGCGAAGGACGTCCTCAAAACGGCGCGGGTCCTCGAGCGCCTGGGGCGTGTAGATCGCCCGGACCTGGACGCCTCGGTCGAGCGCCTCGACCTCCATCACGTTCCAGCGCGGCCGCGGCTGTACGAACGGCGGCTGCAGCATGATGTCGAGCGTCTGCGTCGCGCGTGAGACGAGGTCGTCAAGCGCCCCCGTTGTGGGCACCTGGCCGGAGATCGCCTCGATGAATTCGGCGACCTGCGTCCCGGCCGCGGACGCGGCCGCCGGAAGCAGCCGGCCCAGCGTCTCCACGCGGATCTGGTCGCGCTCGCTCATCTCGGCGCGCTCGTGATCGCGATGACTGAGCCATCCGCGGAGCGCAGTCTCGGGTTCCACGGGGATGAAGCGGCGAACGCGTCCGCCGATGCTCTTGGAGAAGCCACGGTCCTCCAGGGCCTGGAGCGCCTCGTAGACCTTCGGCCTCGGTACGCCGGCGGTGGTGGCAGCTTGGCCGGCGGTGGCAGCTTCGGCGACGGTTGGGCTCTCGAACCGCAGCAGCGCAAGATAGACGCGCGCCTCGTTCACAGTCAGCCCGAGTTCGGTCAGGAGCCGCGTCGCCTCGGCGTCGTCAGCTTCACGGCCCGGCATGCCGTGTCCTACCGCATTCCCAAGCCGCCGTTGATGTCGAGCGCCGCCCCGGTGATGTAGCCGGCATCGCTCGAGCACAGGAATGCCACCAGGGCGGCCACCTCGGCCGCTTCTCCGAAGCGACCGACGGGGATCGCGCTCTCGAGCGCCGCGAGACGCTCGGCCGGCATCGTATCCATCACCGGGCCCCGGATCGCCGCCGGGACGACGGCGTTCACGGTTACGCCCTGGCCCGCAAGCTCCTTGGCCAGGATCTTCGTGAGCACGAGTATCCCGGCCTTCGAGGCGGCGTAGTGAGCCCCCGCGACGGTGCCGCCCTGCTGCCCGGCGAGAGAGGCGAGGTTCACGATCCTGCCGAACCTGCGCTGCGCCATCGCCGGTCCGGCGATCTGGCAGCACAGCAGCACGCCGCGCAGGTTGACCGCCAGCACCTCGTCCCAGTCCTCGGGCTCGATCTCCCAGACGGAGCCTTGTGCCGTGATCGCCGCGTTGTTGACCAGGATGTCGATCGGCCCGAGCGCTGCCTCCGCGGTCTCGAACGCGCTGGCCACCGACCGCCGGAAGCGGACGTCCACCTCGACCGGCAATGCCCGGGTGCCCGACGGGTCGATCGTCGCGCTCATCTGCGCGGCCGCGTCGACCCGCACGTCCGCGACTGCGACCTTGGCGCCGTCTCGATGGAGGGTTTCGGCGACAACGGCGCCGATTCCCTGAGCGGCGCCTGTCACCAGCGCGACGCGATCGGCCAGCACGGTCATGCCGTGCTCACAGCGGACGCGGCGGGATGCCCCGAGCGCTCGAGCGGAATTGCCGGTGCCATCTCGATCTCCAGCGATGTCTTGCCGAACAGCTCCATCGCCTCGAGATTGTTGTACGGCATGATCACGCCGGCGCGCACGTCGCGGTACATCCGCTCGAGCGGCGAACGCTTGTAATAGCCCGCCCCGCCGACCACCTCGAGCGCCCTGTCAACGATCTGGACGGCGTTGTTGGTCGCCACGTACTTGGTGAGGACTGCCCGCGCCATACCGTCCTGCACGGGGATACCCTCCACCAGGCTCCCGGATGCGATCTCGTCTGCGTGGCGGTCCAGCACGGCGCGCGCTGTCTCGAGCAGAACCTCCATCTCGGCGAACAGCCGCTGGACCGCAGGGTCGCCGTCGCGATGTCGCTTCTGCGCCAGGTCACGGGCGTACGCCATCGCACCCGCCGCGATGCCCAGGTAGACCGAGCCGAATGATGGCATCGCCCAACCCCAAACCGTCTTCAGCATGATCGCGTCGAAGTGGCCGACCGGATAGGAGTGAAAGACGGCCGCCTCCGGCACGAACACGCTCTCCAGCGAGAAATCGTTGCTCTGCGTCGCGCGCATGCCCATCGTGTCCCAGGTCTGCTTGACCGTCATCCCCTCGACGCCGCGGGGAATACGGAAGAACAGGACGCGGTGGCCGGCGTCGGGGTCATCGAGCTGAGCCATGCTCGTGAACTGCGTGCAGACGGCCGACTCGGTGCCGAAGATCTTCTCACCGGTCACCCGGTAGCCACCCTCGACCTTCTCGGCCACTGTGTTGGACTTCAGCAGCACCGAGTGGCCCCGCTCGGCAGTCATCGACGCGTAGACGATCTTGCCCGTCGCGGCTTCGCGCAGGAAAGCTTCGAGCTTGGGATCGCCGCTTGCTCGCCAGAGCGAGGCGAGCTGCCCGAGCGGCGATACATGCATGTTGACCGCGAGCGCGGTGGATCCGCAGCCGCCTGCGAGGCGCTCCTGCGCCAGCAACAGCTCACGAAGATTGGCGCCCATCCCGCCGAGCTCCTCGGGGACGGTTAGCCCGAGATAGCCGGCCTGGGCCATCCGCTCATAGTTCTCGAACGGAAACGACCCGTCGCGGTCGTGCTCGGCGGCGCGCTGCGCGAACTCGGCGGCGAGTCCGGCCGCGAGGTCGACGAACCGGCGTTCCCTTTCGGTCAGGGCAGCTTTCATCAGTTCTCCTCCGACAGTTGTTACTACGCATCAGTAGTGATAGCATTTTTGCCGCCCGGATGAGTCAATGGTGACAATGGTGAAAGGAGCGGGCGCATGGCCGGCGGCACGCTGAGGGTGTTGTTCTGCATCGGAGTCAACCCCGCGTTCTTCGATGCCGGGCCGGATGAGCGCCAAGACGCGTTTGAGACGATCAAGTCCGCGTTCGGCAATCTGGGCGAGCGCTTCGGTCTGCACGTTCTCGGGACGATGGATGACGATCAGACGATGGTCGGCTCCTCATCGACCTGGCCGTGGACGTGCTACATCCTTGCCGACGCCCCCGACCTCGACGCCGTGGCCGGCGTCTGCAACCTGTTGCGGGCGACCACTCTCGCCTCGGGCGCGACTCTCTGGAAGTACCTCAAGATCGAAGCTCGGGTCGGCCGCGAGCTGTTCTTCGGCAACCGGTGATCGTGTGGAGGGGCGGGGCTTCGTCGGGTTCACCGCGGCCGCCGGTCGGCCTCGCTCGCGGACGGCGGTGGCCTCGAGGACGCGGCCAACGCGACCGCAGTCCTCGGCCGCGATTACGCCTGAATGACCGCGATTGCGTTTATCTCGATCAAGTAGTCCTTGTTGACGAACTTCGAGACCTCCACCATGGTCGACGCCGGCGGCACCCCCGTGAAGTACCGGCGGCGCACGGCGTGAATTGCGTCGAAGTCCTCGATGTTTCGCACGAAGACGTCCACCCGGACGATGTCGCCGAGCGAACCGCCCGCGGCCTCCACGGCCGCCTTGAGGTTCTGGCAGACCTGATGGGTCTGCGCGGTGATGTCGCCGACGCCGGTCACGCCTCCCACGCGGTTGAGCGCGGTCATACCGGACAGGAACACCAGCCGCCCAGTCGCCTCGACCGACGTGGCATGCGAGAAATGGCCGAGCGGCGAATGCAGCTCGGGGGCGATGACTCTGTCCTTCGCCATCAGCGGGCGTCCCCGGGGTCTGTGTACCAGTCGGGCTGCGTTGGGTAGTGCGGGCCGTCGTAGAACTCGAGCAGCACCGTGTCCTCCTCGGCCCGGGTCGGGCCGTGCACGCTGCCCTTCGGGTTCCAGTAGAACGCGCCGGGCGTGAGCGTGATTCCCGTCGCCGTGTACGTGTAGCGGCCCTTCAGGCAGTACATGAACTGGTTGGAGGCGTGCGCGTGGCGCGAGGGTATGCCCGCGTCCTGTTCGAACCGAACCAGCGCGATCGATGCTCCGGAGTCGTCGTCGCGCCAGAGCATCTTGTGCGAGAGCCCCTCGAGGCTTTTCGGCGCCCATGCCAGCCGGTCGGGGTCGAGCAGGATCTCGCGGAAGCGGGCGGCGCCGTCGGCATTGAGCTCGGACGCGCGGGCACCCTCGGGCGCCGCGCCCGACCAGCGGCCGGGCTCCGATAGGTTCTGCGAGTCAATCATGGGAACCTCCTGGATCTCGTGGGTCCGACCATGCCAGCCCCGCGCCCCGCGCGGCGGCTTGCAGCGCTTCGAGCGTCGAGTGCTCCACGGGCACTCCCCGGCGGGCGGCGTCCGCATGTCGCTCGGCCGCGCGCTCGCCGGGCAGGTACAGGCGATCGACACCGGGAGCCCGAGCTGCGCCGGTCACCTCGGCGGCGAGCGCCGCCGCACGCTCGTGGAACCCGTCGACGGTCCCGAACGCGGCGACATCGAGCGCCACGAACAGGTGCGCGGCGTCGTTGGGCGCCGCCACGTCGGCATACAGACCCTTGACCCGCCGGCCGAAGCCTCCACCGGACAGCACGCCGGTGAGCATGTCGACGATCAATGCCAGTCCGTAGCCCTTGTGCAGGCCGATCGGTAGGAGCAGGCCGGCGATCGCGGTTTCGGCATCGGTCGTCGCTCGGCCCTGAGCGTCGGTGGCCCAATTCGACGGGATCTCGCGCTTCTCCCGCGCCGCGAGGCGGATTTTGCCGAGCGCGGCCTCTGAGAGCGCGATGTCGAGCACGATCGGTTCGGCTCCCTGGGCCGCGGGCACGGCAACGGCCAACGGATTGTTTCCCACCACGGCCTCCGCGCCGCCAGGAGCCGGCATGAGCGGTCGCGTGTTGGCGGCGGCGATGCCGATGCAGCCGACGCGTGCAGCGGCGAGCGCGAACCGGTACGCGCCGCCGAAGTGAAAGGCATGGCGCGCCACGGTCACCCCGACGCCATACTCGCGGGAGCGCTCGATGGCAAGCCGCATCCCCTGATCGCTGGTCAGCTGTCCCAGCGCGTGGCGAGCGTCGAGGACGGTGACGGCACCGTGCCGGGCGACTACCTCCGCCTCCTCCCAGCGGCTCACCGAACCGGCGCGGAGACGGTCGAGATACATCGGAACGAGCATCACACCATGAGACGGCATCCCGCGCATGTCGCTGTCGACGAGCGCGCCCGCCACCGTCCGCGCCGCACCCGCGGACACGCCCCCGCCCTCGAACAGCCCGGCGACCGCGGAGACGAGTGCATCCTGTCTGACCCGCGGGACGATCACTGCGGCCCCGGCACGGCCGGCATGTCGGGGATCAGACCCGGGCGCGGGCGTCGACGCAGGGGCCCGCCCGTCGCACGTCCTCGGGGATGTCGCCAGCGTTCCAGGCGTCGAAGCCGCGCCATTCGGAGTCCGCCGACGCGTCGAACCAGCGCGTGGGCGCGGCGATCTCGACGCCGGTCAACGGCGTGCCGACCTCCACGCGGTTGCCGGCCGGGTCGAGCAGGTAGACGAACACGTTGTCGCCCACCAGGTGGCGGCCAATCGGGTAGTGCAGGGCGTGGCCGAGGCGGGAGGCGGCATCTGCGGCCCGCACCAGGTCGCCGGCGCCCGCGACCGTGAAGCCAACGTGGTTGAAGCCGGGCCCGTCGAACGCCCAGTTGCTGAACAACCCGAGGTCGTGGTGTAGATCGCGCGTGCGCATGAATGCCAGGAACCAGCCGCCGCCCACCGGGGCCGAGACCTCCGTGGCGCGAAAGCCGAGCCGGTCGATCAGGAACCGACCGACGGCCTCGACATCGCGGCAATCGATCGTCAGGTGCTCGAGCGCAACTGGGCCGGCCCCGTTGGCGTTGCGAGAGTCGACGGTGGGGGTGCCGCGGAAGACCTCCGGCCGCTCGGGCACCACAAGCTCCATCCGGTGCCCGGACGGGAGCACCAGCGCGCAGCCCGCCGCGATCCCGCGCTCGTGCTCGAGGTCGACGTCCTCGACCTCCACGCCGGCATTCACCAGACCCGCTCGCAGCTCACCCAGCGCGTCCACCCCTGAGACCTCGAAGGCAAAGTGACCCATGCCCGCGGGTCCCGGGCCGATCGCCAGGTCGTAGCTCGAGCTGCGGCCGCTCGAGAGAAACGCCGTGGACTCTTGGCGCGCGACCTCAACCAGGCCCAGCAGCTCCTCGTAGAAGTGCACGGTGCGCTCCAGGTGCTCTTCCGCCCCCAGCGCTACGTGAGCGAGTCCGCCCACCATCCTCGTGCCACCTCCCCTTGAGGCTTGATCAAATCGACGGCGATATCGTAGCCGCATGTCGGCCACGCGCGAGACCGCCGGAATCTCTGCGCAGGGCGCGATCGGGAGTCCCCGCGGCGAAAGGAGGACGGTCCGCTGCTCACGGGGGCAGCGCGGTTCGTGGGCGACGTGCATCGGCCCGGCATGCTCCACGCGCACATCCTGCGCAGTCCGGTCGCCCACGCCGAGACCAGCGAACTCGACGACGAGACGATCCGCGGCGAGCTGTCGGGCAACATCTGCCGCTGCACGGGCTATCAGCCGATAGTGGCGGCGCTGCGCTCGGTCGCGCTCGGGCGTGGCCCGAGCGGCGCCACCCACTGAGCAAGCCCCACCGGCTTGGTGACCATACCGGTCCGATCCTCCTGCGGGCCAAGCCGCTCATCCGACCGAATTAGATCGCACCCGCCGACGCCGGCAAACTGCGCGTCACCGCGTCGAAGTGCCGTTGCGACGACGCGGCCAGCCCGGTGTACAGCGCGTCGAAGATCTCGGCGGCGCGCCGGCGCGGCGCCGACAGCGGCGCGAGCTCATCGGGAAGCTCGGGGTCGAGCTGGGCGAAGCCGCGAAACGCGTGTATGAGCCGGGTGCGGACCATGAACGCGTCGTGGTCAGCCAGCGAGGCGGACAGGTAGGCCTCGAACTCCGCGCAGAATGCCTCATAGCGCTCCGCCAGCCCGTTCAGATCCCAGGCGCGCGCCACCATGGTCGGCAGCCCCGGACCGGCGCCTACGCTGGCCGCGAACACGGCGCCGTGACTCGCGACCCCGAGCTCGCTCAACAGCTCGGCCACCTCCGCGGAAAGATCGTGCGGGGCGACCCAGACGCTGTCCTGGACCGAGCCGAAGCCGAGGAAGCGGAGCCGGCGCCCCAGCCGCGTTCGCTCCAGCCGGTGCTCCTCGGGGATCTGATGCCACAGCACGGTCCACGGGCCGGCGCCGGCCGGCAGGCGCCCCAGGCTGAAGATGCGCCCGTCGCCCTCGATCAGCAGCCGCTCGCAGCGCGCGGTCAACCGATAGTGCACGAGCCGCCCGGAGCGCACGCGCGCGATCAGGTCGCGGCGCACCAGCCGGGTCAGGGCGGCGCGGGCGGCCGCGTCGGAGAAGCCGAATTCGCCGAGGAGCACGACCAGGCCGCCTGACCACACCGTCCGCGCGAACGGCCGCACATAGGTGCCGAGCAGCGTGATGACGAGGTCCTGCGGTTGGACAGGCGCCTCGGCGATCGCGCGCGACCCGGCGCCGGCCATCACACCCGCGAATCGAGCGCGACCTCTTCGAACGATCGCTCGAGCTCGGAGCGCACCCGGTCCCGCCCCGCCGGCGGCTGGCGCGAGCCGGCGCGGTACTGCGGCACCCACTGCACCAGGTCGTACTCCTGCTCGGCGGCGGCGTGCAGCGTCCAGTGCGGGTCGTAGATGTGCGGGCGGGCCAGCGCGCACAAGTCGGCCCGGCCGGCCAGGATGATCGTGTTGACGTCGTCGTAGCTCGCAATCGCGCCGACCGCGATCACCGGCATCCCGACCTCGTGGCGGATCCGGTCGGCGAACGGCGTCTGGTAGCTGCGGCCGAAGGCGGGCGTCTCGAGCGGCGTTACCTGCCCGCTCGACACATCGACGATGTCGCAGCCATGCGCCGCGAGCATCCTCGCGAAGGCCACCGCGTCATCCGGGTCGAACCCGCCGGGGACCCAGTCGGTGGCGGAGATCCGGACGCTGATCGGCTTCTCGGCCGGCCACACCGTGCGGCACGCGTCGAACACTTCCAGAGGAAACCGCGCCCGGCGCTCGAGGGAGCCGCCGTATTCGTCCTCGCGCTGATTGGCCAGCGGCGAGAGGAAGCTCGAGAGCAGGTAGCCGTGGGCCATGTGGATTTCGAGCAGATCGAAGCCAGCCTGAATCGCACCGCGCGTGGCCGAGATGAACTGCGCGCGCACCAGGTCCATGTCGGCGCGGGTCATCGCCCGGGGGATCTGGCTGCGGGGGCCGTACGCGATGGCCGAGGGCGCGATCACCTCCCAGTTTCCGTCGGGCAAAGGGTCGTCCATGCCCTCCCACATGAGCTTGGTGGAGCCCTTGCGTCCGGAGTGGCCGATCTGGGCGCCGACCGCGCAGCCGGCGCCGTGCTCGTGGGCGAACGAGACGATCCGCCGCCACGCCTCGACGTGCTCGGGCCGGTACATGCCGGCGCATCCTGGCGTGATCCGCCCTATGTCAGACACGCAGATCATCTCGGTCATGACCAGGCCGGCGCCACCGAGCGCGCGCGAGCCGAGGTGCACGAGATGGAAGTCACCCGGCGTGCCGTCCACGGCCGAGTACATGTCCATCGGCGAGACCACCACGCGGTTGGACAACTCGAGGGAGCGCAGCTTGAATGGGGTGAACATCGGCGGCCGGGGGTCGGGATGCACGTCGCGCACGAACTCGGGGTCGCGCAGCCTGAGGTTGTCGTAGGTCACGCGCCGGCTGCGGGTGAGCAGGTTGAAGGCGAACTTCAACCGCTCCTGATCGACGTAGCGGCCGATGCCCTCGAACCACTCGAGCGAGGCCTGGGCGGCACGCTGGGTGCTTTCCACGATCGGCCGGCGCTCCGCCTCGTAGGCTGCCGTGGCCGCGCCGAGGTCATCGCCGAACGAGCGAAACGCCCAGGCGAGCGCCACCGCATCCTCCATCGCGAGCTTCGTCCCGGAGCCGATGGAGAAGTGCGCGGTGTGCGCGGCGTCCCCGACCAAGACCACGTTGTCCGTGCACCAGCGCTGGTTGCGCACGGTGACGAAGTTGATCCAGCGCGAGTTGTTGGAGTACAGACGGTGGTCCTCGAGCGCATCCGCGAACAGCTCCTCGGACCAGGCCACCGCACCGTCGATCGGCAGCTCGGCCAACCCGAGGCGCTTCCACGTCTGCTCGTGCATCTCGACGATGAACGTGCTCATCC
Source organism: uncultured Solirubrobacterales bacterium (assembly GCA_963719355.1). Classification (GTDB taxonomy): domain Bacteria; phylum Actinomycetota; class Thermoleophilia; order Solirubrobacterales; family Solirubrobacteraceae; genus Palsa-465. Next base: position 91,016 of record CAVRBZ010000009.1, on the reverse strand, counting down.
CCTCGTCGTACGGGTAGGCGTGAGCCTGGACCACGCCGTGCTCGGTCTCGGCGATGAAGAACTTGAACGCGTCGAAGACCAGGTCGGTGCCGAGCCAGATGTACCGGCAGTGGCGGCGGTCGAGCGACGGGACGAAGTCCCGGGCGAAGGCGGTGCGCACAGCGCTGGACGCGCCGTCCGCGCCGACGACCAGGTCCGCCCAGCCCAACTCGGGGATCGGGGGCGCGGTCGTCTGGAAGCGGACGTCGGCGCCGAGTGAGATCGCGCGTTCCTGGAGGATTCGGAGCAGCTCGCGCCGGCCGATGGCCGAGAACCCATGACCCCCGGACGTGGTCATGGAACCCCGATGGTGGATGTCGATGTCGCTCCAGCGGGTGAAGCGCTCGGCAATCTGCGAGTAGGTCTCGGGATCGGCGTGCTCGAACACGGTCAGCGTCTCGTCCGAGAAGACGACCCCGAACCCGAACGCGTCCGTCGCCGCGTTGCGCTCGTACAGGATGAGCTCGCAGCCGGGCCTGACCTTGCGCATCAGGATCGAGAGGTAGAGCCCGCCCGGCCCCCCGCCGACCACCGCGATCCTCATCGGCTCACCCTCCGAGGTCGGTCAGGTGCTCGTACTCGAGCACGAGACCGGTCACGACGTTGTGCATCAGCGCCAGCGACGCTCGCACGCCGACGCTGGCATTGGGCGGGAGCTCCTCGGCGCACAGCGACTTGAGTTCCTCGTAGACCGCGAGCAGGCGCTGTTCGGCGGAGGTGAGCTCGGAGCCCAGAAGGTCGACGGTCATGGCGTGGTCCCCGCCGGCGCGGGCGCGGCCGCTGGCGTGGCCGGGGCCAGCGGCGACTCGCGCAGGTCGATCATCCGCTTGGCCTTGAGCTCGAAGCGCGGCAGCTCGCCGGCACCGGCCCGCTCGATCCGGAAGTTCAGCCCCTCGTGGGCGTGCCCGAGCCGGCGATGAAGCGAGTCACACAGCTGATTCCACGATTCCGCCGCCCACTCGGGCTTCATCTCGACCCGCAGCGTGATCTCGTCGCGGATCCCCTCGTGGCTGATCACCGTCTGGAACTCGTCGACCTCGGGGAACTCGCGCACGATCCCCTCGATCGCCCGCGGGTACACGTTGGTCCCGCGGATCACCTTCATGTCATCGACGCGCCCGAGGATGCCGCCCTCGTAGATGTCGAACCCCCGCCCGCAACTGCAGGTGGAGGCGGGGACGCGGCAGACCAGGTCGCCGGTCCGGTAGCGCAGGAGCGGGATAATCCCGCGTCCGAACGAGGTGACCACCCGCTCGCCGCGCTCGCCGACCCCGACTGGCTCGAGCGTGACCGGATCGAGCACCTCCTCGAGTACGTGGTCCTCGATGATGTGGGTGCCGCCGGGCTGATGCGCGCACTCGAACACCATGATCGTGCCGATCTCGGTCATCCCCGCGGTGTCGAACGCCTTGGCGCCCCACAACTCCTCGATCAGCGCCTTGGTCTGCGGGATCGACCCGGCCGGCTCACCGGACAGGATCAACCGCATGACGTTCGAGCCGCGCAGGTCGACGCCGAGCTGCTCGGCCTCCTGCGCCATCCGTAGCGCGTAGGTCGGCGTGGCCGCGACCACCGTGGCGCCGAAGTCGACGATCTGGAGCACGCGGGCCTCGGTGCTCTGGGCGCCGCCCGGCACGTTCAGCACGCCCACCTTCTCCATCGCGTAGTGCAAGCCCCAGAAGCCGATGAACGATCCGTACCCGAACGCGATGTACGCGGTGTCGAGCGGCCTGATCCCGCACCCCCAGATCCCATAGCACCACATCTCCGCGATCCAGGCCCAGTCCGTGCGCGAGTCGAGCGCGCGCAACGGACCGCGACCGGTGGTGCCGGAGGTGGTGTGGACACGGATCGCTCCCTCCCCTCCGACCACCGGGATCTCGCCGAAGGGCGGTCGCGCCTCCTGGGAGACCATCCAGTCATCGCGGGTCAGAATCGGAATCCGGCGCAGATCGTCGAGAGAGTTCAGCTGCGCGGGATCGAACCCATCGAAGCCGAAGCGGCGCCGGTACCACGGGCTTCGGGCTGCCGCCCACTCGCACTGGCGGCGGAGCTTGGTCAGCTGGAGCGCCTCGAGCCGCTCGCGATCGAGGGTCTCGGTCTTCGGGTTCCAGTACGGGCGCTCCGTCACCGTGACTCCGCGGCGAGGATACCCGACATTGCTCCGGACTTCCATGTCGAGTATCGTCGGCAAAGCGGCGCGGCGGGACCGGGTTTTCGTCGCGCCGCAACGACCGCGAGTCACGCCGGATCGTCCGCGCATGAGCCGCCACCGGATCGTCAACCCGCCGGAGCTCGGCGTGCCGAGCGGCTTTTCTCACGCGGTGGTCTCCTCGGGCACGATCGTCCATCTGGCCGGTCAGATCGGCGCCGGCGCGACGCTGGCGGAGCAGTTCGACCATGCTGCCGGTCACCTGGTCCTGGCGCTCAGGGCCGCGGGCGGTGAGCCCTCCGACCTCGTCTCGCTGCAGGTGTTCGTGACCGATGTGGCGGCGTATAAGGACGCGCTGCCGGCGATCGGGCAGGTATGGCGCAGCCATTTCGGCCGCCATTATCCGGCCATGGGGCTGTTCGGCGTGACCGAGCTGTTCGAGTCCGACGCGCACGTGGAGCTGATGGGGGTGGCCGTGCTGACGGCCTGACGGCGTCGGTGCGCGTGTGACAGATTCACTGCGATGGCCCCGGTGTCCCGCCGTTCGCTCGCAGGCGGCCTCGCGGCTGCGGGGGTCCTGGCCGCGGTCTTCGTGGCCGGGCTCGGCGGCTCGCACCGGACGAGCGCCCACGAGCGCGCCGCACGGCGCCTCCAAGCCCCGGCGCGGTCAATTCCCGCCGGAGCGCAGACGCTGACCGTCGGCCAGCGCACCAGCGGCCGCCCCATCCCGGCCGGCTTCCTCGGCCTGTCACTCGAGTACCCGGCGCTCGAGGCGTACGCCGGGCCCAATCCCAACGCGATCAACCCCGTGCTCGTGCAGCTGATCCGCAACCTCTCGCCGGGCCAGGCGCCGAACTTGCGGATCGGCGGCGACACCACTGACTGGACGTGGTGGCCGGTGCCCGGCGTGGCCAAGCCGGGCGGCGTCAGGTACAGCCTGAACCGCAGGTTCGCCGCCGTGGCGGCGGCGCTCGCGCACGGGCTCGGCGCGCGGGTCATCCTCGGAATCCAACTCGAAGCCGACAGCGCGAAGGTTGCCGGCACCGAGGCGAGGGCACTCGTCACGGGCATCGGGCGTAGCTCCGTCCAGGCGCTCGAGCTGGGCAACGAGCCAGAGCTGTACGGCAGCTTCACCTGGTACACGACGAAGAGCGGCCAGCACGTCAAGGGCCGGCCGCCGGGCTACGACTTCGCCGCCTACCAGCGCGACTTCTCGCGGCTCGGCGCGGCCCTGCCGCGGGTTCCGCTGGCGGGGCCGGCGACGGGCGCACCGAAGTGGATCCCGGAGCTCCCCCGCTTCCTGCCCGCCCATCCACAGGTCCGCGTGGCGACGCTACATCGCTATCCCGTCCAGCAGTGTTTCATCTCGCCCGCCGCCCCCCAGTACCCGTCGGTCGCCCACCTGCTGGCGCCGGCCTCTTCCCGGGGCCTGGCCGACAGCGTGGCGCCGTTCGTGGGCGTCGCTCACGCGCGTCACGTGGCACTCCGGATCGACGAGATGAACACGGTCTCGTGCGGCGGCGCGCCCGGAGTGGCCAACGGCTTCGTGTCGGCGCTGTGGGCGCTCGACGCGGTGTTCCAGATGGCCCGGGTGGGCGTCGACGGCGTCAACATCCACACCTACCCACGCGCCCCGTACGAGCTGTTCACCTTCTCCCGCCGGCATGGCCGCTGGCGCGGGTTCGTGGCCCCCGAGTACTACGGCCTGATGATGTTCGCCCAGGCCGCGCCGCCCGGCGCGCACCTGCTGCGCCTGTCGGGAGCGCTCGGCAACGTGCGCGCATGGGCCACGCGCGCACCGGACGGCACGACCCGCGTCGTGCTCATCAACGAGTACACGGCTCAGGCGCGCACGTTGGCCGTGCGGATCGCCGGCGGCGATGCGCCCGCGATGCTCGAGCTTCTGCGCGCCAAGGGCATCACCGCGACCACCGGCGTCACGCTCGGCGGGCAGACGTTCGGCACCGCGACCACCGCCGGCACGCTCGCCGGCCACTCCACTATCTCCACCGTGAAGCAGAGCGCCGGCGCCGTACGTGGTGCGGCTCCCGCCGGCCAGCGCCGCGCTGCTCACGCTGCCCGCGCCGCCGGCCTGAACTGCGTTGGGGCCGCCTGCGGCGGCGTCCGTGGGGCCATCTACCCCGTCCGGACAGTTCGCGTGGGCCGACGACGGCGAGCGCAGCGAGACCATCCGGTAAGCAGCGCAGGTGAGCTTTCACGTATCAACTGCAATTTCTGTCACTCCAATGAGACAGGGTCCGACCGGCTCAGGTGCTTACCCCGCGGCGAGCCGGGTCCCGAGATGAACGCGAGGAAAGCATTCCCTTCCTTGGTTCAGTGTGAGAACATGTTCTGCGAAGGGGGCGACATCAGGAGGAGGGCATTATGCGGAAGTACCCGTTGATTACCGTCGCAGCAGCGACGGTGGCAGTCTTGGTGCTGGCCGGAGGCGCGTTCGCCGCGACCCACTACGTCATCTCCAGCATCAGGCAGATCAAGCCGAGTGTCCGCGCCCAGTTGCGCGGGGCGCGCGGGCTCAGCGGACCGCAAGGCCCGCAAGGGGCGCAGGGCGTGATTGGTGCGCAGGGCGTCCAGGGAGCGGCGGGGAGCGCTCGCGCGTTCGCGGTCGTCAATTCGGCCGGATCGCTCGTCCTCGGGAAGAACGTGAGCCCCAACATCGGCCACCCGAAGAACGGGACCTCCTGCATCACGCTTTCGAGTGGGATCGACCCACGCGCCGCGATCGCCACGGGCACAGTCACAAGCAAGGTAGCGGTCCCTGTCGCCGTCATCGACCCCAACGGCACCGATTGCCAACTCGGCCAGGCAGAGGTCATTACGTTCGATGCTCAGGGCGACTCGTCGCCGACAAACGCGGGCTTCGTGATGCTCGTGCCCTAACCGCGCGGACATCCGCGCGGATCCCAAATGCAGGTCTTCATCAACTACCGGCGCGAGGACACCGAGGCGTATGCCCGCTTGCTGCATGACCGCCTCGCGCCGGCGTACGGGACGGACAACGTTTTCCTCGACGTGGTGAACCTGACGCCCGGGCTGCAATGGCTCGAGCAAATCAAGGAGCGCAGCGCCTCGTCCGGAGTCTGCCTCGTTTTGATCGGACCCCGCTGGATGTCGAGCATGACCGATCGCGCACACGCGAGGTTCGAAACGTCCACGGAAGACATCGTCAAGCGTGAGATCGAGTTTGCCCTCAGCCGGGGCTCGTCGGTGCAGGTCATTCCTGTCCTCGTCGGCGGCGCTCAAATGCCGACCGGCGAGGGCCTCCCGAGGTCGATCCGGACGCTGACCTCGTTGCACGCAGTGGAAGTCCGCCACGCCCACTTCGATGAGGATCTCGAGCGTCTGAGCCGAACACTCGCGGAGATCGACAGGCGGTTTGATGTGGCTTCGGACGACCGCGTCAACTCCGACTCGGCCGGCACACCAGAGCAGCGCAGCGTCGCGGCGGGTGCGCTGCCGCCACCGCCATCACAGAGGCCGACCTCCGGAACGTTCAGCGAGGGCACCGTGCCGGCACCCGACGAGCGACATTATGAGACCGTCATCAGGTACGTCTTGGATCAGGAAGGGGTGGTGCCGGTCCTCGGTCTCGACGTCAATGCCGACCGTCCGGCCCAGGAATCCGAGTCCGGCTCCGAGCTGCTTCCCACCGCAGAGGAGCTCGCGGCGGATTTGGCTGAGCGGTTCGGCCTGGAGTTCGACCCGCTCGACCTGGCCAAGGTCGCGCAGCACGTCTATCTCACCTGCGGGTCACCCGATCTCCACAGGAGCCTGAAGCGCTTGCTGCCGATCGAGGCCGAGCCCTCGGCGGTGCATCGCTTTCTGGCCACCTTCCCCGCCCGACTGGACGAGCTGGGAATGGAGCGGAGATACCAGATGATTGTCACGACGAACTACGACGTGGCGCTGGAGCGCGCATTTGATCAAGCCAACGAGCCGTACGATCTCGTCGTCTACATGGCGAGTGGCAACGACCGCGGCAGGTTCGTTCACTTCCCCTTCGATGGAGATCCCGAGCCGATCAACGTTCCCAATCACTACGGAAAGCTGCCCATAGATGAGGATGGTGAGGTTCAGCGCTCGCTGATCGTGAAGATCCACGGCGCGGTTGACGGGTCGAGCGGCGGCTACCGGTGGAAAGACAACTACGTCATCACCGAGGATCAGTACATCGAGTACCTGAGTCACAGTCCGGTCGAGAGCCTGGTCCCGGTCCAGATCCTCGACAGGCTGACCGGCGCGCATTGCCTGTTCATCGGGTACTCGATGAACGACTGGAACCTGCGCGTGTTCCTCAAACGGATATGGCAGGGAGCGCCAATCCCGGCGAAATCCTGGGCGATTGAACGGGAGCCCGGGAGCATGGAAACTGATTTCTGGCGCCACTCCGGCGTCGATCTCCTCGCGGCGCCTCTCGCTGACTACGTCAACGAGCTCACCAGGCACATCAAGCCCGAGCCCGTCGCGCCAGCGTAGAACGAAAGGGAAAACCAAATCGAGGCGAGCGTGGCGGCTCCGGACTCCCCCTATGTAGGCCTCGGGTATTACACCGAAGACCAGGCCGACCTCTTCTTCGGGCGTGACGCCGAGCGCAAGCTGATCATCACGAACCTGCGGGCCGCGCGGCTCACCCTGCTGTACGCGCAGAGCGGGGTTGGGAAGAGCTCGCTGCTGCGCGCAGCCGTGATGCCACGGCTGCGCAGAGGAGCGGAAGAGAGCCACGAGAGGCGAGGGTCCGCAACGCACATCCCGGTCTTGTTCAGCGCATGGAGCGATGAGCCGGTCGACCGCTTCATCTCTGAGCTAGAGCGAGCGATCGCCCCGTTCCGGCGCGGCGAGGACGGCGCCGAGCTGCCTCGAGGTAGTCTGGCCGAGGCCTTCCGCGCCACTGTCTCGGCGACCGACGCGACACTGCTGGTGATCCTCGACCAGTTCGAGGAGTATCTCCTGTACCGCCCGCGCGAGCGGCGCCCGGGCCGGCTGGCCGACGAGTTGGCTGAGGCGATCAACAGCCGCGGCCTGCGGGCCAACTTCCTCATCGCGGTTCGCGAAGACGCATACGCCGGTCTCGGAGATTTGTTCCAGGCCAAGCTCCCGAATGTGTATGGCAACTACCTGCACCTCGAGTATCTGCAGCGCGACGCGGCGCGCGAGGCGATCGTCAAGCCCGTTCAGCGGTTCAATGACGCCCAGGCGGAAGATGACGCGGTGCTGATCGAGCCCGACCTGGTCGAAGCTGTACTCGACCAAGTGCGTACCGGCCAAGTCGTCTTCGAGCAAGCCGGAAAAGGAGTCGTGGCGAACCGCGACGGCGCGAGCATGCGGGCAGCTGAGATCGAGACCCCTTATCTGCAGCTGGTCATGACGACGCTCTGGGAACGCGAGTTGAGCGGCGGATCTCGCACCCTTCGGCTCTCGACGCTCGAGCGACTGGGTGGAGCGCAGGAGATCGTGCGCACGCACCTCGACAGCGCCCTGGAGTCCCTCCCCGAAGAGCAGCGCGACGTGGCCGTCGACGTCTTCAACTACCTGGTCACACCCTCCGGGACCAAGATCGTGCACAGAATCCCCGACCTGGCCTCGTACAGCGGTCGAGACGTCGCCGACGTCGAGAAGCTCGTCGAGCAGCTGGAAGGCGGCGGGCAACGCATCTTGCGCCCTGTGCCGGCGCTCGCCGGCGAGAATGGCACACCGAGGGTCGAGATCTTCCACGATGTCCTGGCCCCCGCGATTCTCGCCTGGCGCACGACTCAGGCCGCGAGTCGACTGGAGCGGGAAAAGGAAGAGGCCGAGCAGGCGGCTCAGCGCGAGCGTCGGCGGGCCCGGGTGTTCAAGGCGACCGCCGCAGTGGCCGTGACGCTACTGGCGATTGCGATCGGCGCAGTGATAATCACAGAGGTCGAGCGAGCAAGAAAAGCTCAACACGCATCCCTGTCGCGGCAGCTCGCCTCGCAGGCACTCTCTGACTTCCGCACCGGCGCGATAGGGCAAGGCGTCCTGCTCGCCGCGGAGGCCTACCGCTCCGCCGACACCTCGGATGCGCGTTTGAGCCTCATTCGCGCGCTGGATACGACCTACGGAATGACCGAGTACCTCACCGGCCACACCGCCGCTGTCGCCAGCGTCGCGTTCCGTCCCCAGGCCAACCAACTGGCCTCCGGCAGTGACGACGGCACGGTCATCCTGTGGAACCTGGCAACCGGCCGCCGGTCGAGAACCCTGGGAGGCGACGGGAACCCCATCTCGGCGGTGGCGTTCAGTCCGGACGGGAAGCTTCTCGCCTCCGCCGACACCGGTGGAGCGGTGACTCTGTGGAACCCGGCGACAGGCGTACGGCAACGGATCATCACCGGAGCGGTGGGGCAGGCGGAGACCGTCGCAGTCAGTCCGGACGGACGGATGTTGGCATTCGCCGGGGACAATCACACGATCGAGCTGTGGGATCTCGCCGCGGGGAAAGCTATAGGGATGCTGCGCGGCCACACCGGGCCCGTCTTCGACGTCGCTTTCAGCCCGAGCGGAACGACGCTCGCATCGGCGAGCGACGACCAGACCGTGATCGTCTGGAACCTGGGCACACGCCGAGCGGCACGCGTCCTCCGTGGACGCAACGGTTCAGTATCCGCCGTCGCGTTCAGCCCCGACGGGCGCAACGTGGCGTCTGGTAGTGACGGCGGCAACGTGATCCTATGGAGCGCCTCCACGGGGAAGCGGCTGCGCACCTTGCGGGGACATTCCGGGCCCGTGGAGAGCGTGGCTTTCAATCCCGACGGTTCGAAGCTGGCGTCGGGGGGTGACGACCGACGCGTCATCCTGTGGAGCGCGGCGACTGGAGAGCAGCTTGGGACCTTCCGAGCTCAGAACGATAAAGTCGGCAGCGTCGCCTTCAGCCCCGACGGCAGTGAGCTGGCCTCGGGCAGCGACGACAGCACGATCGTCCTCTGGAACACCGGTGTGTCGCGCGGGGTCAGGACGCTGCGCGGTCACACGAATGCGGTCCTCGGCGTCGCGGTGAGTCAGGACTCGAAGGAGGTCGCCTCGGCCAGCGCCGACCACTCCGTGATGCTCTGGAGCGCGACCAGCGGGCGGCGCCTCGCGACGCTGCGTGGCCATTCCGACGTGGTGCAGGATGTCGCGTTCAGCCCCGACGGCAAGACACTGGCGTCGGCAGCTGATGACGACACGGTCATCCTGTGGGACGTCGGGACCGGCAGACGGCTTCGAACGCTGAGCGGCCACAGCGACTTCGTCTACGGCGTCGCATTCAGCCCCGACGGCCGCACGCTCGCCAGCGCCAGCGCCGACCACACAGTGATCCTGTGGGATGTCGCGAGCGGACGGCCACTTCGGAGGCTCCGCGGGCACTCGAATGCAGTTGACGCCGTTGCCTTCAGCCCGAACGGGAAGCTCCTCGCGACAGCCGGAGATGATGGCGTGGTGATTCTGTGGGACCCCTCGAGCGGGCAGCGCCTCCGCGTCCTCACTGGCTACACGGGCCCGGTGGTCAGCGTTGCGTTCAGCCACGACGGAAAGGTATTGGCCTCGGGGAGCTTCGATCAATCGGTGATCCTCTGGGATCCCCAGACCGGCCGCCGGCTGGGCGACGCGCTGCTCGGACATCAGAGCGTCGTGAACAGCGTGTCTTTCATTCCGTCAGGTCACCGGATGCTCGCCTCGGCCGGCAGCGACGGCATCGTGATGGTGTGGGATACGGCGAGCAGACTCGCGGAACCGCTGGGGGAGTACGGCAAGTCCGTTGCGGCCGTCGCGTTCGGTGGCGACAGAAGAATCCTGGCGTTCGGAAGCTTCGACCACACCGTCAGGCTGATGACGTCACTGCCCACACGCATCACGGCGGGCGACGTCGAGCAGCGCCTGTGCGACGTCGTACGTCGAAACCTGTCGCCCGCCGAATGGCGGGAGTTCCTCCCCGGTCAGCCGTACGCAAAGGCCTGTCCTTCGTGGCCATAGAGGACCTGGCACGCCACTGGAAGCTGGCGCTTCTCGTTCTTGCGCTCGCTCTCGCCGCTGTCGCCACTGTGGGCAGCGCCGCAACCGGGGCGAGCGACAAGGCAATGGCAGCTCCTGTGTTCGGCCACTCGGTCGACGTGGCACCGGTCAGCGGCACCGTGTTCGTGCGGAGGCCCGGAAAGCCAAGCCTTCCGCTCCGGACTGAGAGCCAGATTCCACTTGGATCCGTGCTCGACGCCCAAGCCGGGACGGTCCAGGTCACCAGCGCCAGCGCGCCCACAGGGTCGAACCACGTCGGGACCTTCACGGGCGCGACGTTCAAGGTGCTGCAGACCAAGCACGGCGGCGGCCTGACGCAGATGCGCTTTTTCGGAGAGGACTTCTCCGATTGCGCCAAGGCGAGCGCGGCCAAGATCCGCCACCACCGGCGCTACCGGGCATATGCGGCAGCCGACACTGATTTCGTCATGATGGCCCGTGATGCAAACTCGACCCCGGCGGCAGGGACCGTGGCCTGGCAGGTCAGCGACGAATGCGACGGCACCCGGACGATCCCCAAGACGGGAGCAATTGTCCTAGCGACCCCGGAACAGCGCCGCAAGTTGATTCCGGGGACCACGGCGGTCGACTTCTGCCACCCGCCAACCGCCCACCCGGATTACTGCCTGCGCGTCGACTCCTACCCGTCAGCAGACGACTTCTCGTTCGGAGTGCTCCGGCGGGGTAAACCGGTGCCCTACCAACTTTGCCTCTCCCGCCGGGGCAGACCGGGCAGATGCGTCCAGTATTCCATGGCGTACATCCCGCGAATCAGAGGTTCCCTGGGTGTCGTCGAATGCGATCGGACCCTGCCCTCAGGTACGTTCGCGGCTCGCTGGCGGGTAGCTGGACATCCACTCGGGGTGCCGTTGACCTTGACCAGCCTCGGCCTGCCACACCGCGCCGCGCGGGGCTCCTGTTACAACTATCCCATCGCTCGATTCCGTCAAGTGGCGGCGGTGTTTCCCGGGCGCGGCAAGGTCTATGTGAGCGCGCCCGGGGCGAAAGCCGAGCGCCTGCTTGCGCCTGGTCTCGTGCCGGTGGGCAGTGTCATCGACGCGCGGCAGGGAGAGCTCAACCTGTCAGTCGAAACCACGCCGAGCGGCGGCAGCGCGATCGGAGGCTTCTCTGGCGGAACGTTCAGCATCGGGCAACCGCGCGGTCCGAGCGGGTTGGCGCTGGTGCGCCTGGTCGGCGGCAGCTTTGCGCGGTGCGGCAGCTCGGCCCCCGATTCGACGGTAAGACAGCTCTTCAGTACAAATCTTGCCGTCTTTGGCGCCTCAGGCTACCTCACGACAGGTGCCGGTTTCCGCGTCGCGGGACGTTATGCCTCAGCCGTCGGGCACGGGCCCATTGCTTGGTCCACCGCGGACGAGTGCGACGGTACGCGCAGCCTGCCCGTGAAGGCAGGGCAGATCTCGGTCAGCGATGCCTTCCAGAGTTCCTCCGTGAGTTTCGGCGAGGACGAGCTCGACTCGTGCTCGGGCACCGGCCCGAACCCGACTTACTGCTTGCACGTCCTCTCTGAACCCACGCGTGAGACATGGGGCTTTGGGCTCGGCCTCGCGCGTGGCGTAAAGCAATACAACCTGTGCATACACGGTCCGAACGGCTCCAACCCGTGTTACGGCGCCCCTATGACTCCAGACGGTCACGGGCGTGCGACCGGCAATGTCACCTGCTCTCTCAACCAGGGTCCCGGCGAATACGCCGTAGGGTGGTTCCTGGGGACACACGAACTCGGAGCGCCGCTGAGGTTCGACGCAACGCAGGCGATCGTTCCGCAGTTGCCGGCAATCAACTGCGTGCTCGGCACGCCGCCCGACAGCCGCGCGAGACGGCCTGTCCCAATGCGCCTGTCAGCTTCCCGCCGTCCTCTCTGGACGAAAGCGCTCACGCATCCTTGAAGGTGGGGGCAGTCCAGCCGGGGGGAGCGGCTGGTTCCTTCTGCCCGCCGGCACCCTCGTCTCGCGCTGAGGCCCATTTGGCGTGCTCCTGCGAGACAAGGCCTTCGACCCGCTCTGCGAGCGCGCGCGACGCCGAGGCCGTAGCGGTGTACGGTCCTGCTTGCGCCAGATAGAGGTGCTTCTCGTGCTTCAGCGACTCGCACGTGGAGCGATAGCTGAGCCAGTTCGGCTGGTACTGCCCGAGCTGTTGCAGTCCCTCGAGGATCAGGACAACACCGCCGAGCGCGGCGATGACCCAAGCCGTCGCGTGGGTCGCGGCCGCGACGGGCACGGCCGCCGCTGTAACCAGCTGAACAACCTTCAACGTTTTGTAGGCGCGCTGAGCATCGGTGCTCTTGCGCTCGTACCACTCGATCTGATCCTCGAGCCGCTTCCAGGTCGGGTCCGATGCGCTTGGATCCCCATCTGACTCACCTACGGTGGGCGACATGGCCCGATGCTAATAGCCCCATGCCCGGTCGTAAAGCGAGCTCGGCGACGAGCACGTAGTCAGCCCCGTTCCCACAGTAGTGTCCGCAGCGCGTCCAGGCCGTCCCACACGTCCACGAACCTAGTGCTCAGCGGCGAGAGACCGAAGCGGATCACGTCGGGGCGGCGGAAGTCGACGATCACCCCGCTTGCCATCAGGTCCGCGCACAGCTCGCGGGCGTCGCGGTGGGTGAGAGCCATGTGGGCTCCGCGCCGCGCCGGATCGCGCGGAGAGACGATCGACACACCGAGCGGCGCCAGCCGCCCGTCGGCCAGCGCGATGGCCAACTCCGTGAGCGCGACGCCCTTGTCCCGGATCGCGTCGATGCCGGCCTCGGCAACCATCCGCACGCCTTCATCCACGGCGGCGAGAGCCAGGATCGGTGGGGTGCCGGACAGAAACCCGGTCATTCCCTCGGCCGCCTCGTAGCCGGGCGCCATGTCGAACGGATCGCGCCGGCCGAACCAGCCCCAGATCGGCTGGCGCAGTTCAGCCTGGAGTTCGCGGCGCACGTACATGTACGCCGGGGCTCCGGGGCCGCCGTTCAGGTACTTGTAGGTGCAGCCGACGGCTAGATCGGCGCCGTCGGCATCAAGCGAGAGCGGGACAGAGCCGGCACTGTGGCTGAGATCCCAGAGCATGAGCGCCCCCGCGTCGCCGACCGCCGCGTTGACGCCCGCCATGTCGGCGACGTGCGCCGAGCGGTAGGAGACGTGGGAGAGGGTGACCAGCGCGGTCTCCGGACCGATCAGCGAGGCGACCTCCTGCGGCTCGGGCCCCCCGGCCGGATCACCGCGCAGCCACACGAGCTCGAGCCCGCGCGCCCGCGCCACGCCCTCGAGCACGTACCGGTCGGTGGGGAAGTTGTCGAGGTCGGTGACAATCTGCCGCCGCCCCGGGCGGGCATCGAGCGCCGCGCAGACCAGCTTGTAGAAGCACACCGTAGTGGAGTCGCCCACCGCCACCTGCCCGGGCGCCGCGCCCAGCGCTGCCGAGCCCAGGCGGTCGCCGACCTCGAGGGGCAGCTCGAGCCAACCCTCGTCCCAGGCCCGCACTCCGCGTTGCCCCCACTGCGCCACCAGGCGCTCGAGCCGCGCCACCGTCGCCCGCGGCAGGCAGCCCAGCGAGTTGCCGTCGAGATACACCACGTCGGTGTCGATGACGAACCGGCGGCGGAAGTCGCGCAGGGGATCGGACGCGTCGAGTGCGACGGCCGCCGCGCGGCTCAGGACGGCGATGCTCATCGTCCCAGACACCGCTTCAGAGCCTTGCTCTCGAGCACGCAGGCAGGCGCATCGAAGGCTCGTCCATCAGGAGCAGGCGGGGCCGCCACACAGCGCCCCGCCGTCCCCTCGAGGATCCGCATCGCGCTTAGTTCATTGATCACGAATCGGTGACCAGGGTGTACTTGCCCTGCGGGTTGATCTTGAACAGGAACCACTTCGCGCCGATCAGGTCGCCGTGGGTGTCGAACTGGATCGGCTGTCCCAGGATCGAGCTCGGCTCGCTGGTCTGCCTGACCGCCGACAGCACGCTGCTCCGGGTCGGCGTCCCGGACTTGCAGGCCGAGGCGATGGCCTGATCGAGCACGTGCGTCGCCGCATACACCGGTGGCCCGAATGTCCCGAACTTGGGGAACGCCGTCTTCGCGGCCCGCACGATCGAGGCGTCGGCCGGGATGGCGGTGATGTCCGGGCCGAACGCGGAGACGTACGAGCCCGGGATCGTGAACTTGGAGGAGGGCGTTCCGTCGGTGCCCACGATCGTCGCGTTCTTGTGCTGCTGGGCGAGGCTCTTGCCGAACGTCTGGCGGTTGACCGCGGCCTGCCAGGGGAGCACCACGACGGTGGTGTCCGAGCTGACCTTCGCCACCAGCGAAGAGAAATCGGTCACCTTCTGGCTCACCGACTGGTGATCGACCTTGATCCCGGCCTCCTGGAAGATCGGGATCATCGCGGAGACCAGAGCGGTCGAGTGGTCCTCCTGGTCGTCGACGATCATCAGCTTCTTGGGGTGCAGGCGCTTGACGACGAAATTCGCGTCCTCCGGACCCTGCACGTCATCGGGCGCAACCGTGCGGAAGAACGTCGCGTTGCTTCCGGTCGAGGTGAGAGTCGGGCTCGTGGCCGAGCCAGAGATGAACACCAGGCCGGCCGGCCCGAAGAGCGGTCCGACCGCCTCGACCTCCTCGCTGCCCGCCGGTCCGATCACGCCGACGATGTTCGAGTTCGAGATGAACTGCTGGGTCACGGTCGTGGCCTGCGCCGGCATCAGCTGCGTGTCGGCCTGAACCAGCGTGATGTTGGTGCCGTTGGCCTTGTTGTCGTCGCGGATCGCGAGCTTGGCGAACGCCAGTTGCTCCTGCCCGAGCACGGCGAACTGGCGCGTCAGCGGCGCCTCGATGCCGATGGAGGCCGTACAGCTCTTGGAGCCGATCTCACCGCTGATCGCCTGCGTAGAGCTGCTGGCGCCGATGTGGCTGCCCCCACAGCCGGCCGCGGCCAACGCCGTCACGGCCATGGCTGCGAGGCTGACACGTGCCTTCACTGGTGCTTCGAACCTCCTCTCCCGGTCGGTCCCTAAGGCGGCATATGCGGTGTCGCCGGGGGCGGTGTCCCGGGGTAGGCAGGGGTGCCGTCGGGGTAGTACGCGGCCGCCGGCGACCCCGCCGCCCGAAACCCGGCGACCAGGCGGATGACGTCCTGGCCGGTGTTCTCCAGGGCGTGCACGGTCCGCGCCGGCAGCAGCACCTCCTCGCACGCATCGGTGGCGCGCATGGCCCGCTCGTGCGGAGCGATATCGATCACTTCCTGCTCGAGCACGCTGTGGGTTAACCGTACGCTGCGAAATCCGGGCCGTCCCGCCGACCACCTGCCGCGCCCGAAGCTCGCATCATCCTCACCCGAACGCTCATCGCGGGCTCAGCGTAAGCCAACTAGTCTTGCAATTGCGTTATGGCGCAGACCGTGGATCACCTCGACGTAGCCGCGGCGCGGGAGCGCTTCTCGGCGTTGAAAGGCGGATTGCTGTTCTTCGACGCGCCCGGCGGCTCGCAGGTCCCCGACGAGGTCGGCGAGGCGGTGGCGCGCACCATGCGTGAGGCGAGCGCCAACCTCGGCGCCGTCTACGAGACCAGCCAGCGGGTCGGGCGCATCATCGAGCTGGCCGAGTTCCGGGCGGCTCGCTTTCTCGGCTGCGAGCCGCACGAGGTGATCTTCGGCGCGAACATGACCTCGCTTGACTTCATGCTCTCGCGCACCGCGGCGCGGACGTTCCGGGCCGGCGACGAGGTCCTCGTTTCCGCGCTCGATCACGACGGCGGGGTGGCGCCATGGCTCGAGCTCGCGCGCGACCGGGACCTGGTCGTGCGGACGGTCGAGCTGCGCGACGACACCTCTTTGGATTACGACGATCTGGCGTCGAAGCTGAGCGAGCGGACCCGGGTGGTGGCGTTCGCCTGGGCCTCGAACGCGGTGGGAACCCTCGTCGACGCGCGCCGAGTGTGCGAGCTGGCGCATCGCGCCGGCGCTCTGGCCTGGATCGACGCCGTCCACTACGCCGCCCACAAGCCGATCGACGTCCGGGCGATCGGCGCCGACGTGCTGATCTGCTCGCCCTACAAGTTCTGCGGCCCGCATCTCGGGGTGGCCTATGGCCGGGACGAGGTGATCGAGCGCTGGCGTCCTTACAAGGCGCGTCCGGCGCCGACCACGCCTTTGGGCCGGCGCTTCGAGACCGGAACCCCGCCGTTCGAGCTGCTCGCCGGGTTCAACGCCGCGATCGACTACCTGGACTCGATCGGCGGCTACGCGCTGATCATGCCCTACGAGCGCTCGCTGGGCGAGCGCTTCCTGGCCGGCATCAGCGACGTGGTCAGCGTCTACGGACTACCCGGGATGGACGGGCGCGTGCCGACGTTCCTCATCAACGTGGCGGGCATCCCCGCCGCCGAGGTCGCCGCCCGGCTGGCCGCGCAGCGGATGGCCGTGTGGGCCCATGACTCCTGGTACGCAGTCGGACTCCTGGGGCGTCTGGGCTACGACGACCAGGCCGTCCGGATCGGCTTCATCCACTACAACACCGTCGGCGAGGTCGACCAGCTGGTGGCGGCGCTAAACCAGCTCGCGTAGGGCCCCGTTCCCGCGGAGGGTGTGGCCAATTAGCCGCGATATGGGCGGCTAATTGGCCACACCCCCGGCCTGCGCGCCTCGCCAGCTGGTTGACGCGCGTCGTATTGTTACGTTATGCGATACATCGGGGAACGATCCAATGACCCGTCGCTGCTGGTCATGACCAGCCTGGCCGACCGGCCCAAGCACGGCTACGCGATCACGACCGACATCCAGGAGTTCTCCGGCGTGCACCTCGGACCGGGCACCCTGTACGGCGCGCTCTCGCGCCTGGAGGCAAAGGGCCTGATCGAGGCGCTGCCGGCCGAGGACCGCCGGCGCCCGTATCGCCTGACCGCCGACGGCAGCGCCGCGCTGGAGCAGGAGCTGCGCAAGCTGCAGTCGGTCACCACGCGGGGTCTGAAGCGCCTCGACGCGGCGGAGGTGGCGCGATGAGCGGGTCCTCGCCGGCGGGGTCTGAAGCGCCTCAAGGCGGCGGAGGTGGCGCGATGAGCGGGTCCTCGCCGGCGGGATCGCGCGGTTCCGCGGCGGGCGCCTGGCTCGCGCGCCAGACCCTGCGCCTCTACCCGCTGGCCTACCAGCACCGGTACGGGGAGGAGATGCGCGCGCTGATCGAGGACGGCCCCGCCCGGCCCACGACCGTGCTCGACCTGCTGCGCGGCGCGCTGCTGGCGCACCTGCGCCCGGCGGATGCGCCGGCCGGCGCCGTTGACCCCGCCGATCGCGTCAGGGCCACCGCCAGCGGCGTGCTCATGTGCTGGATCTTCTTCGCCGCGGCCGGGTTCGGCTTCTACAAGAGCACGGAGGATTATCCGTTCGTGATCGCCGGGCATGCCCATCCCCTCCTCCGGGACGCTCATCTCGCCGTGCAGGCCGTGGCCGTGATCGCCTCGGCCGCAGTGGTCGTCGGCGCCCTGCCGCTGATCGCGGCCGCCGTGGCGCAGGCGCACCGCGAGCCTAGCCGCCGGCGAGCCGTCCTGCTGCCACTCATCCCGATGGTCGTGTTCCTCCTGATAACCGGCGCCTTCGTCGCCCTCGCCCACGCCTACGGTCCCGATCACTCGACCGGCGTTGGCCACGGCGCCGCGGTCGTCTGGGGCATCGCCGGCATCGGCTGCGGCGTGACGTGCGTGCTGGCCTGTCGCGCCGCGCTGTTCGCCACCCCCACCCCGGCATCACGGCTGCGCGTGGCGCTCCTCGCCGGGACCCTCGTAACCCTGGCCATGGTCGCGATCGCCGCCGCCACCGCGACCTGCGCGATCGCGCTCTCGCTGGACGCCTCGGAACTTGCCGGCGAGCCGAACGGGCCGTTCGGGCTGCTCAGCGTGTCGGCTTCGCTGATCCTGCAGGTGATCGTGATGCTCGCGGCCGGCGCGCTGGCCGCGACCGCCACGGTCCGCGGCTGGCGGGCGGAGAATCAAATCGGCACAGCGTGACTGATACGGTCGCAGCGTGGAGGACACGCGCACGACCGCCGCGAGGGCGCACTTCGATCGCTGGTCGCAGACCTACGAGCGCGACTCGGCGGCGCGCTGGCTCAAGGAGGTGCAGACCGCCGCGCTCGCCGCGCTGGCTCTGAGCAAGGACGATGTCCTGCTCGATCTCGGCTGTGGCACCGGGGCCGCGGTCCGCGACGCCGGCCCGCAAGTGCGCCGGGCGGTGGGATTCGATCTCTCGCCCGGGATGATCGCCCAGGCGCGCGACCGCGCCCGCGCCGAGCACCTCGACAACGTCGAGTTCACGCAGGGCGACGTCAGCGGCCGCTTGCCGTTCGAGGAGGGCGCGTTCACGGCGATCATGTGCACGACCGCCTTTCACCACTTCCCGCGGCCACTGAACACGGTCGCCGAGATGGCGCGGGTGCTGAGACCCGGAGGCCGGCTGGTGATCGCCGACGCCAATCGCCGGCATCCCGCGGTGTTCGTGCTCGACCTGCTCCTGCGCGCGCTCCAGCCGAGCCATGTCGGCTTCCGCTCGCCGGCGCAGCTCATGCACGACCTGTGCGCCGCCGGGTTCAGCCGCGTCTCCTTCTGCACGATCAAGTGGCGCAGCTATGGGTTCGTCAGGGGCGAGAAAGCACCGCGGTCAGCCGCGCCACCGCAGCCGTGAAGGCGTGCTCCGGAGGCTTGGCGTAACCGACCACGAGCGCCGGCCGGTGGCGACGCGCACCCTCAGCAAAGCTCGCCAGCCCCGACAGAGCTAGGCCGCGCTCGGCTGCGGCGGCGATCACCTCGTCCTCAGCCAACCCGGAAGGCAGCTCCACCAGCGCGTGCAGTCCGGCGGCGATTCCCGACACTCGTGCCTCCGGCGCGCCGCGACGCAGCGCGGCCAACAGCCGGTCGCGGCGGCGGCGGTAGACCAGACGCGAGCGGCGGATATGCCGGTCGTAGGCGCCCGAGACGATCAGCTCGGCCAGCGTGAGCTGGTCGAGCACGCCGCTCTGGCGATCGGCGAGCGTTTTGACGCACACGACGGCGTCGAGCAGCCGCGGCGGAACCGCGAGCCAGCCAAGGCGCAGCCCCGGGGCCAGCGTCTTGCTGGCCGTGCCCGCGTATACGACGTGGTCCGGCGCATGCGCCTGAAGCGACCCGAGGGGATGGCGGTCGTAGCGAAACTCGCCGTCGTAATCGTCCTCGATGATCAGCCGCTCGCCCGCCCGCGCCCACTCGATCGTCTCGGCCCGCCGCCGCGGCGCCAGCGACACACCGAGCGGGAACTGGTGCGCGGGCGTCAGCAGCACCGCGTCGGCATCGCCGGCCGCGTCGAGCACGGCGCCATCGTCGTCCACGCCCAGCGTCCTCAATGACAACCCACAGGCCGCACCGGCTTCGCGCACGGCGGGCAGACCGTACTCCTCGAGCGCCAGCGTCGCGGCCGGGCCACGGTTGCGGAGGACCTGGCACAGCAGCCACAGCGCTTGCGTGAACCCCGAGCAGATCACGATGCAGTCTGGGCTGCTCCGCACTCCGCGAGTCCGCGCGAGGTATCCGGCCAGCGCGGCGCGCAGCTCCGGCCTCCCCCGCGGATCACCGTAGTCGAGCGCGGAGAACGGCGCCTGGGCCAGCGCGCGGCGCGCCGCGCGCAACCACACCGAGTGCGGGAATGCGGTCAGGTCGGGCGAGCCGGGACGCAGGTCATAGCGCACACGCCGCGCCGCTTGTTCGCCGACCGAGGCGCCAGCGCCGCCGCCCGCCACGAAGGCGACGCGACCGGCCACGCGCGTTCCCGAACCCTGCGCCGCGGTCAGCCAGCCCTCGGCGCTGAGCTGAGCGTAGGCCTCGGCGACGGTGTTGCGGGCGAGACCGAGATCCGCGGCGAGCGCCCGCGACGATGGCAGCCGCATCCCTGGCCGCAGTCGCCCGCTCGCCACGGCCTCGCGCAGACCCACCTCCAGCGCCGCTCGCACCCGAGATCCCTCCAGGTCGACGTGCAGATCCACGCCAGAAATGGCCCATGTTTCCGGCACCGAAGTGGACCTTACACGTGGGCCGCGTTGGGCCTAGCCTAGCGGCATGACCACTACTGAGACCACGCCCCAAATCCCCGTCCGCCTCGAGTTCGAGGCCCGCGCCGCCCACTTCTCCAAGGCCATGGCGCACCTGGACAACGCCGCCACCAAGGAGCTCGACCGGGTCGAGTTCGACCCGCGGCTGCGCGAACTCGTCCGCGCGCGCGCCTCGCAGCTCAACGGCTGCGCCTACTGCATCGACATGCACAGCAAGGACGCCCGCGCGATCGGTGAGACCGAGCAGCGCCTGTACGCGCTGTCGGCCTGGCGCGAGACGCCGTTCTTCACCGAGCGCGAGCGCGCCGCGCTGGCCTTCACCGAGTCGGTGACGCTTGCCGCGGCGGACCACGTTCCGGACGAGGCCTACGAGAACGTTGCCGCGCAGTTCACGCCCGGCGAGGTCGCCGCGCTGGTCGCCCTGATCGTCACGATCAACGCGTGGAACCGGATCGGGGTGAGCACCCGCGCCTGGGTCCCCGGGTCCTATGAGCGCTAAGCGAAGCCGCGCAACTCGCTACCGGATCGACATCCGCTCGATTGACAGGTACACCCGCGCCGCCCACGACTCCGGGTCGGCGGCGAAGTACCGCTGCAGTGCGCCCCGGTTCAGGGCGTCGTCGATCGCGGCCATGATCATCGACTGGTCGAGCACCAGACGGCGGTGGCCGATGGCGCCCGTGACCGGGTTGACCGCGTCGTAGAAGCCGCCATCCGCGGTGTAGATGCCGGGATAGCGGGCGCGCAGCGCCCGCAGGTTCGCGTAGGCCTGATCCGGCAGCACGGGCAGCGCGATCGCCGAGGCGTGCGGGGACACCGTGTCCTCGGTCGTGCCGCAGGTCGTGCACTGCGCGAGGCGCTCGCCGGCGGGGAACTTGAGGCCCACTACGCCGAAGGCGCCGTACCCGCCGGTGTCGTCGGCCGTGCTCGACGGCGACATCCCCCACACGGGATACCCGAGCACCTCGGTCGCGTACTTGATCTGGACCCGCGCCCAGCGCACGTCGTTCAGCCCGAAGCTGTGCGGACCCCAGGTGGTCTCGGGCACCACCAGGTTCGCCATCAGCCCTTCGAACATCCCGCCGGCGAACGTCGGGACGAAGGTCAGCGACGTGCCCGCGTAGACGTAGTGCCCCTCGTAGACCGGGAACTGCTTGCCGGACTGCGGGTCGGTGTAGATCTGCCAGTAGCCCGGCACCGGCCACTGCCCTTGCCAGGAGAAGTCCGGATCGGTCGGGCAGCGCTTCGGCGGAAGCGTCCGCCACGTGCGCCACCAGACATCGCCCGGCATCTGATGGCGGCCCATGCCGATGTACACGGAAATCCGGGGGTCGCTGTAGAGCGCGCCGTTGTGGTAGCCCGCCGGCCCCACGCCGACGTCGAAGCCTCCGTATTGCTGACCCGTTGGCTGGTTGCCCGGAATCGCCGGGTTCGTGTTGCAGTCAGTCTGCTGCCGGTTGTCGTAGAAGATCGAGAAGTCCATCGGCCCGAGCAGGCGGTTGGCCAGGCCCCGCAGGTCCGGCAACCCCCGGCGTACCTCGATCAGGCCCGACGCGTACCAGCCGTTGTCGACGGCCGAGACGAACGAGCAGTTGTCCTGCGTCCCGCCCGTCGCCGCGCAGTCACCCTGACCGGGGTTGAGCAGGACGTTCCCGTTGTTCGTGTCATACCACTGGTACAGGAACCCGTCGTAGCGCTTCAGCGTCGCCACCTCGCGCAGGGTGGCGCCGGCCATCTGGTCGGCCTGCGAGCGCCCGATCAGGCCGAGGTCGTGAGCGGCGACCACCGCCCACAGGTACACGCCGACGTTCGCCGCCGAGGTGTAGGCGCCGCGCACCGGCCCCGGCCCCAGGTTGTCGAGAGGCAGGTGGGTGGTCGCGTCGACGTCGGGGGCGTAGAAGCGCCACGTGTCGCGGGCGATCCCGTACAGGATCGCCCGCTGACCCGCCGTCAACGATTTAGTTGCCGCGGGCGCCGCCACAGCCGGGGGCGGCACCAGCGCCGCGACCGTGACACCGATCGCGATCGCGGCGCTGCGGATCCATACGCGAACGCTCATCGCTCTAGCGCAGCGTGAACGTCGCGTGCTGCCCGCCCGTGGAACTGTCGCCGACCCACAGGTCGAACGGCCCCGGTTCGACCACGAACTGGCCCTGGTTGTTGTAGAAGCCCAGGTTCTGCCGGCCCAGCCCGAACGTGACCGTCTGCGACTGTCCTGGGACGAGTGTCACCCGCCGGAACCCCTCGAGCTTCCGCACGGGCTGCAGGATGCTCGTGTAATTCTCGTGCAGGTAGAGCTGCACCACGTCGTCGCCCGCCGTCGACCCGGTGTTCGTGATCCTGGCGCTGACCTGGAACGTCCCGTTGCGCGACACACTGCTCGGGGCGCTCAGGTTCGAGATCGAGAACGTGGTGTACGACAGCCCGTAACCGAACGGGTACTGCGGGGCATTGCCGACGTCCAGGTACCTGGAGGTGTACTTGTTGTTCGGATCGAACGGCCGCCCGGTGGGCAGCTCGTTGTAGGAGATCGGGATCTGGCCTACGTTGACCGGGAACGACATCGGCAGCTTGCCGCCCGGGTCCACCTTGCCGAACAGCACGTCGGCGACCGCGTCACCGCCGGTGGTGCCGGGGTACCAGGCCTCGAGCATCGCCGGCGCGTTCGCCAGCTCCGGAATCGTCAGCGGACGCCCATTCATCAGCACCACCACGTAGGGCTTCCCGGTCGCGGCGATCTGCTGCACAAGCGCCTCCTGCTGACCCGGCAGGTCCAGCATGCTCCGCGAGGAGGCCTCGCCGGAATCGCCGGCCGGCTCGCCGACCACCACGATGGTGACGTTGGAGGCTTGCGCCGCCGCCACCGCCGCGCCGAAGCCAGTGGTCTCGTTGCAGGGGTCGGTGACGGTGAACGTGGTGCAGCCTGCGGCGTAGTTGACGTTGCCCTGGCCAACCACGTTTGCGATTCCATTGCGGACCGTCACGATCTTGTCCTGACCGGACGGCGCCAGGTCGGCGGTAGCCGTGGGGTACCCGATCGGCACGTCGGGACCGAGCTGATCGAGCGCGTCGTCGGCCAGCGGCCCGACCACGGCAACCTTGCCTACGCTCGTGCTGAGCGGCAGCGCGTGGTTGTTGTTGTTCAGCAGGACCATCGATTCGTCGGCGGTCTTGCGCGCGACCGCCACATTCGACGGCGTGAGCCATCGGCTGGCGGGATTCGGGATTCCCTGGTACGGATTGCTGAACATCCCGGCCAGGTACTTGAGCGTCAGCACGTGGCGAACCGCGTTGTTCAGCTGGGCCATGGTGATCCTGCCCGACCTGAGCAGACTCGGTCCATAGGTTTCGTAGGTGGAGAAGATCGGGTTGCCCGGGGTTGGCCCGATGGCCACCGCCATCTCGATGTCGATCCCGGCCGTCAGCGCCAACCGCGCCGCATCGGCACCGCTCGCGGCATAGCCGAAGTTTTCCAGCTCCTGGACCGCCTGGTAGTCACTGATGGTCGTGCCGCCGAACCCCCACTCGTTCCGCAGAATCGTCCTGAGCAGGTACGGATTGGCCGTATTCGGCACGCCGTTGAGCGAGTTGAACGAGGCCATCACCGTGGCCACGCCGGCGTCGACGGCGGCCTTGTATGGCGGCAGGTAGTCGTTGAACAGCTGCTGGATCGACATGTCGACCGTGTTGTATTCGCGGCCGGCCACCGGGGCGCCGTAGGCAGCGAAGTGCTTTACGGTCGCGGCGAGCTTGTTCGGCACGCTGAAGTCATTGCCCTGGTAGCCCCGCACCTTCGCGGCGGCGATCACCGAGCCGAGGAACGGATCCTCGCCGGCGCCCTCCACCACGCGGCCCCAGCGCGGGTCGCGGCTGATGTCGACCATCGGGTTGAACGTCCATTTGATCCCGTCGGCGGCCGCCTCGTCGGCCGATACCGATTCGTCCCTCGACACCTGGGGCGGATCCCAACTCGAGGCCTCGCCCAGCGGTACCGGGAACATCGTCCGGTAGCCGTGGATCACGTCGAGGCCGAAGATGAGCGGGATATGCAGCCGCGAGTTCTCAACCGCGGCCTTCTGGACTTTGTTGATGTTGTCGACGCCGGTGAGATCGAGCACCGAGCCGATCTTTCCCTGCTCGGCCAGCGGGATCAGGTCGCTGCCGTCGGGCGTGCTCGGACCGGCCTGCTCGAGCTGCCCGAACTTCTCCTGCACCGTCATCTGACGGATCAGCCGGTTGACGTTCGCATTGATCCGCGCCGGGTTCACCGCCGCGGCGCGATTTCCGGCACGGTGCGTGGCCCCGTGCTTCGCCGCCGCGCCAGAAGCCGTGGACAGGCCGCTGACCAGCAGCACGACCCCGGCTGCGATGACGGCGGCGAGAACTACGGCCAAGCCGATCCCCCGTTTCGGCTCCTCGCGCACGGCTGTGACAATCCGCTCAGACATTCCCGTCTCCTCTCGCCGGTCTAAACCGCGGACCGGCGTACCCGCCGCGCACCCCGCCAAACGTTAATCTCGCCGCGTTGTACAGCCCGGCCAGCGCAAGAGGATCGACCGGGACAACGCGGCCGCCAATCCCTGACAAAGCCTCCGCTGCGGGAGGAACGGGCAGCGCTCGCGCACGGCTGCGCTGCCGCTTGAGCCTGACCCCCGCCGCCGCTTAGGCCTGACCCCGCCGCCGCTTACGCCTGACCCCGACGTTCGGCGTCGAACAGCTCGACCAGCCGGCTGCGAAGATCCCACAGCTTCGGGATCTGGCGCTGGGCGATCAGCTTGCCCAGCACCTGCACCGGCGTCCCCTGCGTCCCGATGGTCTCCTCGCCCAGAGCGCGCGCCACGATCGCGTAGTGGCGGAAGCGCCAGACCCAGATGCGCTCATCCCACTCGGTCAGGAGCTCGGCCAGCTGGTAGAGCTCCTCGTGTTCGCGGCCGTGCATGTACAGCTCCGGCAACGACAGCCCCGCCCGCTCGAGCAGCCGATCAAACGCCCGCGAGACGCGCTGCGTCACCGCCGGCGCGCGCCGGAACCCTGGCGAGTCGAAGCCGCTGCCGTGGCCGAGCCCCACACGGATCTGGTGATATTCCCACGGGCTCATCTGGTTCAGCATCTCGAGCTGGGTGGTCACGTACTGCAGGCACAGCACGGCGCGGCGCATGAGCCGGACGGCCGGCGCCACCTCATCGCGCTCGAGCAGAGCCGCCGCCTCGTCGACCGAGGTCGTGCCGAGCTTCAGCCACAGCTCAGAGGACTGGTGAACAGTCTGGAACAGCAGCTCGTCGTGGTGCACGCGCTCTTCGGCCGGCTTCTGCAAGGACAGCAGCTCGTCGGTGCGCAGGTAGCGTTCGTAGTCGCTCGCGCCGCGGCCGGGCAGGACGGGGGCATGCTGGTCCTCGTTTGCAGCGTCGTTCACGCGTCACCTCCGCAGAGAATCTCGGCCAGCTTGGCTGGGTCGATGTTGGCACCCGACACGATGCACACCCCCTTCGCGCGCAGTTCGATCACAGCTCCACCTCCACGCCGATGCCAAGCCGCCGGGCCGCCGCGACGGCATGCAACGCGGCGGCCAGGTCCTCGACGGCCAGCCCAAGGGATCTGAACACGGTCAGCTCGTCGTCGCTCCGGCGCCCGTCGGCCATCCCGGCCAGCACCTCGCCGAGTGACCCGCGCACGCGCTCGACGCCCCCGATCGCCCCCTCCTCCAGCGCTAGCCGATACTCGCCGGCTTCGGCACGCAGCGACTCCCGACTGTCGCAGAACAGGGCGCTGTCCACCACGGTCTCCACGTCGAGCTCGCGTGCCGACGGCACGCTGGCCCCGATCGCGTTGACGTGCGCGCCCGGCGCAAGCCACTCGCGGCGGAGCACGGGCTCGGACGACGAAGTCGCCGTCACCACCACATCGGCACCCCGCACCGCTGCCTCGGCGCTCACCGCGACCAGCGCGTGCCCATCGGCCACTGCCTGCGCGTGCGCACGGCTCGGCGCGAACAGTCGAACCTCGTCGAACTCGCGCACGGGCCGCAGCGCCGTCAGATGCGCCCGAGCTTGCACCCCGGCGCCGAGAATCGCCAGCACCCGCGCGTCCTCGCGCGCGAGCACCCGCGTCGCCACCGCGCTCACCGCCGCCGTCCGCACAGCGGTGACGGCGGAGGCGTCCAGAATCGCCGTCGGCACGCCGGTCGAGCCGTCGAACAGCGTGACCGTTCCCTGATGGGAGTCCAGGCCGCGCGCCGGGTTGCCGGGCACGATGCAAAGCGACTTGAGCGAGAACACCGGTTCGGCCCCACCGCGCCACGCCGGCATCGTCACCACGAGCCCGGCCGCGCCCTCGAACCGGATGGCCGAGCGCAGCGGCATCAGCGC
Organism: uncultured Solirubrobacterales bacterium; assembly: GCA_963719355.1. Classification (GTDB taxonomy): domain Bacteria; phylum Actinomycetota; class Thermoleophilia; order Solirubrobacterales; family Solirubrobacteraceae; genus Palsa-465. Next base: position 64,358 of record CAVRBZ010000009.1, on the reverse strand, counting down.
CTCGCCTCGGGCGTGCGCAGCCAATATCTCCGCCATTGACTCGGCGCAGTCCTCGGGACGGAGTGCCGCCAGCACGTCGTCGTGGCCAAGTATCAGCACCGCCAGGCCTCCTCGCGCCCCGCGACCCTCAACGGCCGCCCGAGCGCCACGCGGCGAACCGTCAGCTCGCAGTGCCCCAGCGGGCGGCATTCGGTCGGAAGCGTCGCGCTCACCTCACTATTTGATCGAATTGGCCCCGGCGTGGCAAATTGCCGGATCGTGTATCGGCCACGCCGCCTTCGCCTCGCCTTCGTCGCGGCGCTCGTGACGCTTCTTGCGTCCACGGGATACGCGGCGGCAAAGGCCAGGCCGATCCCGGTCCCTCGGGACGCCGTGATCGTCACGCTCCCGCGCGCCACGGCCGGGGCGGGCGGGCGTGTCATTCCAGCTGGTTTTCTGGGGCTGTCACTCGAGAACACCGCGATCATCCCGTACGCCGGACAGGACCCCCACGCGCTCGACCCGGTCTTCGTGCAGTTGATCCGCAACCTGACTGCCCGTCAGTCCCCGGTGCTCCGGATCGGCGGCGACAGCACCGACTGGTCGTGGTACCCGGTCCCTGGCCTGACCAAGCCGAACGGGGTGCGGGTCACGCTCACCCGGCGCTGGCTCACCGTGACGCACGCGCTCGCCACCGAGGTGAATGCCCGGCTGATCATGGGCATCGACCTGGAGGCCGACAGTCGCGCCGCCGCGGACGGCGAGGCGAGCGCGTTCGAGCGGGGGATCGGGAAGCCATGGATCGAGGCGCTCGAACTCGGCAACGAGCCCAACCTGTATGGCAGCCTGACCTGGTACGTGTTGCCCGATGGCCGGCATGTCTTCGGCCGTACGCCGAGCTACGACTTCCAGTCGTTCCTCGATGAGTTCACCTCGTTTGCCAAAGGCCTCCGTGGTCCGCTCGCGGGACCCGCCACCGGCGCACCGAGTTGGATGGCGGCCACTGGCCGGTTCCTCGCCGCGGAGCCGCGCGTCGAAGTGGTGACCCTGCACAGCTACCCGCTCCAGACCTGCGATGTCCCTCCGTCTTCCCCACTGTTCCCCACGGTCGCGCACCTGCTCGCCCCCGAGGCGACGACGAGTCTCGCCGACGGGGTCGCGCGGTCCGTGGCGCTCGCCCACGCGCGGCACCTTCCGGTCCGCATCGACGAGATGAACACGGACTCATGCGGGGCCGCACCGGGCGTCAGCAACGCGTTCGTTTCCGCCCTGTGGGCGCTCGATGCGCTGTTCGAGATGACTCGGGTCGGCGTCGACGGGGTGAACATCCACACCTATCCGGGCGCCACCTACCAGCTGTTCAAGGTAACCCGCAGGGCCCGGAAGTGGCAGGCCTCGGTGAGCCCGGAGTACTTCGGGCTCCTGATGTTCGCGCAGGCCGCGCCGCCTGGATCGCGGCTCATCCCCACCGCGACCACGAACGCCCAGGGGGTAAAGGTGTGGGCCACCCGCGGGAGGAAGGGCCGAACGCGAGTGGTGCTGATCAACGAGAGCTTGAACCGGCGCCCGATCTCGCTGACCTCGGCCGGCCACCGTCCGGCCACGCTCGAGCGGCTGCGCGCGCCCAGCCTGACCAGCTCCGCCGGCGTCTCGCTCGGCGGCCAGAGCTTCGGCACCCGGACCACCACCGGCCGCCTCGCCGGCCGCTCGAGCATCGCCAAGCTCAGGGCCAGCCAGGGCCGCTACGTGTTCACGCTGCCGGGGCACAGCGCCGCGCTGCTCACGTTCTGAGCGTCAGCCGCACCTCCGGCGGCCGCTACCGTTGCCTCCATGCCGGTCCTGGAAGCACGCGGCGTCGCCAAGACGCTTGGCGCCGGGCGCGCGCAGCGCCGCATCCTGGACGGAGTGGAGCTCGAGGTGCAGGCCGGTGAGGTGGTCGCGGTGCTCGGCCGCTCGGGGAGCGGCAAGTCGACCCTCCTGCACCTCCTGGGCGGCCTCGACCGTCCCGACGCGGGCCGGATCATGCTTGCCGGGCAGGACCTGACCGCGCAAAAGCCACGAGCCCTGGCGAAAACCCGGCTGCGCCACGTCGGGTTCGTGTTCCAGTCCTTCCACCTGATCGAGGAGCTGAGCGGCGAGGAGAACGTGCTTCTTCCCGCCCGGCTTCCTGGCGCCGGCCGGGACGGCGAGCGACGAGCGCGACGGCTGATCGGCGAGCTCGGGTTGACCGAGATCGCGGGCCGCCGCCCCCACGAGCTCTCGGGCGGTGAGCAGCAGCGCCTGGCCATCGCGCGGGCGCTGGTCAACGACCCCGAGCTCGTGCTGGCCGACGAGCCCACCGGCAACCTCGACCAGGACAACGGCGCCACGGTCCTGGGCCTGCTGCGCAACCTCCGCCGCCGCGCGGTGGTGATCGTGACCCACGAGCCGGAGGCGGCGGCGATCGCCGACCGGGTGCTGCAGCTTCAGGATGGTCGGCTGCTCGTCGATGACGGGCGGCCGGCGGCGGAGGACGTCCGGCTACGGGAGCCGGCCTGAGGGCAGCCTTTGCAGATGCCCGCCACGGCATCGCGCTGCGGCGCCGGCGCTCGCTCCTGACCGGGCTGGGGATTGCGCTGGCCGCCGCGATGCTGGTGGCGGCGCTGGTCGTATCGGACAGCCTCGCCTTCGGCTTCGACCGGGCCGCGCGCGCCGCGAAGCTGCCGGATGTGATCGTGCGCTTCGACCCGGAGAACACCGGCCGGGTGGCGCAGCGCATCGCCGCGCTCCCCGACGTGGCCGCCTACACGGTGCGCCAGGAGGTGATCGGCGTGGGGTTCGAGACCCCCGGCGAGTTCGCCGACAACGGCGCGGTCGAGATCGTCGGACCGGGTCGCCGCGGTTACGCGATCGTCGCCGGCCGCGATGTCTCCGGCCGCCGCGGCGAGGTCGTGGTGGAGCGCGGGTTGGCCGCGGCCTGGCGGCTGAAGCTCGGCGGGATGCTCGACATCGACGGCCTCGGCGACGAGCGGATCGTCGGGTTCTCTGAAAGCCCGGACAACGTCTCGTATCCGCTCGCGGCGCCTCGGGTGTACGTGTCGGAGGCGGCCCTGTACGGGCTCGGGCGTGCCCCGCGAGTCAACCTGGCCGACATCTGGCTGCGCGACCCGGGCAACCTCGATGAGGTGCTCGTCCAGGCGCGGGCCACCAGCTACGGGCTGCACGGCGTGCGCTTCGTCACCCGCTCGGGCGTGCGCGTCCTGCTCGACCAGGCCGCCGGCATCGTGATCGACCTGCTGGTCGCGCTGTCGCTGATCGCGCTGGCCACGGCCGCCGCGATGCTCGCCGCGTCGGCCCGCGCGGAGGTCCAGCGCCGCCTGCGCGCGATCGGGGTGCGGCGCGCCGTGGGCGCCTCGCGGGGGTACCTGGCATCCGTCCAGGCGCTCGAGGCTGCGTTCGTCGCGGCGCCCGCGGCGACCGCGGGCGCGATCGGTGGGCTGCTCGCGACCTACGGCCCGACCGCCCGGCTGCTCGTCATGCTGAACGAGCCGGCGCCCGGCGCGGCGCTGGCGCCGGCGCTCGCCGCCGCCTGGCTGGGCGCCATCGCGATCCCCGTGCTGGCCGCGGCCTGGCCGGCGTGGCGGGCGGCGGGACGCGCGCCGGTGGCGCTGCTGCGTGGCGCCGAGCTGGGCGGCGGCGGCCACGGCGGGGACGGCGGCGGGGTCGGATCCAGGCGGGGCCGGGCTGTCCCCCGCGCCGGCCTGACCATCCTCGGCGCCCGCCTGGCCGCGGCGCGCCGCATCCGCCTCGTCGCGACGGCGGCGACGCTCGGGTTCTCGGCCGCGTTCGTGTTGCTGATGCTCGCGCTCGCCTCCGCGCTCAGCTCGCTGGAGACCGACCCCGGAGCGCTCGGTAAGCGCTACCAGCTGACCGCGAACCTGCCGCCCTCGGCGGTGGCGCGCGTGCGCTCGATCGCCGGCGTACAGGCGGCGGCCCCGCGCTACGAGACCGAGGCGGTCGACTCCTTCTCCCTCGGCGAAACGATCGACGTGATCGCCTATCCCGGCGACCACACGATCTTCGAGGCGCCGCCGCTCGTGTCCGGCACGCGCCTGCGCGGCCCTCGCGAGGCCGAGGTGGGACTCGGCCTGGCCCAAGCCCTCGGCCTCACGCCCGGCTCCACGCTGGCCATCGAGCTCGCCTCCGGCCGCGAGGTCCGGCTCCGCGTGGCGGGCGTGGTCAGCTCGCTGGACCACGACGGCCGGATCGCCTACGTCCCCGCTCGGGCCCTGCTAGCCGCCGATCCCGGGACCGCCGACAGCGAGCAGCTCGCGGTCCGGCTGAAGCCTGGCGCGAGCGGCTCCGCCGTGACCGCCGCGCTCGGCCCGAGCGCCACCCCGGCCACCGGCGCCGTGGGCCGCGGCGTCCCGCTCGTCGCCGTCCTGCGCTCGATCCTGCGGGCGGTCGCCATCGTGGACGGCCTGGTCTGCCTGTATGCGCTCATCCAAGCGTGCGCGCTGATCGTGCAGGAGCGCCGTCGCACGGTCTCGGTCCTGCGGGCGTTCGGCGCCGGCCCGCCGGCGGTGCGGCGACTGCTGATCGGGGCGGTGATCGTCCTCGTGGCGCCGGCTGCTTTGCTCGGGATCCTGCTCGAGCGCGCGGTGCTCGCGCCGGCGCTGGCGCATCTGGCGGCCAGCTACGTGACGCTGTCGCTCGGCGCGAGCGGGGCCGAGATCGCCGTGGTCCTGGCCGGGCTGGTGCTCGCCGGGGCTGTCGCCGTGGCCTGGGCGGCGCGGCAGATCGCGCGCGAGAGCGTGATCGCGGGACTGGGGGCGTCATGATCACGCGGCGCGAGGCGATCATCCTTGGCACCGGCGCGCTGCTCAGCGCGGCGTGCGGGAGCGCGGGGAGGAGCGGCGCGGCTCGCTCGGGCTCCACCCTGGCCTCGACCTGGTCCGACCCGGCCGGCACCGGCTCGCTCCAGCCCGGTCCCGGTGAGGCGCTCATCGCGAGAACCGAGCTGGGCCCGGCTCGGCCGACCGAGCGCGTGCTGGCCACGCTCGCGCATGTCACCGACGCGCATGTGCTCGATGCCTCCTCGCCGGCGCGCGTCCCGTTCCTCGACCGCCTCGGCGACCCGTTCGAGTCAACTTTCCGCCCCCAGGAGACGCTCACCGCCCAGGTGCTGACCGCAGCAACCCGGGCGCTGGCCGCGCTCCGGCCCGATGCGGTGATCCAGGGCGGAGACCTGATCGACAACGACCAGCGCAACGAACTCGGCTGGGCGCTGGCGGTCTTGCGAGGCGGCGTGGTGCGGCCGGCCAGCGGTGCGCGCGGCTACTACGGCGTCCAGCTCGCCGCCGACCCCGACCCGTTCTACTATCGCCCCGATCTGGACGCCCCGCGCCATCCCGGGCTGCTGCGCCGGGCGGTTCGGCCGTTCGTGAGCGCAGGCCGGCGCGCGCCGGTGTATCCGGTGCTGGGCGACCACGACATCCTGGTCGCCGGCGAGCTGACCCCCACCGACCAGACGCGCGCGCTGGCGGTGGGCGACGAGGCCCTGTGGGAGCTCCCGCCCGGCCTCGCCCTTCCGCCCGGGACCGAGCTGACCGCCGGCGGCTCGCCCGACGGCCCGCCGCTGCCGGGGCTCGTGCAACAGTTCCTGGCCCGCGCGCTCGCCGGCCCCACCGTCCGCGTTCCGCCCGACCCGGCACGCCGGCAGATGGACGCCACCGAGGTCGTCGACCTGCTGCGGCGCGGCACCAGCGGCAGTCTCGACTATTCCGCAGACGTCGGACGCGATCTGCGTCTGATCGTGCTCGACCTGGCCCGGCGCGCCGGCGGATCGGGCGGGCTCGTCCGCCCCGGCCAGCCTGGTTGGCTAGCCAGCCAGCTGGAGGAGGCGGGTGCTGGCCCTGGGTCAGGTGCGGGGCCGGGCGCGCGCGCGAGAGCGGGTGCGGGTGCGGGTGCGGGCCCGGGAGCGGGAGCGGGCGCGGGGGCGGGTGCGGGAGCGGGAGCGGGGCCGGACGGGCGGTACGTGGTCGTGGTGTCCCACCAGCCGCTCGCGAGCGCGGAAGGCGGCGAGCAACTGCTGGCCCTCCTCGACGCCCACCCCCGCGTGATCGCGGCGCTGGCCGGCCACACCCACCGCAACTCGATCGAACCGCGCGGCCATTACTGGCTGATCAACACCGCCTCGTTGATCGACTATCCCCAGCAGGCCCGCGCGCTTCGCGTGGTCGCCACCGCCGGCGGCGGGGTCGCGATCCAGACGTGGATGCTCGACCACACCGGATCGCAACTCGCGGCGATCTCCCGCCAGCTCGCCTACCTGGACGCGCAGGGGGGCCGGCCCAAGGGCTTCGCCGGCGACCGCCTCGACCGCAACGTCACGCTCTACCGCGAGTAACTCCACACTCGCCGGGCGCCGGCCGGTGAATTCAGATTCACTCGGGTATAGCGCGAGTTTGGCCGCACTCGTGCCGGCGCCGGGCGTCGAGTGCCGAGAAACTCGGGTCTTGGGGCCTCGCTTCGCTCGGCGTCCCTGGGGCCGGTTACGCCCGGCATCCCTGCCGGGCGTTCGGGATCGGCATCCCTGGCGGGGGGTCGCGGCCCGCCGGGCATGGACGCCCGGTGGAACGGCCCCACGGATGCCGCCCGGCGCCGGCGCATCAAGCCGGCACCGCGCTACGACCGCGTGGCCCCTACCCCACCACCGTCTCGACCGTCTCGATCGGCTCCAGCTGCGAGAGCTCCGAGCGGCGATCCTCCCAGTGCGGCGGGATGCACATGTGGGTGCCCAGCTCCTCCTCGGACTCGTCGATCATGAAGCCCTGCGGCGTGCCATAGGCGATCTCGACCAGCAGCCCGCTGGGGCTGCGGCAGTACATCGAGAAGAAGTAGCCGCGGTCCTTGGGCTCGGAGACGTCGGTGAAGCCGAGCCCGACGATCCAGTCCTTGACCTCCTGCTGGTTGGCCGCCGAGACCACGTCAAACGCGTGATGGTGAATGGTGCCCTCGCCGAACTGCCACGTGCCCTGGGGCAGGTCGGGCTCCTCGGTCAACTCGAGCATGCGGCCATAGCCCTGCTCGTCGCCGATGCGGTACTGATGATGCGGGCCTTCGGTGCGCAGCAACTCGCCGCCCATCGCCTGGGTAAAGAAGAAGTGCTGCGGGTCGGGGTCGCGTACCGAGGTGGTCGTGCCGTAGGCGCCGCGGATGGCGTGCTCGGCCGGGACCACCGCGTCGTAGGGCTCGCGGTCGTCGGGATCCGGGTCGCCGATGATCTGGTACTCGATCCCGCATGGATGGCGGAAGAACAGCCGCTCGGTGCCGAAGCGCTCGCCGCGCTCGTGCTCGACTCCGTGCTCGGACAGGCGCTCGGCCCAGAAGCCGAGCGAGTCGACGGGCACCGACAGGTTGAGCGACTTCGCCTGGTTGGTGCCGCGCTTGCCCATCCAGCCGGCCTGGCGGTAGGGGAATGCGGTCAGCAGCGTGCTCGGGTCGCCCAGCCGGTTGCCGTAGTAGAGGTGGTAGATGGGAATCTCACCGTCGAACAGAACCGTCTTCTTGACGCTCTTCAGCCCGAGCAGCCGGACGTGGAAGTCGTAGTCCTCCTGGGCGCCGCCGACGCAGAAGGTCAGGTGGTGGGTGCCGCGGATGAAGCCCCGCATGTTCCGTCTCCTCTTCCTCGTGGTGGTGGCCCGCCGATTTTAACTTCGCGCGACTTGCCAATCCGCGAACACGTTGCCGGGAGCGACCCAGGCGCGCCGGCGCTTCGCGAGGTCGGCGACGGCGGCGAGTACCCGACTGACTCCGGCCGCCCAGGCAGGATTCAGCATCAGGAACGGGTGGAGGATGAGCGTGTGCCGTCCCCGCGCGGCGGACAGGCGCTGCTCGAGGTGGGCGGCGAGCGCTTCGGGATCGCGTGGCGCCTCGCGCTCGCCGCGCTCGACCCGCAGCGACGCGAAGCTGTCCATCAGGTGGTAGGCGTCGACCAGGTCCCAGTCGAACGGGATGTAGGCGAGCCCGCCGACGACCTCGGCCTCATTGCCTTCGGGTGAGCACCAGTCGAAGCCGTTCTCGCTCAGGAGCCCGGCCGAGCTGGAGGTCAGCTCGCCACCGGGCGGCCGGAAGCCCCGCGGGCGCAGGCCAAGTGCCTCGAACGCGCGCACGCCGCGGATCAACGCGTCGCGCTCGTGCTCGGGCGCCAGGCTGCCCCACGTCTCGTGCGCCCAGCCGTGGTGGCCGACCTCGTGCCCGCGCGCAGCAATCTCACGCACGGCGTCGGGATATAGCTCGCAGTTGATCGCCTCGACGAAGAAGGTCGCGGTCAGGCCGTGGCGCTCGAGCTCGTCCAGCAGCCACGGCAGCGCCTGCAGGACGGAGGGATCGCGGCCCAGCGGCCTTTCCGGTGGTTGCGTGCCACGCTCGAGCGCGCTCGCCTCCCCCAGGTTGTCGAACGTGAGCACGAGCGCGCTCGGCAACCGCTCCGGGCCGAAGACGTCCACGACCGCCATCGTATTGTTCCGGCGGTGCCTGCTTCCCGAGTGGCCCTGGTGACCGGTGGCGCGGGCGGCATCGGCCGCGCGATCGTCCGTGCGCTGGCGGCCGACGGGCGTCGCGTGGTGTCCGGCGACATCGTCGGGGACGCCGCCGACGAGGCGGCGCTGGGCGTCCATCTGGACGTGACCGACAGCGGCTCCGTCGCTGCGGCGGTCACACAGGCCGAACGCGAGCTCGGGCCGATCGAGATCCTGATCAACACCGCCGGCTGGGACGAGATGCGCCCGTTCCTCGAGACCGACGAGGAGTTCTGGGAGAGCATCATCGAGCTCAACTACAAGGGCTGCCTGCGCGTCTGCCGCCGGGTGGTGCCCGGGATGGTCGAGCGCGGGTACGGCCGCGTGGTCAACATCTCCTCGGACGCCGCGCGGGTCGGCTCGTCTCTGGAGGCCGTGTACGCCGGCGCCAAGGCCGGGCAGGTGGCGTTCGGCAAGACGCTCGCCCGTGAGGTGGCGCGCCGCGGCGTCACCGTCAACAGTGTGTGCCCGGGTCCGACCGAGACGCCGCTGCTCGACGGGATGCTGGGGGCCGGCGAGGCCGGCGCGAAGATGGTCGAGGCGTTGCGCAGGGCGGTGCCGATGCGACGCCTCGGGCGGCCCGAGGACGTCGCCGCCGCGGTGGCGTTCCTGGCCTCCGACCGCGCCGCTTACATCACGGGCCAGACCTTGTCGGTCAGCGGGGGACTCACGATGGCGTGAGCGTCGGCTCGGGCGCGGGCTCCGGGCGCCGATCGCGCTGCGCGAAGAACTCCGCGCCCTCGATGCTGATGCGGGGCGTCACCTTGTCGACCCACCGCGGCATGTACCAGTTGCGCTCGCCGACCACCACCATCAGCGCGGGCACGAGCAGGCAGCGCACGACGGTGGCATCGAGAATCACTGCGACCGCCAGCCCCACGCCGAACTGCTTGATGGTCGGATCCCCGTTGAGCACGAAGCTGCCGAACACGAACACCATGATCAGCGCTGCTGAGGTGATCACGCGGGCACTGGTGACGAGGCCCGAGACGACCGCGCTCTTGTTCTCCTCGCCGGCGTCGACGTGCTCCTTGATCTGGCTGACCAGGAACACCTCGTAGTCCATCGAGAGCCCGAACAGGATCGCGAACATGAACAGCGGCACGTAGGAGACGATCGGAACCGCGCCGTTCAGCCCGATCAGACCGTCCAGCCAGCCGTACTGGAAGATCGCGACCAGCACGCCGTAGGAGGCCCCGATCGAAAGCAGGTTCATCACCGCCGCCTGCGGCGGAACCACCACCGTGCGGAAGGCCAGGATGAGCAGCAAGAAGCTGAGTGCGATCACCACGGCGATCTGAAGCGGCAGCTTGCTCGAGATCTTCGTCGCCAGGTCGTCGTAGCCGGCGGTGCTGCCGCCCACGAAGGCGCGCATGTTGGTGCCCTTCTCGGCGCTGGGGATCGTGCTGTCGCGGAGCTTCGAGACCAGGTCGGTGGTCTGGTTCTCAGCCGGACCGGCCTTGGAGATCGCGTTGAAGTAGGCGGTGGTCCCGGCTTTGTCGAGCTGCATCGGCGACACGCCGGCCACGCTGGCGGTCGACGACACGTCCTTCTGGAGCGTGGCGAGGCGCGGATCGCTCGTTCCGTTCTGCGCCGGCGAGCCGAGCGTCACGGCGATCAGCAGCGGCCCGTTGACTCCCGGGCCGAAGTTCTTCGAGATGAGGTCGTAGGCACGGCGAGCTGTCGTTGAGGTCGAGAGGGCGGCGACATCCTGCTGGCCGAGCGTCAGGGACAGCAGCGGGATGGTGAGCGGGATCAGGATCGCCAGGGCCGCGATTCCGGCCAGGATCGGTTGCTTGGCGATGTCGCGCGCCCATCTGGCCCATAGTCCGGTTCGCACCTCTTGGTCGGTGGCGGGATGGCGCACCCGCAGCGAGTTGATGTGCGGACCGAGCAGCGCCAGCTCGGCGGGCAGTAGCGTCAGCGCGGCAAGAACGGCGATCACCACCGCGATCGCGGACATCAGACCCATCGTGGTGACCAGCGGGATTCCCGCCACGGCCAGCGATACGAGCGCGATCGTCACCGTGCAGCCGGCGAAGAAGACGGCTCCGCCGGAGGTGGCGACCGCGCGCGCGATCGACTCGTCGATCGACAGTCCGTCGTGCAGCCCCCGGAAGTGCCGCGTGACGATGAACAACGCGTAGTCGATCCCCACCCCGAGGCCGATCATCGTCGCGAGCGTGGGCGCGACCGTCGGCACCGTCGCGACGTGGCCGAGCATGCGGATCACCGCGAGGGTCGAGAGCAGCGCGAGGATCGCCGTGACGATCGGCAGCAGCATCGAGGTGAACGTCCCGAAGGTGATCGTGAGGATCACCATCGCGGCGATGATGCCCACCAGCTCGCTCGACTCGGTCGACGGTTTTGACACCTTCTGGCCGAGCTGCCCCCCGGTCTCGACCTGCAGGCCGGCCGCGTGCGCCGGTTTGGCGGCGGCGTCGATGATCGTCTCGGCATCCGATTCCGACAGCGAACCGGGGCTGACCGCCAGCGACACCGAGATGTAGCCGGTGGCCTGGTCCTTGCTGAGGGCGGAAGCGCCCTGCGGCGTCAGCGGGTTGACCACCGCCGCGACGTTCTTGGTCTTCGACAGGTTGGCCGCGGCCTGGTTGACCGCGTTGGCGTTGTTCTGATCGGTGAGCTTGCCGCTCTTGGCGTGCAGGACGATCGGGCTCGTCCCGTTGGCCTGAGCCGGGAAGGAGCTCTTCAGCACGTTGGTCGCGTGCTGGCTGTCGGTGCCCGGCAACGAGAGGTTGTCGTTGGTGTTGTCGCCGAGCCGGTGCGAGACCGCGACCAATGCGATCGTCGCCACCAGCCAGATGGCGAGCACCACGAATCGGTGGCGCACACAGATCCGCGCGAGCCCATACAGCACACCGGTCACTGACTGCACCCCCTCCGTCGCGGTGGTTTGGCGGCTTCCTGCCGGACGTGAGGATCGTCGCGCTCGGGGCGGGCAAAGTCAAGGAGCCCGCCTACGCGACACCGGCGCTTATGTGGCGCCGGCTCCGCCGCTGCCGCCTACGCGACCCCGGCGGCGCGGAGCACCGAGTCGAGCAGGCCGGGAAAGCGCGCGTCGAGGTCTTCGCGGCGGAGCGAGTTGAGGCGAGTCGTGCCTTCCAGGCGCTGACGGATCATGCCGGCCTCGCGCAGCACCCGGAAGTGGTGCGTGCACGTCGACTTGGTCACCGGAAGGTTGAAGCTCTTGCACGTCCGCTTGTCCTCGACGGCCAGCGCGACCACGATGCGCAGCCGCATCGGGTCACTGAGGGCGTGCAGGACGGCCGCGAGTTCGATCTCGTCGCGTGGCGGGTGCGAGAGCGGGTCTGCCTCTCCTCGCACCGAGGGCGGCTCGACCAGCCGCGCCGTTGCCGCTGCGGCCATCCCTTGTGTGGCGTACGAACTCATCTTTCCCTCAGTCTAGTACGACGATTATCGAACCTACTGCTATGGTTCGATGAACATCGTACTGCGCCGGATCCAGGGCCGGCGCGGATCTGTCGAATCGCGCGTCTCTGGATCGTCTTCCCGATATGAACGCTGAAGCCACCTCCCATCCGAAGCTTCATCTCCGCGCCACGCTCCTGCTCGCGTGCCTGGCGCAGTTCATGGTGATCCTGGACGTGTCGGTGGTGAACGTCGCGCTCCCCGCCATTCGCAATGCGCTGCGCTTCTCCGAGCAGGACCTGCAGTGGGTCGTCAACGCCTACACGGTCACCTTCGCCGGGTTCCTGCTCCTGGGCGGCCGCGCCGCTGACCTCGTGGGGCAGCGGCGTGTGTTCGTGTCCGGGTTGTTGCTGTTCAGCGTCGCGTCGCTGGCCGGCGGGTTCGCGGACACGCAGGCGCTGCTGATCGCCGCACGCGCCGCGCAGGGCCTGGGCGGAGCGATCATCGCACCTGCGTCGCTGGCGATCCTGACCACGACGTTCGCGGAAGGCGCCGCCCGCAACCGGGCGGTGGGCATCTGGGGCGCGATGGGCGGAGCCGGCGGCGCCGCCGGCGTGCTCCTGGGCGGCGTGCTGACCGATCTCTTGAGCTGGCGCTGGATCCTGTTCATCAACGTGCCGATCGGGCTGGCCGCGGCGGTGCTCGCGCAGCACTACATCGCCGAGGGACGTACCCGCGAACGTACTGCCGGGTTCGATTTGGCCGGCGCGATCACCGCCACCCTGGGTTTGTCGCTGCTCGTGCTGGGGATCGTCCGCACCGACGTCACCGGCTGGGGCTCTGTGAGCACGCTGGCCCTGTTGGCGGGTGGCCTGGTCCTGCTCGCCGGGTTCGTGGCGATCGAGGGCCGGATTGCCCGATCACCCTTGATGCCGCTGCGAATCTATGCGTCGCGGACCCTGAGCGCCGCCAACGTGGTGGTGCTGCTGGTCGGCGCGTCGGTGTTCGCGATGTGGTTCTTCCTGTCGCTCTACCTGCAACAGGTCCTCGGCTACTCGCCCTTGAAAGCCGGGTTCGCGTTCCTGCCGATGACGTTGTGCATCGTGGCCGGGTCGACGCTGGCCTCGCGCGCGGTGACGCGGATCGGGCCCAAGCCGATGCTGGTCGCGGGGATGAGCGCACTGGCGGTCGGGCTGATCCTCTTCACCCAGATCTCGCCGGACGGGAGCTACCTCGGCGAGGTGCTCGTGCCGTCGCTGCTGGTGGCGATCGGGATCGGCCTGGCCTTCGTGCCGGTGACGATCGCGGCGGTCGCCGGCGTGGCTCCGTCCGAGGCCGGGCTCGCCTCGGGGCTGGTGAACACCTCGCGCCTGGTCGGGGGCGCGCTTGGGCTCGCCGTTCTCGCCGCCCTGGCGACGTCGCGCACGGACAGCAAGCTGCACCACGCCTCTGCTTCGGGGACCCAGGCGGCACACGCGGCGCTGACCTCGGGCTTCACGCTGGCGTTCGCGGTCGCCGCCGCGTTCGCGGCGGCCGGCGCGTTGGTGGCGCTGGTCGGGCTGCCGCGGGTCTCGCTCCGGGGGGCACCGGGTAGCGCGGTGGCCGCCGAGAGCGCATAGTCCACACGGTGCGCGGCGCCGGGGCGCGCAGGTAAGCGGTCTACGCGCGACCGGGGGGCGCACGAGTCACACAGGGCCCAAAACCGCGAGAATGCGCGCCCCGATGGCGCGCTGCTTTGTGACTCGTATGTTGCCTGGGCCGGCGCTCGACCGGCTCCGGGACCGGCACGAGGTCGACCTCTGGCCGGATCGGCTGCCCCCGCCGTACGAGGAGCTGGCCGCCCGTGCGGCCAGCGTGGAGGGCCTGTTGACAACGCTGACCGACCGGGTCGATGCCGCGCTGCTCGAGCACTGCCCCTACCTTCGCGTGATCTCGAATTACGCGGTCGGCCACGACAACATCGATCTGTATGCCGCGGCCGCACACGGCATCGTGGTCGGCAACACCCCGGACGTACTCACCGAGGCGACCGCCGACCTGACCTTCGCGTTGCTGCTCGCGGCCGCGCGCAAGCTGCCCGAGGCGATCGAGTCCGTGCGCGAGGGCGACTGGGTGACCTGGGAGCCGGGCCGGTATCTCGGTCAGGCCGTCGCCGGCGCCACGCTGGGAATCGTCGGACTGGGGCGGATCGGCTCGGCGGTGGCGCAGCGAGCGCTCGGATTCAACATGACCGTGCTGTACACGGGTGGGGGGCCGGGTTCAGAGGCGGTCCGGAGAGTCCCGCTGGACAGACTGCTCGAGGAATCGGATTTCGTGACGCTCCACTGCCCGCTGACCGCCGCCACATACCGCCTGTTTGACGCCGACGCGCTGGGGCGGATGCGGTCGAGCGCGATCCTGATCAACACGGCGCGCGGGCCGATCATCGACCAGGAGGCCCTGCGGGACGCGCTCGTCGCTGGCCAGATCGGCGGGGCGGCGCTCGACGTCACCGATCCCGAGCCGCTGCCGCCGGACGATCCGTTGCTGTCGACGCCCAACCTGATCGTGGTTCCCCACATCGGTTCGGCGACGCGGGTCGCGCGCGAGCGGATGGCGGAACTGGCAGTGGAGAACCTGTTGGCCGGGCTCGACGGTCGGCCGCTGGCGCATCAGGTGCGGGTGGCGGTCTGAGCGTGCGCCGCGCGGTCGTCGACATCGGCACCAACTCGACGCGACTGTTCGTGGCGGAGGTCATGGACGGACGGGTTGGCGAGGTGCTCGAGCGGCACACCGAGATCACGCGCCTGGGCGCCGGCGTCGATTCCGACGGACGACTCAGCGAGGAGGCGATGGAGCGCGTTTATTCGGTGCTCGACGAGTACCGCCGGCTGATCGACCGCCACGACGTGTCCGACGCGGTGGCCGTGTTGACCAGCGCGGTCCGGGACGCCGCCAACGGCGAGGAGTTCGCCTCCGCCGTGCGGGACCGCTGGGGGCTCGAGCCGCACGTGCTGAGCGGCGACGAGGAGGCGAGACTGACATTCCTGGGTGCCACGAGCGAGCGCGACGCGGAGGACGCCACCCCGACCCTCGTGATCGACATCGGCGGCGGATCGACCGAGCTGGTCATCGGGAACGGGCGCGAGATGGAATACCACGTCTCAAACCAGGCGGGCGTGGTGCGGCAGACCGAGCGTCACTTGCGTTCCGATCCGCCTTCCGATTCGGAGCTTGACGCGCTGGCTCGCGACGTCCGGGAGATCCTGCGTACCGGGGTGCCGGAGTCGCGGCGGCGGGCGGTGTCTCGCGCGATTGCCGTGGCGGGCACCGCAACCTCGATGGCCTCGATCGCGCAGGAGCTCGAGCCTTACGACCCCGACAAGGTCGAGGGCTACGTCCTGAGCGTCTCGGAATGCCGCTCGATCTGCAAGCGGCTGGCGGCGTTGACGGTCGCCGAGCGCCGTGGAGTCCGGGGGCTGCACCCGGACCGGGCGCCCACGATCGTGGCCGGCGCGATCATCTTGCTCGAGACGCTCGCGCTCTTCGGCCTGGGCGAGGTCGAGGTATCAGAGCACGACATCCTGCGCGGCGCCGCGCTCGACCTCTGATCGATCGGAGCGAGCCCCGCGGTCTCTGGGTCGATCATTCGTCCAGATCTATTCTAAACATCACTGGACGAATGTACGATTGCCGCAGGGATCCAGAGCGGGAATGATCAGCATCGGGGCCAGGGTCAAACCCAGCTCCCAACATAGGCTCGGGCGAAGCCGCAGACATCGGCGCCTCCCGCCGTCCGGGCCACTCTAACCGGCCCTTTCTGGTACGTACCCCTGCCCGTCCCGATTGGGCCAAACCTGGATCGGAAGCCGCCCGCTGAGAATGCGGGCGGTTTTCGTGTTCGGGCTTGGCGTCACGTACGCCCGGCCTAGACCTAGGCAAGGTTCGACCTGCGTGGGTACGCCACCGAGGGGTCGGTGAGGACGTTCACGAGCGCCGGTCGGCCGCTGGCCAGGGCGCGGTCGAGCGCGGGACGGAGGTCGGATGGGGTCTGGACGAGCTCGCCGTGGCAGCCCAGCGCCTCCGCGATCTGGTCATAGCGGGTGCTCGGCCGGAGCTCGGCGGCGACCGAATAGCCGTAGAGCGCCTCCATCGGGTGCTTCTCGAGCGCCCAGATGCCGTTGTTGCCGACGACTGCGAGCACCGCGACGCCGTGCCGGGCAAGCGTGTCGAACTCCATAGCGGAGAAGCCGAATGCGCCGTCGCCGAGCAGCAGGACGACCTGCCGGTCTGGGCGGGCCAGCTTGGCCGCCAGCGCGTATCCCGGACCGCACCCCAGAGCACCCAGCGGCCCGGGGTCGAGCCAGCAGCCTGGTTCGAAGGAGTCGATGACGCGGCCGGCGTAGGAGACGAAGTCCCCGCCGTCGCCGATCACGATCGCGTCCCGGTGGAGCAGGCGGATCAACTCGCCGAACACCCGCAGCGGGTGAAGAGGCGCCCGATCGTCGGCCAGCTCGGCCCTCTCGCCGGCGCGCGAGTCGTCCTCGGTGGCGCGCAGCGAGCGGATCCAGGCCTCGCGTTCGGTGGGCGGTTGCCGGTGCGACGCGGCCTCGCGAAGGGCGTCGAGCGTGGCGGGGAGGGCGCCGTACAGCTCCGCCGTGAGCGGGCGCGATGGGTCGTGGGCCGGCTCGGCCACGTCGATCGCGATGATCTCGGCGTCGGGCGCGAACGCGCCGCCGAAGCCGAGCCGGAAATCCAGCGGAGCGCCGATCAGGATCGCGACGTCGGCGCCTTGCAGGCCCGTCCGGCGGGCCCGGGAGAACGCGAGCTCGTGGTCGGCCGGGACGCACCCGCGAGCCAGGCCGTTCGCGAACACCGGGATCCGGAGCCGTTCGGCCAGGGTCTGGAGGGCTGTTTCACCCCGACCCCAGTACAGGCCGGCGCCGGCCATGATCACCGGACGCTCGGAGGCGCGCAGCAGCGCGTCCGCCCGGTCGATCTCGCGCGGGCCGGCGCCGGGTCCGCCGGCCGGGTCGGGAAGGGGCGCCGGCGGATCCGCGCTGGCGGCCTCTCCGAACACGTAATCGAGGGGGAGGTCGACGAAGGTCGGTCCTGAGTGCGGCGTGACCGCGGTGCGCACGGCCCGGTCGATCAGGGCCGGGATCTCCTCCGTGTCCTGGGCCGTGGCGGCGAACTTGACCAGCGGGCGCACGAACGGCACGTGGTCGATCTCCTGGAGCGAGCCCTGGCCCCAGCGAAACTGCGGCGCCCGGCCGCCCAGCACCAGCATCGGCGAATGGTTCTGGTGCGCGGACGCGATCGCGGTCATGCCGTTGGTGACGCCCGGGCCGGCGGTCAGCGCGCACACGCCCGGCGCACGCGTCACCTTCGCCCATCCCTCGGCGGCGAAGGCAGCCGACTGCTCGTGGCGGACGTCGACGATGTCGATTCCCTCCGCCCGGCAGCCGTCGTAGATCGAGAACAAATGCCCGCCCGAGAGCGTGAACAGCTTCGTCACCCCGTAGGCCTTGAGCCGGGCTGCGATCAGCCGCCCACCGTGCTGCTGGGTCGTGGGCTCTGCCTCGGTCGCCACCGCCGGCACGCTAACAGCCGGCGGCGCGGGAGGCGGTCGGTGGCGCGGGCGGATGCGGGCGGTCCGTCAAGAACGGAGGGCATGCGGTCCGTGTCGTCGGCCTCAGAGCGCGTGCGCGCTGGCCAGCGCCACCGCGTCCAGCAGGCGTTCACCCTCGAACCAGCGTCGGCCGAGACGCACGGCGGGCAGCCGGCTCACGCCCCGCGCGCGCAACCCTTTCGCCGTGGCCCACAACACGCCGTCGCGAGAAGGATCGCGCGCGGCCGCGAGGCACAGCTCGAGTGGCAGGCCAGCTGCGCTGGCCGCCACGACGAGGATCTCGGGGTCTTGCAGATCGAAGCCGCCGCAAAAGGCGAGGCGCATCGCGGCGAGGGCAAAGCTCGAGCCGACGCCGTTCTCCGCCGCGTAGGTCGCCGCGCGCAGGGCGTGACCGGCGTTGGCGGGGAAGCGGTCGGGCCAGACGAGCGGGAGGCGGGTGGCGCGGGCTTCGCGCTCGGCGAGGGCGCGGATCGCCTCGACGCGGACCACATGGGCGCCTCCCTCTAGGTCCAACGGCGCGGGAAACCAGTCGACCTCGCCCAGCGCGCGCTCAATTCGCTCCGCCACCAGATACGAGAACGGGCACGCGAGGTCATAGAAAAACGCCGCGCGCGACCCCGTGGTTGGCCGCGAGCGATCGGCCAGCCGATCCTTCAGCTCGATCACAACATCCATGTAATGGCAGAAACGTTCCAGGACGCCAAAACTGCCGAAACCGCGCAGAGTCTGAAGAAGACGGGTGGGAGCGAGGTGCACGGTCCGTCCGATTAGGCCCGCGAAAAGCGCTCGTGGACGGGCGGGCGGGGCGTAACCGTCGTTAGACTCGAACTTGGTAGGTACGCACCGTCCGCTGGGAGCCGTCCCCCATTCCGCACGTACCCCCACCGAAACGCCACCCCTACGACCAGTGGTCGCCGGACGCCCGCGCGCTCGATCTGGTCGGAGACAAGTGGACCCTGCTGATCGTGCGTGACCTGGCGGCCGGACCACGGCGGTTCGTCGAACTGCAGCGTGTGCTGCCGGGAATCTCCACCGAGCAGCTCCGGTCGCGGCTGAACCGCATGGTCGCCGACGGCATGCTCACTCGCAAGCGCTATCGGGAGGTCCCTCCGCGGGTCGACTACGAGTTGACCGAGCGGGCGCGTGAGCTGATGCCGATCCTCGGGGAGCTGGCGCGGTGGGGTTACGAGTGGGCGTGGAGCCCGCCGCGCGCCTCGGAGTCGATCGACCTCGGGGCGATCTTCCGCCTCGCTCCCGGCCTACTGCCGCGCGTCCCCACCACCGGCACCGTCGAGTTCGTCGTCGAGGACTCGGACCGACGGGCCGACTTCACGTTCACGCTCTTCGACGAGAGCATCAGCGTCGAGGAACGGTCGGCGGACGGCGCCGAGGCCCGCGTGATCGGCGCGACCGAACACTGGGTCAGGGCGTTCTCGCCGGGGCGCGACCGCGGCGGCCTCGAGCTGACGGGCAACGAGCAGCTCGCGGAGGCGCTGCTCGACGCGCTGGCCGCCGGCGGCCGGCGCGCCACGGCCCGCGCCGCCGAGGCTGCTTAGCAATAAGGCTGGAGCGGTCGCCTGGATGCCTTTCCAGCGACGCTTAAGGCCGTTGAGCGCGTCGCTGGAAAGGCATCAGGCGAGCCGCGGCGCTAGCGTTTCCTTTTCGCCCGCCCGGGTGGTGGAATTGGTCAGACACGGTCGCCTTAAGAGCGATTGCCCCAGCGGCATGAGGGTTCGAGTCCCTCCCCGGGTACTACTGCGGTTGCGGTAGGCGCGCCGAACCGCAACTAATCCGCTGCTACCGTGTCGATGCCACCGACGGCGGCCTGTAGCTAGCCCGTGGAAGTCTCTGCGCTCAGATACTCGGGAGGAATTGGCCTGCATGCGCGCTCGCCGCTTCTCAGGCTGCAGTCGGATGAGCGCCTGGTCGCGCTGATCCGCCGGGGCAGCACCGGCGCGTTCGAGGTCCTGGTCGCCCGCTATCACGCGCGCCTGTTGGCCTTCTGCCGGCACCTGCTCGGCTCGCGCGAGGACGCCGAGGACGTCCTCCAGGAGGTCTTTTCGGCCGCCTTCAACGCGATCCTCGACGACGACCGTCCGATCAACGTGCGGCCCTGGCTGTACCGCATCGCCCGCAACCGCAGCCTCAACCACCTGCGCCGGATCCAGGCCGTCGGCGTCGACTCGATGGACATCCACCTGTACGACCACGGCGCCACCACGGCCGACAAGGTCCACGAGCGCGAGGAGTTCCGCCTATTGATGGGGGACATCCAGGGCCTTCCGGAAACCCAGCGCACCGCGCTCGTGCTGCGCGAGATGGACGCGCTCTCCTACGAGCAGATCGCCGAGGCGATGGAGACCACCGTGCCGAGCGTCAAGTCGCTGCTCGTGCGCGCCCGGGTGTCGTTGGCCGAGGCCGCCGAGGCGCGAATGCTGACCTGCGAGCAGGTGCGAATCGAGCTGGGCGAGGTGGCCGAAGGCCTGCGCCGGCGGGCCGGGCCGCTCGTGCGCCGCCACCTGCGCACGTGCGAGCGCTGCTCGATGTTCAAGGGCCAGCTGAACGAGACGAGCAAGGCCCTCACCGCCGTTCTCCCGGTCGGCGGATTCTTCCTGCTGCGCAAGCTGGCGATTCTTCATCTGGGGCATTCCGCCGGCGCTGGGTCGAGCGCGTCGGGCGCCGGCGCCGCCGGGCAGGCCGCTGCCGTCGGGTCGACCGCCGCGGCCGGGGCCACCGCGGTGATGGGCACGACGAGCGGCGGGTTCCTGTCGGCCAGCGTCGGCGCGATCGCCACCAAGGCGGCCGCGGGCCTTGCGGCCGCCGCGCTCGTCACCGCCGGCGCGGTGGAGGTCGAGCAGCCGACCCGCCACGTGCATCACGGCGCGGCGGCCACGTCGGTGGTCTCGGTTCCCGCTCAGGCGCCGGTCACGACGACCACCGCAGCGCCTTCGGCGCCGGTCACACCGGTCGCCACGCACCACGCTCCCGCCGTCAAGCATCAGCACAAGGTCGTCCCGGCGGCCAAGACGGCGACGACTCCCGCGCACAAGGCCCCGCCCAAGCCCGCTCCCGAGCAGACCGCCTCCGCCACCGCCAAGGACAAGGCCAAGCCGAAGGCCAAGCCGAAGGCCACGCCGAAGGCGCCGCCGGGGCGGATCCAGACCCAGACGGATGCCACCGTCCTCGCCCAGTCGGCCACGCCGACGGTTGGGGCGGCGGGGGCAGCCGGGACGGCGGGGGCATCCGCGCCTGCCGGCTGCACCGACGCCGGCACTCCCGCCGCGGGTCCGTCGACTGCGACGTCGACGCCAGCACCGACCACGACCACTGCACCGCAGAGCTCCGATCCAGGCAGCACGACGACGGCCGGTCCGACCGGCCAGCCGAGCGCAGATTCCCGTACCGCGACCACGACGACCGCGACCACGACGACCGCGACGACGCCGCCCGCGGCCAGCCCGGATCCCGCTCCGGCCCCGGCGTCGTCGTGCGCGTCCGACTCCTCGGGCGCCTCGAGCAGCGCACAGCCGGCGGCCTCGGGCGGCACCGCTCCGTAGTGATCGACATCACCCAATTGCAGGCCGTCGACATGCGCGTCGGCCGGGTGGTGTCGGTCGAGGAGTTCCCCGAAGCCCGGGTACCGGCCTGGAAGCTCCACATCGACTTCGGGCCGGAAATCGGGATCAAGCGATCCTCGGCGCAGATCACGCACTACTCGCACGAGGACCTGCTCGACACGCTCGTCGTGGGCTGCGTCAACCTGACGCCACGGGTGATCGCTCGGTTCCCCTCCGAGGTGCTGGTGATGGGCGCGCTCGACGAGGCGCTCGGCGTGGTGCTGCTCAGGCCTGACAAGGACGCTGCGCCCGGGTCTCGGATCGCTTAGCGCCCGGCGGCGCCTAAGGCGGCGGCGGCGACGGTATCTACAAGAACCGCCGGCGCTCTCACGTTTTGCAGGGTAAGGGCCGATAGATGGGGCGATCAGATGGAAGTCGGGGACCGACAATCCGTCAGGAGACTGTTCGAATACGACGCGCTTAGCCACCGCCTGTGGATTCTTGGACAGCGTTGCCACCACGGCGCCACCGGTAGCGTGGTTGCCGCGGCCGCGTGCGTGGCGCTGCTCAGCGACCCGGATACCGTCGTACGCCCGGTCGCGTGGCCCGCGTCGATGCTCGGGTTCGCGTTCGCCGGGGGCGCGCTGATGATGGCGCACGACTGGAAGGACCGTTCGATGTGGTTCGAGCGCGGCCGCGGGACGCAGATCTAGGTGCGGGACGTAGGTTTAGCTGCGCGTCGTAGGTCTAGCTGCGCGACGTAGGTCTAGCTGCGCGACGTAGGTCTAGCTGCGCGAGGCAGGTCTAGCTGCGGTTCGCAGCTCTCGCGAGCAGCGGGTCGGCGGTCTTCCGCGTGTGGTCCGGCGCACGCGCACGGCGTAACCTTCGCGCGGCCATGGGCCTGCGCTGCGCCATCGTCCCGCCCACGCCCGTGCCCTATCGCGAGCCGCTGTTCCGCGCGCTGAACGAGCGGCCGAGACTCGAGATCCGCGTCATCTATCAGTCGACCGGTCAGCCATCCTGGGACGTGCCGCCGGAGTGGTTCCCACGCGAGCACCCGTACCCGGCTGTCCACCTGCGTTCATGGCAGCGCCGGCGGTCGGGGCGCACGCCGTTGCTGTGGCCGCGCGGTCTCGAGCCCGCGCTCCGTGCCTTCGATCCCGACTGCGTCGTCGTCTCCGAATATGGGCCGACGTCGCTGCGTGTGCTCGGCTGGTGCCGGCGGCACAGGCGTGCCTACGTGATCTTCACCGAGTGCACGCCGATGATCGACTCGATGCTGCCCCGCTGGCAGCTCGCGCTGCACCGACGGCTGGCGCGGCAGGCGGACGGGGTGATCGCGACCAGCTCCGCGGCGCGCGATCGGCTACGGTCGTTCGGCGTCCCGGACGAGCGGATCGCGGTGGCGCTCCAGGGCGCCGACGTCGAGCGCTTCCGCGCCGTCGCGCCATCTTCGCGGGGCGACGGGTTCAGGGTGATCGGCGTCGGGCGGCTCGTGCCCGACAAGAACTTCGGGACGTTGATCGAGGCGTTCGCCCGGGTCCGGCGCGGCCAGCTCGAGATCGTGGGAACCGGCTTCCTCGAGGAGGAGCTAAAGCAGCAGGCAGCTCGTCATGACGTGCCCACGCGGTTCCACGGCCACCTCGCACCGGACGAGTTGCCCGGGCTCTACGCCGCGGCCGACGTGTATGCGTTGGTCAGCACCTACGAGCCGTTCGGCGTCGCCGTCCGGGAGGCGGTCGCCGCCGGCCTGCCGATCGTGTGCAGCCGCGCGGCGGGGGCGGCCGGCGACGTCGCAATCGAGGGGCGCAACGCCCTGCTGGTCGCCCCGAGCGACGTCCATGATGTGGCCACGGCGCTCTCGCGGCTCGCCGAGGATCCCGCGCTCCGGGCGCGGATGGGCGCCGAGAGCCGAGCCATCGACCGCGAGACCGACGGCACCGAAGTGGACGCGTTCGCTCATGCGGTCCTCGCGGCCTGCCGGCGCCGCGGCGGGATCGGTCCGCCCGCATCTCCCGCGGAGTCCGCTGACCGCTACGAGCCAAGCAGCGCCGGCAGCACTTCGGCCTGAATCCGGGCCACCGACGCCTCCGGGCGGTACGGCGCGAGCTCGGCCCGCGCCGCGAGCCGATAAGCGCTCAGGCGGTCGTCCGGGGTCGCGAATGCGTGCTGGAGCGCGCGGGACAGCGAGCCCGCACCGCGGTCCGCCGCCACGAACTCGGGCGCGAGGGAGCGGGCCAACGCCAGCGCCGGGAAGGGACCGCGGGCCGGCGCGCACACCAGCGCCGCCCCGCGGTCGAGCGCCTCGAGCGGCGCGATGCCGAAGTCCTCCCACGCGGCCGCGCTGACAAATACACGCGCGCGGGCCAGCAGATCCCGGAACGCCGGCTGGGGCAGCATGCCCACCAGGTCCGCGGTGTCGGGCAGGCTGATCCCGCGGCGGGCCAGGAACGCGCGCGCGCGATCCGGCGGAATGCCGGCGATGAGCAGCCGTCGGCCGGGCAGCGCCGCCCGCTCCCAGGCCGCGCAGAGCAGCGCGAGGTCCTTGGCCTTGGGGTCCGGGGTGTAGCCCACGGCGAATGGCTCACGGACGTGGCTCGGCGGCGGCGCGGCCAGGAGCGGCGGCGGGACCAGCACCGAGGGGGCCGCGCCGGCCGGGAGCGCCTCCACCGTGCCCGGGCTGTGGGCCATGAGCACTCGGGCGCGAGCCAGCTGCCGGCGCTCGAGGCGATGTAGCGGCGCGTTCCTGAGGCCCGGGCGGTTCAGCCGGGCGGGCGAGTCCAGCCACACCGCGAAGGGCACCCCCGGATCGCCGATCAGGAACGCCGCGGTCGTGGTGGAAATCACGAGCGCGCGCGGACTGTGTGCGCTCATCCCCGCCCGCAGCGCGCGCCGGGCCGCGATGGCCTCGACCACATCATTGACCGGGTAGCCGCGTCTGAGCGCATTGGCGAGGCCGATTCGGGTGCCGACTGCGGCAACGGTGGCGCCGGCCGCCCGGAGCATGAGGACGAGCTGCGCGTCGGACAGCCGCAGGCCGCGGGTGGTGCCGAGCGACACCAGCAGCACGTCGACTTGGCCGCTCACCGCGGCGGGTGTGCGGCGAGCGCCGCGCGGTAGGCGCCAACCGTCTCCACCCCGCACCGCTCCCAGGTGAAGTTGGCCGCCACGGTCTCCCGCGCCGCCGCGCCCAGCCGCGCCAGCTCGGCACGATCGGCGGTCAACCGATCGAGCACGGCGGCGAGCGCGGCGGGATCGTCGGGCTCGACCAGCACCATCCCCTGGCCGGCGGCGGCGATGTCCTCGGGGCCACCCTCGCCGCGGCTACCGATCGCCGGCAGCCCGGCCGCCATCGCCTCAACGAAGGCCACGCCGAACGGCTCCTCCACTCCCGGCATCACGAACAGGTCGCATGCCGCTGCCCAGGCCACCGCGTCGGGATTGGGCAGCTGACCAAGGAAACGGACCCGTTCGGCCACGCCCAGCTCGGCGGCCAGCCGCTCCAACCGGGATCGGAACGGCCCGTCCCCGATCACGACGTACTCGGGCCGACGCGCGGGATCGAGGCGCGCCAGTGCCCGGAGCACCACCTCGTGGCGCTTGCGCGCGACCAGGTGCGCCACCGTAACCACCCGGACCGCCCCATTGGCGGCAGAGCGCATCGGCGCCGGCACATCCGCACCCAGGTACACGACGCGCACGGCCAGCCGCCGACCCGCGATCTCCTCACAGCGCCGCGCCGTCCAGGTGCTGTTGGCCATCACCAGATCGGCTGCGGCCATCGCCGCGACGCACGCCCGCCGGCCCACGGAGCTGTTCTCGGGCACGTTGATCATGTCCGGCCCGTGGGCCGAGACGACGAACGCCGGCCGCCCCGGTGCGGGGCGCCGGCGCAGCCAGCGCGCGGCGGCGTGACCGGCCGGCGCGAGACAGTGGGCGTGGAGGACGTCGAAGCGCCAGTCCGTGCACAGCCGATCGAGCGCCCGGCCCAGGGGAGGCGCCATCCAGTACCCCCAGCTGCCGTAGGAGATCGGGCGCGGCGGGGCCGCGAAGGGGACTGGCGTCACCTCGAGCCCGTCGAGCGTCATCGGCCTGAGCGATGTCCGGGCCCCCTCGATCCAGCGGCTGAGCGGATCGGTGGCCGGGGGAACATGAAAAAGGCTGCGCGCCACCGACAGCGGCGGGATCGGACGGCGCAGCGCCAGCACCCGCACCTCGGCGCCGGCATCGCGCGACGCCACCGCCTGCCGGTGCGCCCAGACGCCCAGCACCGGATCCCCCGGGGAGGGGTACCACTCCGCTACGACAGCGACGCGCACTACTGGCCGACGGAGAAGAGCGCCTCGAGGTCGTGACGCGAGTAGACCTCGAACGCGACCATCGTATGCGTCCGGGCCACGCCCGAGAGCTGCGAGATCTGACCCGTGACCACCTGCGCGAGCTGTTCGGGCTCGCGCAGGCGCAGCACCGCCACGAAGTCCCACTCGCCGGTCACCGAGTACGCCTCGGCCACGCCCTCGAGGTCGGCCAGCTCGCCGCCCAGCGTGGCCAGTCCCGAACGGTTCGCCTGGATAAGGACGATCGCGTGGGTCACGCCGAATGCGATTGGCCGGGATCGAGCACGACCACATTGGAGCGCGTGGCCGACTCCACGTCGGACTTGAACGCCTGGGCGTCGGTCTCGATCGGCGGGAACGTGTTGTAGTGACAGGGGATCACGGTCTTGGCCCCGATCAGCTCGGCCGCGTCGACCCCGTCCACGCGGTCCATCGTGTAGTGGCCGCCGATGCACATCAGCGCGATGTCGATCGGGTTGCGCTTGCCGACCAGCTGCATGTCGGAGAAGACGCAGGTGTCGCCCAGGTGGTAGACGACGGTGTCCTGAAAGCTGATCAGCAGGCCGGCCGGGACGTTGGCCGTCCCCTTTGGCGTCGTCGAGGTGTGCCAGGCCGGCACCAGCTTGACCCAGCCCCAGTCGAACCTGATCGTCCCGCCCATGTTGGGGTCGCGGACGTCAACCCCCTCCTCGCCGAGCTCGTTGGCGATCTCAACGATCGCCACCACAGGAGCACCCGTGCGCTTGGCGATCGCCACGGTGTCCCCGATGTGGTCGCCGTGGCCGTGGGTGAGCAGGATCGTGGTGGCGGCGACGTCGTCGGCGCTGATCGCCGCCTTGGGGTTTCCGCTCAGAAACGGATCGATCAGAACGGTGGTGTCTCCGTCGGCCAGCTCGAAGCAGGCGTGGCCCAGAAAGCGCACTTCCATCTCGTGTCAATCCTCCTCTGTCGTTTGCCGTTGCCCGGCCGGCAGGCTCGACCCGAGCTCGCGCGCCAGCTCGAATCCGACGGCCACCCCGACCAGCATCCCCAGGCGGGTCTCCTCGGCCAGCATGGTTCGGACGGCGCGGACCCGTTCGCCGACATCGTCGTGCCCGGCCGCTTCCCGGAGCGCCTGGTTGTGGCCCAGATCGAACCAGCCACCCTCCTCGAGCGCCGTGGCGAGCACCCGCTGGAGCGAGGGCGCGGTGCGCGCGACCAGGTTTTGGGCCTCGCGCATTCGCTCCGGGTCGCCAATCGCTGCAATCGCAGCCTCCAGCTCGGCGTCGGTGTAGGCGCGGTCGACCACGGGGCGCCTCGGATCATACGTCCGAGGTGCCGGCGCCGCGCAGCTATCGGTCGCCGGCGAGGGCGAGGGGCAGCCCGATGAGGATCCCTGCGGCCGTGCCGGTCGCGGCGGAGATCCAGCTCGCGCCGGGCGCCGCGAGTGGCATCAGCGCCACCACCACCGCAATCACCGCGGTGCCGAGCAGGTCACCCTCGATCTCCTCCCTCGCCCGGAGCGACAGGAGATCCGGAATCGCCCACGCGGCCAGCAGCGCGAGCGCTCCGCCGTTGCCGCCGAGCGCGATCGGGAGCGTCGAGTCCGCGGCGGTGATGGCGGCGCCACCGATCGCCCCGACAGCGAACAGGGCCAGCACCACAACCGGGCCGTGCCGGCGCTCGAGCAGCCAGCCGTAGATCGCGATCGTGCCGAGTGCCACGATCGCGTAGCCGGTGTTGACGTAGGTGAAAGGCGCCACCAGCAGCCGCCACCACAGATGGGTGCCGAACTGCTGCCACAGTGCGATCGCGTGCGTGCTGCCGACGAGCGCCGCGCGCCAGAGCAGCGTCCCGGCGAACCCGGCCAGGACCAGCGCGATAGTCGCGTAGGGACGCGCCTCGGCCCGGATCCCGGGGATCTCGCCACGGCGCAGCCGCGGCAGCGCGGGGCTCGGCGCGCGCCGCTTGCGCTCGGTCACGCGGCCGTCGCGATCGAGCTTCGGGGCCCGCTTTCGCAGCCGGCTGCCGCAGTAGGGGCACTCGGTGATGTAGGGGCTGACCTCGGACTGGCAGTTCTTGCAAATTACGAACAGGTCCGGGCCGCCGGTGCTCATCGCTGGATCGATTGTATGACGGCGGCGATCCCGGGGACAGGCCAGGCGATCCGGGGAATGCGTCCTGGGCGATCCCGGCCTGGGACGGACCGCCGTCTACGCCGAGGTGGCGGCCACGATCTCCGCCGTCACCTCGCGCAGATCGTGGTTGGCCTCGTAGACCACGACCTGGCGCGCGGCGCCGTTGCCCCGGTCGAGCAGGTCCTGCACCGCCTCGAGCTCGTTCAGCGACCCGAGCTCCTGGCAATGGTCGCGCATCCGGTCCAGTAGCCGGCGCGCGAGCGCTCGAGCGGGAACCCGGTCCCAGCGGGGTAGGTCGACCAGCTCGCCGTCCAGCCCGTGCCGGGCGGCCAGCCACTTGTTCTCGTCGAGCATCTCGAACGGGTAGCGCGAGAGCCGCTTGCCCGCGTCGAAGTGCTCGGCCAGCTCCTTGACCAGCCCTTGGACGAGGGCGGCGAGGCCGAGCGTGTGCTCCACACGCGTCTGCGAATCCATCACCCGGATCTCGACCGTGCCGAAGCTCGGATGGGGCCGCACGTCGTGCCAGAGATAGGTGTAGTCCTCGATCACCCGGGCGTTGACCATGAACTCGATTCGTTGCTCGTAGTCCTCCCAGTCCTTGTAGGTGGGCGGGATGCCCACGCGCGGGAAGGCCCGGAAGATCGGGGTGCGGGCCGAGGCCAGGCCGGTCGCGTCGGCGCGCCAGAAGGGCGAGTTGGCCGACAGACCGAGGAGCACCGGGATGTGCACGCGCATCCCGTTGGCCACGTGGATGGCCTTGTCCGGATCGTCCAGCCCGACGTGGACGTGCACACCGAAGATCAGCTCCTGGCGCGCGACGAAACGCAGTGCCGAGACGAGGTCGCGGTAGCGGGGCCGGGCCACGATCCGCTGGTCCTCCCACATCGCGAACGGATGCGTTCCGGCGGAGCCGATCGTCAGGTTCTTGCGGGCCGCGGTCTCGCGGACCTGGGCGCGCAGCGCGCGGAGCTGCTCGCCGGCTTCCGCCGTGTTCGCGCACGGCTCGGTCGAGACCTCGAGCACCGACTCCATCAGCTCGGGCTTGATCTCGCCCGCCGGGGCCGGCTCGAGCAAGCTCTCGATCGCGTTGACCAGCTCGAGCGACTCGGCGTCGAGGATCATCAGCTCCTCTTCGATCCCGATCGTGTACGGGTCGCCCCGGAATTTGTGGTCCATCGCGCGGCAGGGTAGCCCTAGACTGGGACGTAGAACGATTTCCAGAAAACGAAGGGGACGATCACATGGCGCTCGGCTACGACGGCAAGCTGTACATCCTGGCCTTCGATCATCGGGGGTCGTTTCAGAAGAAGTTCTTCGGGATTGAGGCCGACCCGACGCCCGAGGAGACCGAGAAGATCGCCGATTCCAAGCATCTGATCTTCGAGGGGATGCTGAAGGCGGTCGAGCAGGGCGCCGAGGCGGGCGCCACCGGGGTGCTGGTGGATGAGCAGTTCGGCGGCGACATTCCCGAGCAGGCGCGCGAGCATGGTCTGAAGCTGGCCATGCCGATGGAGAAGTCCGGTCAGGAGGAATTCGATTTTCAGTACGGGGAGGACTTCGGGGCGCACATCGAGCGGTTCGACCCGGATTTCGTCAAGGTGCTGGTGCGCTTTAACCCGGATGGGGACGCGGCGATGAATGAGCGCCAGGTCGGGCGGTTGAAGCAGCTGGCCGATTGGCTTCATGCCCACGATCGCAAGTTCCTGTTCGAGTTGTTGGTGCCGGGCACCGATGAGCAGCTGGCGAGTGTGGATGGCGATGCGGATCGCTATGACGCGGAGCTGCGGCCGGAGTTGATGCGCCGGGCGATCGAGGCGAACCAGGAGGCCGGGGTTGAGGTTGACGTGTGGAAGATCGAGGGCGTCGATGAGCAGTCGGACGCGGCGATGCTGGCCGAGCAGGCGCGGTCGGGTCCGGGCCGGGAGGGCGTGACATGCGTGCTGCTGGGGCGCGGCGCGTCGACCGAGAAGGTCGAGCAGTGGCTGCGTGAGGCCGCCCCGGTTGACGGGTTCGTCGGGTTCGCCATCGGGCGCTCGATCTGGTCGGACGCGCTCAAGGGATTCCTGGGCGGAGACCTGGATCGGGAGGCCGCAGCGGCGCAGATCGCCGAGAACTACCTGCACTTCGTGCGCGTGTACGAACAGCAGGCCGTTCACTGATCGCTGCGCGCGGGTCAGTTACATAACGCGGGCCGACGCCGCTTGGTAGGCTCGCGGCCGATGGCGATGAAGATGCGCCAGAGCCTCGCCGAGCTCGAGCAGGAGTTCCGGCACGAGATGCAGCTGGATCGCGGCCGCAGTCAGATGATGTGGCGGCACGCGAGGTCACGCACGCGCAAACGCGTGCGTGAGCGGGAGCGCAAGCGCAGCTCGATGCGCTTCTGGCTGCTCGCCCTCTCGCTCGTCGCCACCGCGGTCGCCGTGACGATCGCGATGTTCGAGACGCTCTACTACCTCCTGGGGTGACGCTCCTCGCCGCGCTCAGGAGCGGAGGTGTGTGACTACTTGCTGTCCCCCAGCCCGCGCAGCGCCGCGTCGACCTCCTCGCGAGCGCCTTTGCCCGCGCCGAGGCGCTCTTGCTGGATCTCCAGATAGACCTCCTTGCGAAAGACCGGGATCTCGCGTGGCGCCTGAATCCCGATTCGCACCTTCTCACCCATGATCGCTAGCACGGAGACCTCAATGTCGTCGCCGATCATGATGCTCTGGTTGGACTTGCGGGTGAGTACCAACATTGGGATGTGCCTCCCTGCTCGCCTGGTCGCCGGCCGTCAACCGGACACCCCTGACCCACGGGCCGCCGGTCCGAAAGGCCAGGATAGCGGGTGGCATCTGATCCACACAACCCAGCAGCCATCCGTTCGGCGGCACGTGTCCACACGTCCAACCGGCGCCATGCCGCCGCCCTCCAGCCGTTGCCTGTACTAGTCTCCGGGCCGACATGGCTCGTCGATCGCTAAGACCCGAGCTCAACCGGATCCGGGCCTGGGTCCGGCAGGGACGGACCGACGCGTGGATCGCCCACCAGCTCGAGGTGACCGTCCAACAGATCCAGGCCTTCAAGCGCGAGCAGGGCCTCGAGCCCGACGGGGACCCCGACGCCGGCCTGGGCGTCGACTTCGACGACGAGATCGATCTCCGGGCCGAGGACGACGCGCTGATCGCCGCCGAGCTCGAGGCGGCCGAGGCGCGGCGGGCCGAGCTGGAGGAGGATGAGGAGGGCGACGAGGACGAGGACGAGGAGGGTTCGCGGGCTCGGGGCCGGCGCCGGCGGGGTCGGCGCGGCGGCCGGCGGGCCGCCCGGCGCAAGCCCACCACGCTCGAGGCCACCTTTGACCACGGCGAGGAGGGCTACGGCCTGTGGCTCGACCCGGCCGTCCAGGACGACCCGATCTACGCCGAATACTGGGCCGGCCACCGCCCGGTCGAAGTCGCCATCGAGGAGGACCAGATCGTGATCCGCCGGGTGGGCGAGGACGACACCGAGAACGACGGCGAATAGCCGGCGCCGCGGGTGGCATGGCCACCGCGGGATGGCCTCGGTTCGCCGTGTGGCGGTCCGGGCCGAGCGTAACGGTGCGCGTGTCGAGAGCCCCAGCCTCGCGTTTTTTGTGGGGCCGCCGGCCCGACGCGCGCCCTACGCCCCGCATGTCCGTCCCCGCCGCCCCGGACGTGCGCCCCCGCCGGCCCGACATGCGCCCTGCCGCCCCGCATGTGCGTCCCCGCCGCCCCGGATGTGCGCCCCCGCCGGGCCGACATGCGCCCTGCCGCCCGGCATGTGCGTCCCCGCCGCCCCGGATGTGCGCCCCCGGAGCCGTGTAAAACGCAACAGAGTCGCCTCGCCGGCGGCGCCGAGTGCACATAAGCGTCGTAGGGATGCTTATGTCCCGAAGACGCCCGGACCGGCCGGCGCTTCGGGCGTTTTGCATGGTCCTAGCGCGGCGATCCGGGCGGCCGCGCCCGGCGCTACTCCTCGCGCACCACGCGCCCCCCGCCGGCGTAATCGCTGGCCTCGCGCACGTAGCGCGCGAACGCCGCCCCGCAGACGGTGGTCATGTCCCACGCGTCGGGCGTGCTCGGCGCCGCCCGGAGCGCGATGTCGAAGCACCAGTCGGTCCCCGACTCCCCGTAGAAGCGCGCGAGTTCCTCGGTGGTGAACGTGGCGCCGACGCGCCGGCGCAGTTCGGCCACGATCTCGTCGGTCACCCGCTCGAGCGCCGGCCGTGCCGCCAGGTTGGCCTGGGCAAGGCGGCGCTGGCCCTCCCGCCACAGGCCGATCACGTCATCGAAGCGAAGCACCGACATCCGGCCCGACTACCCCGGGTCCGGATCGGCTATCAGTGATTCGGCAGACCCGCCACCTCGTACGGGTGCTCGCCCGGCCGCACCATCCCGAGCACCCGGGCATCGCGCAGGATCGTGGCTGGATCGTTCAGCGAGCGCTGCTGCGCCCGCAGCGAAGCGTTGTCCCGCGTGAGCTGGTGAACGATGGCGCGCTGGTGGGCGGCCTGGTTTCGCACCGCGAGGTAGGCCAGCGCCTGCTGCACGTACAGCGCTGCGACGACGCACAGCACGACCAGCAGGCTGACCCGCCCAATCCGGTCCCAGCGAACCCGCTCGCGCAGCGCGCGAGTCGGCACCCGGCGCGGCTGTACGGGTGTCGTGCGACCATGCCGGCGGGGAGGCGCAGTTGCGGGACGGGCTGACGGCATCCGCTGCGCCCTTCGTTCGACGCGCGCAGGCTCCTTCCTTCTGCACCAGACCGTGCAAGGCGGTCTCTATGAGCGGAACGCGCTCCGCCCCGGGTAGCGCGCGTCGGCGCCAAGCGCCTCCTCGATCCGCAGCAGCTGGTTGTACTTGGCCACGCGATCGCTGCGCGACGGCGCGCCGGTCTTGATCTGGCCGCAGCCGGTGGCGACGGCCAGGTCGGCGATCGTGACGTCCTCGGTCTCGCCGGAGCGGTGCGACATCACAGCGGTGTAGCCGTTCTCACGGGCGATGCGCATCGCTGCGAGGGTCTCGGTCAGCGTCCCGATCTGGTTGACCTTGATCAGGATCGAGTTGGCCACGCCGGCGTCGATCCCGCGCTGCAGCCGCTCGGTGTTGGTGACGAACAGGTCGTCACCGACGAGCTGGAGCCGGCTCCCCAGGCGATCGGTCAGCGTCTTCCACCCGTCCCAGTCCTCCTCGCCCATGCCGTCCTCGAGCGAGATGATCGGATAACGCTCGGCCAGCTCGGCCCAGTAATCGGTCAGCGCGGGAGCCGCGAGAGCGCGGCCCTCGTGCTCGAGCACGTAGGAGCCGTCGCGATAGAGCTCCGACACCGCCGGGTCCATGGCGATCGCCACCTGGTCCCCGGGCACATATCCCGCGGCGCCGATCGCGTCGACCAGCACCCCGAGCGCCGCCTCGTTGGACTCGAGGTTCGGCGCGAAGCCTCCCTCGTCCCCGACGGCGGTCGACATCCCGCGGTCGTGGAGGTTCTTCTTCAGGTTGTGGAACACCTCGACGGCCATCCGGAGCCCCTCCCGGAAGCTGGCCGCCCCAAGCGGCACGATCATGAACTCCTGGAAGTCGATCGCGTTGTCCGCGTGTACGCCGCCGTTGACCACGTTCATCATCGGTACCGGAAGCACGTGGGCGCTCTCCCCGCCCAGGTAACGCCACAGCGGCAGCCGCTCCTCCGCCGCGGCGGCGTGGGCGGCGGCCAGCGACACGGCCAGGATCGCGTTGGCGCCCAGCCGCGACTTGTTCGGGGTCCCGTCCAGCGCGATCAGCATGCGGTCCAGGGCGGCCTGGCTCGAGGCGTCCTGGCCGCGCACGGCGGTGGCGATCTCGCCGTTGACGTTCTCGACCGCGTTCATCACGCCCTTGCCCATCCAATCCGAGCCGCCGTCGCGCAGCTCGGTGGCCTCGAATTCTCCCGTCGAGGCGCCCGACGGCACGGCGGCGCGTCCCCATGCGCCGGAGCGCACGCTGAGCTCGACCTCGACGGTCGGGTTGCCCCGGCTGTCGAGGATCTGCCGGGCGTGTACGTGCTCGATCTGGCTCATGGGGCTCCTTCACTCAGGCGCGCGCGGGCGTAATAGGCGAGCTGCTCATCGGGTGCGAGATCGTCCCAGCTATGGCCCTCGGATGCGGCCAGCTCGCTGCCGGCCAGGACCCGCCGCATGAAGCGGTCCGCCGCCGCCCGCAGGGCCAGCTCCGGATCGACCACCAGCTTGCGCGCCACGTTGACCACCGCGAACAGCAGATCGCCCAACTCGTGGACGCGCTCCTCGGCAGACCCGGCCGCCTCGAGCTCCTCCAGCTCGTCGCGGACCGACTGGATCGGGCCTTCGATCCCGGGAAAGTCGAACCCGCTCGAGGCGGCACGACGCTGGAGCTTGCGCGCGTAGAGCGGTCCCGGGAGGTTTTCGGGCACCTCCCCGAACAGCCCCTGCTCACGCCCAGGTTCCGAGCGCTTGATCTGATCCCAGTTGCGGCGAACTTCGACCGAGGTCTCGGCCCGCACCTCGCCGAACACGTGCGGGTGCCGGCGGATCAGCTTGTCAGTGACGTCGATGGCCACCCGGGCCAGGTCGCCCGCCCCCCGTTCCTCGAGCAGCAGCGACAGAAAGTGGACCTGGAAGAGCACGTCGCCGAGCTCGTCGATCATCTTGGCGTCGTCACCCCGCTGGGCCGCATCGGCCAGCTCGTAGGACTCTTCGACGGTGTGGGGAACGATCGAGCGCTCGTCCTGCTCGCGGTCCCATGGACACTCCTCCCGCAGCCGACGCGTGATCGCGTCGAGGCGCGCCAGCGCGTCGGCGATCGCGGCGGGATCGGGTCGGCTCACCCGGTCGAGGTGCCGGTGGTGGCCGTCTTTGGCGCCTTGTAGCCCTTGCAGTCAGCCATTGCGTACTGGCTGCGGCAGGTAGTCTGGCTGAGCCAGTGCTTCTTGGCCTGGTTGTCGATTGCCGATTGGGCGTTTTGTTGCTGCTGGCTGGTGAGCTGCTGGCGGATCAGCGGTGTGGCCTGAGCGAGCGACTGGTGAGTGCCCGGAGTGATGTGAGTCACGTCGAACACGTAATAGCCGAATTGCCCCTTGACCGGCCCGAGCAGCTTGTTCAGCGGCGCCGAGAAGGCGGCACTGGCCAGTGCGCTGTCCGCCTGCTGCTTGGTCACGCCGGTGAGCAGCCCGCCGCTGTTCTTGGTCGTCGGGTCGGTCGAGTACTTCTTCGCCACCGCGCTCCAGCTTTGACCGGACTGCAATGCCTTCTTGGCCGCCTGCGCCTGGGCTTGGTTCTGGGCCAGGATCACCCGCATGTTCCGCGACTCCTGTGTGCCGAACTGCGAGGAGTGACTGTTGTAGTACGCCTGAATCTGCGCCGGGGTGATTGTCGCGTTGTGCTTGGCCGCCAGCTTCTGCACGATTTGGCTGATCTTGAAGCGGTATAGGACGTCCTGCAGGGTCTGACCGGTCTGGTTGAGGAAGTTGTTGAACCCGGCGGCGGTCGGGAACTGCTGGTTCTTGGCCGCCGTGAACACATTCTGCACCTGGGCGTCGGTTACTTTGATGCCCATCTTCGCGGCATCTGCCTGATACCAGTACGAGGTGATCAGGAAGGCCATGACCTGGCTGGAAAGCGAGGTGAACAGCTGCTGGCAATCGCTGCGCAGCGTCTTCACCGGGGTCTTGGCCAGGCTGGGGATCTCCTGGCGGACCTGGGCCACGCACTTGTCGAAGTTCGGCGGATCGTTGGGCACGATCACCGGCTGGCCCGGGCTCTGGGCAGCCTGGCTCTTGGCCGCGACGTACATCCAGTGGTTGAACGCCTGCGTGGTGATCGGGTTGCCGGCGACGTTGGCCACGGCATCGCCGGAGACGCTGCTGCCGCAGCCGGCCACGGCGATCGCGAACACAAAAAAGGCGCCAAGCGCCGAGAGAGACCTACGAACCTTCATCGGCGTTCGATGGTAGCGAGGGTGTAGCCGAGGAGCGGTGAAGAAACCAGTAAGAACCTCGTGCAGGCCGATTATCGGGCCATCAGGCCGCTTCCCGCGCCATACGACGACGCCGACGGTAGCCGCGCTGCGCGCGCACTGATGATCCGGCAAATGCTCAGCGACTCGCGGTGCGTCGCCAAACAAGTTCAGCCCTCGCCCCGAGCTCCGGATCGCGACGCAGACGCGCGAGAAGTGCATCGGGGCCGCCGATGTACGTGCAGCGGTCGTCCCAGGGCGTGTAGAGGAGCCAGGACCGGTCCTCCGGGAACATCAGCTCGGGCAGAGCCCCCCGCCACGGCGCCGAGCGCCCTTCACTCGCTCGCCAGCCGATCGCCTGTTCGGGGCCGGCCAGCACGAGGACGTATCCGTACCCGTCGTCGAGCCTCACCGTCGGGACGTCGAAGAAGACGAGGTCTTCGCTCTTCCCAGTATCGAGATAGCCGAGCCACCACGCC
Organism: uncultured Solirubrobacterales bacterium; assembly: GCA_963719355.1. GTDB lineage: Bacteria > Actinomycetota > Thermoleophilia > Solirubrobacterales > Solirubrobacteraceae > Palsa-465. The sequence continues at coordinate 28,363 of CAVRBZ010000009.1, read as the reverse complement.
TGCGCCGGAGGGCTGGCTCGCAGCAGCTCCGCGAGGGCCAGGTCGTGACGCCGCTGCGCGCCCGGGAGCGGTTCGGGAAAGACCACGCCGGCGATGGCGTCGAACAGGGGCGGAACCGGCGGATCTGCCTCGTCCCGTGGAAACGGGCGCAGCCAGGCGATATCGGCGGGCGCTCCGATGCACCAGTCACAACCGTCCCATTCCCTGGTGTTGAGACTCGCCATGCGTTCGGTAGCGTAGCCCCGGGCCGGTCGTTCATCAAACAGAGGAGGCACGGCGACACCGAAGCGAGCGACATCGCTCAGGCAGCCTCGCGGGTGACCGCAAGCAAAACATCAGCCGCCCTCACCACCGCCGGGAAGCGCTTGACAGGGTCCTCGGGCACCCGCACCGACAGCTGCGATTTGCCGGACTCGTACAGCGCCTCGGGAATCTCCTGACGGATCCGCTTGGCCCGCACCGAGTCGAGCTCGACCGGCGTCACCGCGAGGCGCCCGTTGCGGAACGTCACGGCCCGCGCGCCGGCTTGGCCGAGTTTGATGCGCGCCTGCTGGAGCGCGATCAGGTTGCGCAGCGGATCGGGCAGCTCGCCGAAGCGGTCCTCGAGTTCCTCGCGCAGCCGTACCAGGTCCGCGACCTCGCGCGCGGCGGCGATCCGGCGGTGCACGTCGACCTTGGCCTGCTCGTAGGGGACGTAGTCGGCGGGCACGTAGGCGTCGACGTTGACGTCGAGGCGCACCGGCTCCCAGTCCTCCTCGGCGCCGGCGCCGTCGGTGGCCGCGGCCACCGCCTCGTCGAGCATCTGCATGTACAGCTCGAACCCGAGCGCGGCCACGTGCCCGGACTGCTCGTCGCCCAGCAGGTTGCCGGCGCCGCGGATCTCGAGGTCGCGCATGGCGATCTTGAAGCCGGCGCCCAACTCGGTGTAGTCGGAGAGAGCCGACAGCCGCTGCGCCGCGTCCGGGGTCAGCGCTGCCGCGCTGGGATACAGCAGGTAGGCGTACGCTCGCTCCTTCGAGCGTCCCACGCGTCCGCGGATCTGGTAGAGCTGGGCCAGCCCGAAGGTGTCAGCACGCTCGACGATCAGCGTGTTGGCCTGAGGGATGTCGATGCCCGACTCGATGATGCTGGTGCACACCAGCACGTCGGCGTCTCCGCGCAGGAAGGTGAGCATCCGTTTCTCGAGCTCCCGTTCGTCCATCTGCCCGTGGGCGACCGCGAAGCGCATGTTCGGGCACAGCCCGCGCAGCCGCTCGGCCGTCTCGTCGATCGTCTCGATCCGGTTGTGCAGGAAGAAGGCTTGCCCGTTTCGTTGATGCTCACGGATCAGGGCTCCCTTCACGAGCTCCTCGTCGTACTCGCCCACGTAGGTCTTGATCGGCCGCCGGCCCTCGGGCGGGGTCTCGATCACGCTGATGTCGCGGATCCCGGCCATCGACATCTGCAGGGTGCGCGGGATCGGTGTCGCGCTCATCGAGATCACGTCGACCTTGAGCTTGAGCTGCCGGAGGAGCTCCTTCTGCTTGACCCCGAAGCGCTGCTCCTCGTCGACGACGAGGAGGCCGAGGTCCTTGGCCCGGACGTCCCTCGACAGGAGCCGGTGGGTCCCGATCAGGATGTCGACCTTCCCTTGGGAGAAGCGCTTGACCGCGTCGCGCTGCTCAGCGGGCGGGCGGAAGCGCGAGACGTGCTCGATCGTGATCGGGTAGTCCTTGAGGCGCTCGGAGAACGTGCCGTAATGCTGCTGGGCCAGGATCGTGGTGGGCACGAGAAGCATCACCTGCTTGCCGTCCTGCACCGCCTTGAAGGCGGCCCGCAGGGCGACCTCGGTCTTGCCGTAGCCGACGTCGCCGCAGATCAGCCGGTCCATCGGCCGCGGCGCCTCCATGTCGGCCTTGACCATCTCGATCGCGTCGCGCTGGTCCGGTGTCTCGCTGAACGGAAAGACGTCCTCGAACTCGCGCTGCCAGTCGGTGTCGATCGGAAAGGCGTGGCCCTCACGGCGCTTGCGCTCCGCGTACAGGTTGAGCAATTCCCCTGCCAGTTCCTGGGCGGCGCGGCGCGCGCGGGCCTTGATCGTGTCCCACCGGGTACCGCCGAGCTTGGACAGCGGCGGGTGCGCCCCCCCGGCCCCGACATAGCGGCTGATCTTGGCGAGCTGGTCGACCGGGACGAACACGCGGTCCGAGCCGGCGTACTCGAGGTACAGGTAGTCGCGGGTGACGCTCGCCACCGTCTTGGTGTCGAACCCGGCGAAGCGCGCGATCCCGTGGTCCTCGTGTACGACGATGTCGCCGGTGCGCAGGTCGGCGAAGCTGCGCAGCACGCCTCTTCTGCGGGCGCGCCCAGCTTGCTCGGGGCCGCGCCGGCGGCGGAACAGGCGGTGCTCGGGGATCACCGCCAGGTGGAACTGAGGGGCGATGAACCCCTGCTCGAGCCTGGCGTGCGCGAACGTGACCAGGCCATCAGCGCCATCTGCGCTGTCCAGCCAATGGACTTTCAGCCGGCCGAGGTTGTAAGCAGCCCGCTCGCCCTCGCCTTGCCGGGGAAACGCGACCACGGTGCGGTAGCCGGAGCGCTGGAGCTTCTCGAGCTCGGGCTCGGCCTCCCTCAGGCTGCGGGCCTGGACGTCGGCCGCCTGGGCGCGGAACGAGAACGGTTGGTCCTGGTCGATGCTCGACAGCCGAATCCTCGCGCGGGTGCTCAGGGTCTGGGTGATCGTGTCTGCGTCGACGTACAGGTGGCGGGCATCGCGGTCTTTGAAAGCGGCGCTCACGTCCTGCCAGTGGTCTGAGAGGGCCGGCGCCACGTCCTCCTCGCCGGCGATCACGATCGTCGCGTCGTCGGGCGCCAGCTCTAGGAACGGGTGGAAGTCCTCGATCGGCAACAGCTCGGCGATGTCGGGCCGGTCGGCCTCGTCCTCGAGCGCGGCGATCTCGGCCAGCTCGCGGTGTTCCTCGGCCAATTCGGCCGCCGGCTCGATTTCGACCCGGTCGGCGTCGCCGAGGGAGCGCTGGGTGAAGGTCGAGAACCATCGGAGCGACTCGATCTCATCGCCGAACAGATCGATTCTGATGGCCCGGTCCTCGGTGGCCGGGAAGATGTCGAGCAGCCCGCCGCGGATCGCGAACTGGCCCCGGTCCTCGACCTGGTCGACGCGCTCGTAGCCGGCGGCCACCAGGTCGTGCGCGACCTCGTCGAGGTCGAGCAGGTCACCCGGCTCGAGCGTGAACCCGTGGGGCCGGAGCGCCGGGTCGGGCACCTTCTCCGACAAGGCCACGGCGCTCACCACCACGACCGGCACGACCGCACCGTGCGGGTGTGCTGAATTTGGTCGCTTATCAGGACCATCAGCACGGCCCTCGAGCAGGGCATCGAGCGCCGCGATCCGGAGGCCGACCAGGTGCGGGGGCGGGGCGAGATGCGACTCGTATGTCACCCCCCGGCTCGGGTAGTAACGAACGGGGCGCGGATCGAGCCAGGTCTTCAGGCCGGCGGCCAGGTCGCGGGCGGCGCGATCGTCGCCGGCCACCACGATCGCCGGCCGGTCGGGCTCCTGGTCGAGCAGCGCCGCCAGCAGGTACGGGCGTAGCGATTGCGAGACGAACGCGCGCCCGCCGGCTTCGACGAGCTTCGCCGTCTGCTGATCTTCGTCTGCGTGGGTGAGGAGCGTGCGCAGCATCTCTAGATCGAGTCTAGGTCGTCGGCCTGGGCGTCGATCACGGTGCGTTCGGCGACGTCGGCGGCCTCCTCGACCAGCGCGTGGACGTCGGTTTTCGGTTCGCGGAAGCGGCTGAGGACGTAGGCGGCGACGCGGTCGGGATCGGTGGTCGGCGGCCGGCCGACGCCGATCCTGATGCGGGTGAACTCAGGCGACCCGAGGCCTTGTCTTAGTGACTTCAGTCCGTTGTGGCCGGCCAATCCGCCGCCGGTGCGGGTGCGGATCTCGCCGAACGGCAGGTCGATCTCGTCGTGCACGACCAGCACATGGTCGAGCGGCACCTTGAACGCCCCGCGCGCCGGCCCGACCGAGTCGCCCGCCTCGTTCATGTAGGTCTGGGGCTTGAGGATCGCCACGCGCGGGCCGCCGGGCCCGGTTCGGCCCTCGGTGAGCAGGCCACGGTACTTGGCCTTCGGCTTGGCCAGGCCCCAGCGGTTGGTCAGCTCGTCCGCCACCTCGAAGCCGATGTTGTGACGGGTGCCCTCGTACTCGGCGCCAGGGTTTCCGAGCCCGACGATCAGCCAGTCGACCGGCGCGCTACCGGCCACCGAGGATGCTTCCGCGGACGGTTGCGCCGCGCACCGGGGGCTACTCGCCCTCGGACCTGCCCTCGGTCTCGCCGGCGCCCGGTTGTTCGCCGTCCTCGGGCGGCTCGGCGGTCTCGCCCTCCGCCACGCGCTCGGTCTCCTCCTCGATCTCCTCTTCCGCCTCGACCTGAAGTCTGGGCGGCGTGACCGTCGCGACGACGGTCTCGGGATCGTCGCTGAGCGTCACGCCGCGCGGCGGCGTGACCGCTTCGAGCGTGATCGTGTCGCCGATCTGCACGCCCGAGACGTCGAGATGGATGACGTCGGGGATGTCACCGGGTAGCGCCTCGATGTTCAGCTCGCGCGTCACCTGCTCGAGTACCCCGCCCTCCTTGACCCCGGGAGCGTCCTCCGCGCCGACCAGGTCGAGCACCACGGTGGCGCTGATCGCCACGTCCATCCTGACGCGCAGCATGTCGACGTGGATGGTCTCGCCGCTCACCGGATGCCGGGTGAGCTCCTTGACCACCACCGGCGTCCCGCCGGCGCCGGCGATGTTCAGCTCGATGACCGCGCCGGCATGGGACAGCGTCTGCCGAAGCAGCCGGCCATCGACCTGGAAGGCCACTGGCTCCTCGCCTCCGCCGTACAGGATGCCGGGAACGTTGCCGGCGCGGCGCAGGCGGCGGGCTGCGCGCGAGCCCGCGGCTTCCCGACGCTCGACTGCCAACGTTGTCGTTTGTGCCGTGGCCATAACGGCGAGTGATGGTAGCGAGCGAGGCGCCAGCGGGCCTCGCGTGCCGGCGACCTGGCCCGGGGGCGCGGCGCCGACGCGGCGCACGCTTCCCCCTTCACCCGGGGACAACGTCGCGCTAAGCTAGTCCCAATGTCGGGCGACGCTCAGCTGATGCTGATGATCGCCGGGATGCACCTCCTGGGACTTGTCTGTGCGGCGGTGCTGATCATCCCCGCCCTGCGCGCCAGCCCCGAGTTCCCGCCCTACCGTCCCGATCCTGGCTCGGACGGTGGTGGTGGCGGCGGTCCAGAACGGCCGCCGGCGCCGCAGGATCCGCCGCGCGGCGGGGGCATCCCGATGTCCGATGCCGAGCCGGCGCGCGTACGGCTGCGCGATCACCGCAAGCTGACCGAGCACCTGCCCAAGCGCGAGCGCCGGCCGGCGCGCGAACCGGAGCGCACCCCGGTCAGAACCGGCTCTTAACGTCGAGGAATCCCCCCCTAGAAGTGTGCCGGGCAGGCCGAGTCGCTCTTGATCCTGCGGCTGATCTCGAGGAGCTCCACTTGCAGGCCGCTGATCGCGTTCCCGGTGCGCCGCACCCGGACGCACTGGACGATGGGCAGCGAACCCCCGACGTTCCACGCCACGCGCGCGGTGCCGCGCGTGCCGGCGATCGAAAAGCTGGTCGAGGGCTGAATCTGGATGATCGACACGGTGCCGGGGTGCCGGAGGATCGTCGCGACCTCGGTGGCGCGGCGCCGGCACGCCGCGGTGTCCCGGCAGCCGGCGATGTCAGCCATGATCGCGCGCGGGTCGCCCCGCGCCTCGGCCTTGACCAATCTGGTGATCGCTGATTGCTCGGCGGAGTTCGCGCTCAGCACCCTGGCCAGCAGCGCGCTGATTGCCAGGAAAGCCAGGACCGCGACGGCGATCGCGATGAAATAGGCACGGCGCACCCACCGAAGCTAATCGCAGCCGCGTTTGCGGCCGCGCCTCCGGGAGGCCCCGCTGCTCGACCCGCGGTCGGGCGGGGTCTATTCGCTCAGCTCGAGGAACCGCTCGACCGACGCCTCCTGGTGGTCCAGCCGCTCGGCCAGCGCGCGCGCGTGGTCCGCGGCGGCAGCCAGGAAGTCCTCCATGCATCGCTCGGGATCGTCCGCCAGCGGATAGATGCGGATCAGGTCCTGCTGCGCGCAGGCGATGCCCATCGGCGGCTTGCCCTCGGCCAGCGTGCGCGCTCCGCACACGGGGGTGACGAGCATGTGCGACTCGGGCGCGACCAGGGCGGTGGGCAGGAGCCGGTGCGCCGGCAGGCGGACCGACAGCTCGATCGAGTGGTCCACGGTCACCGCGCTGCCGAGCAGCTCGCCGAGGGGCTCACGCCACACGTCGAGCACGACGTCAGCCCCGACAAGCGCGTCGCGCAGCGCAGTCGCCTGCTCGATGTACAGGCGCTCCGCGTCGGCACGATCTCCGGCGTCGGCCAGGTCGAGGTCGCACGGGACACGCAGAAGCTCGCTCGCGGCGACCGTCGCGCCCGCGCCCCGGCTGCCGCGCGTGACATAGGTCTGGAGCGTCCCCAGGTCTCGCCGACCATGAAAGATGACGGTCACGGACTGGCTGAGCGGGAGGCCCCCAACCTTGAGCGAGACGGCCACCGACGACGAGTCATCCAGAAGCGCCTGCCGTAGCAGCTCTTCCGCGGAGCTGTTCCCGGGGCTTGAATCCTCTCCGAGCATCTTCCTCCTGCTCCCAGCACGTCAGCTACAAGGTCTTAACTTTTACCTGATCAACCAGCGAAATCTCCCTGCCTCGCCGATCTCTGTACACGCGGAGTAAAGACTCGTCAGGCGGGTGACCAGCTAGGCTCCATCGGGCCATGAAGATCCTCTATAAGCCGTTCGGGATCATCGCCGGCTTGATCGGCGCACGAGTCGCCACGGCCGTCTTCAAGGCGATCTGGTCGCGCATCGACGAGGAAGCGCCGCCGAAGCCGACAACCGAAGAGGCAAACCTCCCGAAGGTCGTCGGCGCCGCAATGCTGAAGGCAGCCACGATGGCCGGAATCGGAGCGGCCGTCGACCGCGCCGGGGCCCGAGCCTTCCACCACCTGACCGGGATCTGGCCGGGCGAGCGCCGACCCGAGGAGTGAGTCACCCGTCCGCGGGCCTGTCATCCCGCGCCAGCGCCGGCCGGGCCACGCGCCACGGTTCGAGACCGTCCCGCAGCCAGTCCGGCAGCGGCGTCTTGAGCACGGTGATGCGATCCACCAGGACGTGGCGAAGCTCGCCTTCCGCCACCAGCTCGCCGGCGCTGTTGCTGACCGTGTGGTGGGTGAGCACGCTCGTGGTCCCGATGTGGGTCACCCCGATGGCGAGGGTCAGCTCTTGGTCAAAGCGGGCCGGCGCGCTGAAGCGCAGACGCGCCTCGGCCAAGACGATGTCCACACCGCGATCGAGCATCGCCTGGTAGCTCCCGCATGCCGCGCGCCACAGCTCGGTGATGCTCGTGTCGAAGTAGCTCAGGTAGTGGGCGTTGAACACGATTCCCTGAAGATCGCACTCGCCGTAGCGGACCCTCAGGGTGTGAACGAGCGGCTTGCCCACGTGGCGCTCAGCGACCGCCCTTGAACACAAAGCCGCGCTCGGCGAGGGTATCCAGTGCGTCCTCGAACGCGGCGAAGTCCCGCCGCAGGAGCGCCTCGATTGGCCGGCCGCCGGGTCCGGGCGCCCGGACCCAGCGCCTGAGCAGCGCGGGACCAGCGCGCTCGGACGCCTCGTCGAGAAGATCGAGGAGGATCGCGAGCTCGGACCGGTGGTCGAGCTGGCCGGAGAGGAGCATGAGCGCGTCGACGTCGAGCACGCGACACAGCTCGTCCTCACTCAGTCCGAGCAGCTCCATCAGGCGCGCGGCGCGAGCGCTCTGGATCCCGCGGCCGAGCTGCGGATCGTCGCGCTCTCCCATTGGGCAGACCTTGCCGCCGAGCGAGGCTCAGAACAGCTGGTTCTCCCCGCCGAACACGTCGCTCACCGATCCGTCGGTGAAGATCTGGCGGATCGAGCTCGTGAGCAGGTCCGCGCACGAAAGGACGCGCACGTTGTCCGGCGCACCGGCCGGCAGCGGGATGGTGTCGGTCACGACGATCTCCTGGAGCCGCGCGGCCCGGAGCTGCTCCCACGGCTCGCCCGAGAACACGCCGTGGGTGGCGGCGGCGTACACGCGGCGAGCGCCGGCGTCGTACACGGCCTCGGCGGCGGCTCTCAGCGTTCCCGCGGTGTCGATGATGTCGTCGACCAGCACGGCATTCTTGCCGTCCACGTCGCCGATCACATAACCGATCTCCGCCACCTGCTGATTGGGGCGCTCCTTGTTGAGGATGGCCAGATCGGCGCCGATCTTCGACGCGAACTGCTTGTTCAGCTTCACCCGCCCAGCATCCGGCGCGACCACGACAAGATCGTCGAGGCCGAGGTCCCGGAAGTACTGGGTGAGCATGAACAGGGCCGTCATGTGGTCGCACGGCTTCTGGAAGAAGCCCTGGATCTGCCCCTGGTGCAGGTCCATCGTGAGGATCCGGTCGATCCCGGCTGACTCGAGCATCCGAGCCACCATTCGGGCGCTGATCGGTTCACGCGGGCGGGACTTCTTGTCCTGGCGCGAATACCCATACCACGGGGTCACCGCGATCACCCGGTGGGCCGAGCCGCCCACCGCGGCGTCGACCATCACCATCAACTCCATCAGCGCGTCGTTGGCGCTCAGGCCGGTATCCGGATTGCCGCAGGTCGGCTGCACGATGAACACGTCCGCCCCACGGACCGACTGGTCATAGCGGCAGTAGACCTCGCCGTTGGTGAACGTCTTGAGCGTCACGCTGCCCAGCTCGACGCCCAGTTTGGAGGCGATGCGGGCGGCCAGATTCGGGTTTGCGCGGCCCGAGAACAGCATCAGGCGCTTGCGGTATTCCAGCTCCAGCTCGCTCGGGGCGGGACTCGTCTCCAGCAGGCTCATGGTGGCGTCGAGTGTATGTCCGAGAGGGGACAGAAGGTCTTGTCTGGACTGCTCGGGCCGGACGGATTTTCTCGCATCGCGCTCACCCCGGCCAGGGCCCTGCGGTACATATTGTTACGGCTCGCTCGGTTTACCCGCCGGATTCTTACCGTCCTCTTCTGGCTTGCGCTCGCCCGAATCTCGCTGCTTGCGGCGTTCCACATAGCCCTCGAGGTTCCGCTGGCGAGCCCGAGCGATGCCCAGCGCACCGTCCGGGATGTCGTGCGTGATCACCGAGCCCGCCCCGGTGTATGCCCCGTCGCCCATGCTGACCGGCGCAACGAACATCGTGTCGACGCTCACGAACGAGCCGGCGCCGATGTGGGTCCTGTTCTTGTTCTTCCCGTCGTAGTTGGCTGTGATCGTGCCCGCGCCGATGTTCGTCCGCTCGCCGATGTCGGCATCACCGATGTACGACAGGTGCGGCACCTTGGCGCCGGCACCGACGTCCGAGTTCTTGATCTCGACGAACGCGCCTGCCTTCGAGTCCTCGCGTAGCACGGCACCAGGGCGCAGGAAGCTGAACGGTCCGACATTCGCGCCCTCCCCCACGTCGGCGCCGTGCAGGTAGGAATGGACGACGGTCGCCCGCGCGCCGACTCGTGTGTCGATCAGCGTGCTGAGCGGTCCGATCCGCGCGCCGGAGCCGACCTGCGTCGTCCCGTGCAGGCTGGTGAACGGGGCGATCACCGCGTCTTGGGCGATCTCGACGTCCACGTCGACGACCGTGGCACCAGGGTCGACGATCGTCACCCCCGCCAGCATGTGACGCTCGTGGATCCGCCGCTGCGCGATCGCCCGGACCGTCGCCAGTTGGGCACGATCGTTGACCCCCAATTCACTGGCGTCCGCGATCTCGTGCGCGGTGACGCTGCGCTCGCGCGCGCGGATGGCGGGCACCACATCGGGCAGGTACAGCTCTCCCTGCGCGTTGTCGGCCTCGACCTCCTCGAGCGCGGCCAGCAGGGCCGCGCCCTCGAAGGCGTAGATGCCCGTGCTGATCTCCTGGATGTGCAACTCGAGCTCGGTCGCGTCGCCTGGCGACTTCGTCTCGACCACCCGCTCGACCGTACCGTCGGGCGCCCGCACCACCCTGCCATATCCGCTCGGGTCCTCCAGCACCGCCGTGGCCAGCGTGGCCGCCGCCCCGGATCGGGCATGCGCCTCCGCAAGTCCCCTCAGCGTCTCGGCGGTGATCAGCGGGTGATCGCCGTTCAGCACGATCACCGTGCCGCCCGGATCAATGTGCTGCGCCGCCGATTTCACCGCGTCCGCCGTGCCCCGCGGCTCCCGCTGCACCGCGGTCGTCACCTGCCCGTCGAGCGAGCCTGCAAGCGGCCGATCCGGCCCCTCCACCACCACGATCTTGCCAGCGCCCGCGGCGCGCGCCGCCGCCACCGGCCACCCGATGATCGCTCGCCCACACAGCTCGTGCAGCAGCTTCGGCGTCTCGGAGCGCATCCGTGTTCCCTGCCCAGCGGCAAGAATGACGACAACGGGCGCGGCCACGCCAGGATCGTAGGCGATCTCGCGGGGTGCGGCACGGCGGGGATCCGGGGCGCGCCGGCACGGCAGCCCGTTGCCGCGCCGCGACGCGAGAATTCAGTCTGGCCGTCTCTTCGCCTGTGACTCCCCGGGGCGCCCCTCCTCCATCTCGCGCTGATACTCGTACCAGCGAATCCATTTCCGCACCGCGTTGTCGGACACGCCGTACTTCCGGCCGATCGCCACGAAACTCATCGACGCGACGTCTGCCATCAGCTGCTCGTAGGGGGGCCGCTCGACCTTGCGACGCTCCGGCCTGGGCTGGCGCGGACGCTGTGGGTGCCGCAGATCTGTGAGCAATATCGATGGCTCGCGTATCGCGGGATGAATTGGCTGCCGCAGTGAAGGCAGCTACGCGGCGCACGATCGAGGCGGTTCTTCCGCCCGCAATGCGTATCGAGGGTCGCGGCGCAGTTCGGGCAGACGATGCGCAGGTCGTCACCGCGGTTATCGGTGGCAACACCGTTGATGTGATCTAGGATCAGCGACATCTGTCGGCCATGCCACGTTTCGCCCTGACCGCACATCGCACACTGCCGACGCAGAAGGCCTGCCTCGTAGAGACGCTCCTTTAGCTGCCGCCGGTTGTACAACGAGTTCTCGACCAGGACCTCGTCAAGCGGGATTGCCGTCGCACGGCGCGGAGCGCGTAGGGTCCAAACCGGGTGGAAATGATCGGTCGAAATGCCATATCGCTCGATCAGCTTCCGTAGCGTCGCGTAATTGCCGCCCGCTGGTCGGAGACCGAGATGCCTCAACGCCGCCGTCAAGCTGTGAGAGCCAGCGATGGCATCTCGAACCTTGCGTTCCGTGTAGCGACGGCTGTGTGCCATACCCCGAACGTTAGTTCGTGCGCCGGACGGAAAAGATCCCCATTTGCTCCCGTTTTACGGGACGGGCGTCGATAGCTGGGGAGCCAGGGATCGAACCTGGGCTTCGACGTCCAAAGCGTCGCGTGCGGCCATTACACCACTCCCCATGTGCAACCCGGGATGACGTTATCTCATCCGCCATCGCTCCCGGCGACGGCCAGGACGCGGCAGCGAGCACAACCGAGAGACGCCGACGATGCGACCGCGACCGCGTAATCCATTTCACGCCGCCGGTGCGGCCCCGGCCCAGAGAACCAGGCCCGGGTTCACCCCGCCTATTTACCACCCCTCCGCACGTATGCCGCCACCTCCGCGTTGACGATGACGACCAGATTGCCCAGCGCGACGTTGGCGTCGATCAGGTGCAGACCCCACGCCGGGGTCGGGCTCGGCGACGGCTTCACCGCCCCGTGGCGCGGCGAGATCTCGAGTACGTTGGCGCCGTTCGCCGAGGAGCAACGGGCGCCGTAGGCGCCGGGTTCGGTCCACCAGACCGTGTGCGGGTGGGGCGTCCTGAGCTTCAGCGCCAGGTTCGCCGCGTACAGCGAGCTGCCTTTGTAGAACGGCGCGGTCGGGAAGATCGGCGTCAGCGGGCCGCTTCCGCCCGCGAGTGCCGCCGGGTTCGTGCACAGCACCACGGTGCCCTTCGGCGGAGGCGGGGTACCGGGCAGCGCCGTGAGCCGGCCGAACAGGCTGTCGGGCGGCACCGGCTGGTCGAACGTCGAGAAGGCGATCACGCACCCCAGCTGGGTGGCGCTGTGACAGGCCGGGATGTGCCTGAAGTCGCCGCCGACGTCGCTGCCCTTCTTCACCAGCACGTTTCCGCCCATGAGGATGGCCGACACGAGGTGCCTGCGCACGGCGGGTTTGGGGTCGACGTCCAGCCGGATCAGTTCGCGCAGCACGGCCGACCCCTGAGAGTGGCCGATCAGCACGAAGCCGCGTCCATGGTTGTACTTCTTCAGGTATGTGGCGAAGGCGGCGCGCACGTCGGCCAAACCGAGCGCCGGGTTCGGCGGCGTCGTCGGCTTCGCCGCCGTCGTCCCGAGCGCCACGAGGGTCACCTGGCGGTACATCGGCGCGTACACATGGCAAAACTGCGAGTAGCGCGCCGCCTGGTACAGCGCAACCGAGCGCTCGGCCGGGCCGATCACCAGGTTCGAGTTGCCGGTGGGCTGGCCGCTCACCGTCGGATAGACATAGAAGCAGTCGATCGCCGGCTTACCGACCCGCCGCGGGTGCTCGACGCCGACCTTCTTGAGGGTTGGCGTGTAGACCGTTGTCGACAGGCTGGGCGCACACGGGTCGGGGTGATGCCCCGGCAGGCACAGCCACACCGTCCTCGCGCCGGCGACCGGCGCCACGAACGCGGACAGGCAGACAACGGCCGCGGCAGCGGCCAGGGACGCGACGACCCTCGTGCGTCTCACAACTCTCCTCCTCGTCTCGGATCCAGCGGCGGGGATCCTATCGAGACATGAGCGCGCTTGCGTCTCGTATCTGGCTATAGGCTGTCCGGTGCGAGGCTGCACCAACACCCCGGACCTAGTGGACCCGTCCGCACGTCCTGCGGACATTCGAGCGGCCCCACGACGTACGGACGAGCCCACTAGCGCGTCAGCGCCGCCGGCGCAGGACCGCCGCCACCTCGTCGGGCAGCAGCGGATCGGCCAACGCCGCGCGCACGTCGGCGGGCCGGTGAAGCGCGCGCTCGGCGCGCAGGATTCCCACCTCGAAGCCGACGTCGCGGATCGCGGCGCCGGCCACCGCCATCGCGTCGCCCCGCCACGCCTGCTCGGGCAATGCGAACAACTCGGGAAGCGGACGTGCGATCCCGACCAGGTACAGGCCGCCGTCGACCGCGGGCCCGAGCACCACGTCGCAGCCGGACCGAAGATCCTCGAGCGCCCCCTTCGCGTGCGCGACGCGGAAGCGCGGCAGGTCGGGCCAGATGATCAGCAGCGGACCGCCGCTGCGGGCCAAAACGCGCGCCGACGCGTCGGCCAGGCGGCCGGTGATCCCCTCGCCGTTCTGCGGGAACAGGAACGCGTCCGCGCCGACCAGCCGGCGTAGCTCGCCCCCCGCGTCCGGAGGGTCATGGGCGACGGCCACGACGCCGGCGCCGATCTTGCGCGCCCAAGCCGCCGCATGGGCGATCAGCTTGGCCTGAAGCTCGCGGCAGCCCTCGCGCCCGAGCAGGGGCTCGAGCGCGCGCCGGACCTCGCCGGCGCGCGGCGCCCGCGTCATGATCAGCACCGCCGCCGCCTGGCCGTTCATCGTGGGCATCTACCCTGGCGATCAGCGCGGTACGCGGCCGCCCTCCGCTCCGCGCTCGTGGGCCGGACCGCGCGGCGGCGCGATCCCCAGCACGCGCATCGCCTTGAGGCCGAGCGAGAGCTTCTCGCGGCCGTCGGTGGACGACACGTCGAGGCTGGTCAGCTCGCGCACGCGCTCGAACCGATACCGAACCGTGTGGCGGTGCGTGATCAAACGGGACGCGGTGGCGTTGACGTTGGCGTCACATTCCAAGAACGTCGACAGCGTCCCGAGCAGGTCGGTCTCGTACTGCTCGTCGTAGGCGACCAGCGGGCGAACTGTCTCGTCGTAGAAGCGCCGCAGCTCGACCGGGTCGTTCATGTGGGGCAACAGCAGCTGGTAGGTGCCGGTCTGCTCGTAGCCGAGCTCGACCCGTTCGGGCTCCCCCTCGACCACGTTGGCGGCGAGGAGCGCCTCGTTGCGGGCGCGGGGCAGCTCGAGCGGATCCTCGGCGCGTCGGCTGCGGCCAATTGCGAACGCGAAGCCGGGCAGCCCCGACTCGAGCTCGCGCAGGATCGCTGACACGCCCCGCCGGCCCATCTCGCCGTCGCCGTCGGGGAGCAGCACGGCGACCTCCGGAGCGTCCTCCGCGGTGGGCGCGGCGATCGAGCCGGGCGCGACCGAACGGGCCCCCCGCGCGGCCAAAGCCAACATCCGCCGGCGCCAATCCTCCTCGGTCGGGGCGCGCGGATGGGCGCGGATGATCACCACGCTGGCGCCCCCGTTCAGATCGGTCCCGAGCTGCTTCCCACGCGCGATCAGCTCACCGCGATCCTCGATGCGGCGCTCGAGGACGGCGCGCAGGAACCCGGTGGCCTCTTCCTCCGACGCGCGCTCGGGCGCACGCACCCGCTCCACCTCGGAGGCGATGAGCGTGGTGATGAGCCGAAGCAGCGAGGCATCGGCGGGGCGCTCGGAGGCCCGCATCCGCAGCTTGCCCACGGTGGCGTCCGCGACCTTGAGCTCGATCGTCATGACATCCTCGGCGTCGCGCATGAGCGAACGCTCGTCGGCAGGACTGCGGGCGGCGACGGCCAGCACCGAGGCCGAACGGTCGATCAGGATCAGGCTGGTGTCGAGCGCGCGTGCCGCGGCGCGCAGGATGGCCGGCAGCCCGGCGCCGTCCTCGACGGCGTCGGTGATCGCGGCGAGGGCGGCCAGATTGGGCGTGCCCGGCGCCGGCTGTTCCGGAGCACGGTCAGCCAATCCGCTCTGTTCCTTCTCGAATCAGAAAAACCTTGGCCACTCGACCACGATCGACGCGCCAAGCAGCACGCCAATCCCCACAAGCGCGGCGAGGACGTACAGCGACAGGACCACCACGGCCACCCGCTCGAGCGGGCGCCTGTAGGCGGTGATCGCCGGAACGACCACGAGCGCACAGAACGCCGCGAAGCCGAACACACTCGCGCACGCGCCGACCAGGTAGGTGATGGATGTGTTGCTCACGAGCCTTGCGGGAATTGTGCCCGACGGCCGGATTCGGTCGCGGGTCGCGGTCGAGTTTCCGACGACTAGCTTCCGCGTGAAGCGCGGTTTCCGGCGACTAGCTTCCGCGCGGAGCGCCGAATTCCTCGCCCACCGGGGCCGCCGAGGCAACCCCAGGGTAGCGATGGGCAAGCCCCGCGGCCACGGCGTCGGCGCGTGCCCGGGCATCGGCACCGGTGAACAGCGCGAACACGGTTGGACCGGACCCCGAGACCATCGCGCAATCTGCGCCGCTGTCGCGGACCGTGTCGAGAGCCCGGCCGATGTCCGGCCGCAACGACAGGGCCGCCGGCTCGAGGTCGTTGCCGAGCAGGTAAGTCCCGGCGCGGAGCGCGGAGAGGAGCTCACGGCGACGAGCGCAGAGATCGGCCGCATGGCGAGGCAGCCCCAGGCGGTCGGCCTCCCGGTAGACCTCCGCGGTAGCCAGCTCATAGCCCTGGGGCACGATCACGAACGCATGAGGCCCCAGTGGGTCGAGCCGCTCAACCACCTCGCCGGCGCCCGTGCCGACCGACACGCCCGGGACGAGCTGACTGGGCACGTCGGCCCCGAGCGATGCGGCGAGCTCCGCGGCGACAGCGGCCGGCACGGGCGCGATCGCTGCGGCGAGGCGCAAGATCGCCGCCGCGTCCGCCGAGCCGCCACCCATCCCGGCCGCGACCGGCACGCGCTTGCGAATCACGACTCGCACCGGCGGCGCGTCCCACCCGCGCTCCCGCAGGCCGTCCAGGGCACGTGCCGCGATGTTCGGGCCCTCGACCCCGGCGCATACCACCTCGTCGGCGGCGCTGCCCCCGCCCGCCGGCGCCACCGACACCTCGTCCGCCACCGATACGGACTCGAGCAGCGTGACCACCTCGTGCCGTCCATCGGAACGGATGGGCCCGAGGAACAGGCACAGATTGACCTTGCCGGGCGCCCGCGCGACCAGCTTCACGCGCGGACCCGGAGCCGGGCCGCGAGCGAGCGGAACTCCCCGGGCGACAGCCGCTCGGCCCGCTCGTCGGGCGGGTGCCCAATGTCGACCAGCGCCGCCCGCGTTCGCTCGCGCACCCCCGCTCCAGCGCGTGGAGCGAGCGCCAGTGACCCAGCGAGCGCCTTGCGGCGATGAGCGAACGCGTCGTGCACCAGCGCGCGCAATTCCGAATCAACCGCAGCGCCCGGCCGGCGGCGCAAACCGACCAGGACCGAGTCGACCCGGGGCACCGGCCGGAACACCGTGCGCGCCACCGGCCGCAGCACCCGCACCTCGCACGCCAGCTGGGCGAGCACCGACGGCGCGCCGTACGCGGGCTCGCCGGCCGAAGCCGCGAGCCGCTCCCCGACCTCGCGCTGCACCATGACGACCCACGACCGTACGGAGGACAGCTCGTCGATCGTGCGCAGAATCACCGTGGCGGCGATCGAGTACGGCAGGTTGGCCACGACTGCGCTCGGCTCAGGGTCAAGCGCAGCGAAGTCGAGATCCAGGGCATCGGCGAAATGCAGCGTGACGTTGGAGAAGCCGTCCAGCGCGGTGTGCAGCGCACCCGAGAGCCGTAGGTCAACCTCGACCACGTGCAGGTGCGCGACCTCACCCGCCAGGCGCTCGGACAGCACCCCCTGTCCGCCCCCGATCTCGAGCACGACGTCGTCGGGCCCGAGCGCCGCCAACCGCTCGATCACGCCGAGGATGTTCCGGTCGACCAGGAAGTTCTGCCCTAGCTTGACCATCCGAACACCGCGACCGCGGAAGCCTCGACGGCGCGCTCTAACTCGGCGTACGGCACGCGCCGCTCGACCGCCAACGCCTGCGCGGTCGAGACCACGTGCGCCGGCTGGTTCGGCTTACCACGAACCACCTGCGGCGACAGATAGGGAGCGTCCGTCTCGACCAGCAGCCGCTCCGCCGGAACGCGCACGGCGGCGACGCGCAGGGGTGAGGCCTTCGGGTACGTGACGTTGCCCGCGAACGAGATCCACCAGTCCTCGTGCGCGAGGCACTCCTCGATCCGCTCGGGCATCGAGAAGCAGTGCAGGATCACCGGCACGCCCCGCGCCTCGGCATCCAACAGAGCCAGAGTGTCCTCCTCGGCCGCCCGGGTGTGGATCACCAGCGGCTTGCCGACCTCCCGCGCGAGCGAGACCTGCGCGCGGAACGCGCGCTCCTGATCGGCACGCGGCGTGTAATCGCGGTAGTAGTCGAGGCCGGTCTCGCCCACCGCCACGCACTTCGGATGCGCGACCAGCGCGGCCAGCTCGGCCAGGTCGCCGTCGTCGAAGCCAGTGGCCGAGTTCGGATGCCGGCCGATCGCCGCATACACCTGGGGAAAGTCCTCGGCCGCGGCCAGCGCCGCGCGGCACGACGCGCCATCCGTCCCCACCGTGACGATCCGCGACACGCCGGCCTCCGACGCTGCGGCGACCAGCTCCGCCTCCGGCGGCTCGCACAAATCCAGGTGGGTGTGCGAGTCGATCAAGCGCGCGCAGCGGGCGAGGACCGCTTGGGAAACAGCGGTTCCAGCGACTGGACGGGCAAACCGCTGCCGCGCTCGGCAAAGATCGCCCGCTCGTAGGACACATCCGGAGCGCCCAGCGCCGCGAGCAGCTTCTCGACGCTCGCGGGTACGTACGGGTGAAGCAGCACGCTGATCGCGCGCAGCCCCTCGGCCAGCGACGCGAGCGTCTCGTCGAGCTGACCGGCCGCCTCCGCGTCACGCGCGAGCTGCCATGGCGCGCGCTCTTCGACATAGCGGTTCAGGCGCCGGACCCGGTCCCAGATCAAATCCAGCGCCCGTGTCGGCTCCGCGCGATCGAGCACCACCGAGACCTCGGCCGGCAGCACCTCGAACTCCCGCGCCAACTCCGGGTCGGTCGCCGCCGCGGGAATCACCCCGTCGCGATAGCGCTGCACCATGGCGATCGTCCGACTCGCGAGGTTCCCGTACTCGTTGGCCAACTCGCTCTCGTAGCGCGAGCGGACCGCGTCGATCCCGACGCTCCCGTCCGACCCGAAGGCGACGTCGCGCACCAGGTAGAAGCGCAGCGCGTCGGTCCCGTACGCGTCCATGACCTCGAACGGGTCGAGCACGTTGCCCAGCGACTTGCTCATCTTGCGCCCGTCCGCGCCGAGCAGGAAGCCGTGCACGAACACGTGCTCGGGCACGGCGAGACCCGCGGCCATCAGCATGGCCGGCCAGAACACGGTGTGGAACTTGAGGATGTCCTTGCCGATCACGTGGTACGTCGCGGGCCAGAAACGGTCGGTCAGGTCCTCGCCCGGCCGTGCGTAACCCAGCGCCGTGTAGTAATTCAGCAGCGCGTCGAACCACACGTAGAACACGTGCTCGGGATCCCAGGGCACGACCACGCCCCACTTCAGGCGCTTGCGCGAAAGCGAGACGTCCTGTAGGCCCGAGGCGATGAACGACCGCGCCTCGTTGTAGTGGTGCCGGGGCATGACGAAGTCGGGCTGCTCGGCATACAGCCGCTCGAGCCGCTCCTGAAACGCCGACAGCTGGAAGAACCAGTTCTCCTCCTGGTGGCGCTCGAGCACGATCTCGTGGATCGGGCAGCGGTTGCCCTCGAGGATCTCGTTCTCGACCTTGAAGTCAGCGCACCGCGGGCAGTACCAGCCCTCGTACATCCCCTTGTACGTGTAGCCGTTGTCGTGCACGCGCTCGAGCACCTCCTGCACGCGACGCTTGTGCTCCGCGTCTGACGTGCGGATGAAGAAGTCGTTGGACGCCTCGAGCTGAGGCGCCAGCGCCTTGAACTTCTCCGCGTTCAGATCGGCCAGCTGCTTTGGCTCGAGCCCCTGGGCATGCGCGGCGTCGGCCACCGGCTCGCCGTGCTCGTCGGTCCCGGTCAGGAAGAACACGTCCTCGCCCCGCTGGCGCATGTGACGGGCGAGCACGTCGCAGGCGATCGTCGTGTACGCGTGGCCGAGGTGCGGCTGCGCGTTCACGTAGTAGATCGGGGTGGTGATGTAGAAGGACATCGGCGAACGAATGACTTTATTGGGCCTCGCTTCGCTCGGCGTCCTCCGGACGATGGCGCGGCAGACCCAACAGGCGAGGCATGGATGCCGAGCGGGCCGTCGCCGCGACGCCGTGCGGCCGGGCGTCCATGCCCGGCCGGGGGGATCGCGGCCCGTCCCGCCGGGCACGGATGCCCGGCGGAACCGGTCCCAGGGACGCCGCCGTAGGCGGCCCCTAATCGGTCGTAAGCGCGCGATACAGCCGGTTGGCGGGCACGCCGGTCAGATCGGCCACCACCGACGCGGCGGGACGCGGCTTGGCCCCGGCCTCGACCAGCCGGCGCAGCGCCTCCAGCGCCGGCCCGATCTCGTCGACCACCGACGGCGCACCACCGACCACCAGCGCCACCTCGCCGCGCGGCGGATGATCGGCGTAGCGCGCCGCCAGCTCGGCCGCGGTGCCGCGCACGACTTCTTCGTGCAGCTTTGTCAGCTCGCGGCACAGGGCGACCGGCCGGTCGGGGTCGAGCTCGGCGAGGATCGCCAGCGACGCGGCGATCCGCCTGGGCGACTCGAAGGCCACCAGCGTCTCGGGTCCGTCGAATGCGTGCTGCAGCTCCGAGCGCTTACGCGGCAGGAAGCCGGCGAACCGCCACCGCTCGGCGGGCAGCGCACTCGCCACCAGCGCCGCGAGCGCGGCCGACGGCCCGGGCAGCACCTCGACCGCGAGCCCGGCCGCCACGCACGCCTGCACGAGCAGGAATCCCGGATCGGAGACGAGCGGGGTGCCGGCGTCGGAGACCAGCGCGACCACGGCGCCGGCGCGCATGCGGGCGACCAACTCAGCCGCTCGCTGGCGCTCGTTGTGCTCGTGGTAGCTGACCAGCGTTCCGCCCACTCCATAGCGGTCGAGCAGGATGCGGGTGCGCCGGGTGTCCTCGCAGGCGACGATGTCGGCCTCGCGCAGCGCGGCGAGCACGCGCAGGGTGACGTCCTCGAGGTTGCCGATCGGGGTCGGGCAGATGATCAGGCGGCCCGCGCCTCCGGGCGGCGCTCCGGGCGCGCTCACGCCGCCCTCTGGGCCAACCCGTCGAAGGCGAGCGCCGCGGCGCCGATCATCCCGGCCTCGACTCCGAAGGCCGCCGGCACGATCTCGACGATGTCCCGCGAGGGCGGGAGCGCGCGCGCGAGCATTTCGGCCCGCGCGGCCGAGAGCAGGAGTTCGCCGGCGCCCATCACGCCGCCTCCGATCACCACCACCTCCGGGTTGAAGATGTTCACGAAGCTGGCGATGGCCACGCCGAGCCGAGTCCCGATCAGCTCGATCGCTTCGACCGCGGCGCAGTCCCCGTCGTGGGCGAGCTCGGTGACCAGCGGCCCCTCGAGCTCGCGCCCCTCGGCCAGCGCCCGCCCCAGCCCCGACTCCGGCTGCTCGTGGGCGATCCGCAGGGCCTCACGGGCCAGGGCGGTCCCCGACGCGAGCGACTCGATGCAGCCGTGATTGGGGCAGTTGCCCTGACACGGGGGGCCGTTCAGGTCGACCACCGAGTGCCCGAGCTCGGCCGCGGCTCCGACCGCGCCGCGGTAGAGCTCGCCGCGCAGGATCAGCCCGCTGCCGATCCCTGTCCCGATCGTCAGCACGACCGCTTCGCTGTACCCCCGGGCGGCGCCGGCGCGGTGCTCGGCCAGCGCGGCGAGATTCGCGTCGTTATCGACGAACACCGGCAGTCCGAGCCGCTCGGTCATCACGTCGGCGAACATGACGTCCTTGAGTGGGAGGTTGACCGCGATCACCGAGTTGCCGGTTCGTTGATCGATCAACGAGGGGATTCCGAAGCCCACCGCATCCACCTCGGCGCCGGCTCCGCCACGCGTCTCTTCGACCGCGTCGACCACGACGTCGAGCAGGTAGGACTGGTCGAGGCGGTTCAGGTTCCGCTGCGCGCGGTGATGGACCGACAACCCGGAATCGACCGCGCCGGCGAGCAGTTTGGTACCGCCCATGTCGACGCCAATCGTGCGTCGGCCAGGCATGCCGTCACTATATGCGTACATGCCGAGCAACCTGGAGGAACGCCCCTACAAGCTCTACCGCGCCGGACCGCGCGGTCTGAAGGCCCGTCTGCGCGGGGAAGAAGACGAGCTCACGCTCCCCCCCGACTACCGCACGTACCGGGGCGGCGGGCGCGAGCGCCCACGCCGCCGGGTCACGTGGAAGCGGGTGCTCGTCGGCCTGCTCCTCGCCCTCGTGGCGTGGCTGCTCTTGTCGCTCGTCCTGTTCCTGATCAGCGCATCGGCGCAGTCCGGCGGGGTGCCGTCAGACGCGCAGGCGGCCCTCACCTCGGGTTCGAACATGATCACCGGCACCGACAACGTGCTGGTGATCGGCACCGACCAGCGACCGCCGGGAACGCACGAGGGCGGCGCCAACACCTCCGACGCGGGCAGCCGCTCGGATACGCTGATGATCTGGCGGATCGGCGGCGGGGTCTCGCGCCGGCTGTCGATCCCGCGCGACACGCTGGTCCCCATCCCCGGGCACGGCACGAACAAGATCAATGCCGCCTACGCGTTCGGCGGCCCGGCGCTCACGATCAAGACGGTCGAGAAGCTCACCGGGCTGAAGATCAACCACGTGATCATCATCAACTTCGCGAACTTCCCGAAGTTCATCGACGCCATCGGTGGCGTCAACGTCAAGACCGGACGGATCTGCTCGGAGATCTCAGGCGGCGCGGCCAACGGCGGCTGGACGCTGGACCTCCAGCCGGGCACCCACCACTTGAGCGGGATCCAGGCGCTGACGCTGGCCCGCACTCGCCACAACACCTGCGCGCCCAGCAGCGACCTGACCCGCGAGGCCTACCAGCAGCAGATCCTCAACGCGATCAAGAGCCAGCTGCTGTCCGTGCATACGTTCCTGCACCTGCCCTGGGCGTCGTGGTACGCGCCCCAGGCGCTCCGGACCGACATGGGCGGCTTCACGCTGCTCAGCCTGTTCGCGGGTGCGGAGCTCGGCGGGTCGGCCCCGGTGCAGATCCTCAAGCCGACCGGTGCGGCGGTCGTCCCGGGCGTGGGCGACGCGCTGACGGTGACTCCCGAGGCCGTCCACCAGGCGGTGGACAAGCTCGTCAACGGCTGATCGAGAGGACCGCGGTCCGAAGCCGGCCATCCGGTTTTGCAATTACTGCAACGGGGGGACTTGAGGATCCCGGCCGGCTGCCGATAGGGGGAGTGTGGGATTTGCGGATTTTCGGCCTCGCCGGCGGTGGCTCGCCTCGAACAAGCGTCCAGCCGGTAAGGCATGAACGAGCGTGTGCGCCGTCACGCCAGGTTGATCGCCGCCTCGCTGGCGGTGCTGCTCGCTGCCGGCGTGGGCTACGTCCTGCAGTCCGCCGGCTCGGCCCCCGGCCAGTCGGCCCGCGCCGTTGCCCACGTCCATACCGTCGCGCCGGTATTGGCGCCGGCATCGCAGCAGCGGGCGAGCGGCGGTCGGTCGTTCGTCGCCGCGAGCGCTAGCCCACATCAGCCGGCCCCGGCCCCGGCCGCGGCCGGCGGGGCACGCAAGCGCACCGCGCGGGCCGGCGTCCCGACCCCCGCGCCCAGTCCCCGCGGCGTATCGCAGGCCCTCGAGGAGGCCACCGGTCTGACCCCGGCGCAGGTGACCTCGCGCCCGGTCTGCCCGCGAGCCGCCGCCGGGCACGCCAGCTGTACAGCGGAGACGCTCGTCCTGCGCTCGACCGGCGCTCCGGTCCGTCCGCACGTCGCCAAGTCCCACTCGCTGGGCCGTGTCGCGCCGGCGCACCGCTCCGGGGCCCACCCGGCGTCGGTCCCCGCGGCCACCCCGCCCGCGGCCGGCACCCCGGCGTATCTTCAGCAGGGCTATGACCTGACGGCCGTGTCCCAGACCGGCGGGGCGAACGACACGGTGGCGGTCGTCGATCCGTACGATGACCCCACCGCCGCCGCGGACCTCAACGCGTACCGGTCGAACTACGAGCTGCCGGCCTGCACCACCGCGAACGGCTGCTTCCGCAAGGTCAATCAGACCGGCGCCACCTCGCCGTTGCCGCCATCCAACGCCAGCTGGGAGTTAGAGGCTTCGCTCGACCTCGATGCCGTATCGGCGGTGTGCCCGAACTGCCACATCCTGCTGGTCGAGGCCACGTCCGCGGGACCGACCGACCTCGCCGCGGCGATGGCGACCGCGAAGAACCTGGGCGCCAACCAGATCTCAGCCAGTTGGACGCTCTCGCAGAGCAACCCGCCCTCGGGCAACTTCACGTTTCCCGGTGTCGCAACCGTCGCCGCCGCCGGGGACAAAGGCTATGTAGGCGCCACCACGGACAACTACCCGGCGGCATTCGCGAACGTGACCGCCGCGGGCGCGACGACGCTCGCGCCGGCCAGCGGGGCCGGCGGCCTACGCGGCTTCGGCGAAGGCGCTTGGGCCGGCGGCGGGTCCGGCTGTGCGTCCGCGTCCGGATCCACCAAGCCCTCCTACCAAACCGACAAGGGTTGCGCCAAACGCGCTTATGCCGACCTCTCGGCGGACGGTGATCCGGCCACCGGCTTGAAGATCTACGACTCGGGCAACGGTGGCTGGATGATGGCCGGCGGCACCAGCCTGGCCACCCCGCTTATCGCCGCCTATTACGCCGTCACCGGTGTCAGCAGCGCCGGCACTCCGGCCTGGGCCTACGGTGACAGTGGACTGCTCAACGACATCACGAGCGGCTCCAACGGCACCTGTGCGGCCAACATCGCCTACATCTGCAACGCCGGCGTCGGCTACGACGGTCCAACCGGAGTGGGGTCGATCTCGGGTTCGGTGGTGACTGGCGCGCCGGGCATCGGCGGGCCCGCGTACGGGTCGGGCAACGCGGCAAGCTACACCCAGAGCACCGGCAGCCACAGCGCCACCTTGGCCAGTGGTGTGTACCCGAACGGACTCGACACGTCGTGGTGGATCGAGTACGGCACGACGAATGCCTACGGACAGAAAACCGCGGCCACCGATATCGGCTCGGGCACCACGCCCGCTTCCGTGACCGGGTATCTCTCCCACCTCGCGCCAGGTACTACCTACCACTACCGGCTGGTCGCGGCCAACGCCACCGGGACCACGTACGGATACGACTACACCCTCACCACGCCGGCGGCGTCGCCGACCGATCCGACCGCCGCGTTCACTTCCACGCCCACGGTCCCGTCCCCAGGCGCGTCGGTTTCTTTCGACGGCACGACCTCGACCGACCAGGGAGCCTCGATCACCGCCTACAGGTGGGTGTTCGGAGACGGTACCGCGACCTCGGGCGCCAAGCCCACCCACACCTACGCCGCCCGCGGCACGTACTACGCAACCCTGATCGTCACGAACTCCGTCGGGCAGACCGACACCACCACCAAGGTAGTCACGATCGACACGCCTCCGACGGTCGCCTTCATCGCGCCGACAGGCGCCCAGCAAGCCGGCACCGCGCTCAGCTTCGATGGCAGCGGGTCGACCTCCTCGGGATCGAACACCACGTACAGGTGGGACTTCGGAGACGGAAACACAATCTCCGGGAGCACCGCGACCGCCGGCCATATCTACACCTCGGCGGGTCGGTACACCGTCACGCTGACCGTCACCGATGACCTCGGCGTCAGCGCCACGAGCAGCCAGCAGGTCACGGTCGACAAGCCGACCGCCGCCTTCGCCACCGCTCCCGGCGTGCTCGCTCCCGGCGCCACCGCGAGCTTCGACCCCGGCGCTTCGACCGATCCGTACGGATCTATTCTCGACTACAGCTGGGACTTCGGCGATGGCACCACGCAGGACAGCGCGAGCAACGCCGCCGTCACCCACGCCTTCACGGCCAGGAACGATTACACCGTGAAGCTCACCATCACCAACTCGCTCGGCCAGATGAGCACGATCAGCCATACAGTGGTCGTCGATGACCCGCCCACCGCCGCGTTCACCACGCCGTCAACCGTGGCCGCTCCCAATGCCTCGATCAGCTTCGACGCGACGCAGTCGTCGGCAGGGCTGGGCGGCACGATTCGCCAGTACAACTGGAGCTTCGGCGACGGCGCCACCGCCGACACGGACCCGTCGCCAACCGCCAGCCACAGTTATGGGTTGCCCGGCGTGTATGCGGTCACGCTGACCGTCACCGATGATCTCGGGGTCACGGCCCTCGCCACCCAGCAGGTGACCGTCGACCAGCCCACCGCCGCGTTCACCGGGCCGGCCACGGCCGTCGCACCAAAAAGCCCGGCAACCTTCGACCCCGGCACCTCGACCGATCCTTACGGCTCGATCGTCAGCTACAGCTGGGACTTCGGCGATGGCATCAAGCAGCCCGGCACCACAAAGGATCCGGTCATCCACTGGTATACGGCAAGAGGGAAATACATCGTCGCGCTCAGCGTGACCAACTCGCACAACCAGACCAGCGCCGCTACCCGGACCATCACCATCGACACGCCGCCCACCGCCGCGTTCACGCCCTCGGCGACAGTGGCGGCCACCGGCTCCACCGTAGGCTTTGACGGCACGGCCTCGACTGCGGCGCCGGGCGGCGCGATCAGCGATTACCGATGGAGCTTCGGGGACGGTAGTCTCGCGGACTCGGGCACTCAGCCGCATTCCCTCCACGCCTACGCCACCCCCGGGACCTACATGGTCACGCTGACCGCGACCGACGATCTCGGGCTCAGCGCCAGTGCGGTCCAGCACGTGACGGTCGACGCTCCGGTGCCCCCCGTCCCTGCCAATCCGCCGCTCGCCGCGACGCCGCCAGCCCCGCTCCCCGCAGCTCCGACGGCGCCCGCGCCGAACCCGGCGGCGGCGAGCCCGCTGACCATGCACCTGTCGGTCCCCGGCAAGCAGCACCTGGTCCCCGCGCTCGCGCACGGCCTGCGCGTGACCCTCGCGCTCAACCAGAGCGCCGGGGCCAACTTCCAGATCACGATCCGGCCAGCCCACACCAAGCGGACGGTGGTGCTGCTGCGTACGGTGAGGAGGCTCGGCGCGGGCGGGCACACGGTCACGCTGAAGCTCTCGCCCGCGGCCGCCCGCCGCCTGGCCGCCACCGGTTCATTGGTCCTGACCGTCCGCGTCACGCTGACCGGGGCCGACGGCGCGACGCTCACGCGCACGGCCAAGATCACGCTGATCCGCTGAGCGTCAGTCCGCGGACTTCGTGGCCGTGCTCTTGGTCTCGGAGGACTTCGAGTCCGAGGAGGACTTGGAGCCCGAGGACGGCTTGGAGTCCCCGGTCGCCGAACTCGAGTCAGACGAGCTCTCGCTCTTGCCGGTGCCTTCGGTGGCGTTCTCGCGGGCGCGCTTGCGCGTCCCGTAGTCGGTGTTGTAGAAGCCGGATCCCTTGAAGTGGACGGCTACCGGGTGGAACACGCGAGCCACCGGGGCGGCACACGTCTCGCACGCCGCGACGGGGTCGTCGGTAATGCGCTGCATGACCTCGAACGTGTGTCCCTGCTCGCACCGGTATTCGTAGATCGGCATCGCTTCAGGAAGTATAGCCACGCGTTTTGGCACTCTCAAGGCGAGAGTGCCAAGACCGCGGCGGGGAAACGCAGTTCCGCGTCAGCCGCTCGGGGAGGACGGAGTCTGCTCGGTGATCGGCTGTCCGGCGCCCGAGGCCTGCCCCTTGATCGAGGAGATGAGGCTGTCGAGCCCACCGACGTCGCCTGCGCTCGCGCCGCCCGATTTGACGCTCCCAACCAGACCGTGGATCTTGTTCTGCAGGTCGGTGAGTGGGGCGACCAGCTTCGACAGCGTCGGGTCGGCCTGGGCGTCGGCGAGCGCCAGCTTGACCTCGTGGTAGACGAACCCGGCCGCCAAGGCCGCCTTCAGCGTGGTGAGCTTGTGCTGGAGCGGGTGGGTGAGCTCACCGGCCTTCGCGGGTTTGTAGATCCAACGGTGGAAGGCGCCGAACGCGAGCCCGGCGTGAAGGACGAACTTTGTCTTGGCCAGCTTGACCGTACCGGTGGTCGCGCTGGTGCCGGCGGCGGCACCGCTGCCGGTTGGCGATGACGAGCTGGAGCTGCCACAGGCGACGACGGCGAGTGACAGGACGCTCATGACCGCGATCAGGGCGAGCCGGTATTTCATGGCGGTTCCATACCCCAGGGGCGAGGCGAGAAACGTGCCGCCTGTCCTCGAGCGGCATGCGGAGAGCTCATGGGGAGCACGCGCCGAGACGGGCGCGCGCGCCGAGACGCACCTCCTGTGCACATGCCGAGAGACGTCGTACACGCGCCGCGAAACGGGGTGCGCGCGCCGAGACGCCGTGGACCGGCACAATTCATCGCCTGATGTCTACCACCGACCCCGTCACGATGGACAAGATCGTCTCGCTGTGCAAGCGGCGCGGATTCGTGTTCCCGAGCAGCGAGATCTACGGCGGGCTGGGCTCGAGCTACGACTACGGCCACTATGGGGTGCTGCTCAAGAACAACATCCGCGCGCAGTGGTGGCGGGCCATGCTCCAGGAACGCGACGACATCGTGGCGCTCGATTCGGCCATCATCCAGCACCCCGCGACGTGGCGGGCGAGCGGTCACCTGGAGGGGTTCACCGACCCGCTGGTCGACTGCCGCACCTGCCAGCTGCGCTTCCGCGCGGACAAGCTCGAGGACGCCCAGTGCGGACGCAAGCCGTCCAGGCATCCGGGCGAGACGCCCGACTGCGACCTGACCGAGGCCCGCGACTTCAACCTGATGTTCGAGACGTCCGTCGGGCCGGTGCGCGAGGAAGGTTCCACCGTGTACCTGCGCCCCGAGACAGCCCAGGGCATCTTCCTGAACTTCAAGAACTACATGCAGTTCGCGCGCAAGAAGCCGCCTTTCGGGATCGCCCAGGTCGGCAAGAGCTTCCGGAACGAGATCACCACCGGCAACTTCATCTTCCGCACGCGGGAGTTCGAGCAGATGGAGATGGAGTTCTTCGTACCGCCGGACCGGGCTGCCGAATGGCACCAACACTGGCTGGCGGAGCGCATGAGCTGGTGGATGGAGCTCGGCCTGCGTCCCGACCATCTGCGGCTGCGCGCGCACGGCGCCGACGAGCTCTCGCACTACTCGAGCGCGACCAGCGACGTCGAATACCTGTTCCCGATCGGCTGGTCCGAGCTCGAG